>JBGSMN010000055.1:0-44235 GCA_041740155.1 Rhodopirellula sp.
GGAGGAGCGATGAATTGACGAGCCGTTTGATTCATCATGGCTGTCGTTCGAGGAAATAGAATTCGGCTCAACATCGGCACGGTCGCTAGCGGTCCGACCAGCGTCGAAACGATCGCTCCTCCTAGAGAACCGCGAGAATGAGATTGAAATCGACGTTGCGCCGTGCCGAGAACCCGTCGAGCCCTGGCTCGAGATCGGTCAGATTGTTCGAGCGAGTAAACCGGCTCTTCCGTTACCCAATGCTTGGGCTTCATGATGATTGGACATTGCGCCGAAAAATCTGCATCCCCGACGCCTCGGTAATACATTGCCACGCCGAAGAAACCCGCGATTCCATAGGTTTCAACCGATGAATCCAATTCTTCCAAATGTCTTCGAAGCGACTCCTCTCTTGCATCGATACAACACACGATTTGCAGTGTGGGCTGTTCAGGACGGATGGATGGTTGCTGAGTTCTTGTTTGGAATGTCCGCAGTGCCATCTTCGCAAGCTGTCGCTCGTATGCGGCGTGGAAAACTCGCCTTCGCTGATGGTCTCCAAATTCATGCATCTCAGCGATCAAACCTTGCCACTGTGTGACATTCAATTCGAGGAGATTTTGCGGACTCCAGCTTAGGACTTGAGCAAGTTCGAACAGCAAGAACGCCAATTGTTCGGCATCGATACCTTCATGCTGCGAATTTGCTAGAGACGGTGACTCTCCTGTTGAGAAAGATGTCGTGGTGGGATGTTTTTTCGCCAAGGCGAGTAACAATAGGCGAACTGCCAGGAACTCAACCAAGGTTCCTTGCGGACTTGGTTTGCGGAATAAATCTGGTCGTGTTTCCGTTTGCCAAATCATGCCAGCATAGCCGCGCAGGGATAGCAAGGCCGCACCTAGAAACGCTGGGGCATCGCGATCATCGATCGACAATTCCTGCAGAGAACTTTGAATGCTCTCTAAAGGGCCTGTGCTGGATCGGTTGAAGCCACGTAGTAATCGCCAAAGCGGTCTTCGCCACTTTGGAGCCAATAGTGTGCGTTGCGAAAAATTTTGGATGAAACATTTCCAATACCCCTGTTCCACGCTAGGCAATGTACTCTGTGCATAGCCTTGATCGATAAAAGCGGAGGTAAACTGAATCATCAACTCATCGACGCGAGTATCTGATGTCAGGGTGACGAACTTTGGCAGTGACGGATGTGTAAACAATGAGTTGTCATTTAACGCATTTGGCTCTGCCGCCACATGCTGGGCAGATAAATCAGCGTTATCTACATTACCTCGCAGTACATTCCAGAGCATTTGCAAATAAACCCATTCCCAGCGCGATTCAGAAACGGTTTTAGAGAAACTTTCCTCGGAAAGCTCTTCGCATTTCTTCTCTGGCCAACCGAGCACTTCGTTAAGTGTTGTGCAAAGACGTGGGTGGAGTTCAGCGATAGCCCATTGTTTGAATTCTTCCAACAGACTTGCTTTAACTTCCTGCTTGACTTCCGGGCGAAACTTCTTGAGAGATTCTGTCTCGGCAAGTACCCAGTCAAGCTCACGACGATGCCCAAAATGCAATGGATGGGTCAACATGGCGCGTCGCAACTCAATGCGTGGAGTTAACCCAGCCACCAACTCAGCCGCCCGCTCTCCCAGCTCTTCGGTCAGTACTTCCAGCAAGTCACGTTCGACGATACGCCCACGCCAGAGTTTTTCTCGGTAACGACTGTCATCTAGATAGGCTTCATTTTTGTAGACCGCTCCAACATGCTCCATTACTTTGTCAAAATGAAATTGCTCTAAACCCTGCAACGGATTCAGGAAAGCGAATTTTGTAATTGGGCCTTGTCGAGGTAAAAGCTCGGCTGCCTCTCTGCAAGCCTGCGCGATCCTCTCTAGGGAAATCGGCATCACATACCTTTCATTGACATTTCGATGTACGTGAACTCGGTTACTCTGCCACGTATAAACGTGCAGGCAAGCGTGCTGACAAGTTCACGTCACATAAGAGGATTTGCAGCTGCCACCAAACTACGCCACTGTGCGAGATCGGGGGTAGATGCAATCGAAAAAGACGCTGTATTAGTAAGCTATTAGTACCGGTGAACCGCGAACTAGGTCCGATTCCCGTTTTGCTCGGCTCGGCGGAGCGTCAGCATGTCCATCAATATGTTGCCACGGTTCTAAAGAGCCGAAGTGATCATTTGAAACGGTTGAAGTAAATTCTGGCTGGCTTGAATCACCCTTGTCATCAGCTTCAACTTCGAGATCTAGAACGCGGATTTCCGCACAAGCCAGATGCGACTTAACAATAGGCGTAGAATTGAACAAGCAGCAAATCAGCAACCCGGTCACTACCAAGGTGATAAAAGACGTTGATCTATTCGTGCAGGAAATGCTTCGCATATGCGGGACACTGTAGTGACGACCTGCATCCGCGTCAAGCATATTGGTTTGAGCCAATACGAGGGATAGGCTTCCAGCCTGTCAATAGTGCATTGACAGGCTGAAAGCCTATCCCACTTGTTGCACAGACCTATTCAGCGTTGGCTGGCCGATGAGAACGGCGGTTGCCAGCTTGGGGCGAGCGACGCATCATCTAACGTCAAGCCTGCTTCACTCAACCCGGCGTTGTTAACCAGCGGATTGTCTGGCATCCGATCGAGTGCTTCACTGGGCAAAAAACCGACATGGCCGTCTTCGTACAACACATTGATGCCTCGGCCGCCATGACTCAGCACCTGCACTTGGTAGGTCGGTTGATCGGTAGCTGTTCTTTGAATCACGGTTGTTCGAGTGATCGCTGCATCGCTCATGACTGCGAACTGCGATCGGCCTTCAAAACGAGGCGATGAGAAATGGTCGCCCTCGCGAACGCCCAATGTGTAACCATAATGCCCGCCGGCGGTCATTTGAATGTACCGTAGTTCTTCGATCGCTTGCATCATCCGTATCCTTGTCGCCGCATCACGAACGAAGGTCTCCCCTGCTAATGTCAGTTCCCTGCCGATCTCATCGAGCGTTTGCAGCGAGGCTAACATCGGCTCGGAAGTCGAAAACGATTGATTGACTAACCGAGAATCCGTCGGCTGGTTGCCGGGCCAAAATACGTTCGGCGAGATCGACGGGCAGAACGTTTGCGTGGGATCATTGAGCAGACCGGCATCGCGAAGTCGTAGCGCATAGACGCCCGCGAACGCTTGATAACCCGCCGGTGCGACCGATGGCAACCGAGACTGTGCGTTTCGACTGGCAAACTGCGTCATCGCCACACCGAGGTCACGCAAATGATCTTGGCACGCGGCTTTGCGGGCGGCGAATCGACCTTCGGCCAACGCTGGAATCACGATCGCAACCAAAACGGCTGCGGCTGTGATCGACGCCCCCCAATCCTGCCAGCGCCATGATACACCACCGCCACCTTCGCTTGTGCTACTGAGCGACAAATCGCCGTACAACTTCTCGGCCCCTGCAGCGACCGACTCGTTCAGAGCATCCGTCGATTCGCTGGTGAAATCGACGGGCTGCGGCAGTGGAGGCAGGTTTGCGAGCGTTCGAGCAATCAGGTCCGCTGGTGGTACGAGGTCGATCTCGCTGATCTCGTCAGTGAACTTGCTGTCCTCATGTGACTCAACAAATTCCGTCATTTCCATCTCGTCGGCAGCCTCCAAACGCTGGAGGATCCGCTCCAGATCAGCCAGTTCTTGCCTCGCTCCGGCGTCTTCACGCAACCATTGCTCGACCCGCCGCATTTCATCGGGTTCGAGGGCGCCCAGCAAATAGCCGAGTAAATCTTCTTGCATCGGGCAAGTCAACCGTTCAGCGGGGGAAGGAGTAGCCAGAGAAAACGAGTCGAGTCCAGCATTTTACCATCTGTCACAACCCTGGCTCTACGGCGATCCACCCAAACCGGTTCGCAGTTCCCAAATTTCTCTCGCGGGTGGCAGTCGACTGCTTGTGTGAATTGTACGTGAAGCCGTTTGAGCGAAACGGATTAGATTCCTAAACTCGCAACGAAATCACTATCCTCTCACCGGAGATTCTGAACATGCACACCATCAATTTGCAGCGTTCTCCAGCTGTTGTCCGGCGACAGCTTGGATTCACCTTGATTGAGCTGTTGGTCGTCATAGCCATTATCGCCTTGCTAGTGGCGTTGTTGTCAACGGCCATCGTCAAGGCTCGCGAATCCGCGCGCACGGCAGCCTGCCAAAACAATCTGCGGCAGTCCGGAATAGGGATGTTCTTGCATGCCTCACGGGATTCAGGGGGTCGATTGTGCAGCGGATTGTTCGACCACAATCGTGAAGGATGTATGGATACGTACGGATGGGTTTCCGATCAGATCAACATCGGGTCAGCGGGCCCGGAAACATTGATCTGCCCGAGCAACCCGATGAAAGTCAACGAGAAGTTGCTAGATGTCTTCGGATGGAAGACGAACGACAATCTCGACAATTTGGTCGGTGGCGAACAGGTTCGTTTAACGCACGGGATGTGTGGCAAAGACCAATGGAAAGAGATCACAGGTCCGGGCACTGCGGGCGTGGGGTTTGCCACGACCAATCCCATCACGGCAGAACGAGCCTCGCTGGTCAGTCGCTATTTTATTGGCCAGGGTTACAACACGAATTACGCCACGAGTTGGTTTTTGACATATTCGGCTCCGCGGGTGCGTTACGAAGCCAGCGACCAATCCCTGCGAACCAATGGACAGGCGGCTCAGCAGGGTCTGCGCGGCCGACGTGCAACCTTAGGTGCCTTGACGACCGCGCGACTGGGTGTCAGCGATGTGCCCACGAGCATCGTTGCCTTGATAGGCGACGCGGCCCCTGGCGATATCGATGAAGCGATCTCGCCAGTCACGTTTGGGTTTGACAAATCTGACTATTTCGCAGGCACCGATACGGGATCTCAGTTGTATGCGGAATCCGGTTCGCTGTTAAGTGAATCGGCGTCCGAAGGGCCTTCGTTTTACAATAGTAGTACAAAAAAATTGGGGCGGATCGGATCGTACAACTCGCGATTGGAAGTGCAATTGAAGTGCGAAAAGCTGCGAAACTGTCTTCCCCCTACAGGCGGATCAGGTAATAGGATGTACTTGCAGTCGACGTTAGCGTGGTACGCTATGCACAGCGGAGGCGGTGGTCCGGCGGTGAACATGCTGTTCGCAGACGGATCCGTTCGCACGTTCACCGATTTGAACGAAGACCGGTATTTGAATCCAGGGTTCCCAGTTCCATCGACGTTGACCGAATTTCAATACTTAAGCTCGGGCTACCGAGACAGTACGGTGGAGCTGCATCCTTCCAAATTCTTCAGCGGCGTGTTCATCTCGCCGAGTTTGATCAAGGGCAAACTCGAATAAAGATACTCAGCACCTCGCAATGGATCTCGCGCCACACCGATTCTCGTTCCCAGGTTCTGTCTAGGGACACACTGCCATGGAGGCTCTGCCTCAAGTCGTGCAAATTCAGCAGGCAGAGCCTGCGGTGCAGCGCGTTCCCAGGCAGAGCCTGGGAACGAGGCTCAAGAAACCGCTGAACCGATTGGCCGCGGCTTGCACCGGAGTTGCGATTTCTTTCCGTCCCGACGGAGCTTGGTTCACCGCAGGCGCATCGCCTGCCAATGAAAACTGGTTGATTTCCTCAATCAAACTTCTGACGCGTCTCGCACGATCACGAATCGTATCATGAATAGGGAACAACAAATCACAGGGACAACAATACGCAGAAACAGAGCATTTTGCCGCAGGTCACCAAACACCCCAACGGTGCTACTTGGATTTTGCAAGTCTTCTGGACTCACCCAAACGGCGAGCTTCGGCCTAAGCGACGGCGATTCGACATTTCGCTTGGCCAAATCAGGCCCGGTTGGAACGAGCGAACCGACTTACTCCGAATGATGGAAGGAGGCGAAAGCGTGACGGCTACGGATCCGATGTCGAGACTCAGCGGAGCCGAGAAAGAATCCGAGACCTCGCGAATCGGATTCGGCTCTGTCACGCGTTTGGTTCCATGGGAGTCCATCAGTCGGGCTTGTGGCTTTGTTTGAAATGGACAATCATTTGTTTGAAATGAGTCTGAGCGAAACGGAAGATTCCGCCTACATTGTCGACAATCCGTCCGACCGAGACTATCTGGACTGCATTCGCATTCTGTCGGTTGAGATTGGTGCGAGCCGCCGATACATTTTTTCTCTTGAAGCTCCGTCCTCGCACCTTGAAGAACATGGCATGTACGCGGTTTTCGAGGAATCGATGGTGAATCAAGCCATGCAATGGAGTGAAAGTGGCGTTCCGATTTTTGGTCTATCCGGTTTTTCGACGAATTCAAAATCGTTCGCCACGGCGTGGTGAACGGAGCCGTTAACTTCTTCAAAGCAAGGCAACTGCACGATGGCAATATCAAAACGAAGGCAAAAAGAGATAATTGATCTGGCCACGCCAGGTGTCCCTCCAGGGACTCCCGAGGAACTGTGGAACGATGAAGCCGCGTTAGACCCGCTCATTCGTGCCGCAGACAAGAAACGCAAGGCGTGACTGCAGTCGGCGACGGATCCCAAAGAACTGCACCTTTTCGCAGAGAACTGGCACTGGGACGGAGGCGGAGGCAGGCCATTGCTCCCGCTGGTTAATAATCCGCATTGTGATGCCGGAATTCATGTTCGACTATCGCGGCTACGGACGCAGCGAGGGTATTCCAACGGTTGAGGGCGTGATTCAGGATGCTCGGGCTGCGCGGGCAAAGTTGTGCGAACTTGCGGCCATCAAGGACTCGGAAATCGTTCTGATGGGCGAGTCGCTTGGTGGTGCGATCGTCACTCAATTGGCAAGCGACTCACCACCGCGAGCACTGATCCTGCAAAGTACCTTCTCGTCTCTGCGCGACGTTGCCGACGTTCACTACCCGAAATTGTCTTGGCTGGTTCCACGCAACAAACTGGATTCGGTTTCGCAAATTGTTCGGTACCAAGGACCGTTGCTACAAAGTCATGGCAAAATGGACCGAACGATTCCGTTTTCGTCGGGGGAGAAACTCTTTCGGTCTGCTAATGAACCAAAGCAGTTCGTTGCCATCGACAGTGCCGATCACAACAACTGGCACACCGACGCCTACCTTGATCAACTTGACGGAATCTTTATATGCGTTGCTGAATCTCGAAAATGATCAACAAACCATCCCATGCAACGGCGTCGGCGGTGGACCGTTTTTCAAATGATTGCAGTGCTTCCGCCGCTTGGTGAGGTGTACAATCACCTGCGTCGTCGCCTTTGGTAGAATGCACATCTGCACTGCCGTTGGGCATGCCATGTTTTTCAGATGCGCAGGTGTCATGCCAAGGGAGTCAGAGTTGGCCCAACGCGAGATTGATCAAATAGCGGCCATCAGGATTGTGATCGAGCACTATGGTGATATTCCGGCAGGTACCAAATGTTCCGCTGTGTTCTTCGATACACAGAAGATTCGTCGCGAGAAGGAGTTCTACGCCAAGTTGTATAGCGAGAACGGTGTGCATGATCTGGAGATCCTCAGAGCGATGGTGGCGGCGAATGTGCCTGACAATCCCTATTGGTTGGTCTCTTTGAAAACCGCCGACGGTGCGTTTGGAGATGTGACTCGCTTGCATCGCGTCGACGACCGAACCGGAAAGATAATTGATTCTGAGTATTGACCAGCCTGAAATGGATGATGCTAGTTGATCCTTATCAGTGCCAATCCAGTGGTGCTTGCCAGGCTGTTTTGGCTTCGGCGGTCTTGACGTCCAGGACTGCGTTGCCGCTGTCGCGGATGATCACGCGGGTCTCGGGCATGACGACTCCAAGGCGCGACAACGGTACGCCTGCAGAAGCAAACCGAGCGACGATGGCGTCGACTTGTTCGGGTTGCACCTCGATTAAAAAGCGTGTGTTCGATTCGCTGAACAACACTTCGCTGCTGCTCAGCGGCTCGCCTTCGCCCGCAGTCCGTGACACGCCATCGAGTGTGATGTCCAAGCCCAATCCGCCGGCAATGGACATTTCCACAGCCGCGACCGCTAATCCGCCTTCGCTCAAGTCGTGGCAGGAGCGCAGCTCGCGATTCATGATCGCGGCATGCACGGTCGCGAACACGGTCTTGGAAAACTCCGGTTCAACGCGTGGTACCTGACCGCCGCTTTGTTTCTCAACGAGACTGTAATGAGAACCGCCCAACTCGCGCCGCGTTCGTCCGACGAGCAACAGCACATTGCCCGCTTCTTTCAAATCCATCGTGACGGCTTTGCGAACGTCGTCGATTTGGCCCATCGCACTGATCAACAGACTCGGCGGGATCGCGATCGTTTGTTTTTGTCCATCGTCACCAAAATAACTGAACTCATTGTTGAGGCTATCTTTGCCGCTGACGAACGGCGTCTGCAACACCACCGCCATATCTTGGCAAGCGATCGCGCTGCGGACGAGCGAGCCGAGCGTCTCGGCACGATCGGTATAACCCCAGCAGAAATTATCGAGGATCGCAATCTTGGCAGGGTCCGCACCGACAGCGACCGCGTTCCGCATCGCTTCGTCAATCGCCGACGTCGCCATGTGGTACGTGTCAAAATCGCCGTAATGCGGATTCATGCCGCAGGAAATCACTAAACCGCGGTGGCTGGTCAGTTTCGGACGGACGACGGCTGCGTCGCCAGGGCCGTCGCATTGTGGACCGACGAGCGGTTTGATCACGCTGCCCGCTTGGACTTCGTGATCGTATTGGCGGATCACCCAGTGCTTGCTGGCCACGTTGTAACTGCCGAGGATCGATAACAAAGTGTGTTTGTTTTTCGCCGCATCGCGGGGCGGGATTGAAAGCGGTTGGATCGCAGGTGGATGATAGACGGCATCGCGAATCACGGGCGGGCGTCCGTCGTGTAAGAACGTCATGGCGACATCACCGACGAGTTCACCGTGATAAGTTAACTTCAAGCGGCCTGTGGGCACGAAACGACCGATCGCCGCTGCCTCCACGCCTTCGCTTTCACAAAGCGTGCGGAGGGCGTCCCACTTATCCTCTGGGACGGCCAACACCATTCGCTCTTGAGCTTCGGAAATCCAAATTTCGGTGTAGGTTAAACCATCGTACTTCAGCGGCGCTTTGTCGAGCCAGACTTCTGCACCAAGTTCTTCGCCCATCTCGCCAACGGCGCTACTGAAACCGCCCGCACCACAATCGGTGACCGCGTTGTACAGACCCGCATCGCGAGCTTGCAGTAACACGTCGAGCACCATTTTCTCGGTGATCGCGTTGCCGATTTGAACGGCACCTCCGGACAACGATTCCGATTCGCTGGTTAATTCCGCGCTACTGAACGTGGCCCCGTGAATCCCGTCGCGTCCCGTGCGTCCACCGATCGCGACGATCAAATCGTTCGGTTTGACTTCCTTGTTTTCCATGCCGACAGGTATGATGCCGACGTTGCCGCAATACACGAGCGGGTTGCCAAGATAGCGACGATCGAAGTAGACCGCACCGTTGACGGTGGGGATGCCCATGCGGTTTCCGTAATCGCGGACGCCCGAGACGACGCCTTGGATCACACGTCGCGGGTGCAACACGCCGGGCGGCAATTCGTCGGGCGTGACATCAGGTGGCGCGAAACAAAACACATCGGTATTGCAAATCGGTTTGGCACCCATGCCGGTGCCCATCGGGTCGCGGATCACGCCACCGATGCCGGTGTTGGCACCACCATAAGGTTCCAACGCCGATGGGTGATTGTGCGTTTCGACTTTAAAACAAACATGGTCTTCGGCGTCGAACGTGACCACGCCCGCGTTGTCTTTGAACACGCTGACGCACCAGTCGTCTTCACCGAGTGAGCGACGGATCGTTTGCGTGGCGGCAAAGATCGTTTCCTTGAGCATGTTGTCGTACTGTCGCTCGTCGCCATCGGGCGTGCCGTCGGCTGCGGGGCCTCGATAGTGGATCCGCCCCGCCAAGGTTTTGTGGCTGCAGTGTTCGGACCAAGTTTGCGCGACGGTTTCCAATTCGATGTCGGTGGGATCGCGATCGATCGAAACGAAATAATCGCGGATCGTTTGCATCTCGACCAGCGTCAAGTAGAGCTGGCCGTCTTTGGAGAGTTTTTCTAAAGCCGCATCATCGAGGCTGCGGATCGGCACGCGAACCAATTCAAATTTGCTCTTCGAACCGATGCCCAGTTCGTTCATCCGCAAGGGACCGACGACGAAGGTTTCGATAGAATCATTCGACAACGCGCGGCGGCAAATCCGATCCAGCCCAGCCTCGTCGATCCCAGAGATCCAATACTTGCGAAACGTCTTCACGGCGTCAGCGGCGAGGCCACTGTCGGCGAGTGCTCCCTGGGTGCTGGCGGCGACGGGGTCCATCACACCGGGTTTGCTCATCACATGGACCAAATGCGGTTGGTCTTCGATACCGCGCTCGGCGAGGTTTTCCATCATCGATTCGGGCGGATCGGACAACTCGTCTTCATCGCTATCGCTCAACCGACCGACAACGGTGTGTTCGGTGATCGCGTCGCCGAGCAGAGTGGCGGCGATCGCGTCGGCTTGCTCGCGACTGATTTCACCTTGCACGAGATAACCTCGCGCGGCGGCGATGGTCAGGTCATCGGCGAGTCCCAGTTCGTGAATTTCGCTGGCGGTTTGCAAGCCCATCCGGTCGAGTTGGTTGGGAGCGGGATGAATGTCGATTTGCCAAAGCGGCATGTCAGGAACGCCCGTAGATAAAGGGAAAGTGATAAGTGGGATAGGCTTCCAGCCTGTCATTTCGCTAACGACAGGCTGGAAGCCTATCCCACTGGTTAACCGTTGGAGGCACGTTGCCGAATCAACCGCGCGGTGCGGAGGAATTCGGCGAGCGACTCGTCGTCGCTGTTTTGCACGATGTTAATGAGGTGAGTCAGATCTTTTTGAGCCGCCGTCAAAGCCGCCAGGATAGCGGTTCGGTTTTCGCTGACAATCGCCGTCCATAACGCTTCGTCACCAGCGGCGATGCGGGTCGTGTCGAGCCAGCCGGTGCCGACCATGCCGATCGCTTCCGCAGGGACTTGGCGAGCGACCAGCGAGGAGATCAGGTGGGGTGCGTGTGAGGTGATCGCGAGCAGATCATCGTGCTGGCGTGGGGTCAGGTGCATCGTTCGCCCGCCCGTCGATTTCCAAAATCGCTCAACGGCGGCGATGGCTCCGGGTTGCTCGTTTCCGGACGGGGTAATGACGATCGGTCTGTCGCAAAACAGCTCACCGAAGGCGTTTTCGATGCCGGTCTTTTCGCTGCCCGCGATGGGGTGCGCGGCGACAAATCGTTGAGCAGCAGGCGTTTGATTGACGGCTTCGACGATGCGTAATTTCGTGCTGCCGACGTCAGTAATGAGGATGCTTGGGCAGGCGGCGGCAATTTGGATGGCGTAGTCAGCGATCCGGTCGACGGGGGTCGCGATCACGGCCAAGTCGGCGAGTTCGCAGGCTTCAATAACGTCGTCGGAAACGGCATCAACGAAATCGTTTTCGATGGCGAATTGCCGTGTTTCACTGCGTCGTGCCCAGCCGATGACGCGGACACCAGGCGTTTCGGTGCGGTTGTGAATGCATTTGGCGAGGCTGCCACCAAGCAGCCCCAAACCGATCACCGCGACGGTGCGAATCGCGGAAGCGGCGGAGTCGGTAGCGGGTTGGAGCGTATTCACGCAGAGCAGAATATCGGATCGTTGGAAGTAGGCACAGTCCTCTGTGCCGTTCCCGCAGGCTGACAAAATCAATTCCTAAAGTAGCAGGCACACTCCCGTGTGCCGTTCGCCTGGGCCGAAAAAACTCGGTTCGATTTTTAGGCTTACTGTTTGTGGTAGGGATGTTAAGCGAATGTTTCAGTGATTGCTTGGCGTTCGTTAAAGGAAAAAAGAAGCACAGCTCTCCCCGCCGATCAAAGCGAACGACTGGAAAAGGCGGACGGCACACGGGAGTGTGCCTGCTACTATTGAACGAGCGGAAAAGGCGGACGGCACACGGGAGTGTGCCTGCTACTATTGAACGCTATAGTGTGCCGCGAACGTTTCTCATTCTTCGTCCAGGTGACTCCATTGATTTCATTGAACCTGTTGGCCGAGGCTGTCTCCGCCGACGCCTTGACCGTTGATCCGAACGCGCGCGGCATTGCTCTTGGCCCCATCGACATGCTCACTGCGGGCGTCTACTTGGTCGGCATCGTCGCGATCGGACTGTTCGCCGCTTGGCATCACAAAAAGAAGCAAGGTGCCGCCGAAGAATATTTCTTGGCCGGAAAAAGTCTCGGATGGGCAACGATTGGGATGGCATTGTTTGCGACGAACATCTCAACACTACACCTGGTTAGCCTCGCGCAAAACGGCTTCGACACTGGACTTCTCAATGGCAACTTTGAATGGATGGCAGGCTTCACGCTGGTGTTGCTCGGGCTGTTCTTTGCCCCATTTTACATTCGCTCATCCATCGCCACGCTGCCCGATTTTTTGGAGCGGCGATACAACCGCATCTGCCGTGATGTGCTCGCGCTAATTTCGATCGTCTCAGCGATCGTGATCCATATCGCCTTCGCGTTGCTAACCGGCGGCATCATTCTCGAAGAGTTAATTGGCGTGCCGATGATGTACAGCATCTTGGTTCTGTGCGTGTTAACGGGGATTTACACGATCGTCGGCGGCTTGCTGGCCGTCGTTGTCACCGAGTGCATTCAAACGGTCGTGCTTTTAGTGGGCGCCGCATTGATCACCGCAATCGCGTTTTGGCAACTCGGCGGCAACTCGGAAACGCCGGGAGGTTGGGACGGTTGGCAGAACCTGCTTTCGGTACTCGACGACAAAGGTCAGATGCAGAAACTGTCGATGTTGCGACCGCACGGGGACGCGGACAAAATGCCCTGGTACGCCGTCATTCTCGGTTATCCCGTGCTCGGAATTTGGTATTGGTGTGCCGACCAAACGATCGTGCAGCGCGTGCTCGGTGCCAAAGATGAAAACAACGCTCGGCAAGGACCGATCTTTGCAGGCGTGTTGAAAATCCTACCCGTGTTCTTGTTCGTCTTACCTGGTTTGCTCGCCTACGCGTTGCATGTCGACGGTCGGTTGGATTTGTCGTTGATCACGGACGCCGATGGCAAGGTGAAATCGAAAGGGATTTACGCCAGCATGATCACGGAGCTGTTACCGATCGGATTGCGAGGCGTGTTGGTGGCGGCGTTGATGGCGGCGCTCATGAGCACGGTCTCGGGGGCGCTGAATTCCATTTCAACGCTTGTGAGCTATGATCTCGTCAAACGATTCCGCCCATCCGTCGAAGGTGCCAAGCTCGTGACGGTGGGCCGTATCTCGGCGGGCTTCGCGTTGGTGTTAGCGGTCGCGCTCGTGCCAGCGCTGAATATGTTTGAAAGTATTTTCAACGGGATGGCGGACATCGTCGCACACATGGCACCCCCGATCACAGCGGTGTTGGTGCTCGGTGTGTTCTGGCGTGGTTCATCGTCGCGAGCCGCTGCGACAACATTGATTGTTGGTTCGCTTGTCGGCATGTCCGTTTTCGCTACCAATACGATGCTCCCAGAGAATCCGCTGACCAAATTGCCGGGCGGGTTCATGATGATGGCGTTTAACTTGTGCGCATTTTGCTGCATCATGCAGGTGATATTGAGCTTTGCGTTACCCGATCCGCCGCGTGATTCCACCGACGGCAAAATGTTCGGTGCCGATCTCGCTTGGGAAACACCATGGGCGGCATTGAAGATCCCAGGCAACAGCCGCTGGGGCGATCCACGACTGCTCTCAGTCGGATTGATCGCCGTGATGCTGTGGTTGTATTGGGAGTTCAAATAGAGTCAAAGGATCTCGCCGTAGCGGAACTCGTTAAGAGTTTCGTTTCGACCGTAGCGGAACTCGTCAAGAGTTTCGGTCTCCTAGAGAAACGAAAGTCTTGACGACTTCCGCTACGTCTCATCCCTGCCGCATGGGTTTTTGAAAACGACTACGGTTGAGGAACTTTGGGGATCATCATGGCTGCCATCGCAGCCAGACCGGAGGCGGCTTGATCGAACTCGGCTTGCGTTTTCGCTTTCAACATCGGTTCGAGCATCCCCGAACCCATCATGATCATTTGGCGAACTTGAGCGAGCGACTGCTTGCCTTCGGGTGTCTGCAGCGACTCGAGCATGGCTCGTGCCTTGTCCATGTCCCCGGACCATTTTTCGGCGGTACTGTCGAGAACCCAACGATTACCAACACGACGACAGGCCACTTCCTCGTTCCTTGTTGGTGAGGTGACTTTGATGATCGCTGAATCGCCATCTTCGGAAACAACTTCCCAGCGTTCAATCTCTCCGGCTTGTTGTGATGCTTGGGGAATCGTCTCTTTCGCCAACTCAGCAATCGCAATCGCTCGGTCCTTCAGCGGCGGGTACTGAGTTTGAATGAAACGATCTCCGTCAAAAGTCTTCATGGTAGATTGATCGCACAGATCGCTGGCCAAGATTGCTTTGAGCATCGGAGTGACTTCCTTCAACGCTAGTGCTAGTTTTTCTTTTTGATCCGCATTCTGATTGAGACTGCTGTTAATCAGGAACTCACCTTTCTCGTCGAGCAGACGATGGAGTTTGTCGATCACGCCGACGGCATCGCCCCAAGTTAGGGTATCGACGGACTGCGCGAACAAGCGAACGAGTTCATTGATATCGTTTCGGTAAGTGGCTGGCATGAGCTCCCAAACGCCGCTGGGGTCAGCGGTCTTGGCAACTTCGTTCATGAAATCAATCGTTTGTTGCAACGTCGGGTTCTCTCCGAGCGACGAGCCAGCAGCGTCCGGGCCCACACCACCGCCCACCTTCGCCTTCGACGCTTCATACAATCGCTTTGCCTGCGCGATGCTCTCGTCATTGAGTTTGGCGATCGGTACACGGATAGTGCTGCCATCGGACTTCTTGAGCGCGACCTCTTTGCCTTGCACGCCCACAAACTCAGCCTCGATCCGGAAAGTACCCGAGCGATCAACCCAGGTTTCGGCGATGGCAGAAGACGATACGAACCAATTTGCGAGGATAACGGCGGACCAGATAGCAACGCGTCGCATGAAAAGTACTCCAATGAGGTGGTGTTCGGGGTAGCGAAGGCTAGGCCAGCCTCCCCAAACACAGTTTGGGCGAGGTTGATCCATTATAGGCTCTTTCGGTAAGACTAAAGTAACTGTTGCAGCAAGCTCGCAGGCGGGATCCCCGTCGTTTCGGGGCGCACGAATTTTTCGTGATATCGAAATAGTGATTGCAATGTACTTGCTCGCGAGATTACCAGATGTCGCCGCACCCTACACCTCGACACCGCGAGCGGGTAGATTTCGTTACTATCAAACTGCCAGCCGAAAACGCGTGATTGTTGGAAATCCCGGTGAAATACGAAACGATCAACTCCGCCCAACAACTCACTGAATTTTGCGATCGGATTTCCAGTGAGAAAGTCATTGGATTTGATACCGAGTTTGTTTCCGAAGACTGCTACCGACCGGAATTATGCCTCGTCCAAGTCGCTGCAGGCGAGCATCTCGCCGTCATTGACCCCTATCCGATTGGCGACACTCAGCCGTTTTGGGATTTGCTGGTCGAGCCTGGCCGGACTGTGATCGCGCACGCCGCTCGCGAAGAGATTCGGTTTGCCTATCGGTTTACGGGCAAACCGATCGCCGGATTGTTCGACACCCAACTGGCCGCCGGGTTTGTCGGCATCGAATACCCCGCCTCATTGGGCACGCTCGTCCAGCGTTTGGTTGGTATCCAATTGCCCAAAGGTGAGACGCGAACGAATTGGCGACATCGACCGTTGACGACGGAGCAGTTGCACTACGCATTGCAAGACGTCACGAACTTGCATGAAATGTATGAGAAAATTTCACGCGATATCCTTCAACTCGATCGCATGTCGTGGGTCGACGAAGAAACCCAGCGGCTGCAAGACAAAGTCATCCATGCCGAGGATGCGGAGAATTGGCAACGGGTCAGCGGTAGTTCGGGATTGAAACCAAGACAACTCGAAATAGTTCGCCAATTGTGGCTGTGGCGTGAGGAAATTGCCAAGAGCAAAGACCGCTTGCCGCGACGGATAATGCGAGACGATTTGATCGTGGAATTGGCCAAGATTGGTTCGTCCGATGCGAAAAAAATTCGTAACATCCGGGGACTCGAGTGGAGAAGTTTTCAAGACCAATATGACGCGATCGCCGGTGCGATTGAAACCGCATTGAATATGCCTGATGACGACTTGCCACGTCGTTCACGAGGTCGATCGCGGACAGCGTCACCGATGCTCAGCCAATTTCTATCGACGTCGATCGCTTGCATCAGTCGCCAACACAAACTCTCGCCTGCGATTGTGGGCAACACCGACGATGTCAAAGATTTGCTGGCCTATGAACTTGAGCCTCGTCGTGGCTCACCCATACCCGCGTTATTGGAAGGATGGCGAGGCGAGATTGTCGGTAAAAACTTCCGCAAGATTCTCGCGGGTAAACTGGCGATTCGAGTCGCTGATGTGAACGAAGATCAGCCGCTGGAATTTTTCGACTGCGACACATCCGAGTAAACGATCGCCGATAACCAAACCAAGCACACGACTTGGCCAACAAGTGCTGCGATCGCAATTGCAGTGGCACCGTGCGCAGGCAGCAACACCGCGACGACGACCAGCATGACCAAGGCCGCGACAATTCGGCAACGCACCGCCGCCAACGGTCGACCACGGCCTTTGACGTAACTGTCGAGACCTTGCAAGATCCCTTTGATCGCCGACACCGGTGCTAACCAAAGCGCAAACTCCACTGCTGGTTTGAATTCTTCGCCGTACACCAAACTCACCAGCGGCCCGACGAGCAACAAGAACGCGATCGTCGATACTGTTTGAATCGCGATCGAACCGCCCAAGATGCGATGCACGTCGCGCGTGGTCAAGGTTCGTGACTCGTTCGCACCGGCATTGAACAAAAAAATGCCCAAGGTGTTGGGGATGACCGTCAGCGGATAAACCACCGGTACCATCGCCGCATAAAAACCTTGCGTCACCAGTGGGACCAACCACATCACCAGCAACAGATCGAGACGCTCAAACAAATCCGTTGCTAACACGGCAATCCCATACGGTCGGCTCTCGCCAAGCAACTGACCCACGGGCGGTTCGCTCGGCCCAGTCAACGGTTTGGGCAAACCCCACATACATGCTGCCATCGAAATCAACGATGAGACAACGAACAATACACAAGCAATCGCGACAGTGACTTCGATAAACATCCATGCGACCAACAACAACGCGGGGAACGCCGCTGCCGAAACAAACCGCAGCATGTTGTACGCGACAAACTTACCCGCACCCCGATCGACCGCCGTCATGATCAACATCACGTGTTGACCGATCATGCTCAAACCACACAACCAACCCAGCCACATCAAGGACCGTTTGTCGGGCGGCAGAGCGAACGCGTTGCAGGCGAGCACGACCAACGTCGTCAGCGCTCCTGTGGTGATGCCCAGCCACATCGCCGAGCGACGCAGACGGACGGTGTCGGTTTTGCCTTCGGCAGCGTAACGACATATCACCTCTAGACCGCCGAACAAGCCGATGTAGAGCAACATCTGCACATACAGCACCGACGTCGCGTACTCACCGCGTCCTTGTGGCCCCAACAATCGGGCTAGCAAAATGCCCTGAGCCATCTGCAAGGCCACAATCGCGAACGCGAAACCGACCGTTTGGATGAACGAGCTAAACCGACTCAGACGTGCTAGTTTGCCGATCGGCACTGGTTTTGCGTCAGCCGTTTCTTCGCTGCCCGCGAACGATTCCACGAATTCCTGCGTCGTGTTCGCGGGCGGCGTCGGAGTTTGGGTAACGGAGTCATTCATGGAGGAGTGAACCCCCGCAAGGATGACTCCGAAGGCGTCGCTGGATCGGTCGTGGACGGGTGAGATGGCATTGGCCCGCCGAGTATACTCAGCAGTGACCAGACGAGAAAATCATCCGCATCGAAAGAACCCAAATTCTGCCACAATTGGGCCGATTGTGCGGCGAAACACGATGTTTAGGACAATAATCATCCGTTGGCCGCTCATTGCTGTCAAACCGGCTGTCGGTGTACTGGGGTTCGTCGGCGAAGTAGAATGAGACATTCTCCCTACCACCATTCCCACCGGCTATTTACAAAAACCATATGAACCTTCCAGTCTCCACGGCATCCCGGCGTCGTTTCCTTCAATCTTCCATGATCGCAGGGGCCGCTTCCGCAGTCGCCCTGCGCCCCACGTCCGCCCCTGCGGCCGCACGTGATTTGCCACCGAGCGAGCGGGTGAATTTGGCCGCCGTCGGGATCGGCAATCAAGGCGGTGGCGATTTGCAGAATCTCGTCAAGAGTGGTTTGTGCAACGTCGTGGCGTTGTGTGACGTGGACCTCAACGGCAAACACACGCAAGGCTCGCAAGCGGCTCATCCCAACGCGAAGACGTTCACGGACTTTCGCAAAATGTTCGATACGATGGCCGATGACATTGACGCGGTTTTGATCGCGATCGCCGATCACTCACACTTCGCCGTCGCGATGCTCGCCATGTCATTGGGCAAACACGTGTATGTCGAAAAACCTCTGGCGCACACGTTTGGTCAATGCGAACGCCTGATCGACTTGGCCGCCCGCAACAAAGTCGTCACCCAGATGGGCAACCAAGGTCACTCGGGCGGTAACTATTTCCAATTCAAAGCCTGGGTAGAAGCTGGCATCATCAAGGACGTCACACGCATTACCGCCCATATGAACTCTGCCCGTCGCTGGCACGGCTGGGGCGAGACCGTGAGCGAATATCCCTCCGAACCAATGCCCACCGGTGTCGACTGGGATACTTGGATCGGCCCTGCTCCGGTACATCCCTTCAGCAAAAAACTGCATCCTGCCGAATGGCGCAGCTGGTTCGATTACGGTAGTGGTGCATTCGGTGATTGGGGACCACACATCCTTGACACCTGCCACCGCTTCCTCGATCTCGGTTTGCCTGAAAAAATCACCGCCGTCAAACGCGAAGGCGCCAATCCGCTGGTTTATCCGCAAGCCACAACGATTCAGTTTGACTTCCCGGCACGTGGCGACATGCCCGCCTGCGTGGTGACGTGGTACGACGGCAAGAGCAATCAACCCGAAGTTGATGCGGAGTACGGCGAACGAGTCAAAGACAAAAACACCGGCAAGGTCTCGGTGCAACCTGTTCGCATCGGCGGACCAGGAAAGATTATTTATGGAGGAGACATGGCGTTCAAAGGCGGCAGTCACGGCTCAACATTGTCGGTACTTGAAAAAGCCGGTTCGGAACCATCGCAGCTTGATTTGCCCGATTACTCGAAAAAGAATTCGGATCACTACACCAATTTCTTGTTGGCCTGCAAAGGCGAAGAGGAATCGCGGTCACCGTTCAGCGTCAGCGGCCCGTTGACACAAGTCTTCAACCTCGGCGTGATTGCCCAACGTCTGGGCGGCGAGATTCAATTCGATCGCCAAACCAAACAAGTCACGAACAATCAAGCCGCTAGCGACCTACTCGACCCAGCACCGCGAGCAGGCTGGGAAGAGTTTTACAAAATGTAGCAGAGTAGCAGGCACACTCCCGTGTGCCGTTCGCCTCCAGAAATAGTAGCAGGCACACTCCCGTGTGCCGTCCGCCTCCACAAATAGTAGCAAGCACACTCCCGTGTGCCGTCCGCCTCCTCCGATAGTAGCAACGCTCGAAAGTCTGCCCGCAGTTGGCCGATCAAAGGTATCACGCAGTGAAGGCGAACGGCACAAGGGATTGTGCCTGCTACGGTTGGCAAGGCTCGAATGCAAAAGCGACCGAACAACCTACTTGCGATATCGTCTGTCGTTCGCGTTGCCACCGCTCATCAGGTAAGCGGTGAGGTCGCGGATTTCTTCGGCGTTGAGTACGTCGAGTAGTTCCTGTGGCATCTGCGAAACCGGTGAGGCGCTGATCTCTTCGATGTCATCGGCAGCAACTTCAATTGGTTTCGCATCGGGCTGCATCGGGTACAACGTGATGTCGCCACCAGCCTGTTTGATCACCAGACCCGTCAAGATCGTGCCATCGGCCAGCAACACGGTCGATGAACCGTATTGATCCGAGATCACTTTACTGGGGTCAATTATCGCTTCGATCACATAGTTCTGATCAAACTTGCTCGGGATGCTCGTTAAATCAGGCCCAATGTTCCCGCCCAAACCAGCCAAGCGGTGACATGATGCGCATTTCGTACTGAAGTACAACGAACGACCTTTCTCAAAATCTGGCTTGCCTTTCGATGCGGCAGCACCCGCCGATGCCAAATCCCATTTACGGCCAGGGCCGACGATTGGTTGGATCGGGAAATTGGGCAGCGGGTTGAAGACTTCACCCGTGATCTCTTTGAGGGCTGTGCGTTGTTCGTCCGTGCAATTTGCCAGAGCTTCGTCACGGGTGCGAGTCAGGTAGCCAGGATAACTCGATCCGCCCGATGCCTTCGCCGCTTCGTTGAGGAAGCGGAAGTACTCGCGACGAAGATCCAACGTCCAGCCTTGGCGGAGATTCCGCAGCATGAACGCGAGCATGATCTCACGCGATGGTGGTGGATTCTTCAGCAGTTGGTTAACTGAGCCGCCGTAGTTCCGGTTCCGCGATGCGAGCGTTTCCCAATCTGGCACTTCGGGAGCTTCTCGATTGACGATCAACTCCATCGCACGAGTAGCAACCTTGTCGCTTTGCAAATACGTCAAGACGCGAACCAATTCCACGTTCACGTTGGCATACTGGCTCGGCATCAGCGGTTCGAGATGCGCGAGAATTCTGGTTCGCTGCTCAGCGGTCGGTTGACCGAGCTGAGTGAAAATCAACGCATAAGCGCGAAGCGCGCCGAGCTGTTGGCTCTCGCTTAAATCACTGAGCGAGAGATCGAGCAGATTGTCGATCAATGGAGCGGCGTACTGCGGCTTGGACATACGTGCCATCGCGACCGTAGCCGTGATCGTAGTTTGTGGATCGGCAGGTTTTAAAGCGCGGTCAAGCCAGCTTTCCAGATCTTGGCTTTCGATCGCAATGCGAGCAGCGTAGCGAATGAAACGATCTTGGCTCGGCAAATGTGGCCAAGCAACGTCGACGGCCCGCGGATCTTTCACACCGTGAAAAGCTTCGAGTTGATGTCGTAATTTGCGAGCGGCGATGTGTTCAGGTTGTGCTGCGGTAGGAGCCGTGGTGGCTTCGTCGCCGATGTACGTCACACGGAACAACGCGGAATCAGTCCCACGACCACCTACGGCGAAATACAAGGCACCGTCGTTTCCGACAATGGCATCGGTAACTGGCAAAGGCGTGCCGTACACAAACGGTTCAGCTTCTCCTGTGTAGCTGGAGCCTTCGGGACGCAAATGAATCGCGTAGATCGTGCCGAATGTCCAATCCAATGCGAACACGGCATCTTGGTAGCGAGTCGGAAAACCAGTTCCTGCACCGGAGATCACGCCCGTCGGTGAACCGGGGCCGATATCGACGACCGGTGGCAGGCTGTCTTCGTAATAGGCTGGCCATTTGCCACTGCCACTGCGCCAGCCAAAATCAGCACCGCTGACGACGTGGCAAATTCGCGTGGGCCGGTACCAAGGTGTTCCCATGTCCCATTCCATGTCGGCATCGTAAGTGAACATGTCGCCGAAACGGTTCAGCGTGATGTCGTATTGGTTGCGAAAACCGATCGCGTGCAGGATTTGCGTTTTGTTGTTGATATCCAGCCGTGTGACCCAGCCGCCCGGTGCGAGCAGTCCGCGAGCGTGGCCGTTGGAATCCCACATGCGTGGCAACAGCAAGCCTTCGTAATAGGTCGGCACACGACTGCCCGCGAGTTCGCCGCGATCGGCATGATTGCCGCCGTCCATGTAGATCGCTTTACCATCTTCGGTCACGATCACAGCATGGTTGCCGTGTTCGCCACCGCTGGTGCCGCCAGGAACGGTTTCTTGATGATCGAGAACGTCGTCGCCATCAGTGTCTGTTAAACGATAAAGGTTGCCACCGTTGCGATGGAACCACAAACTATCGAACGCCCACACGAGACCTTGAGCAGCGGACAAGTTGGCCAGATTGCCAACAGAAACTTTTTCGACTTGCGGTTGTGAACCGTTTTGCAACGTCAATCGGTAGAGACCTTCGCCGCCTTGGTCACATGCGTAGATACGACCTTTGGGATCGATAGCCATCGACACCCAACTGCCTTGCTCTTTGGGAATGCTATAAACACGCTCGATTGCAAAGCCTGGCGGCACGATCACGTTTTTCGCGTTCAGTGGATCGGAACCGCCCGATTGATTGCCGCCACTATGACCGGGGATGTTCCACGGTGCTTTGCCGAGTTTGCCGTCTTCGATCGAAGCCGCCCAAGCCGAATCATCAAAGGCGAGCTTTTGCCAATCAGCGGCTGCCGTTTCGCTGTGTTTCCACGATTTATCCGAAACGATCGTTTGGGTTGAGCCGTCGAGATACTCGATCGCGATCTTGCACACCAACGCAGCCACACCGCCTTCGTTTTGGCCTTCAGCGGCGATGATGTTTTCACCGGCAACGAGTTGTTTGATGATGTTCTTTTCGAGAGGTTTTTCCCACCCATTGGATTTGCCAATCGACTTGCCGTTGATCGTCAAACTGAGTTTGTTATCGCAGGTTGCGTACAGACGCGCGGATTTGATTTTGTCTTTGAGCGTGACTTTGTGACGAAACCAAACTTTTTGGTCAGTGCTGGATTTATTGGCCCAAATCCACGTGGGACGCGGTTCGGCGGATAGCCAATCGCTGTTGGTATTGATCGCGTCGGGGGCGGTATCAGAGGTTGCATTGGGATCGGAGGCGGCGATCTTTTCCGCTGACGATTTGAGGGCTGCAGTGAGTGTTGCTTGAGCGTCGGCACCGGTGAGTGGCCGCAACAGCAGTGAGCGGAACTCGACTTTCATGGGCGGGCCAGCGTGCAGTTGCAGTCCGAGTTTGCCAGAAGCTTGGGCATCGGGGTGTTGATCGTCCAAGATCGCTGTGGTGATGCCGTTGACTTGATGAACCAAGCGATTGCCGACGGCGATGATGCGGAGGTCGTTCCAATCGGTATCGACGAGTGTTTCGTTGGCGGCGAGTTTCTCGGAGACGTTTGATTTACCATCGCTGCCGACGATGACATGTTGGCCACGGGTGGCAATGATGCCTCGATTGGTTTTTTCGCCATAGATCATGCCGAAGTATTCGCGATTGGGATGCAAGTCGGCTTGGTATCCCTTGAGCGCAAGGTTTTCTGGGTCGACAAGTTCGCTGCGATATTGCACGCCCGAGTTATTGCCTTCAAAGCGGACTTTGCAGCGGAACTCGAAATCGCTGACCTCACCGCCATGCCAAACCAAAAACGTGTTGCCTCGGGGCGGGTTTTCGGTGGTCGTTTGGCCTTGGATGGAACCGTCGACGACGGACCAGAAAGGCTCCAGACCTTTCCAGCCATCGAGCGTTTTGCCGTCGAAGAGAATTTGGAATTTCGGGTTGGTTTGCGGTGGCTGAGCCAGGGCTGGCGTGGCCAGAGCGGCCACCACAAAAGTGGAGGCCAGCAGCACTGCGGTGAGGGAACGCAGCGGCAGACAGAATTTCGTCAGCATCAGGGTGCTCGTGAGGTGGGGTTTCGGGGGAGGGCAGGAAAAGCAACGCGAAGGGCGTGTGATGGCTTTCGCACCTACGGTATTTCGTCTATAGACACTCTGCAAGGGTCGAGATTGCGGTTCGGGGACCAAACAATCGCATCTGCTCGGATTGGCCCCCTCATCTTGACAGCGTCAAGATACTATCTTGTTGTTCCCATCTCACCGAATTGTCCCACAAAATCGACTCTTGACGAAGGTATGAAAGATGAAGTGTACTTTTTTGACACGCGTTCTCACGCTCGCATGTTTAGCGAGCATTTCAATGTTTGTGATCTCGCCCGCGTTTCTTTTCGCTGACGACACCGCGACAGCCGAACCGAAACCGGCTGATACCGAAAAAACGGACGCTCCAACGGCGACCGTGACCGTGACCGTGTTCGAGTCCGGCACCCTCGTCGTGCCGTCCGTATTCAAAGAGGCTCAGAAAGCAAACAACATCATCGACCACGAATTCGCGGCAACTGTGGGCGAAGGCGATGATGCCAAGACCGCACGCTTGACATTGATGTCGGCAACGGGCGGCGTGAAAGCGAACGTCGATCGTTGGATTGGCCAGTTCAGTGGCGATGACCGCAAGACGAGCGAAACAACGCAAACTGACAGCAATGGATGGGAAGTTTACGTGGTCGAAATCTCAGGCGACTTTGCTGAACGAATGGGCGGTGGTCCGTTCGCAGGTGGCCGGGTTGTGCGGCGTGAGAATTACGGCATGATCGGAGCCATTTTGATCGAACCCGAAGATGACACGCCTGGCCGCGGCCAGTACTTTGTCAAACTGATCGGTCCAAAAGAAGTGATCACGGCTCACGCGGATGCGTTCAAGAAAATGGTCAACGCGGTGGGTGAGTGAATCTTGGAGTGCTCCGACTTGTCGGAGCTTTCTCTTTCAAACCAACCAAAAACGTTTTGCAATACCGGCATATGGATAGCGTCCTGTGAATACACAGTCTTTCTTAGAACACCACGGAATCATCCGCAATCCTTTCGCGGAGGAGGACGCGCAAACCGATCCGGTGTTCAAACAACACTGCATTCGCAACGCCTACCATCCGGCGTGGGATAAGGTCTACGGTGACCCCACCGAGCCAGCGACCGCGATCATTTTTGGACCGAAAGGCTCGGGAAAGACGGCGATGCGTTTGCAAGTCGATCGGCATCTGATCCAGTTCAACGAGGAGCATCCTAACGAGCGCGTGTATATCGTTCGTTATGACGATTTCAATCCGTTCCTCGATCACTTCTGCGAACGGCTCGGTAAGCGGGCCGCGCGGAAACCCGAGAAAGCTCTCGATGCGTGGCGGTTGTGGGATCACATGGACGCGATTCTGTGCATCGGTGTTACCCAACTCGTCGATCAAGTGCTGGCCAAAAGCGACGATGGTCGTTTGCGGACCGATGATGGCAATCGCATCGACTCGGATCGTGTCGCGAAACTCGATCGCAACGACGCCCGTGATCTGTTGTTGCTAGCCGCTTGTTATGATCAATCCACGTCATCCACGTTCACCGGTCGGTTTGAACAACTTCGCAATCGACTCGGTTTTCATAACTGGACCGCCTCGCTTGATTTCTACTTTGCTTGGGTTTGGTCGATCCTGGTCTTGATCGTGATTGGCGTGTTGTTTTGGAATTCAGCAGACGAAGATGGCGTGCGGACTTGGAATCTTTTGTGGCTGATTCCGATCTTGGCGTTCTTTGGCAAACTGCCGTACCTGATTCGGTTCATGAAAAACCAATTCGCTGCCGCAGGGATTCATCGGCATATGCGAGTGGGCAAGCGTGAGACTGGTGCGGTTCGCAAGGTGTTGATGAAATTTCCAGCCAGGGAGCTCGAGAGTCAACCGATGCCGCGTTACGATCGCACCGACGATCGGTATGAGTTGCTGCGAAAATTCCAAGGCATCCTATCACGGTTGGGGTTCACTGGCATGATCGTGCTGATGGATCGTGTGGATGAACCGCACATGACTGGCGGCAAACCTGAATTGATGCGTCGGTTTGTGTGGCCGTTGCTCGACAATAAACTGCTGAAGCATCCTGGGCTGGGGTTCAAGATGATGTTGCCCGAGGAGTTGCATCGGGACACAGAGCGCGAAACGCGTGATTTTCACGAAAGAGCGCGGCTGGACAAACAAAACGTGATTCCCTCCTTCCAGTGGACCGGCGAATCGCTCTACGACTTGACGCGGGCCCGGATGATGGCGTGTGCCGCGGAGGGTCGGACGCCGGAGCCGCGAGATCTGTTTGAAGACACGGTCTCATATGAAAAGATGCTCGTGGCGTTCGAGTCGTTGCGGGTGCCGCGACATTTGTTTCGGTTTCTATACCGGGTGGTGTCCGAACACTGCAACCATTTCACGGATTCGGCTCCTCAATTTCGGATCGAAAAGTCCACGTTTGAAACGACGCTGGCGATTTATGAGCGGGAAATGGCGCGGGAGTGAGCAACATCCATAGCCGCAATTCCCTAAAAAAGGTACGATTAGGGTGATTTTGACGGTCGCTATCGCTCGATAGAATCCCTAAAGTCCCTGCAATCGCGCCGGTCGCTCCGCATTTCGGCTTCGCTGAGTCCTCTCAAATAGGCCGATTGTCACGAAAACCCGTGTTTCGCGGTGTTACCCCTTCAGCCTTTCTTACCCCCGTTCCATGATCGACACCAGCACTCCCACGACCACCCAGAAAACTGTCGAAACTGTATCCGGCATTACCGTGCGATTGTGCGGCGACTCGGGCGACGGGATGCAGTTACTCGGCACCCAGCTAACGAACACGTCGGCCTTGGCGGGCAATGACGTGGCCACGTTCCCTGATTTCCCCGCCGAGATTCGTGCTCCGCGTGGCACGCGTGCTGGCGTTTCGGGGTTCCAAGTGCAGTTCGCCAGCCGCGAGATTTTCACCCCGGGCGATACGCTCGATGCCCTCGTAGTGATGAACCCAGCGGCGATGGTGACGAACATCGGCGACCTGCGTAAAGGCGGGATTTTGATTGCCAACGAAGACGGGTTCAACGACAAGGAATACAAGCTCGCCAAGGTTGAAAGCAATCCGCTCGACGCCGACGTAATCGAAGAATCTTACCGGGTCGTCCGCGTGGCCATGACGCAGCTTACCCGCGATGCGGTTAGCGAGTATGGCTTGAGCGCGAAGTTTGCCGACCGCTGCAAAAACTTCTTCGCGATGGGACTGGTTTATTGGTTGTTCGGTCGATCGCTCGATCCGACATTGCGGTTCATCGAAGACAAGTTTTCGAAGAAACCCGATATTATGAACGCCAACATCGCCGCCCTGCGTGCGGGTTGGGCGTACGGTGAGACGACGGAAGTTTTTGGCGAAAGCTATCAAGTCGAAGCAGCGAAGCTCGTGCCGGGAACCTACCGCAACATTATGGGCAACCAAGCACTCGCGTGGGGTTTGATCGCGGCGTCGAAGGTCAGCGGCAAGGATTTGTTCTACGGGACCTATCCGATCACGCCTGCTTCGGACATCCTGCACGAGCTGACCAAGTTCAAAAACTTCGGTGTGCGAACGTTTCAAGCAGAAGATGAAATTTCGGCGATCGGAGCCACGATCGGTGCGGCCTTTGGCGGTTCAATGGGTGTCACGGCCAGTAGTGGTCCAGGTATCGCGCTCAAAGGCGAAGCCATGGGCCTCGGCGTGATGTTGGAACTGCCGATGATTATCATCAACGTGCAACGCGGTGGCCCGAGCACCGGTTTGCCGACGAAGACGGAACAGAGCGATTTGTTGCAAGCGATGTTCGGACGCAACGGTGAAGCACCGATGCCAATTTTGGCACCCCGTTCGCCAGGCGATTGTTTCGCGATGGCGGTCGAAGCTTGGCGGATTGCGGTCGAATGCATGGTGCCAGTGATGTTGCTGTCGGATGGTTATATCGCCAACGGTAGCGAACCGTGGAAGATTCCAGAGATCAGCGAATTGCCCAAGATCAAGTGCGACCATCCCGTAGCAAGCGAATCGGGTGAACCGTTCTTGCCATACGCACGCAATGAAAACTTGGCGCGTCCGTGGGCGATTCCGGGCACACCGGAACTGATGCACCGCGTCGGTGGTCTAGAAAAACAAGATGGCACTGGCAACGTTTCGTACGATCCTGCCAACCATCAACACATGACCGACACGCGAGCGGCTAAGGTTGCCAAGATCGCTGAGCGGATTCCCGCGCAAGACGTCTTTGGTGCACCGAGCGGTGATGTCTTGGTTGTTTCGTGGGGCGGTACTTACGGTGCCTGCTTGACAGCCGTTGCCCGTTGTCGGGACGCGGGGCATGACGTCAGCCACGCGCACATTAGGTATATGAATCCATTGCCAGCGAACATCGGCGAGTTGTTGCGTTCGTTCCGAACCGTGATCGTACCGGAACTCAACACAGGGCAACTGCGAATGCTGTTGCGTGCAGAGTATCTCGTGGATTGCATTGGCATTAACAAAGTCCAAGGCAAACCGTTTTCGGTAACCGAATTGGTCGATGAAATCACGCATCATGCAACGAAGCGGCGACAAGAGACAACGACTCATCGCCAAGTCAAAGTCGGTTAATAATGTGGGATAGGCTTCCAGCCTGTCATCAAAAACGTGGGATAGGCTTCCAGCCTGTCAATCCAGTCTCGACAGGCTGGAAGCCTATCCCACACACTTCCTCACTCACAATCATTTTTGTTTTACCTTTGTCATGAATCTCCCCGTTCTCAAAGCCGCTGATTTCGCCTCCGATCAGGACGTTCGTTGGTGCCCTGGTTGCGGTGACTATTCGATCCTCGCGCAAATGCGAAAAATCCTGCCCGAGTTGGGCTATCCGCGTGAGAAGACGGTGTTCATCAGCGGTATCGGTTGTAGCAGCAGGTTCCCGTATTACATGAACACGTACGGCATGCACAGCATTCACGGTCGTGCACCGACATTCGCAACCGGTTTGAAATCAACTCGCCCTGAATTGATGGTGTGGGTGATCACGGGTGACGGTGATGCGTTGTCAATTGGTGGAAATCACTTCATTCATTGTTTGCGCCGCAACCTCGATATCAACATTGTGTTATTCAACAACCGGATTTACGGACTGACGAAAGGCCAATACAGCCCGACGAGCAGTGAGGGACAAATCACCAAGAGTACGCCGATGGGTTCGATCGACCATCCGCTCAGCCCGCTGTCGTTGGCATTGGCTGCCGAAGCCACGTTTGTTGCTCGCAGCATCGACGCTCACGTCAAACACTTGGGCGACACCTTGATAGCTGCTGCCCAGCACAAGGGCACGTCGCTGGTGGAAGTCTATCAAAACTGCAACGTGTTCAACGATGGTGCGATGGCGTATGCGCAAGAGAAAAAGCAACGTGCCGATAACGTTGTCGAACTCGAACACGGCAAACCGTTGATCTTCGGTGCCAACAGTGATAAAGGCATCCGGCTAACAGGCAATCACTTGGAGGTGGTTAACTTGGCCGACGTGCCCGCAGACGATTTACTGATCCATGACGCACATGACCCGAATCCGTCAATCCAGATGATGCTGGCGCGGATGCGTTATCCCGAGATGCCGGAGCCGATTGGTGTTTTGCGTGCGGTCGAAGGGATTGCGACCTACAACGACCAGATCAACGATCAAGTCACAGCGGCAAAAGCCAAACGCGGAGAAGGCGATCTGAAGGCACTCTTCCATTCCGGCGACACCTGGCAGGTCGCATGATGGCCTTTGGCCATCATGCGACATCTGAAATCTGACTTCTTCTTTCTGACCTTAAGGGAGCCTCTTTATGCCTCGTGGAAAAACGTTCAATAACGTCACTCGCACAATTGGTGATACACCGATGGTGCAGATCAATCGTCTAATCCCGACCGGCGGTGCGACCGTGTTTGCCAAGTGTGAGTTCTTTCAGCCGCTCAATAGCGTGAAAGATCGGATCGGGGTGGCGATGATTGAAGCGGGTGAGCGTGATGGCAAAATCAATGCGTCGACGCATATCATCGAGCCGACCAGCGGAAACACGGGGATTGCATTGGCGTTCGTGTGTGCCGCTAAAGGTTATAAGCTAACGCTGACGATGCCTGAGTCGATGTCGGTCGAGCGACGCGCGCTGTTACGTGCGATGGGCGCGAGTTTAGTGCTGACGCCCGCAGGTGATGGCATGAAAGGGGCGATCGAAACAGCCCAGAATTTAGTTGATCGAACGGACAACTCATTCATGCCACAGCAGTTTGAAAATCCTGCTAACCCCGCGATCCATGAATCCACGACTGGCCCGGAAATCTGGGAAGACAGTGGACATCAAATCGACGCAATCGTCGCGGGCGTGGGCACCGGCGGCACGATCACTGGCGTGGCTCGATACCTCAAAAAACTCAATCCCGATTTCAAAGCGTTCGCGGTCGAACCAAAACATTCGCCCGTGATCAGTGGTGGGTCGCCGGGTAAACACCGGATCCAAGGCATCGGTGCTGGATTCATTCCCGGCAATTTGGATACGTCGATCATTGACGACGTGGTGCAAATTGATGATGAAGACGCGTTTATCTGGGGTCGTCGATTAGCCAAAGAAGAAGGCATCGTGGCAGGCATTAGCAGTGGTGCGAACATCTGCGCGGCCGCTCAAGTCGCCGCTCGGCCAGAGATGAAGGGCAAGCGGATCGTGACGATCATGTGCAGTTTAGGCGAACGGTACCTGAGCACGCCGCTGTTTGGTGACTTGGGATTGTAAGCACATCCCCGTAGCGCAAGTCGTCAAAACTTTCGACTCACGCCACGAATGAAACTCTTGACGACTTCCGCTACGGTCATGCGTACGATGTTAGAACGGTACATTTCCCGGTGGGTCTTCGCCGTCTTCCCAGTCATCGAGATCGTCGTCCGAGGAGCTACCTCGCAGTTCGTGATCTTCCAGAAAACTCTCGCCTTCCTCATCGAACTCATCAAAATCCTCGTCCACGTCCTCTTCGCCTGGATCGAGGAAATGTTCAGGCGGCTGGGTTTGGTCTAGAGGGAACCAGCGAATGGTTGGTCGCGGGGGATCTGACAGCGACGTGCCACATTCGATCGCGGACCAATTGATATCTCCTGGCCCCTCGGCAGTGTCACCCGTGCCGACGTCCTCATCTCCGGCGAGCAAGTACAACGTCGCATGACGCAGGAAACTCTCAATGTCGCCCGGCTGATAGGCTTCCTGGCGACAGACCGCTTCCATGTCCGGCAAATCGAACTGGCCGTTGCCGACCGTATCCATCACCACCCAGCCGTCGTCTTCTACGAAAATCCGCACGTTCGTCCACATCTCCAGTGGTGGAAGTTCTTGAGACCAGGCGTGGTTAAGTCCCTGGCGCAGGAGATTGGCATCGCGCAAAATTTCACCGCCTGGATTGAAATAGCACAACGCATCAGGCGACTCCAAAATGGCGGTAACGGCCCGAGTCAGGACTTGCAGTTCCGACATCGAATCGTAATCGTCCGGAACCAGCGGCAGATCGTCTTCATCTTCGTCGTCGTCGTCCGCCCCCAGCACATAACTGATCAGCAAGCGGACGTGGGCGGTGTGTTCGCTGACCGCATCGCTGGCCCCATCCCAGCCCCACGACTGGGTGGCGGCGCGTTCCAAACCACCGGGAAACGCCAACGGCCCGAACTGTCCGAGTGACCAAGCCACAAAGCGTTCAGGCGACTCGTCGGGATCGCCCATATCATCGGGCCAGCGTGAACTGGTCGGCGTGACCAGCAAATGGCCACCGACGTCAGGTCGAAAATTGTAAACTAGCGTCTCGGGCGCGTCCTCGTCATCGGATTCCTGGCGGGCAACTAACTCGAACGACTTCAGCCGATTCGAAATTTCGTCCATTGTCAGTGGCCGGCGGAGCAACACGCACATGCCTTGGGTGAACAATCCCTTTGCCATCAATTCACTCCTGTTCGGTTGGGTTACCAGCGATGATTACGTCTCCGCGGGCGCCGAACCGGTCGGTCGTCTGTCACGCCAATGATTTCGCTCTTGTACTCCTCAATCTAAGCCACGCCGCACATACTCGCGACCGATCAACATGGATTTTGTAACGGTTGAGCCGAAAATAGTAGGCTCCGAATCGCGTTTTACCTCCGAACGGCAATCTGGAAGCGTTCGGCGGATACCAGGATAGAGCGGGCGACTACGATGAGCGGATGTTGAAAAATCATTCAGAACCAAACTGAGAGCAGTCACCGTACCAATCCACCATTACTGCTAGGGCTAGGGCAAATCGATGTATTCAAATGAGCACTATCTCGAGAGAAGAAGTTGATAGGGGGTACTGGAGGCTGCTCAAATTGGTTAATGTGCCCCCCGATTCGATTTCGAAGCGGAAAATATGTTTCAAAATACGAGCGGTTCGTGATGTACTCAATTTTTCAATGATTTTCATTAAAAAAACAGATGCGGACTCCACTAATGGTTGCCGCTTTGCTACCATGTAGGGGTATACGCTCAGTCTGAGCGGAAAACGGCTCTCGAGTTGAATCGACAAAACCGTTTGCACTGCACAACTCGTATACCTAACTGTTGACACCCCCTCCCCCCTTATCTTTGGAACCTTCAAATGTCGAAGCGACTCCTCATTGTTGATGACCACGCCGTATCGCGGTTAGGTACTCGTGCAGCCCTCAGTGAAACTGATATTGAAATCGTTGGCGAAGCCACGAAAGCCTCGGAAGCCCTCGAATTTGTCACGAAGAACAAACTTGACTGCGTTTTGCTCGACATCCGTATGGATGGCGGCGATGGCCTGAACACACTCGGTCGGATTAAACTCGATCATCCCGACCTTCCCGTTTTACTGTTCTCCGGTTACGACAATCCAACCTATGTGGCCCGTGCGGTAGCGCTGGGTGCAGCCGGATACGTGTTGAAATCAGCCCCGATCGAACGCTTGATCGAAGCGTTGAATCTTTGTTTCGCTGGCGAACAATCTTGGACCCGCGAAGAACTTCGTCGCGTCACAGGTGCACTGGCGACTCCGCGTATGAACCAAGACATCGACGTGCCTTTGACACAGCGTGAAAGTGAAGTATTGCGGCAAATGGCGCTTGGTTTGACCAACAAAGAAATCGCCAAGATGCTCGGCATCAGCTACGAAACGGTGAAAGAGCACGTGCAGCACATCCTGCGTAAGCTCGGCGTTTCTGATCGTACGCAAGCCGCTGTGTGGGCCGTACGTAAGGACCTCGTGTAAACCACACGGCTATCCGGTTCGCAACTCAATCTCTTAACCGATCGCAAACACGCGATCGGTTTTTTTTGGCAGTAGCGCTCCTGCTCGATAAAATACATGCGACAATATGGGCAGTCTCAACAGTTGAGGCAGTTCAGTGTTCTTTGTGATCCGATGGGCGGAACGTTCCCGTCGAGTCCATTCCCTCCTCCAACTCGTAAATTAATATGACCCGGAAGTTCTTTGGCAGTGGTTCAGGGCATGTTCGCAGGAATGGAAATCGTCTTTTTCGCAAGACGAGGCCAAAGCAGAACCGACGGCGTCGGTTCGGGCTGAGACTGGAGTCGCTCGAATCGCGTCGTTTGCTAGCAGCCGTGGAAGGGCTGAGCGTGACATGGCGTGTCGATGAGTTTACTGCTTCGGGTTCGTACTCATACGTGTACTCTCAAACGGATCCCTCCTATATCGATCGCGTTCCCAGTGGCAACATTAGTGTCACGGGTGGAACTGTTCAGTACACGAGTCCCATCGCTGGCACGTTCGATGTCGACGCGAGAGTCACCGGAAATGGCTCCGACGTCATCACTGGCAGACCCTGCTCGACGTATTTCGCTGTCCACGAAGGAACCATGAGCGGGACTTTCACTTCTGGCGATTTACAGGGAACGAACAGCAATGCGACCTTCAGTAACTACCCAAGTTATACATCCATCATTCCAAACGTCTGTGAGAAAACAGACACTCCCACGGAGTACTCGCCGTTCAATTCGGAACTCGCCAATTTGCTGACAGGAGCGTTTGATCCCGCAACGGACAATCTAAACTTGCAGTGGAGTGGTCCTTATCGGGGAGGAAGTATCTCGATCAATGTTCCACCTTCCGTGGTTCAGTACACCGACAATACGCCTACCGATTTGGTGCTGAGCGTTGAGCCAGACGTTGCAGGCATTCTCGTTGCGGCAGAAGTGAAAGGACGTCATCTGAGCCCGCCCAGTGCTGGCCTCGCGACTGCCAGCACAGAGGTAAAGCTTTTCTATACGTCAGCGGAGGATCCGAACACAAAACTCGCCACCTTATCGCTGAGCGAGGACCTGGAGCTGCACTGGAACTCAGCTTCGGTTTCAGCCCTCATCAAAGACCTCGAAACTCCTCCCCAAGAAGCTCAGTTTTTAATGATTCAAGTCGATCCCGATAATAAAATTGGGGACGACTCAGAAAACAATATTGTGTTCTTGCCGCTGCTGGACATCCAATTGAAGGACGTTGTCGGCGGCTTCGCTCAGGACGGACTAAAGCCCAGTGAAATCTTGGTTGAATACGAGATCTTCAGACCAACGGACAATGACGAAGACGATAAGCCGTTTGAGTTGCAGTTTGTCAGTGCCAGTTCCAATAGTCAGGCTGGCATTGAAGATGTGATTTATTCGATGACCGTCGAACCGGATGCACTTGACGGGAGCACCTTTCGATTGCTCAACGAAGCCAATAGCAAGGCGCTCAAAAAAGGAAAGCACAAGCTCGTTATCGATTCATCGGACTTAGGCCTTGCTAGTTCGTTTGCGGACCCAGACAAGAAGCGAATCTTGGTTGTCCTTGACCCTGACAATCTCGTGGTTGAAACCGATGAGCATCCCGTCAACGAAGACAACCTAAAGGAATTCACCGGCTTCGTTCAAGATGGTGATGGCAACACTGCCGTGTTGCGGACCTCGGGCGACGTAGGAAACGACGAAGTGAAAATTAGCCGTAGCGGTTTGCTGTCTGTCGAGTGGGTTGGAAAAGGATCAAACCAATTCACGCTTCCGTCGCCATTTGTGATCATCACCGGGGCGGGTGATGATTCGGTGATCACATCGGAGACGTCCAACCCGGTGCTAGAAACGCTGTATCTCTACGGCGGGGACGGAAACGATCTGCTGGTGGGTGGCTCGGCCGACGATACGATTGAAGGTGGTTCCGGTGACGACATACTGATTGGTGGGCCAGGCGGCGACAATATTAAGGGCGGTCCAGGCGCTGGCGATGACGTGATTCTAGGTGACGGCCTGCAATTGGTAGGCGGTTCGGTCGACGATCTGGTCACAGCGTTGAAAGGCTACCGAACATCAAAACTGCTCAACTTTACCTTCCAGGTAAAACCGATTATTGGCGCAGCGGACACAATCACCGCAGGCCAAGGTGACGTTTTGGTCTTTGGTGGCTCGGGTGGAGATGACATTACCGGTGGTTCTGGTACGTCGATCATTTTCGGGGACTCGTTTGAGACTGCCGCAGGCGCAGTGAGCTTAGACTTGAAAGACGTCAAGAACAGCTACAACTCGGCGATCACCGCTTTAGAAGCGATGTTCTCTGGCATCACAATGGCTAACTCAGGTGGCGAAAATATCTTAACAGGCGGAAGCGGTATAAATCTGATTGTCGGCGGTCACGCCCCCGACACCATTAAAGGCGGCAACGGCGCGTTCGATATTCTGATTGGTAATGAAAGCAGTGACAACATCGATGGACTCGACGGATTCAATCTCATCATTGGTGGTGATGAATCCGATGAGCTACGCGGAGGAAAAGACGGCAACATGATCTTCGGCGATCAGGTGGCGTTGGAGGGATTTGGCATTGATGTGCAAGCACTATTGCAAGGCAATATCCTGAAGTCATTTGGTGTGCCTTCTTTTGAACTCAGCGGCTCGGGCGACGATCACATCTATGGTGGCAGTGGTTTTGATTTCCTCGTTGGCGGAGAGGGCAAAGACACTATCAACGGAGGCGACGGATTGAACGTGGCCTTCGGTGATGAAGTCGAATTGAAAATAGGCGGTGCCCTGAGTGTCGGGATGAAGCTCATTGAGATAGCCGGTCAAATTGGTAAGGTTTCGGTAGGCGACGTCTCATCAATTAAATCAGCGTTCGAGTCAATCTACGGGTTCTTCGAGGACGTCTGGGCCAAACTGACGGGGTCGGACGAAGAGTTGGGCGACGATTACTATGGGGGCAAAGATACGGATATTGTTTTCGGCGGCGGAGGCGACGATTTCTTAGCTGGTGGTGCGGGAATTGATTTCCTTGTGGGTGGCTGGGGCAACGATTATTTCCAAAGGGATCCCAAATCCCCGTTTGAACCTGATGGCATCATTCTCGACTGGAAGTTTGGCGGGCTAGGCGACGACACTTTCTTCGGAAACGATCAAACTGAGTTTCTCGGATCCACCTATGGCAATGACCGGTTTTACGGTAATGGTGGCGACGACGTGATCTCCGCTGGTTCGGGAAGTGATCTAATCGTCGCTACCAGTGGCAACGGTTTTCTCGATGCCGGTGGTGGCGACGACTTGATCGTGGCCAATCCTGTGAATTTTCAAGTCTCTGCCACGAGTCAGATGCCGTTGGTCATTTCAGCGCCTCCGATCATGGTCACAACGTTGGAAGATGACAGCGTGGCAGCTCCGAATTCAGTCACCTTGAGACAAGCTATCGGTCTCGCGAATGCGGCTAACGCACCTCGCGTTATTTTATTTGACTCATCGCTGTTTCAGGATGTGATTGCCCATCAACCCGTATGGATTCAACTGAACGACGGCGAACTGCCCGCCGCTGAAGGAACGCTAGTTGTCGTGGGTCCAGGCAGTGAGTTCTTGATGCTCGATGGTGCAAACGCGTACAAAGGCTTACATGCCCAAGGCAATGGCACAGTCACCGTCGTAGGAATCGCAATTAGAAATGTCGATCAAGGATTTGATTTCGGTGATGCACCTTTGGCAGCCGACAGCGGCTATTCAGTTTCCTACCCAACTCGAGTTGAAGATGACGGAGCGTCGCACCAACTGAGCTCATTGTTCCTGGGCGCATCCATCGACGCTGAGGTGGATGGCGTACCAACCAGCGACGCGTTAGGTGACAATCAAAATTCGTCGAACGACGACGAAGACGGTGTTCGCATGCTGACGACGTTGCGGTCTTTGCCAACGCCAGCAACCTCCAGCATCGAAGTCATTGCTTCCGAAGCAGGTTTTCTTGACGCCTGGTTCGATTGGAACCGAAACGGTGTTTTCGATGATCCTGCAGAACGTGTTGGAAGCGAGAGCTTGGTCGTCCATGGTGGTGCGAACTTAATACCGATGAATATTCCCGCAAACATCTCGGCAGGCGTCGTGTATGCTCGTTTCCGCCTCAGTTCGACGGGACAGTTATTGCCCACAGGTCAAGCGAATGATGGCGAAGTCGAAGATTACCGACTGAACGTCGAGTCCAGCAGTGAACCGCTTAAGTATCATCTCGCTGCACCGGAGTCTGGTCCCGCACAAATCAACATGGACGGAACGCTTCTGTCGCTGAATCAGCGGAATGTGACCATTGGAGGCTTTTCTGCGACCACACCAGTGGTCATTGAAGGCACGTTCGACGACGATCATGTCCTGGTTTCACTTTCAGAACAAACGGCCGCTACCGTTGAGTTAGGAATTGGCAACGATGTTTTGGAGTTATCAAACGGGGAGATCGTGACTGCGTTTGGTGGTGACGGCGATGATCAATTGTGGTTCACGGGCGATTCACAAACGATTGACTTGGTAGGTCTCGCTGCTGGCGTGCTGAACGGATTTGAGGAAATCAACCTCGATGGTGCCAACAGCACGCTGCGGCTCAGTTCAGACGCCGTCCAACGCATCACTGGGGCAGGTGAATTACGCGTCAGGATGGGAATAGATGACACACTCGAACTTGATGACGGCTGGCAAATTAGTTTTGGTGAGTTGCATGGGTATCGTTATTTCCAAACACTGGAAAAGGACGGTGCCAAAGTGCTCATTGAAAGTGCTAGACCATGGCGAAACTCGCTCAATACGCTGGATGTCAATGGAGACCGTTTCATCAGCGCGGTTGATTCATTGGTGATCATCAATCAACTGAATCGTTCTGATAGTCCCATTTTAGCTCACCCAGCGTTTGCTCAAAGTGTGCCGTCGGCGTTTTATGATGTCAGCGGTGATGGTTTGGTCACAGCGCTCGACGCGCTGTTAGGCATCAACTATCTCAATAGTCTTGACAGCGGCACGACAGCGCCGACATCGGAACCAACTGATTTGGACGAGTTAACGTCATCAACACCAGACTGGCCGTTGATGCAAGGGATCACAGAGCGTCGTGGCAGCGAAGATGAAGTGTGGAAAAACATTGACTTGGTGCTCGGTGATTTGCACTCACCTAAAACCATCGGTGTCGCAGAGCAGGCGGATTGGCAACCTCTGCACGATCCGGTAATCGCAGCAGAACCGATTACCGTCGCGAATTCGATTGAACAGTCTGGTCTTGAGTTGCTCAATCAAAAATTATCCATAACGGGTAACGAATAGGCGGATGCGACTTTTAAACGGCACTCGCAACGCAAGTTCTCAACCGATCGCAAAAACGCGATCGTTTGTTTTGGGTGGGACGCAATGGGCCAATTCACTCTGTCGTTTACTACACTCGCCACTGTGGTCGCGGTTCACGCGACAGGTGCGTGTTCGCATCGTTGTCGCCTGTAAACGTTTCAGCGACTGGGTCCCATGTGAGTTCTCGATCAAGGCGATAGCCGATGTTGCCGAGATGACAAATCGTCGCTGAACGATGCCCTATCTCTGCGGTGCAGATACAGTCACCTCCATTGTGTATCGCATCAATCCAGTTCTGGTGATGATTAATCGACTGCATCACGCGTTGGTCACTATCGATAAGCGGTTCTTCAAGAATGGCACTGGGTCGAGTTGAAATACCATTGCGGCTGACGAGTAGCATTCCGCTGGTACCTTCAAACACGCAATCGGCTTTTGCATCGCCTTCGAATTCATTGTGAATCATCTCGATGCCACTCGCGTAAACGAACTTCAAGCCTCGCTCGGCACTTCCATCGGACGGCGGGATAACCTTGATTGGACCACTGGTGTCCGTCTTCATCGCCCACTGTGCGATATCAAAGTGGTGTGCACCCATATCAGCAAGCCCGCCACCAGCGTACTCCTGGTACGACCGCCACTGAGGGAAGTGGTTGTGAATGCCTTGCGGACAAAGGATTTGGTTGTAGCCACGCATGGGCGCTGGCCCGACCCACATATCCCAATTGGTGCCCTTGGGTATTTCTTCCGTTGGCAAGTCGCATGGCTTCGCCGGTCCACCGACACCGATGCGAATCCGTTTCAGTTCACCGATGCGACCGTTCCAAATATACTCGACTGCCTTGCGAAAATGGCCACCGAACTCGCTGCGCTGTTGGCTACCCGTTTGGAAGATGACTTTGGCCTTGGCAACTTCGTTCACCAACGTGCGGCCTTCGGCAATGTTGTGTGTTAGCGGTTTCTCGCAATAGATATGCTTCCCAGCTCGCGCGGCCAAGATGCATGGGATCGCGTGCCAATGATCGGGTGTTCCAATCACAACCGCATCAAGACCATCAAGCTCCAATAACTCGCGGAAATCTCCATACGATTTCAACCCTTTGTATTCGCCGCTCTTGGTTCGTGCGGAGTACTTCTCATGCACTGTCGTAGTAGCCTTGTCGATGCGGTCTTGGACAACATCGCAGACCGCAACCACTTCGACATCCTGGTTACTTAGAAACCGATTCAAATGTCCCAAACTCTGTTTCCCGACACCGATAAAGCCCAGCGTTATCCGATCGGAAGCGGAACGGGCACTTGCGATCGAAGGTGCGATTAGAGGTGACGCAGCAAGTAAGGCTGTGGACGCAACAAATTTGCGGCGATTGAGCATGGGATGGGCCTCGATGTGATTGGGGTTGGCAGGTGGGATTTGCGGAGACCTGATATCATACAACGAGCGAATAGTCTCTCGCTAGCGTTTACCGAAAATACCAAAGGCGATCCGCAGGCATGATAGTGCTCGGTCTAAAGGTGCACTCCTTGATTTAGCCGCTCTTGTTGCTAGGCTCGTGGGAAATCAAATTTCCTGTCAGCTCAGCATTTCCTAGCAGCGCAGCCAATCGTTTGCTTGGCTTTCACATCGCGTCTCTCTTCGAAGTACGGCCTAACTCATGCCCAGCGAGAATCCTGATAGCGACGCGACGATATTGCCGGTCACGAATGACGCTTCGTCTCCATCGATTGATACCGAGGCAAAGACCGGGGCCACCACGTGGATCGGTCCTCCCGCCGATCGCGGCAATGTCCCCTCGATCGAAACCGTCGTACCAGACACTGATTCAAGCAGTGCCAGTCGTTCCGATTTCGAAACAGCGAGACAGGTTCACCGTGAGGCGTTCAGGCGTTTCAGGATCTTGCGTTCCCATGCTCAAGGTGGCCTCGGCAAAGTCTCTGTCGCCAAAGACCTGGAACTCAATCGCGAAGTCGCTTTCAAAGAGATCCGGTTTCAGTATGCCGATGACGAATCGGCACGCGCTCGTTTCTTGCTAGAAGCCGAAGTGACCGGCGGACTCGAACATCCGAGTATCGTCCCCGTTTATGGAATGGGCTTCTTTCCCGACGGCCGCCCCTACTATGCGATGCGGTTCATCAAGGGGCAAAGTCTTCAAGACGTGGTCGACAAGTATCATCAGGCACCAACTGCGTCCGCCGATGAACGTTCAGTGGAACTCCGCGGATTGTTTCAGCGATTCATTGCGGTTTGTCAAGCGATCGAATATGCACATAGCCGAGGCATCATTCATCGTGATATCAAGCCAGCAAATATCATGTTGGGTTCGTATGGCGAAACCCTGGTCGTCGATTGGGGGCTTGCCAAGCCGCTGGGCCAAAAGGACATCTCGTCTGAACCGATCGGCGCTGAGGAAACAACTCCCGATGATCCGCTGCAGCCGGTCTCAGGCCGCTCCGTGGAGCCGACGCGAATGGGATCGACCATCGGGACATTACAATTCATGGGACCGGAACAAGCTGCGGGACGGATCGACCTCATTGGGCCGCCCGCTGACATCTACAGCCTCGGTGCCACGCTTTATTATGTGCTGACAGGTCGTGTGTCGGTAACGGGCAAAACGGTAGCGGACGTTGTGAAGACGATTCAGTCGGGAGACATCGCACCACCGAGTAACATTTTGCCGGGCATTTCTAAATCGCTCGATGCCATCTGTATGAAAGCGATGGCGTTAAAACCGGAGGACCGATATGCGTCCGCTCGCGCGATGGCAAGCGATTTGGAACGCTGGATGGCTGATGAGCCAGTCAGTGTCTATGCCGAGTCGAGAACCGATCGAATGGCGCGATGGTTACGTCATAACGGGGCTTGGTTTCGTGCGGTCACGCTTGCAACCATCGCCATCATCATCGTCCTGTCTACCGCGATTGTCTTGATCAGCAGACAACGCAACATCGCCGACCAACAACGCCAACTTGCCGAAAACCTGGCTAGCGAGAAATCTGAGCTGGCAACACGTGAAACGGAGCTTCGCAAGAAGGCACAGTGGCAGGCAGCCAGTCGTTCGTTCGATCAAAGTTTGTCGCTATTCGAGCGACACGATCCGTCTGACGGCGTCTTGTCACTGGTACAAAACTTAGTGGAGGCCCAGGCGATCGACGCGACTGATCTCGATTACTCCATTCGCGCACAGCTTGGCCGCTGGGAAGGTGCGTTGAACACGCTCGAAACGACGATCGTGTTGGACGGAGCGATACGTGGGCTGTTATTGAGCCCCGACGGGAACAAGCTATTGGTCACAACCAACGGGCCGAACATGCTGATGGATCTGACCACCAACAGTCCGATTGGTCCTCCACTAAAACATGATCAACGTGTGACGGCGATGGCATTTTGTAAGATGACCGATCGTCTGATTACAGCCAGCGAAGACAAGACGATCCGTTATTGGAACGCGAGCACCGGCGAGGCACTCGGCGATCCGATTTCGGTGGATGAAGTTGTCGTCGCGTTATCCCTCCATTCGGATGAACGTGTTTTGGCAACAGCCTCCGGCGCGGTGATTCGTTTATGGGACGTCGAGTCTCGATTGCCGGACAACGAAGTTCTCACCCATACCGGAGCGATTACAGACATCGCCTTCTGTCCTAAATCTCCCCTGCTTCTTGCATCGGACTGGGAAGGGCACGTGAATGTTTGGAACACTGAAACTCGCGAGATGGTGGGCGTTCCTTGGGACCTTGGTTCCGCGGTGCTTGATGTCGCTATTTCACCTGACGGAAATATGGCAGCCACCGCCGAACTCAATCATCAGGCGCGTTTGTGGGATATCAGTACAGGCAAGCAGGTCGGATTGCCGCTGATGCATTCTGGCATGGTCGGGCACGTTAGCTTCAGTCCTGACGGACGTCGGCTAGTCACAGGATGTGTCGATCAGCAGGCGAGGGTCTGGGATGTCGCGACGGGTGATTTGGTGGGATCGGCCTTGCATCATACGTCGATCATCAATGCGGCGATCTTCACCAAGGATAACGAGTTCGTCTGGACGGGTTGTGGCGACTCGGGACTGCGGCGATGGCAGGTTTCGAATGGTCGCTCAGCAAAGATACCGTTAGGCAAGAATGGCAACGTCATCGCAACAAAGTTTGATCTTTCTGCGGAGTCGCTATTGACGGTTTCTGCTGCCGTCGTTGCGGGAACCTTCGTGTTGCCCGGTGAACTGCGCGTTTTCAAGTTCCCTGGAGGCCCGCTACTCGGCGACACAATTTCAGGCGATCCGATTTCAGGCGACAAATGGTTCGAAGTCGCGACGTTCTCTCAAGACGGCAAGTTATTTGCAACCGCATCCGATGAACATGCCGTGCAAGTTTGGAGCGTGGAAACAGGCGAGCCAGTATCGCAGGCGATCGAACTGGACTCCGCGCCGAAGAGTCTCGCGTTCAGTCCTGATCAATCGATTTTGCTGATAGGAACCGAAGCGGGCGATGTTCAGCTTTGGGATCTAGTCAAAAGCGAGTTGATGGGAACAACGATTCAGCTGGCCAACCGGATTTCGGCAAGTGCGTTTTTTCCCAATGGTGATCGCTTTCTTGTTGGCTCGTGGGATGAGAAGGTAAGGATCTATTCCACGGATCGTAAGTCAAACCAACCGCCGATCGAACTGTCACAGGAAAGTCTCATCACGGCAGTCGGCGTCAACCCTGCGGGAACGATGTATTTTACCTCTGTCGCGAATGGCAGCATCCGGCTTTGGGACGCGTTGACGAACCAGCAAATCGGGTCAGTCATGAAGCACGACGCGAGAGTCAAGAGTGCAGCGTTCTCTCCCGATGGCAGAACGATAGTGGCAAGCTATTTCGATGGCAGCATTCGCCAGTGGGATGTGCGAATTGGCAGTGAAATTGGGCCGCCGCTTTGGCACTCGAAAGAGATTATGACGATGGATTTGAGCAGCAACGGACAGTGGCTGGCAACGGCGAGTGCTGACTGGACCGCTAGGCTGTGGAACATTGGTGAGGCCAAGGGAACCACGGAGATGATCCAGCGGCGCTACGAACGTCTTACCAACCGAGAGCAACTTGCCGATGGATCATTACAGGTATTAACGATAGAACAATGGAAAGAACGGGAGTTGCCGCGTTATTGATAGCGAATTTGGTCTGCGATTGACTCTCGCCACGGGAGGCATGACCGAACGTACTCACCTACCATCGCTTCAGAACTCCTGGCCGGGAGTTGTTGTGCGGATACTCCACAACGTGCCTCCCGCAGTGACAAATCGCGTTTTTCCGTCCTCGCCCCCAAAGGCACAATTCGTAGTTTCGTCACGGGGGAAGGTCACGAATTACAGCAATTCTCCTGCGGGCGAAAATACGTAGATTCCAGCGGTGGGCGGATCTGCCGTTTCATATGGCAGATTCGGACGATTCAGGCCGGCGGCAACATAAAGCCTCCCAGCGATATCCAGTTTCAAACCGTCCGGACCCCGTGTTGAACCCCAGTCATAAATCAACGTTTGTGTCGCTACGTCAATGCTGTCATCGGGGTTCAGGTTGAATCGCCACAGCTTGCGAGCACTGCTGCGATTGCTGTTATTGTTGTCTGTTACAAACAGAAATCGATTGTCCGTCGTGATTGCGATTCCGTTGGGACGGTCAACTTCATGCGTGATGATACGGGCATCAAATCTCAGGCCGTTTGATCCAGCGTCGCGAAACCACACGCTTTGATTCCCCGCCGGCGAACGCTGATTGATATTTCCTTCGCCGCTTGTCAGCAGTCCTAGTTTCGGATGCCCCGCCGGACCTTCACCGGCTCCGGTTTCCTGCAGGAGTGTCGGTTTTGATGCAAAGATAGATTCTCGAGCAGCAGGTTCCCTCAGCCGAATTGTTGCGGTGACCGGGAGATGGTCAGAGAGCATTTCCGTGCAAGGGTCACGCAGGATCGCGACCGATTCCACCTGTTCCCGCAGTGAAGCGGAGACAAAGA
>JBGSMN010000068.1:0-3281 GCA_041740155.1 Rhodopirellula sp.
TTCTCGATTCGCAGTCTTTCAAGTCGATGCTCGCCGTTTAGGCGAGGGCAAAAGACTTGCAAAAACCAAATAGCGCCATCGGATTGTTTGGTGGTCTGCGGTAAAATGCTCTGTCAATATGTTTCCTTTCCGATCGCACTCCAAAGTACGGGCAGTTGGTATCGCTATCGCGTGATTGTTTAGTCGACGTGAAGATAGCGGGCGAAACGGCCACAGCGAGCGTTCGCGTCGAGAAGATCATCATTGGTGGAATGATGAATTTGAAAGCGATCATTCTGACGCCGATAACAAGTAACGCCGATTGAAACGCACGCTTGCGAGATCAGGGTAAACTTGGACGCTTTCGTTTCGATTCCGCCGACTCAGAACTCATGTCACCAACTCAGAACTCATGTCACCGATCAAGTTTCTGTTTTTGCTTGCCCTCGCTTCGCGGATGGCTCTCGCGTCGTCGCTCGCCGCTGCTGTCATCTCCGTTCAGATCGATGGAATCGGACAGTCCGATCAAAGCAATCTCGAACTGACCACGCTGCGCTTCAATCCCGACTATCCACGTTTTGAACGTGCGGACCACGCCTGGCAGAACCACTCGCCGGGCCGATGGAAAGCAGACTTGCCCGCTGGCATCTACGAACTAGAAGTCGTCGGCGAGCTGAACGGCCAAACCGTGTTCTGTCGTTCCGCCCCGATGCGAGTCGCGAGCCGGCCAATTCAGTGGATCGATCAACTGCAACTCTTGCAGATCCAGTTCGTCCATCGCGGAGAGCCGCTCGATCTGCAGCACGTCGCCATCCGCTCACACGATGTTAAAGGCGAAACGATCCTGCAAACGAAGGACGATAAAACACGAGTTGAACTTTACACAACGCCTAGTACTACGCTCGACACCACATTGGTCGGCGAAGACAAAGACACCATCGCGTTAGGCTACGCCCTGTTACAAATTAAACCGCTACAATCAAGACGAAGCGGCGACGCCGAACCAACAAAATCGCTCGCCACCGTCACCGCCACCGGACGTCACTGGCACGAACGGCCCATTGTTTTGTCGCCCGATAATCCGCCAGTCAAGAGCGCGCAGCTCACGTTGGTCTATCCACGTGGCGAACTCCAGGTCGATTACCGCGATGGTATCGAAATCGTCACCAACCGCGACCTGTTCCACGTTGGTTACAAATTAGAATCAACGTCCGGCCGCAAACTCGTCTCCCGCAAATGCTTCGTCCGGGTTGATCGAGTGGACCGATTTGTTCTCGGCGGCAAACTCGAACCGTCCGCTTTCGCGAAGATCCTGACCAAACTTCCAAACGAAAAACAATACCGCGTCGCCGGCTTACTCAACGATCCATCCGGCATCGAAATCAATGTCCACGAATCCGACATCGCGTGGAGCGAAGATTTCAAAATGCGGGGCAATGAGTCGCTACCCAAGAACCCACTTGATGAGATCGAACTCGGCCTGCTCGGCGACCCACTGCTTACCGTCCGCGTCGGCGTGTCTTGGCAATGGATTCCGATCGCGAAGTTCGACTCACCCCCGAACCGTTCACGACCTTCCGAAGCCAACACTTCGCTGTTTCCGCGCCGCCGGCGTGGCGCGACCGTGCCGAGATCTATCTGCACCAACTTGAACTTTGCCACGAGATCCTGCAGCGAACCACCAAGCGCACAGGACCCAAGCAGACCGATATCGGGCTGCGTCGCCGTGAAGGATCGCCTCGGTCATGCAGCGATCAACATCCATACCGACGTCAGTAGTTTGATTGTGAAAATCAACCAAATTGCACTGGCGGGCAATACGGATGCGGTGAACCAAGAAGAGGCGGGATTGAAAGAATCGCACAACTCCGGTGCAGAATGAAAGGCCGACCTGCGTGTCGTCTACCGAATTCAACCGCTCGATAAGGATTCACGAGTAACACAGCGATACCTTTCAGCGTCGCGTTGTAATCGAGCTGAATGAATGGCGTGCCGCTCGCGTCGCCCTTGCTGCTAGAGGTGAGCAGCATCAATGGCCGCTTGATACGCGGTCGTGTCGTCGATGGTCTGATCCGCCATTGCACCGGACGCCCCGAAAAACCAAAGTCATCCAGCCAGTCGAATGATCCGACGTCCATGAACGCACTGCTATTTTGGACAGTTCGGTGCTACATTGGCATACGAAGTCTTGACCAGGCGATTACCGCTCATGGCGTTTTAATTTTCATCATTAATTTGTAGAAGGATCGAGCGTGAGGAAGTCACTGCAATCCATCGAGCTTACCGATGGGAGCGACGCGGACCTTTCGCATCAAGCACAACACGACAAAAGAAACGATGAGTTTTTCTCTCAGTCACGGTTCGCTACTGATCATGGCTGGAACGATGCAACAGTTTTGGAAGCACGAGATCCCCAAGACAAAGCAGGCGGTCGAAGAACGGATCAACCTGACGTACCGACAGATTGTTTGACCTCGACGACACTCATTGGATGAGAAGCTTATCATCAGGTGCTTACTTCAACGGATTCGTGACTCTGCCAAGGAACAAGATCGCTTCGTTGCGATTGTCTCGAATCAGAAAGATAAATGGATGATCCGCTCGGAACACAAGCGGTTCTTTCGGCTCAATGGCGACCGAGGTCGGTGCCATGATAATACCAGTGGCCGCTGCGGCTTCCGTTCCTTCCTCGTTCACATCGACGAAGGCTTTGTGAATCACCGCCGAGATCATCAGATCTTTATTGCCTGTCATGCCGGAGAAGTCAGCCGACGCGGGATCAAACGCCGATTTCATTCCCAGCGCCTTAAGCGTGCTACTCATTCCAAACTGCGACGTCGTTTTGAACTTAGGAAGATAAATCTTCACATCGTTTTCTCGCTTGATGCTCGCGGTCCAGCGATTGAGATTCTCGAACGTAAGTTTTGCTTCCAGTTCACTTAGCCCGTCAACTGCATTTGGAAGAAGAACGATCATCGACAGACTTCCATCGCCGTACGGAAGTTCGAGCATTTTGAGGTTCTCAATTGCGCTGAACCGGAACTCATCCCAGCGGTGCATTATCGGCACTTTGATTGTTTCTGTATTGGTCAGATAAAAATCTTCGTCTTGGGTGCGTTCCTTCTTGAACGGGTCAGACCACATGCCGTGGAAATAGACAGCGTTGGTTAACACGAGCTTCGTGTCCGAAGTGATGGCACCTGCTGGAATGAGATCGGTGATCTTATGCGCCGTCTGTTCTTCAATCCAACCATTGATCGTACTGCGGGCATTTTCGCTACGGGCGAAGTTCAATCTGGCAA
>JBGSMN010000046.1:0-1631 GCA_041740155.1 Rhodopirellula sp.
GATCGTTGTAGGTTTTGCTGCCCACATGGGCGTGGCGAATGAAACAATCGGTGGCGACGGCGACCTTTAATCCGGCGACACGGGACGCTCGATAAAAGAACTCCCAGTGCTCGTAAGTTTTGAGCTCATCGTCCCAGCGAAGCGTGCGGATCGTATCGGCTCGAGCCAGAAAGGCGTTTGACGACATATCGCACCAGGCCGTGAAACCTTGACGTTTCGATTCGCCACGATGCATCCAAACTCGCTGGCCATTCATCAATGGCGAAAGCATCGTCGGTCGACCGCCGGAGCCTTGCCGAACGCCGAGGATGTCGATTTCAAGATTGGCGAAACGCAGGCAAAGTCCATCGAGCTTGAGGTTGGGCGTGACAACATGATCGTCGTCGAGCAAGAACATGAACTCGGTTTTCACCGCGTCGACTGCGGCATTGCGACCGACGCCAACACCGACATCGTGCGTGTCGAGGTTGATGACGTGACAACCGTTAGCCGTGTCTGGATAGCACTCACTGAAACGTTGTTCGGGCACACCGTCGTCGACCACGATGATCTTCGGGTTGTCAATGTGCGCACGCAGCGACTCGACAAGCCGATGGCACGACCAGGGACGATGAATCGTCTTGATGCAGAAAGTGATGTCAGCCGTGGAAATTGAATTTGCTGTCATACGATCACCCGAACTTTCTAAGGTCAGGATTGACGTGATCGATGGCTGATTGAATCTCTTCGGCGGTTGGCTCGATACCGAGGAAGTCAGTCAGGTTGCGAATGACTTCTTCGGGATAGGTGGTCAGCTCCGCGAACTCGATCTTGAACACCGGCACGTCGGGATGCGTCTCGATGAAGCGATCGCGATGTTCGAGCAGGCTACGTTGTGTCTGTTCGCATTGCTCGTCATTGGCGGCGAACCATTGCCCGCGATGTTTTTCAGAGCGGTTTTGCAGGCTGCGGATGGAAGCTTCGATGTCACGGTGAACACTGATGATTCGCAGCGAGGAATCGAGACCAGCGTAAAGATGCTCAGCGAAACGGCACAGATGCGGATACTTGGCACCGGCAATGGTTTTGTCACGGTTCGCCTCGGCTTTGCGCGTGACGATCCAGGACTTTAGCTGCTGGGTCAGTTGTGCGTCGCTGATCGTGGGATCGGTCGCAGGGAATCGCATCGCTTTTTCGCAGAGCTGAGCCAGGCCGACGGCTTCGCCTCCGCCGGTTGCCTCGTAGCCTCCCAGTTGATTGCCCATGTGGACGCCAAGGTGGTGCATGACCATTGCAACACACGAGGTACCGGATCGGTGTGGTCCGAGAACAGCGAAGAAAGGAGCATCAGAGTGATCGGCATTCTTGGCGTCGTTGAAGAACCGCGTTTGTTCCCACTTGCGGCCACAGATGTTGGACTTCGTCGGTAATTGGCCAACGAGCCAACGATCCGGCGTATAGACGGCGACCGACTCCTTGGTGATGTTTTTGCCTTGGACTAGCGCCTCGTAACGGCGCTGTGTCAGTCGGCCAAGGTGGTGGTCGATGTGATGCTTGTGATGCCAATCGCTCCAGTGCAAATGGCGATACAACGTCTTCATGTTATCGCGCCCACGGACAATGAATGCGTGAGTACGATTGACGTTGTACGG
>JBGSMN010000047.1:0-10300 GCA_041740155.1 Rhodopirellula sp.
GTGACCAAGTGGCCGTAGTCGCCGAGCGTTTCACCTAGCGTAACTAAACCGGTTGCCAAGATCCTGCTGTCGGATGGATGAGATTGATGCCAGCCGCTGGGGAGCACTTCCACGATCACGTAGGATTCGTTGGGATCGAGATAGTCGAACCAGAACGCACCGTAGTGATCCGTCAGCGTCGTGAATGCCGCGCCGCTGTTGTACTCAGGCTGGTTGAGTTTGCCGTCTCGGTTGCTATCACGGTAGACGCGGATTTCCACGTCGGCCACGCCAGGTTCATTGGGATCGTGGATCCCATCTCGATCGAGATCCTCGAACTTGTAACCGTGTTTGGGTTCGTGCTGATAATTGCCAAAGTAGAACTGGTGCCCATAGCCGTAGTGGTCATTGGGTGTGACCAAGTGGCCGTAGTGGCCTAGCTTTTCGTAGCTGGTGTGCAGGTTGGCTTCAAGAATGTCGTGCTCGCTTGGATGCGATTGGTACCAGCCATCTGGCAGGACTTCGACAATGACGTAGTACTCGTGTGGGTTGACGTCGAACCAGAATAAACCATCGTAATCGGTGATTGCCTTTTGCGCAAAACCGGCCGCATACTCGGACTGGCTGAGTTTTCCATTGTGGTCGGCATCCTTGTATGCCCGGATCTCGACACCCGAGATACCGGGTTCATTTGGATCGTGATGTCCGTCTTTGTCGTAGTCGTCAAACTTGTAGCCGTGGGCTTTCTTGTTGCGATAGTTCCCGTAGTAGTAGGTGTGGCCGTACTCATGAGTGTCATCAGGAGTCATGACATAGCCGTAGTCTCCCATTTTGTACTGACCGGTGCGGAGGTTGGGGTCGAGTACATTGGGTGACGTGTTTGTCTGTACGGTTGTGATGGGTGTGAAGACGTTGTTCGCGAACGTGGTTGGACCGTTGCTGTTACCCGCTGAGGCTGAGTTTCCGGCAAAGAACACATTGCTCTGCAGGTTACGGGCTGTTGTATTCCGTTGGATGACGCCCGCGAGCGTCGTGGATTGCAACTGAGCGAGTTGCTGTCCTGAGAATTTCAGCTGATACCAATTCGGATCGCCGGACCGGATGCGATTGAACTGATCGGATATCACAGCTAGCACCAGTTCTCCAACGTTGGCACCGGGGACATGATCTTCTGAAATCGCACCGACCCATACGTCGACGTCGTTGACTGAGGTATAGACGCTCGCCAATGCTACTTGCCTTGAAACATTGGAGGTGATGTCGGCAAACGAATTGGCCCGAGAAAGCCCGAGCTGAGTGCGAGCGGTGTTGTAATCGGGGAGTCCGTGGTCGCGTCCACGCTGGATGTTCAGGGCGGCGAGATCCAATCCATCCGAGCCAGGTTGTCCGAACAAGAAGTTGCGGACGTCATCAATTATCAGCGGGTCGATCTCTTGCGCGACTTGTGCCGCAGCACCCTGCAAGAGCGTATCAATGCCGGTGTGAGCGATCTCGTGTGGTGATACAAAGCTCGCCCTGAGAGAGATGTTGCCATCAGGGGCTTGAGATTGATCGGGATTGAGTCGCAGCAAAGTCGGCGACAACATGCTGTGGCCGAAACGAAAGGCGGCTGTCGCAAACAGATTGCTGACCGATGGATCGACATTAGCATCATAGCCGGTGTAGCTACCGATCGCTCCATTGCCCAACAGAGCTGGCAACCATTCGTTGAAGGTGATCGCCTGGATTTCGCCCACGACGGTCGCGCGGGCTTGCAGGAAGATTTGCTCGTCTGATAGCGACGGGTTTTGCTGCCTGATGGAGCCGGCGATACGGTTGTGCTCGCGCACCCAAAGCGTGTGCATCGCCGTCAAGGCGATATTCTCGTTGGCACGTTCGTCACCAGCGAGATAGTTAGGTGATGCTGCTGAATCAATCGGCAACATTCGGGCCGTGCCGAGGCGAAGCTCGCCACCTTGGAACGATCGGAGAACATCCGTAACCGTTTCGGTGGCTCCATAGATCATCGAACCATCAAGCAGTGATGTCGTGTGATTAATTTGCTCTCGCGGAGTGTTGATTCCTGTCGCTGGATCGAACGCAGATCGTGTGAAAGCGAGTTTTCGGTTGCCGATGCCTTGTGGGTTAAAGAACGTATCGCCTAGCGGCACGGTGATATCAAAACGTTCGGTGGATCCAGGCGCGTCGGTCAGAACGATGTCATGGTCAACAAACTGACCCCACAGCCATACAAAATCCGACAGCCCACGTCTATTAGGCGTCAGCGTATCTTGGCTCGACACTGCGATGCTGATTTCACGGGCACTGAGCCTGGATGCTCCTGCGGGTGATGAGATCCCGTCTGAATACGCAGGACTGACGATGCGCACCAGATTCGTGGTCACGGAATCGTGCACTGGGGCGGGATACGATTGCGTCCAGCCATCCTGCATCATTTCGACCATCACATAGTAAGCGTCGGGATTGATGTCCATCCAAAAAGTTCCGTCGTAACCGGAATAGGTTCGGTGGGCGTAGCCCTGATCGACTTCGTTTTGGTTGAGCTTCCCGTCTCGGTTGTGGTCGTGATAGGCGCGGAACTCGACACCTGCCATACCAGGCTCGTTCGCATCGTGATGACCATCACCGTTGTAGTCATGGTACTTCAGTCCATGAATGCGTTTGTACGGATTGCTAGGTGGCGTGTAGGAATCAGTCGGAGGTATGTAGGGAATGGTGGGTGCTGTGTAAGTGCTCGTCGAGTTCGCGTAATTGGTGGTTTGATAACCATTGGGATTCGACGTTGGATATGTCGGAACAGGAAGCACATCAATGACATCGTGAGCCAGCATTGCCCGACGCTCCAAGATTTCGAGCAACAACTGCCTTTGCCGAGAAGGCTTCCTCTGGTTAGTAAGATTTCGCTGCACAGCGGGCAACGGACGGCGGAGGGCTTGTCTTGGTGAATTGAAGTAGGGCTGCTTATCCACGGAGCGAATCCTGAATACGGGACGTTGGAACTAAACTATCACTCCGTTGTGTGTGTGATTCTGTGCCACGCGCATTGAGTGGACGCGATTACTCCTGATGATCGGGTTTTGCCAGTTTTGCGTTTGCTAGCAATTCGACATGGCCACGTTAGTACCGATAGGGGGGAAACGCAATACTCTTGTCGACGAGGAATGTAAAATCTCGCTCGAGTGGAAATCACCCAGGTTCTCTGAGTCGAGCTAAAAATTGCCACATCGGCAAAGTCGATGTCTGGGCGGCACTGACATCCTGCCTAAACCGAATGAATTGCCGCTACGAGGTGACTTGAGGGAACGTGATTTTTTTTAGCATTTTCTCAGAAGCTATTCAGCCAGTTGGTTTTCGATGGCATCGCTTGAAACGCGAACGTTTGGTGCCGACATTCATTCCAGCGGAGTTGGCGAACAATGGCAAATACGAAAGCAGCGAGCATCGCGATCAGGTATCAGTGACCGTCTGCGATAACTGTCAGTTGGTAATCGACGTGGCGAGACTGTTTCGGTAGCTCAACTCCGCTGGCACGCGATATAAAACAACGGATTGACAATGCCGACCGTACGATCGAATTCTCTATTGGCGAAACGGTCGTCAGGCTGAATTTTAACGAGCTGACCGCTTCTTGAGCTGGTGTCGTACCGTGACATTGCTCACATCGTCCACACCCTCAGCGAATGGGATTGAAATGGAAAGCTCCGACAAGTCGGAGCAGTCCATAGAAACACGGAAGTTATTCGCCCACTTCAAATCCTGAGCTTTCAAGCTGATCTGCGATGGCTTCTGAGAAGGCATCGCCGAGAGTGGCGGCGGCTGGGGCAGCGGGAGCTTTGGCGCGTTCGGCGTCCACGTGCTCTTGTCGCTGGCGACTGAGTTCGGCGAGCTTGGCCTTGATCTCGGCTCGTTGTTGGGACATCGCTTTGATCCGTTGCAAACGTTCTTCAGCCGATAGGTCTTGAAGCTCCGCCGGTAGTTCCTCTTTCTTCAATTTGGCGATACTGCTGGGGTCTTCCTCATAGGTATCGACCAGGTCTCTGCCAACGTTGCGATACAGTGAACTAGATTTGATGGCCGCGCGACTGCTCAAACCACTGCCTGAATTGGAGTCCTGAGCGGCTTGGTTGGCAGCATAGCTCTTGCGTTTTTCTTCAGCACCATACCACAGATACGTTTCATTGAGCTTGGCATTGAGTTCGATGATGATTTTGTCTTGAGGAGCTTGAATGTGAACAACCTTTTCGTCTTGATCGATGTTCAAAAATTTGCCTTCAGCGAGCGAAGCACCTTCTTGCCATTTACCACTCACCCCTTGGTTGTAGTTGCCGCAATGAATCGTGTTGACCACAATGCCTGCACCGATGGCTTTCTTGCATGACTTGCGAAAGTCAACCGAGCCTTGATCGAAAGGTTCATTGCCTGCGATGAAGATGGCTTTGTAAGCATTCGGTTCGCTGTTCCAATCCAAACGCTTGATCGCTTCGTTGATCACCGCACCGCAGTATTCGTCACCACCACTGGTCGTCAGCGCGAAAAAAGCTTCGGAGACTTTGTCGAGGTCATCGGTGAGCTGCACGACTTGGCGGATATAGTCCTCGGAGGCTGGCAGCCGAGTATTGCCGTATTCAAAAACTGAGACACGTAGCAACGGCGTTTTGCCAGCCTTCTTCGCTTGGGCGAACTCTTGCACGATGTTCCACAATTGATTCTTGGCTTGGTTGATCAAGCCATCCATGGAATTCGATGTGTCCAGCAGAATCGCCACGTCAACGCCTGGACGATCACCTGTGAACGGTGCCTTCTTCTTACTCTGTTTGGCAACGGTTTCGTCGCCACTCGTCTTTTCGGTTTTGATGGTGATCGTGACATCTTGACCTGAGACCGGGTTTGACCATGCCAGCCCGGCGACAAAGCAGACGGATAGCAGGTGAACTACGAAGTGGTTGCGTTTCATCGAACTGGCTCGCAATGAGAGGGAAAAGGTTGCTGAGGCGGCAGACCGCACTGCCCATACTCTTTCAGTGTAGGCGTAAGGAGGCGGTCAAGGCAAAGAAAATTGCCTATCTAAGTAACGCGGCAACGCTGGTTTTCTTAGCCACTATTTCCAGAAAGTTCTTCACGGCGAGGACGTGAGTGCAGCCCCGCAGGGCCACTGACATAGCAATTCGCATTGACAAAGTATCGCAGCGGCAAGTCGGAGGCCTGGCGAATCCCGATCCGGGGCGACGTCCGCACGTCATGCGAAACATCGTGTCCTGCCGCAATCAACCACTCATCAGATTCAATAAAATCCACTCCGTCACAGCCGCGATCGACTCGCATCGCCTGACAAATCATGCCTGGCCCGGACGTGATCCGGAGGCGATCCGAAGTGCCGCGATGTTCCATCATCATCTCAACGCCACACACCGGCTCGATCGCACGAATCAGCACGGCCGAACCGACGCCGGTTTCCTCTGTCACAATATTGAGACAGTATTTCGCATGAATCGGATAAACGTACAGGGTGCCAGGGCCAGCGAACATCGACGCGTTCCCCGGTTTCTGGCCGCGGCTGCTGTGACTGGCCGCGTCGTTCTCACTCAGGTAGGCTTCGGTCTCGACAATCCAACCGCCCAACCACTCGTGAGCAACACGGCGAACCAGCACACAACCCAATAGCTCCGCAGCGACGATGCTAGGCTCACGGCGGAAAAAATCGCGGGAGAGAGGTTGCGTGTTTTCAGCGTCAAAAGAGTTTCGCTTCGTCACGACGACGTGCTCGTGAGTCAGAGTCAGCCAGCCAGGCCACTGCGAAAGCGTCGAGCCAAGCCTCTGTGGCTTCCACGTTTTCCATCGCGGGAATGGCCATGCAGGTGTGCAACGAATTGAGCGTCACGACAGCCGGTTTCACTGCTTGTTCGGGGGCCGATGTCACTGCGGTGCCAGCAGCATCCTGCGGTGGACTTGCAACAGCAGCCCGCACGTTGATCGGCCCGAAATCAGCAAAATCAAACACACCGTCACCGTTGAAATCAAACGACAACACTTTATCGACCGCTGCGGCGATGGTGGGTGCCGCGCTTGGTGTCGGTACGGCGACGGGTGGCGGAGCGACTTCAAGAGCAACCGCTAACGCTTGAGCGATGGTGTCCGGTATCGTCTCAGTGGCTGTCTCTTGAGTCATGACTGGCGGTGTCGTTACTGCTGATACAGGCATCGCCTCCACTTCGGTTGATGGGGCAACTGCGATGGTCTCCTCTATCGCTTCGAGTGATTCCATCAGTGCGGGTTCATTGGCGGGTTCCTGCACAGGATCTGGTTCAGACTCTGCGGCAACGATAGTGATCGTCTCGCTATCGAACCGCATGTGACGTGCGTCTAGCAAAGTAGCGGGAGCGATCACCGTCTTGGTCAGCCCTTTTTCGAGGTGCAATGTCGCGACCCCTGGTTCAGATCCCGCGCGCATGCGAATCAACGCGAACGTCTCAGGGATGGCATTGCCAATTCGCCGACCAGCACCGAGCGATCCTAAGGCTGTGCCTGCCAAACCTTGAATCGTTCCGAGTTGTTGATCCAGTGTGCCTTCTTGCAGTATCGGCAAATGAGGAGTGATCACGGACTCCAGCTTGAAATCTTCCTCGATCACATCCAGCAAATTGGCGTCCCAAACAACGTCCACCCCGACGGAACCGAGTCCGAACCTCATGGGATTGAACTCTTGTGCCGTAATTCGCAGAAAAAACGTGTCGCCCGCAGCGATCGTGTTGTCGGCGATCAACGCTCCAGGTGAGCCATTGTTATCTTGAAGAAGTTCGGATTGCAGCGCCGCGACGGCGAGTAATCGTCGGCTTTCGAGATTTTCTAAGCGAAGCGAATTGGCAACGCGATGAGCCGATTTTCGGCTGGTGACATTCCGTGTCATTTCGATCCCTTTGCCATCCTTGGCAGAGTGTCGATGGATTAAGTTGAATCCGCAGAGTGTCGGGATGGACGGTGGCGGAGTCAAGAGAGATTTCATTGTGACACTTCGTGAAACAACGTGAAACAACGTGAAACAACGTGAAACAGATTGTTGTTCTGTCGCCACTAACGAGGCATCAGCATTCAGACGAGCATTCCAAAAAACTCGTCGATCAGTCGCAGTCGCTCATCATCGTCCTGCTCGGTACTCAACCCGCTCGGGTCGCACCACGCAATCTCGTCGGATATGATCTGCTGAGTCGAAGTAACTGGAACTTGTTCTTCATTGAGAATCATCTCTGCCGAAGGTTCCGAACTGTTGGTTTGAACCGCTGGGCAGGATAGTTCGAAGAACGAAGTGTCGATGGCGTGATGACTGGCCAACATATCAATGGGTTCGCCGCCAACGGCGGCTTCCGACGTCATCGGTGCTGAAACATCCGGTGGCAGCGCGACTTCGATTGCGATCGGGCTTCGCGGCAACTGAGCAACTTCGACATTAATTGTACCGAAGTCGCCTAACGATATCTCGCGAGCGGGCGGACCGCCCACTGGAAACTCGCAGGTGCCGGTGATTTGATTGGCACCGTTAGGGCAGCGGACGTTGATGTCTTTGCTAGGGTCAAACAGACGCGACTGTTCGTCAATCACTGGCTCACGCAATAACAGATCGTTCAGCTCTTCTAAATCAACACGGTCCACGACACCGTCGTAGTTAATATCACTATCGAAAGTTGACCCGCCGATCAGTTTGACGGTGTACTTCAACTCGCGATTCGTCACGACTTCGACACGTGCATCGGTGCCAAAGGTATGAGTAGTGCGATCGCCGGCAGAATCCAACCAATCGGGCTGTTGAGCAAGCACGCGTTTAAGCCCGTCTCTTTGCACGGGTGCATAGAACAGAAGAAAATCGACCGATTCTGAGGCAGCTAAGCTCAAGGGCAAAACGGGGTCGATGAGCGAACCGTCTGCGGTGACTTGCTTAACGGTGATGTAGTCAGCTTCAGTCGCGGTTAGGTTCAATTTGTTGATTTGGGTGATATCGAATGCACTGCCTGTTGTATTGGATACGGTAAACGACTGCGTGGCCGTCAGTGCGTTTTGTAGTAGTGGGTACTCGGTCAACCAATCGAGATAAACATCGGCGGGACGAACATACCGGCCGAGTTCATTGGCTCCAAAGTTCGGTGCGGAAGCGACGCCTCGTGTCCCTTCAACGACGTTACCACCAGCCACGACGACCGTATGTGCAGGCAGGTTCTCGCTGATTTCTGCGCGAGGAAAAGTCGAAAGAAGGATCCTGCCGCCGCCAGGATTTTCGGGGTTGTCGCGATCCACGCTCAACTCGCGAACAAAGTAGGTATCAGGGGTGAGGTTTGAAAAGTAATACCGTCCTTCGTCGTCGGTGACAGAAAAGAGTTCGCCGAATTCTGGATCAAACGCTCCGTCGTTGTTGAGATCTAAGAAATACTCAGCGCCACGGCGGGCTTGCTCTCCAGCATCCCACTCTCCATCCATGTCTACGTCGGCCCAAGAGTAACCGATAATCGTGCCGAGGCCCGGTCCAGGTGAAAGCACGAAGTCTTCGGTAATGCCAAAATTGGTAGTAGATGTCTGGATCGTCGACGGCAGTCGAGGGTTGCCGATTGGACGCTGTGCGAGCGGTAGATTGCTGTCGACAACGACTTCAAATTCACCGCCTGCAGGAAACGAACTGTTCACTCCGCTGGGGAGTTCGACACGAACGGTGTAAGTTCCGTCAGGAATTTCAGACTCACCGCTCGCGAAAAAATAGACACCTGTCTCAGTCGCCGGATCAATCACACCATTGCCATCAACATCGAGCGAGCGAGTTTGTGCGGTGCCAAAGAGAACGCCGTTTTGAAACAGACTGACAGTTACTCCATCGACACCCACTTCGGTCGCGTCCCAGACTCCGTCAGCATTGGCGTCGTGCCAGACATAACCGAGCAGTGCGATTTGCGAAGCCGCAGGGAGCACGGGGGTGCTGGCGCGAAAGACACTCAGTGGTGCTAGAAACTGCACCGCTTGCACTGGGATCGGTGCGGGGATCGCAGTTTCAGTGTCCGTATTGTTGGTCATATCAGGATCGGGCTGATCACCGTCGATCACAGCCGTGTTCGTGATGGGCCTACCTGCAGTGCCGCCATTGACCGAAACGGTGAGGACGAGCGTTCGCGATGTGCCTTGCGGCAGATCGCCAATTGTCCATACGCCTGTGATCGGATCAAAGCTACCGTCATTGGGATCAGCGGAAACGAATGTCACGCCGCTGGGCAAGACATCCGTCACGGTCACGCCGGTGGCTGAACTAGTCGAGTTCGCCATATTGCTGGCGATGATCGTGTAGGTGACTTGGGTGCCTTCGATCGGTGCAACATCGCTGACCATTTTCGTGACCGCCAAATTCGCCGATGGGAGTGGCGGGGCCGGAACAGGAACGATCGTTTTCGTCGACTCATTATTGCCGCGATTAGGGTCAGCTTGGTCGCCACCTATCACCGCTGTGTTAGTAACCGTAGTGCCTGCGGTACCAACATTGACAGTGACCATCAACGTCAGTGTTTGCGATGTGCCTTTCGGTAGATCGCCGATCGTCCACACACCTGTGACCTCATCAAAGCTGCCGTCATCTGGGCCAGCGGAAACGAAGGTCACGCCTGCGGGCAGCACATCGGTCACCGTCACGCCAGTTGCCGAATCAATTGAACCTCCCAGGTTGCTGGCGACGATCGTATAGACGACTTGCGTGCCTTCGATGGGCGCATTGTTGTCAGCTTCTTTCGTCACCGCCAAATCCGCCGTCGCTACGATCGGAGTAATGGTTGTGGTGGATTCGTTATTAGTCGGATCGGGATCAGTCTCTTGTGGGGTCACTCGCGCCAGGTTGGTCAGTGGTGTATCTGCGGAGTCTACCGTGGCAACCAACGAGATCAATTGTGAATCGCCGATCGCTATATCGGGCAGATTCCAAGTGATCGTGCGAGTCAGTGCGTCGTAAACTCCACCGTCGCTCGCAGAAACAAACGTCAGTCCTGGTGGAAGGACATCATTCAGCGTCACTCCGGTCGCAACTGCGTTGGAAGTCGCCGCGTTCGTGACTTCAATCTCGAAAGTCACCGCATCGCCAACGATCGGGGTATCGTTGCTGGCATCTTTTTTTGCGGATAAATCGACACTGTTGACGGTGACGGGTAGCTCGACACGGTCGTTACTCGAATCGGGATCGTCTTGATCTCCGCTCACGGTCACCACGTTGGTCAGTAAACTGCCCGCCAAACCAGCGTCAACGATTACACTCAGAGTCAAAGTGCGTGATTCACCAGGAGGCAATTCCAACTCGTCCCAGATTCCT
>JBGSMN010000094.1:0-38674 GCA_041740155.1 Rhodopirellula sp.
TGAGTGAGCGAACACGGCAATGCCTGCGATTGATTCCCCGATCGAAGCCCCCATCTGCGAGAAAGTCAACGGTCCTGCGAATAGATGAGCGAGGTATAAGGTGGAAGTTCGATCCGGCCGGAGTTCGGTTGCCCATCATAGGCTTCTTCGATCGCGTCGATGTCACCGCTGGCGTTGCCGCCGAAATCGTCGCTGTAGGCAGTGTGATCGCTGCTAAAGCGACGCTTCCACTTGCCCGCTCTAGGCAATCCAAATTCGTATTGTTCGTAGTGTTGATTGGCGAAGTTGACAATGATCACGCACTCGTCGCCCACACCACCATCGAACCAGCGTTTGAAGGCCACAACCTTGCCGCTGTGGTTGATGTGAAAGACATCGACATGTTGCCCTGTCAAACCTTTTGTGTTGCCGTCTTGGTTTAAACGTAAACGCACCAGTTCGCTTGTCAATTCGATGATCCCAGCATGCTTGTTCGCTTTGTCCCAATCCAGTTCCTCGGTGTCTTGAAACCAGCCATCCTCCAGAAACTCTTGGCCTTGGAATAACATGGGGATTCCCGGTGCGGTGAGCGTTAGCGCAAGACCCAACGTGGCCCGCTTTTGAGCGTACCAGTTGCCGGGATCAGCTTCGTCGACTTCGCTGGGGACTCGTGATTTGCCATTGGCGACTTCGTCATGCGATTCGACGTAAACAACCCGTTGAAACGCATCGCCGTTATAGCAATGACACAATGCGTCACGGACCTTGTTCATATCACGACTTGTGTCGTCTGCCTGCGTGATCACGTCGCGAATGGGGTGCACAAACTTCGCATCCCATTGAGTTGCGAAACCGGCACCGCCTTGGCTGTCCGACTTTGTCAAGTAAGGATTATTCTGCAAGTCTTCTGCGATGGTGATAGCCGAGGATTTGTATTGACGAATTTCGCGGTTAAGCCACTGGGTCAGCCCCCAGCCCTCTGGGATTTCCTGCGTCCCGCTGGCGTCGATGCTGCGAATATAGAGCGTCATGTCATACCGCAAGCCGTCGACGTGATAATCTTCTAACCACATCATCGCGTTGTCGCGAATGTAGGCGCGCACCTCGCCACGTCCGTAGTCAGGCCGTGTATCACCCCACGGCGTTTGGCTGCGATGGTCGTTGTAAAAGTAGATACCTCCTTTGTCATTTTCGCTCCAACCGTCGAACCGCCAGAGATCCAAGTCGCTGGGACCGAAATGGTTGTAAACGACGTCTAAAATCACAGCGAATCCCGCTTGGTGGGCTTGGCGAACGAAGTTTTTGAACCCGATCGCTCCGCCGTATGCCGATTCGATTGCATACGGATGAGCTGGGTTGTAACCCCAGGACAGATCGCCAGCGAATTCTGCAATCGGCATTATTTGCAACGCGTTGATGCCCAAGTTCTTCAGATGGTCGAACTTCTTGGTGAAATGCTCGAATGTGCCGATGGAGTCCTTGTGGCCGCGATAAAACGAGCCGATATGCGTCTCGTAGATGACCAATTCGTTCCAGGATGGCATCGTAAAGTCATCGCCCTGCCAATCGAAGTGCGGGTCGTGAATGACGCCATTGCCCACGCTATTGGTGACTTCGCGGACGCGTGGGTCAATTCGCTGGAACGATTTTTCGCCTTTAGTGAACTCGTATTTGTATTGATCGCCAAGTTTTGCGTGTTCGATAACGGCAAACCAGTTGCCGCCGTCCTCACGTTGCATTGGATTGGCGTTCACGTTCCAGTCGTTGAAGTCACCAACGACACAAGCGTGATCAGCATGGGGTGCCCAGACGCGGAAAGCAACACCGGTTTCAAGAATAATTGGCCCCATGCCTTCAATGTGTTTTTCAGTGGACACAAGGGTTTGAATTTGACTCATGGAAAGTGCGTCTGGGAGTTTTACGAAACATGGAATGCAGAGAGAGTAGATGATTGGGTCGGCAGTTTGACCCGTGTTCTAGGGGTCACGGTTTTTCGAGGCTTGTTGCATAGCGAATGAGCATGCCTGGCTTTTCGGTCACTAGCAATCGCTCACGGTGAACGGTGTCGGCCAGATTCATCGAGTATTGCGTCACAGACGGCGCAATGATCGTTGTTGAAGAAAGGCAATTGCCGCATCGCCAAGCTCCGATAGTCAAGTGGTGAGGTGCATCAGTCTGATGAAGTTTAGGAACTCGAGTGCCGAATTTCGTTGATTAACTCAGCTTTCCTCATCTTCGTACGACCGGTGATGTTCAACTCGGCGGCGCGATTACGCAAGTCATCAACTGTGCGGTCTTCGAGCGAAGTATTTGGATTTCCGGTACCCTGCGTCGCCGAGTTAGGCGTTCGCCCCTCGTTACGACGCTGCTTGTTGACCGTCCGAGCAGCGACCTCTTGTGCAACTTCATTTGACTTCCCTCGCTCGAGTTCACTTTCTTTAATGTGCTCGTACTGGCGTTCGTCTTTGTCTGTCCATTCAGCCATTGCGGGAACCTCAGACAACAGGCCCGCGGCGGCCCATGACCAATCCAATCACGAATAACACCAAGAACACGATGAACAGGATCTTCGCGATGCTGGCGGCGGTGCCTGCGACGACGCCGAAACCAAGTACACCGGCAATCAACGCGATAATCAGAAAAGTCAAAGCCCAGCCTAACATGGCGATCTCCAGAGATGAAAAGTGATAGAACTTCGCGAGAGTGATTAATCACTTCTCGTCGGAAGCCACCTATCACTTCACTAAGCGATTGTTGTGCCAAACTTAATGCAAATCCCGTCAACCGCCTTTGGCATGTATTTTTCGACTTAGCTTTTGATAACCACCGTAGGTCTGGTGAGTTAAGCAGCGTGCTTTGGACGCTGCGGGACCATTCTGGTTGATAATCAAGCCTTTGCAGAAGCAGCTTTTAAACAATTGAGTTTACTCGACGCGCTTTTTGCTGAGTTCGTATGGTCTCGATTCGCTTTGGCGAGTTCGTACGCCGTTGCGAGCACCGCTCCGTTTGGGGCGTAACCCGACAACAATCTCGGCAGGAGTAATACTCTCAATGGTCAACTCCGTCGGCACGTTTTTCAGAGTTTCCGCTGTCTTCCAGCGGAAGACATATTTGTCTTGCTCCTCCCCGATTTCTAAGGAAACGGCAAGGCGGGCGGGATCGAGCATGGCGAACGCCTGCTCTGGCCCTGAAAGTGTCGCCTCGACGTAAGACGGTTGCGGCTGGTCGATTTCAAAGTCTACGGGCAAGTTGCGGAACTCGATGGGTACCACGTAGGTTCGCTGAACGACATCGGTATGAAAGGCAAACGCGAACCAGAGCGAGATAGCTGCTGCCAGCGCAGTAAACCTTGTCGCCCAGTCCGCCAGGCGGTGTTCCATGTTGGTGTCGACCACGCCGTTTTGCGAATCAAAGTAGCGACGAAGCTGAACTGCTAGATTCGCCGGATCGACTTCCGTCAAGTTGCCATTCTGGGCAACCGTGACTGTACCGCGTTCTTCGGAGACAGCAATGATCAACGCATCACAGCATTCGGCCAGTCCTAGTGCAGCAGCATGTCGGGTACCGCAATCGTGGACCTTGTCAACTTGAGTCGTCAGCGGCAAGTGCACACCAAGCATCGCGATGCGATTGCACTCAATAAGTATGGCCCCATCGTGACCAGGGGACTTTGGATGAAAAATGCTCAACAGTAATTGTTGACTGAACATGGCATCGACAGGCACGCCTCCGCGAAGGAACCGATCCAGTGGTTCACGACCGGGAAAGACGATCAATGCACCGATACGCTCCTGGGCCATCTCAGCGATCGATTCGGCGATCGTGTCGACGAGGCGTCGCGGGGGATCGTCGGTGGCCGTCAGGCGAAACCAACGCGAAGACGCCAGTCGCTCCAGCCCGTGCCGGATATCGTGTTGAAAGACGACGACCATTGCTAACATGATGCCGACCGTACCATAGTGGAAAACCATTGTGGTCAAGTACAGGTCCAGCCAACGAGCAATGGCAAAAAGCAACACCAGAGCTACGGAGACTAGCCCTAACGATCTCGATGCACGATTCCTTAGCCAAACAAGCACGATGTACAGCAGGACGGAGACAACCGCGATGTCCAACACGTCGGCGAAGCGGACTTGTTCGAGCAGGTTATCGTTTAAAGTTGGCACGGTTCACCACTGCGGTTTGAAGCGAGCGTGAATATGACCGATGATCAATTTACGACTTTTCTTCGCAGATAAATCCTGTGTCCGCTCGATGTCTTCAATCTCGACGGCTAATTCTTCGTCCTTGATGATGTCGCGAAACCATGTCGAGTAATCGTGTTGGCGGAGATGGAAAATCCACGTTCCATCATCGACACCCTCTGCGGTTTTGATGAACTCTTTCAAATTGGCTGTAGACAGAGAAAGTTCTTTGTTTTGACCTCGAAAGACAAATTGGATTTCTTCGTCCATTTGGCCTTCGTAGTAGCTGTGCTGATGTCGCTGTCCATCGGATCGCGGGGCGAGTCGGCTGAACCACGTCGGACGCTCGTCGCCACGTCGCCAAGCCAACGCCCGGTGCGGGCGGTGGTCCTCGGGCGGGTGGAACTCAGGCAGCCGTTCGTACATCAATTCACAACACTGGCGAATCGCTTCATCAGGTTGTTCGGCGATTGAGATGATCCAATTGACGTGCTCTAGAACGGCGGTCGAGAATTGATCGTGATAAGCAGTGATGAAAATGATACCAGCGAGCTCATCACCGCTCCACATTCTAGCCGGTTGCCAGTCTTTCGGCGCAGCGTAGTGGGCTTCATCGACGATGATCCAGTGTGGTCGACCCATGCGACTGCGAAGCTCTGCAAGGGCGCGAAAAAGACGGTTGAAGTAATCGGGGCGATCCTGCTTGTCGATGCTGAAGAAACTCACAATGCAGTGATCGTCGGGCTGCTCCAAAACCCCGACCACTTCTTCGATTTCCGGTGCTCGGTCTGCGGTACCCAATGTGATCGAACCTTCCAAGCCGCGATAGTCGCCTTCGGGGTCGATGACACAGCACTGCTCGCCGCGCCGCGTTAGTGATTCCATGACGCTAATCGCCAGTTTGCTCTTCCCGCCGCCAGGTCCGCCCGTGACCAAGACGCTGTCACCGTAGCTGGGGATCGAGAACGGCTTTCCATCAAGCGTACTACCGAAGACAATCCGTCGGTCAGGTTGCTCGCGTAGTTCCCAAAGATCGTCATCGAGCATTCGTTCGATCAGTTCTTCGACGCCTTTCCCGCGAGCATGACGTAGAACGATGTCCGCCATTTCTTTGACTCGCGGCAAGGCGTTGTCCACCGCCACCGCGACGCCACACGAGCGCATCATCGCTTCATCGTTCTCCGCATCGCCGACCGCGACCACATTATGCGGGGAATAGCCCAATTGCGTTAGCGCTTTTGCTAATCCAAACGCTTTGTTGACGCCACTTGGAAGCAGCATCACGGCATCTTTGTTAAAGATAATCTGCAAATCGATTGCAAACTCGTGGATCACTTCCAGCGAGATGGTTTCAAACGGTTGCCAAGTTGCGACGATGCACCGTCCAGTTTCCAAGCGATCGACGCCTCGCCGACGCAGTTCATTGGCGAACTCGGGCGGTGGCGGGTCGGCCAACAATGTTTCTTCGCCCGTCGTCGGATTGAACAATAAGGCGCCATTCTCCGCGATGATTCGGTTGAACAGCGAAATGTCGGGAAACAAGTCGAGCACCGGTTCGAGTCGTCGGCCAGTGACAAGAACAAGCTTGCGACCGGAGTCGCGAAGGCGTCGCAGGGCATTGATGGTCGATTCGTCGACGTGTCCATCTTTTGCAAGCGTGCCATCATAGTCGGCGGCCAGGAGATGATAACGCATCGCTTGCTAGTCTCGCTCAAAGTCGGAATGAATGAATCAATCGTTCGTTAGTCAATTCAAAGAATGAAGATAAGGTAGCAGCGAAGCTACGACTGAGCACGAACGTTGAGCAAGCGTTGAGCAAGCGATGTGCCAAATCCCGGAACAGTGATGGCAGACATCCATGCCTCCGTTTCGTTGATTGAAATGACGTGTGCCGATCTTCTGTCTCTGGATCGATCAATCAATGGAAGCAGACACTGTCAATAAACATTGGGCACGAGACATGCACCATGAACAGGGAGTGGTTGCAACGCTGTTGTTGCATCGCATCCCCTCCCTTCCGATTTACGGAGATACCTCAATGTCGAAGATTCGTTTCATCGTCGCTGCGTTTGCGATCGCCTCACTTTGTGGGCTTTCGGCTGGTCAAGCTCAGCAAGTCACTCTACCTCAAACCGATGTGATTCCAGGCACACCTAGTCAGCCAGCACCACTTCCTGGACAGCCAGTCCAGATCGATGGTCAACCGCTCGGTACGCAAACCGGTCAAGAGGATCGCTACGAGGCTCGTCGCGTCACGACTGATGGCAACAACCAGCAAGGCCTAACGCTGAAAGAAGCGATCGTACAGAAACTGCACAAAGCCAACGAAGCTGAGATAGAATTAGCCAAAATGGCCATGGAAAAGACGGATAACGAAGACGTCAAGCAACTCACGAAAACGATTGTCCAAGACCATCAAGCTTTGAATCAAAAGCTACAGAAGATGGCTGGTAAACACGATGAGAGTAGCAAGATGCAGCAAAACTCTCAGAATGCGCAAGGCTCGCAGAATGCAACGAGCGGGAACAGGCAGACTGGTCAAACGCTGACTAGCAGCCAATCGCCAACCGTCCCGAAGGAACTGACTAAAATCTCTGAGCAAGCCTGTGAAAACGCCTTGGAGATGACGAAAGAAATGCTCGGCAAATATGAGGGCCAAGACTTCAACATGGCATTTCTCGGTCAACAATGTGTGGCCCACACCATGATGCTGGCTGAACTCAAGGCGATCGAGAGCGCTGGTCCCCAAGAGTTGCAGCAAATTGCCCAGGAAGCTAGCCAAAAGGTTGAGCAACACCTGGAGAAATGCAAGCAGCTCGCCAAGAAACTGGAAGACGATCGAAAGAATAAAGAATCTTAATTCCAGTTGCTGTGTGGCAATACATGAACGTCGCAGTCAAACCGGCTGCGACGTTTTTTTGTTTTTCATTAACTGCTCTTCCGGAAGCCTCACAGCGAACGCGGAAGCCTCACAGTGAACGCAGATTTTAGCGACACCATCTGCACGCTTTCAATGATAACCCGTGTTTAACCCACAGGTCCTAATCGCTTAGGATTGTTTCTCTGGTTGTTGCTTAGCTTTCTGGTTGTGTCGGTCTAGTCGTTCTGCGGTTTCGTCTCGGTAAAGCTGTGTCGAAGTTCGATTCTGGTCGTGCGAGTCTTCTGGCTCGACAACTTGCTTAACGACGGGATGAGTAACTCCGTGAACGGTTTGAATTTGAGGGGTCATGGCTCTGCATTGAGATTGAGATTGGAATCGAGTGTTTCGCTTCGATTGAAAGCATTCATCACTCCGTGCAGATGATGTACCAAGGAGTGCTAGCAACACACCGGATTCTTTCTCGGTGCAGGCGTGCGAAACAATGCAGGGGTACGAAACAAGCAATGGTGCCATGCAATGAGCTTTGAGATGGGGGTTTTCCCCACTGAGAGATTCGGGATTCGCTGATAGTCCCTGGTCGATCGTTCGTAATAATTCGTGACTAACTTAACATCGATGATTGTCGGGTTTACTCGAATTAAATACATCAAAAAGTTTCAAAGAGAGAGTGGCCATCCTGGAGTAACCGACGATGCAGTGGTTTGCTCCTCCGCCTGATAATAGAGTTGTTGTTCAAAACCAAAATCAAATTGTAAGTGAGAGAGTAAGTGAGAGAGTGGGGCGCTGGTATGAATCAAGTCCGTTTCAATACATCATGTCCGACTTGCGGTCGTAAAGTTCTGGTCGAAATACAGAATCTCGGCTCCGAGGTTCGATGCGGCCACTGTCATGGTTGCTTCGCCATGAACGTTACCTGCTTCATCAGCAGGACTTCCCCAGACGGTATCGAGCACACATACGGCCGCGCCAGGACAGGAGCCAATGATGACTCCCAGTTGTGGCGATTCGCCTGGGTCATATTCATCCGACGAGCTGGTTGAGTTCGCGGCATTCTGTTTGTCAGCTTTCTTTTGGTTGGACTCATCGCCCACGGCAGTTGTTGTGAAATGGCACATCACTAATGCGATGGCAATCGCCATGATGGAACATTGATGGGGCTTGAGCCACTGTTGAAAGGTGCGGGACACGGTGAGACGCGACCGGGTAGAGTGAGGCACTGAACAATCTCCATTCTGAATTGATTGAGTGTTAAGGGTAGAAACCTGTCCGCGACGCGCGGACAAAACTTTCGCGTGATGTCTTGCAAACTGCGCGCCTGCGATTCGGGGGAAGAAACCCGAATTCGATGAGGGGGATTTCTCTGAGTCGATGCCCGCTGCGCTGACTCCGTCTGCCACGGCGATCAACAGGGCCGTCAGTGAAAAGAGTATCCATCAGTAGGGCTGATCGTTTCTCAGGGCAGCAGATGGTTGGCACACGCGTTGCAGATGGCTTGTCACCAGGTTCACTCATCGAAGCAAACCCAATTGTTAATCGGTTTCATACTATGTTCACACAAAACTGCATGCTGCGACTCGCGTTTCTGGCATCCATCGCCATCGTTCCGGCGTTTGCGATGGCGGAGATGCGGAAGTGGCAGGATGTCAGTGGTGTTTACTCGGTGACGGCCGAATTAGTGACATCCGATGACAGCTTGGTCGTGCTTGAGAAACAAAATGGTGAACTGGAGATTTTGCTGATTGAGCAATTGTCGCCAGCAGATCGAGAGTATGTGAAGGAACATCTCGCTTCAGAAGCAACAGGTGCTGATGGCGTAGAGAAACCGCTGAAAGCCCTTTCGCGTTGGCATCTTCAAGATGGATCGGTGATAGAGGGTGAGCTCACGGGCTTTGGTTCCCAGCAGATGATCGTGCGACGGGAGCGTGGAGAACTATGGGTCAACGAATATAAACTCAATGCTTTGCCAACGGCCTACGCCAAAGTCATTCCAAGCGTGGTGTCCGCTGTCGACGGCAAGCCCATTGAAGATTTGGAGAAGCTCGAACGGCATCTTGCCGACGGAGGGGGTGGGCCGTTTGAATACGTCGTCGAAGGCATTCAATTGCAACTTGATGAAGGTGGCGCGATCACTATTCCGCTGGCGCTCTTGACGTCGTCAGACGCTCGGGAGATTGCACCGAATTTTGCCCGTTGGAAGGCAGCGCAAGCTGAAGATATCTCTGAAGAAGATCGTTATGCAACGCAGTCACGCGAACGATTGGTGCTCGATAGCTACCAACGATTGCGGGTGCAAGAAGCTGTTCGGCAGCGGGAATTGAAGGTCCTCGAACTTGGTTTATTGCAAGTGGCGACGGGAATCACGGATGTCTGGGAAGTGACGCTCTTGCCAAACACTGCATATGGCTATCCGCGAGCGGTCGTCGTGTCAGCACGAGACAGCTTAGAAGCTGAATTCAGGGTTCAACAGATGTACCCTGGTTGGCGGCTTGGTCCTGTGCGAAAGCTAAGCTACTGACAGCGTTGAGGTGCGTAAGACTAGCCGGTTATTTTGCCTAGCAACCCACTTCGTTTCGTTCGGTAGTTATCGACCAACGCAATGGTGTCGTATTCGCGTAGCGACCACAGTGTCCAGCATGCCGCCAGCATGGGAATCGCTGCGAGGAATAAAAGATTTGGTTCGGTCCACGGATCGAAAAACTTGGTACAGGAACTGAGCGTCGAGATCGCGTGCAGTGTGAAGACGATCAGATAGGAGATCCTTTTTAGGAAACCAGCGAGGAAGTAAAGGACTTGTCGATTGTCCAAATGACAAACACCAGACCGACGCCCAATCGCATTAGCAAGAGCGAAGCGGCGAGTAGACGCTTTGGTTTTCCAGTCAACATAGGTATTTCCTGAGTGTGCGCTGGTGGCGTCGCTCGCCTGATTCTCTAGCTCGCATCACCGACTTTTTTGGCGAGAACGATGAAGGAGAGGGGTGAGGAAGCGGCTCATGCTTGAAAGGGATTCATCAAAGCAATCGGTATGCCGTTTGCGTCGAGCAAAGCGATTGTGATTGTGCAGCCTGCGATATTCGTGTGGATTGACTTAATTGATATTTATTACCTTGTGCTCGAATCTTTGGAGTTCTCATCATGTTTGATTTTCGTTCAATGCACCTTAGTAGTTTTCGTTCTGGTCGGAGACGTGTGCGGCAGCAGGATGGTCGAAAATCAGCCACGCGACGTTCGCACATACGTCAATTGCTCGGAGAATCTTTAGAGCAACGACGAGTCTTGGCGGCGTATGTCGTTAACACAGCGGATGATGTCGTGGCGGAAGATGGCATGGTGAGTTTGCGTGAAGCAATTCAGGCGGCCAACACGAACGCGGCTGTGAATGCGGACACGGTTGCTGGCGAGACAGGGCCAGGAGTCATCGATACGATTACCTTCGCAGATGGGCTTTCCATCATCACACTCGGGAGCGAGTTAGCGATTACTGATTCGCTGAGCATCTCTCTGGGTGCTGCGTCGGCTCAAGCAATCAGCGGTGGTGATGCTTCGCGAATCTTCACAATCAATGGGGGTGATGCGGAGGAAGTGACGACGGTTTCGCTCGAAGGTCTAACGCTTAGCGATGGGATCGCCGAGCGGGGCGGAGCAATCTTTGTCTCCTCGGGTCAAACTCTATCTCTCGACTCGGTGACATTGACCAACAACGTGGCGACGGGCAGCGGTGCAAACTCTGGTGGTGGTGCGTTGTTTAATGACGGTGGTGTCGTCAACATTATTGATTCAACCATCAGCGAAAACTCGGCCGCGGCTGCAGCGAGTGTCTCGCTGACCGGTGCGCAAGAGAATCCGCCAGTGACGACTGCGGCGAGCGGCGATGCCACATTTAATTATGACCCAGCGAGCAACACATTCTCGATCGACTTGTTCGTCACCGGGTTGGAGGTCGAAGCGGATGACGATGGTATTCCGCAAGTGACAGGCGCCCATTTGCACTTGGGAGACGCAGGTGAGAACGGCGATGTGATTGTCAATTTAGATGCCTCAAATTTCGTGAGCGAAGCGGGCGGCATTCGATTGCGTTTGACCGATGTAGCCTTCCCCGCTGAAAATGTTGATGATCTGGTCGCTGGCGGCATCTACATTAACGTGCACTCCACGGACAATTTATCAGGCGAAGTTCGCGGTCAACTGGTATTCCCGACGACGATGGGCAGCGGTGGCGGTTTGTTTAATCTTGATGGCACGCTGTCGATCACGGATACGATGATCACTGGCAATGTTGCCAGCCGCGCGGGCGGTGGTGTTGAGTCCAGTGGAGGCGTTCTTGAGCTTACCGGCGTGACTCTCGCCGACAACATTGCTGGTCCCAGCGGTTTCGCGACACCGGGAAACGGTGGCGGATTGCATATCAGCGCGGATGGAAACGCGACAATCACCGGAGGCACGGTCAGCGGAAACGTGGCTGCACTCGAAGGCGGCGGATTGTGGAACAGTGTCGGCACGATGACCGTCGATGGCACCACGATCACAGACAACACTGCTTCGGGCGATGCGGCCGATGATGGGGGTGGTGGCGTCTTCAATAACGGCGGCACGTTGACGATCAGTAACGCAGTGCTGACGGGCAACGTGGCCGATGGGACTCTGGGCAGCGGCGGCGGTATCTTCAGCACCGATGGCGACGTCGTGATCAATTCAACTCGTATCGGAGGCCCGATCCTTGCCGATGGCAACACGGCCAATCGTGCGGGCGGTGGGATCGAAGTCGTCGAGGGCAATGTCACGCTGAACTTCGGCACCGATATTTCATCGAACTTCGCTGGTATCAACGGTGGCGGTTTGCATTCCACTGGCGAGGCAGCGGTCACGTCCAACTTCGCCATTTTCGGCAGCAACACGGCAGCCAGTGAAGGCGGCGGACTGTGGAATTCGTCGACCGGGACTTTGAACATCAACGGCGGTGCGATCACCGCGAATATCGCCAGTGGCGACGACGTTGACAACGGTGGCGGCGGTGTTTTCAATGATGGCGGCATCGTAACTATTAATGACGCGGTGATTGGGTTCAACATTGCCGACGGAACCAGCGGCAGCGGTGGCGGTGTCTTGAATGATGGCGGAACACTGACGATCGGTGGTAACACGAACATCTCCAGTAACCGTGCCAATCGGGCCGGTGGTGGGATCGAGGTCACGGGCGGCTCGATAACGACCATCTCCGGTGCGTCGATTGGTGATAATCTCGCTGGCGTCTCGCCCGCAGTGGCTGCACCAGGTAACGGTGGTGGCGTTCACGTCGGCGGCAATGGTGTGGTCGCGATCATGGGCGGTAGTGTGACAGGCAACGCGGCTGTCGAAGGTGGCGGTTTATGGAACAGTGGTGCTGGAACGCTCACGGTCGACGGCACCACGATCACGGGCAACACTGCTGTTCGCGGTGGGGGTGTTTACCAGCAGGAATCGTCGACCTCGCAAACGTTCACGGTCGATCTACAAACGCTCAATGCAGCCTACGGTTCAACAGCCAGCGGCACGGCGACGATCACCTTGGATACCTCTGGGGTGACTGGGCCAAACAGCGGTACGGCCAGCATTCGCGTGCAGATTGATGCAGATGGATTGCAAGATCTCAGTGCTGTGACGGGTGGTGTTCACGTCGCACACATTCACGGTCAGTTCGCTGGCAACGCTTCCCGACCGCTTGCCGAACAAGGCAGTGGCCCATTCTTTAGCGGTGAAGGCGGCGTCGCGGTCGGATCGATCACGCCGTCGGCTGCCGACGATGGAGCCAAGAACATTGACGAGACTGCTGCTCCGATTAACGCTGCGACGGATTATCTTGATTTCTTTGAAGGACGTCCTGATTACGGTCCCGTTGTTTTGAACTTGACCAATGAGCAACTCGAATCGGCTCCTGACGGAACAGGTCCGTTAACGTTCTTCTTCCAAGAACTTGCGGCCGGCCGCGTCCCCGCTGATGCGTTCCCCAACGGCACAACGTTCATTCGTGACACGACTTACACATTCGACTTGAGCGATCCCGACGAGCGCCGTCAGTACAATAACCTGACGCCGTTGGAAACTCGCGAGATTGTGCTGCACGGATTGACGATCCCGACCGGCATCAGTGACGCCATCGACGCAGCGACGAACGCCGCTCCCGGCAGCCCGACCGCTGGCGTGCCGCTGGGCAATGGCATGTCGTTCCGCCGCACGGCACCGGTTGCCGCTGGTGAAATTGAGCGGATGAGCGGATCGACCACGATCACGAATGCCACGATCAGCAACAACACTGCCACCGGCGACGATGCCGAAGATGGTGGCGGTGGCATTCACAACAGTGGCTCGCTGGTTGTGACCGACTCAGAGATTTCAGGCAACGTAGCTGATGGCACCGCAGGCAGCGGCGGTGGTGTCTGGAACGCAGGCGCTTTCACTGCGCAAGGCACAGAAATCTCTGGCAACACGTCGAATCGCGCCGGTGGCGGTATCGAAGCCGTTGACGGTTCGATCACGACGCTGACCGGCGTGAATCTGGACGGCAACAACACCGGGGTCAGCCCCGCAGTCGCCGCTCCCGGCAACGGTGGCGGGCTGCACATCACGGGCGCAGGAACAGCGACCATCACCGGCGGCACGGTCAGCAACAATACGGCGGCATCCGAAGGCGGTGGATTGTGGAACGGCAGTGGAACGATGACTGTCAGTGGAACGACTGTTTCGGGAAACACAGCAAGCGGAGTTGACGATGACAACGGCGGTGCTGGCTTGTTCAATAATGGCGGCACGTTACTGATCTATGATGCCGTTATCACAGGCAACACCGCCAACGGACCGCGTGGTGGTGGAGGTGCAATCATGAACGTAGCAAAGGGTACGCTGACCATTGACGGTTCCACGATCACGGACAACACGGCGAGCGGCGCAATGACGGGCGACGGTGGGGGAGCGGTGTTAAGCACCGATGGCAGCGTCACAATCATGGGCAGCACGTTGTTAGACAATTCTGCAACAGGAGCGTCAGGAAGTGGCGGTGCGATTCTGTCGCGAGCCGGTTCACTCACAATTACTGATTCAACGATCGCAGGCAATACCGCGAACCGCGCAGGCGGAGGGATTGAATTGGGTCAGGCCACCGCGACGCTCAGCAATGTCGTGATTGGTGGTGATGAGGCAAGCGATGGGAACTCGGTCGCAGGCTCCGGTGCAAACCCTGGCAACGGCGGAGGCATTCACACCACGTTCGAGTCCAATGTGACGATCACCGGCGGCAGTATCCAAAACAATACCGCCATCGAAGGTGGTGGCTTGTGGAACTCGGGAGCCGCGACGATGACCGTGACCAACACCGTGATCTCTGACAACTCCGCAGTTCGAGGTGGCGGCGTGTATCAAGAGGTCGGTGCTGCCGATCTACCATTGCAGTTAACAGCGACGACGATCTCGAATAACACAGCGACGGGTGCTGAAGCAACGGATGGAGGCGGAGGAATCTACGTCAACGGATCTACCGTTGTCGTGGATGGTGGATCAATCACAGGCAACGTCGCCAGTGGTGGTTCGGGCAGCGGAGGCGGTGTTTTCAACGCGGGAACTGCAACAATCAGCAACACGGACATCTCGAATAATTTGGCGAACCGAGCGGGCGGTGGCATCGAAGCCATCGCCGGATCCACAACCACATTGATGGGTGCGCAATTGAGTGACAATGTTGCCGGACCTGAGGGAACCGCTGCACCTGGCAACGGTGGTGGTTTGCACATTACCGGCGATGGGGCAGTCTCGTTGACTGAGACCACCGTCGATGGAAATACGGCGGCCAATGAAGGCGGCGGACTTTGGAACAGTGCCGCTGGTACGCTTGATGTTGTTCGTTCGACGGTGTCCAACAATTCCTCGGGTGATGGCGGCGGCATTTTCAATGATGGTAGCGGCGGCAACATCATCGTGACCAACTCCACGATCGCCGGCAACACTGCATCCGCCAGCGGTGGTGGGATCGCCAGCGAAGGTGCAATGGTCACGTTGACCAGCGTCACGATTGCGGACAACTCTGCGACTACTGGTGGCGGAGTCAGTTCGACTGGCGGCACGGTATCGGCGATCAACTCGATCGTGTCCCGCAACACGGCAGGAACAGACGCCAATGTTTCTGGCACTTTAATTGACAATGGAAACAATTTAATCGACGTCGCTGCCGGACTAGGAACGTTGGCTGATAACGGAGGCCCGACGCGAACGATCGCACTGCTAGCTGGCAGTCCTGCGTTGGACGCCGGAGTCGCTGCCGGACTCGCGACTGACCAACGCGGTGTTGCTCGACCGCAAGGAACCGCCATCGACATCGGAGCCTTCGAATCCGACCTCGATGGCCCCACGCCAACGCTGTCCATCGCAGCGGCTGATGCAGACAAGAACGAAGGCAATAATGGTTCGACCGCGTTCACATTCACGGTCACTCGGGGCAATGAAACGACAGGACAAACGACCGTTGATTTTAATGTGACTGGAACAGGCAGCAATCCTGCCAACGCGTCCGATTTTGTGGGAGGCGTTTTGCCCAGCGGCACGGTGACCTTCATGGCAGGGCAAACCACGCAAACGATCACGGTCAATGTGGCCGGTGACGCGGTTGTCGAGCCCGATGAATCGTTTGTTGTCAACCTCAGCAACGCATCCGGCGGAGCCACGATCACCACCGCGATGGCGAACGGAATCATCCGCAACGATGACGTTGCACAGACGCCAACGCTTTCCATCGTAGCAACCGATGCAGACAAGAACGAAGGTGACACTGGTCCGACCGCGTTCACGTTCACGGTCACTCGGGGCAATGAGACGACGGGACAAACGACCGTTGATTTTAATGTGACTGGAACAGGCAGCAATCCTGCCAACACGTCTGATTTTGTGGGAGGCGTTTTGCCCAGCGGCACGGTGACCTTCATGGCAGGCCAAACCACTCAAACGATCACGGTCAATGTGGCCGGTGACGCGATTGTTGAGCCAGATGAATCGTTTGTTGTCAACCTCAGCAACGCATCCGGCGGTGCCACGATCACCACGGCAATGGCGACGGGGGTTATCCGCAACGATGACGCTGCCCAGACGCCAACGCTTTCCATCGTAGCAACCGATGCGGACAAGAACGAAGGTGACAGTGGTTCGACCGCGTTCACGTTTAATGTCACTCGTGGCAATATGACGACGGGGCAAACAACCGTTGACTTCAATGTGACCGGCACAGGGCCTAATCCCGCGACCGCGACTGATTTCGTTGCCAACGTTTTGCCCTCTGGCACGATCACGTTTTTAGATGGAGAGATGACCAAAGTCATCACGATCGACGTCGCGGTGAACTCAGCATTTGAACCAGACGAATCTTTCCTCGTGACGCTTAGCAATCCATCGGGTGGAGCAACGATCACGATGGCATCAGCGACGGGAATTATCCGCAATGACGACGTTGCCCAAACGCCAACACTTTCCATCGCAGCAACCGATGCAGACAAGAACGAAGGTGACAGTGGTTCGACCGTGTATACGTTCACGGTCACTCGTGGCAATGCGACGACGGGACAAACGACCGTGGATTTCAATGTGACTGGATCAGGCAGCAGCCCCGCCAACGCGTCGGATTTGGTAGGAGGTGTTTTGCCCAGCGGCACAGTGACCTTCATGGCAGGTCAAACCACTCAGACGATCACGGTCAATGTGGCCGGTGATGCGATTGTCGAACCGGATGAATCGTTTGTCGTCAACCTCAGCGATGCATCGGGCGGAGCCTCAATCACTACCGCGATGGCGACGGGAGTGATCCGCAACGATGACGTCCCTGCAGGACAGGCCTTCTCGATCATTGCCGACAACGCCGTTCGAGATGAAGGCAACGCGGGACTGATTCCGTTTACTTTCAGAATCTCCCGTACGGGCGACAGTTCAGAGATCGCCACCGTCGATTTTGCCGTTACCGGACTCGGCAACGATCCCGCTGCGGCGAGCGATTTCGGCGGTACGCTGCCATCTGGAATGGTTACCTTTGCGGTGGGCGAAGTAACGAAGCTTATCTCCATCAATGTTTTGGGTGATAACGGGATTGAACAAGACGAGCGATTCAGCGTCACGCTATCCAATCCGAGTGGTGATGCCACCATTTCGACGGGAGTTGCTAACGGAACAATCCTCGATGACGATTTTGTCGAACAAGATAACCGCATTCTCGTGCCCACATTGGTCGCCCGTCCGCATGTAATTGCTGGAGATAGCATCCCGACGGCCATCATCTTCCAAGCCGTCAGCGACACGACGGTGACGGTGATACCGATTGGAATTGCTTCGGTCGGAGAGACCATTCGCATTGTTGATGGCAACACGAATCCGATCAGCAGTTTCACAGATGGCGTCACCACTGCGACAGTCATGGCTGGCGGTCTTTATGCGGTCATCTTTGAACCGCAAACCTCTGACCGGCTCTATTCGATCGGATCGTCAGCTGGTTTTGACGCCCTTTCTAACTCGCCACCGACCAACATCTTCCGACCGACGGACACCAATGCCAGCGGTGAAACGACGGCGGTTGATGCACTGGTCATCATCAACGAACTCAACAGAGACACAAATGCCGTCGTCTCCGGCGAACAGGTTGCTTTACGAGACACCATGTTCATGGACGTTAATCGTGACAGTCATATCACGGCGCTGGATGCGTTACTCGTCATTAATTATCTTAATCGGCAAGATCAACTGTCGAGCGTTCCCACAGCCGAGGCGGAACAGGTTGTGCCACAACCAACCCGCGAGTCTTCCTCGTTCAATGTCGCGCGAGAAATCAACGATGTTGCGGTAACCGCCTTGTTCGATGGCGAAGCAGCAACACCGCTGGTCGGTGAGGTGGATACCGATTCGGTCGACCAAGTCGCGATCTTTGGTCCTATGATCGGTGCCAATGCTGCCGATGCCGCATTGGACGACTCCGAATCGCAAGACGATGAACTCGAGCGTGACATCGAGCTTCTTGCCTCAATCATCTGAAGCGTGTTGTTACGTTGAAGTATCTGAGGACCCTGCGGAAAGTAAGTGAGATAGGCTTCCAGTCTATCGATAGTGATTTGACAGGCTGGAATCCTGTCCCACTTTTTCAAAGCATCGCCCGTATGCTCTGCCGAGGGTTCGCAACCGAGCCACAACTTAAAACTTGCGAGTCACCGCGATCCGCTTACGATCCATGTCGACCTCCAGCACCTTCACCTTCACCACGTCACCGACCGCTACTATCTCGCTTGGGTCTTTCACAAACGTGTTGGCCAGTTGTGAAATGTGAATCAAGCCGTCTTGATGCACACCCAGATCAACGAACGCGCCAAAGTGGGTGACGTTCGTGATCACGCCTTCGAGCACCATCCCGATCGCTAAATCATCCATCGACTGCACCGCCGAGTTGAACGTGGCAACCTTGAACTCACTCCGCGGATCGCGTCCCGGTTTGGCTAGCTCAGCGATAATGTCGCGGATCGTCGGCAAACCGAACTGAGCATCGGCAAACTGTTCCGGTTTCAACTTTTGACTCAAACCCGCATTGCCCACCAACGACTTCACGTCGGCATGCAACGCGCCAGCCATGCGACTGACGACGGGATAACTTTCCGGATGGACGGCGGAGTTGTCGAGCGGTTCTTTGCCGCCACGAATGCGTAAAAAACCAGCCGCTTGCTCGAACGCTTTCTTGCCGAGCTTGGGCACCTTGGTCAATTGGCTGCGACTTTCGAAGCGACCGTTCTCGTTGCGATATGCGACGATGTTCATCGCCAATTTCGGGCCGATCCCAGCGACGTGCGAGAGCAACGGGACACTGGCCATGTTCAAATCCACTCCCACACGATTGACGCATGATTCAACCGTACGATCTAAACACTTTCGCAATTGCGTTTGATTGACGTCGTGTTGGTACTGTCCGACACCGATGGATTTTGGATCGGTTTTTACTAGCTCAGCCAGCGGGTCTTGCAAGCGACGGGCGATACTGATCGCACCACGCACCGTGATATCCAAGTCCGGGAACTCTTGGCCCGCCAGCTCGCTGGCGGAATAAATTGACGCTCCCGATTCGCTGACCATCACCTTGGTCACATCAAGCTGATGCTCACGAATCAAGTCGCCCACGAACGCGTCGGTCTCACGTGACGCGGTGCCATTGCCAATCGCGATTAGTTCCACGCCATGCTTTTGAATTAGCGCCAGTAGACTTCGACCAGCACCCGCTGTATCGCTCTTGGGCGGCGTGGGATAGATAGTTGTGTTGGCTAGAAACTTGCCCGTGCCATCGACCACAGCGACTTTGCAGCCGGTACGAAAGCCGGGGTCGATCCCAATCGTCACACGCGGCCCTGCGGGTGCGGCCATCAATAGTTCGTGCAGGTTCTTACCAAACACGCCAATGGCTTCTTCATCGGCGCGTTCTTTCAAAATTTGCAGCACGCTGGACTGGGTGGCCGGTTGCAGGTGTCGAGTAAAACATTCTTCAGCGGCAGTGTTCAATTCATGACTGAATTCGCCAGCAGGATGCTGGATGAACGTCGATTTTAAATGAGAAATCGCACGGTCATCTTCCATCGCCAAACCGACACGCAGCACACCCTCGGCTTCGCCACGCAGCATCGCGAGCAACCGGTGGCCGGGGATTCGAGCGGCGGATTCTTGCCGATCGAGGTATTGTTCAAACTTGGCCGCTTCGTCTTTCTTGCCACGTTTGACAGTGGATGTGATGCTGCCGAACTTCATACCTTTCTCAACCATCCATTCACGCACCGGCGCGTTTTCGCTCCATTGTTCTGCGATGATATCGATTGCCCCAGCGATGGCGGTGTCGATATCGGATACGTCCAGATCAGCGTTGACGAAGGATTGCAAGATCTCTTGTTTGGAGCGTGGCAGTTTACCCTGGCTGAGCATCAAATCAGCGAGCGGTTGCAAGCCGCGTTCGCGCGCTATCGTCGCGCGTGTGCGACGTTTGGGTTTGAACGGCAAATAGATCGCTTCGAGGGTACGGAGTTCCGTGCAGGCTTCGATCTCGGCGCGGAGGGCAGTCGTCAGCAACCCTTGTTGCTCAATAGTGCTGAGTACGGTCTGTTTGCGAGCGGCGAGTGCAACGGCCTTTTCCAGGGCGTCTTCGATCGCCCGCAGCGCGACTTCGTCGAGACCACCGGTGGCCTCTTTGCGATAGCGGGCGATGAAGGGGATCGTGTTACCACCGCTGAGCAGTTCGACGACTGCGGTGACCTGCGGCAACGGGATCGCCAAGTCACGAGCGATGGACTGGATGATGTGGGGATCGGTAACAGTGGAAGCGGCCATGATGTTGGTGCTTTATCGGTGTCGTTGTTGTGCTTGTTGGAAATGATGTCGGACGAGTCGTCCGCTAATGGTGGTCTTGGCAAGTAATTCGGTGGCGATGGTTTGAATCGCCTCGGCATGCGCCTCATCGCTGAGGATGTGTTCGGTTTTGGCGAGCATGCGGCGCTGCAGCGTTTCGTGTTGGCGGGTGGAGGCGGCGCGGGTACACAGCAAATTGGCCACGTCGTGTAGATCGCGAGTCGCTCCGCGCGAGCAGTATTGCCCAGTGACATGAGCTTCGGCAACCATCCCAGCCAAAAGAATCAAGACATCGTCTTCGAGCCGATCATGGGAGTTTTTAGATCGTCCCTTTTTGATTTCGCAATGTCCCAGACGCGTGCCGCCGAAGGCTTGCTGGCCCGGTGCAATGGTGACTTTGTGAATCGATCTGCCCAAAGAGACCGCCATCACGGCGTGACCAGCCTCGTGATGTGCCGTTGCGATCAAAGCGGCATCAGGTTCTGGTGCTGACGTGGGGGCGGAGTCATCAGGCATTGGAGTGATTTGATTCTGGTGGTGTACTGGATCCAAATAAAAAACAGGATAAACAGCACTGCCGTTTATCCTGTCCAGATGGTTCAGTTCCGCGTGACAAGCGCGTGTTACTTCGCTGCTGCGAAACGGGCGGCAACAGCGTCCCAATCGACGACGTTCCAGAATGCGCTGATGTAATCGGGGCGTCGGTTTTGGTAGTGCAGGTAGTAGGCGTGTTCCCAAACATCCAAGCCGAGGATCGGTGTGCCACCGATACCGGCGATTGCTTCACCCATCAGCGGGCTGTCTTGATTAGCGGTGCTGCCGACGTGCAGTTTTCCGCCTGAAACGTACAGCCATGCCCAACCGCTACCGAATCGTGTCGCACCTGCAGCGGCAAATTTTTCTTTGAAACTGTCGAACGAACCGCAGGCCGCATCGATCGCAGCGGCCAGTTCACCCGAGGGACTGCCGCCTTTGCCTGGGCCCATCACCGTCCAGAACAACGAATGATTGGCGTGACCGCCGCCGTTGTTGCGGACCGCACCGCGTTTGTCGTCTGGCACAGCGGCTAGGTTCGCGATGACTTCTTCAATCGGCTTTGACGCCAGATCATGACCAGCCAACGCTTCGTTGACTTTGGTGATGTAGGCATTGTGGTGCTTGGTATGGTGAATTTCCATTGTCCGAGCATCAATGTGCGGTTCCAAGGCGTCGTATGCGTATGGCAGTGCAGGAAGTGTATAAGACATGTTGGTGGTGCTGTTTGAGGAGGAAATGAACTGTTCCAATCTGGTTAAACGATAGCAGGCCGTCTAGCGGAGTGGCAGTGGTGCACCCAAAATAGCAGGCACAAGGGGTGTACCTGGTACAATCTGCGGTCGGCCCATCCATCCGTGTTGGCAAAGTGTATACACTTTACAGAAGCAACTCATCATGCGGTTTTTTCGACTCGCTCCCCGATACTTTTTACCGGAACTCTCGTCTTGAAGAATGTCGCCCTGTTTGTTCCGTGCTACATCGACCAGTTTTTCCCGAATGTTGCTATTTCGACATTGCAACTGTTAGAAAAACAAGGCTTGACGGTACATTTTCCGCCGTCACAGACCTGCTGTGGGCAACCCATGGCCAATACAGGCTGCTCGGCTGACGCGGCCCCCGTCGCCCGAAAATTCGTCGAAATGTTCTCTGGGTACGACGCCGTCGTTTGTCCCTCAGGTAGCTGCACATCGATGATTCGTACTCATTATGGCGATTACTTCGCCAGTGACGATGAGCAATTCATTCGAGTCCGTGATTCCACCTTTGAGCTTTGTGAATTCTTGGTCAACCAGCTTGGCGTGCGCAACATGCCCGGGAAATTTCCTCACAAGGTCAGTATCCATTCAAGTTGCCATGGGCTGCGAGAGCTGAGGCTGGGGCCTTGCAGTGAACAAATGACTCCACGTGAAAACCTGTTGCGAGTGCTGCTGGAATCACTCGATGAGGTGGAAATTATGCCGATCACGCGGACGGATGAGTGCTGTGGTTTCGGCGGTACATTTGCGGTTACTGAGCGAGAGACTAGCGTGGCGATGGGTGTTGACCGGGTCCAGGACCACATCGCAGCGGGCAGCGAAATGATGATCGCTGGCGACATGAGCTGTCTGATGCACATGCAAGGTTTAATCCGTCGTCGCGACATGCCGCTGAAGGTCATGCACATCGCCGAAGTCTTGCAGCAAGCCGCTGGCGATTAGCGATTAGCAGCGAGCAATTCTAAACTTCCGACTTCTTACTTCAAACTTCATCTATGTCTATCGCTCTGCCGATCGTTGATCACCCGAAGGCTGCTAGAGATTTCGTTAACAATGTGCCCCGCTCACATTGGCACGACGACTCGTTGTGGTTCGTACGCAGTAAACGCGATCGGCAGGCCCAATCGATTCCTGAATGGGAGTATTTGCGTGAAACGGCATCTGCAATTAAACGGCACACCATTGCCAAGCTGCCCGATTATTTGCAGGAATTTGAAGCCAGTGCAACGCGGATGGGGGCGGTGGTGCACTGGGCGTCCGATGCGTCCGAGCACAACGCGATCGTGCTGAATTTGCTGCGAAACAGCGGTGCGCATCGGATCATCAAGAGCAAGTCCATGCTCACTGAAGAATGTGGGCTGAACGAGTATTTGATCGAGCACGGGATCGACGTCGTCGACACGGATCTGGGCGAGCGAATCGTGCAATTGCGTGGTGAAACGCCCAGTCATATCGTATTGCCTGCGATTCACATCAAGAAAGAAGAGGTCGGCGAGACCTTCCACCAGCATCTTGGCACTCGCAAGGGCGAAGCTGATCCGCAGGTGTTGACGGAGGCTGCCCGAGGGCATTTAAGAGGCAAGTTTCTGGAAGGCGAGGTAGGCATCACGGGAGTCAACTTTGGGATCGCGGAAACCGGCGGGATCGTCGTGTGCACGAACGAGGGCAATGCTGATTTGGGTGTGTCGTTGCCGCGCGTACACATCGCCTGCATGGGGATCGAGAAACTACTGCCACGCTTCCAAGATCTTGCGGTTTTCACACGCCTGCTGGCCCGAAGCGCCACCGGCCAACCGATCACCAGCTATACATCGCATTTCCACGGCCCCCGCGATGAGAACAGCGAGTTGCACATCGTGTTGGTTGACAACGGACGCACGAAAATTCGCGATAGCGACACGTTTCGCGATGCCTTGAACTGCATTCGCTGCGGCGCCTGCATGAATACGTGCCCAGTGTACCGCCGCAGTGGTGGGCATAGTTATCAGGCCACTGTGCCGGGACCGATCGGCAGCGTGTTGGGACCAGCGAAAAACGCCAAAGCCCACAAAAGTCTGCCGTATGCGTGCAGTTTGTGCGGCTCGTGTACCGACGTGTGCCCGGTAAAAATCCCTCTGCATCATCAATTGCTAGCATGGCGAAAAGAACTCGTCGGGCAGCGGTTGCTGGCGTGGAACAAACGGGTCGGTATGAAGGCCGCTTCGTTTCTATTTCAGCATCCGAAACTGTTTGCTTTTTCGGGTTATTGGGGGCGGATGGCGCTGCGAATTTTGCCCAAATTCTTGACTCACAACCGGCTCAATGAATGGGCAATCGACCGGGATTTGCCGGAACCGCCCCGGCAGAGCTTTCGAGCTTGGTATGCAGAGAATCGCGGATCAGAAACAGCGGAGAAAACCGAATGATAGCCAAAAACGAAAGCGTCTCGGGTCAGGCAAGTCCGTCAGCCAATCGCAGTCGACAAACCATTCTCGATCGCTTGCGAGGCCGCACGGTTGAAGGTCCCGATTTGCCGGAAATTGATGCCAATCGCTTGGTACGTTTTGGCGATCCGATTGCTCAGTTCCAGGAAACGTTGAGTTTCGTCGGCGGCCAGGCGCACATGGTGGATTCGCCACAGCAAATTGCTGAGATTCTCGGCGAGATTGAGGTGTTCGCCAACGCCCGCCGGATCGCCTCCACATTTCCCGAAGCCGTCGCACCGACTGTCGATCTGTCGGAGATCAAAGACCCACATGATTTATCCGCACTTGACTGGACGATCGTCCGCGGTGAGTTCGGTGTGGCTGAGAATGGCGCCATTTGGGTGGACGGGGCAACGCTGCCGCACCGCGTGATGATTTTTATTGCCCAGTACCTCGCGATTGCCATCTCGCGGACTCAGATCGTCGACCATATGCACGATGCGTATGCACGGATTGGCACTCCTGCACCGGGTTTTGGGATTTTCGTATCGGGGCCGAGCAAAACCGCCGACATCGAACAATCTCTCGTGCTCGGAGCGCACGGCTGCCGTACGCTGCAGGTCTTCTTGTTGCCCTGAGGCATGCCGCCAAAACTGCTTCTCGACCGCTTTTTTCGCATAGGTGGTTTGTACTTAGTTCCATTTGAGATCATACTCTCGCGGACAGATTTCCACTGCGATAGCGGAAACTGAGTTGTGAAGCCGTTATGTCCGTGGCTAAAATTCCTCGAATTCCAAGCGTATTCGATGCCGCCTTCTCACGCCGATTTTCCCGCGACGTTTGCCAATTGTCCGAAGTGTCACGGATTGTTGCGGATCGACCCCGGCTGGATTCGGCAAAGTGCCGATTGCCCGCATTGTCACGCGGGTTTTGCAATCACAAGTTTTCATAGTGGCGGAAGCGAGTCAGTCGATCTCCTCAAGGTGCCGATGGGACGTTTGCGAGCATCCGATGCAAACACCTCAATCGAGATGCTGGGTGACGCGGATACGACCGATAGCGTCGGCTTGGCAAGACAGCCTCCTTCGTCCTCCAAACAATTGGGACGCTACCGGCTGACCAAACTGCTCGGCAGTGGCGGGTTCGGCAAAGTCTATTTAGCCATCGACCCAGAGCTAGATCGCCAGGTCGCCATTAAATTGCCGACTTTTTCGGGGGTCAAAAATGCCAGTGAAAAATTTCGCAAGGAGGCGCGATCAGTTGCCAAACTGCGGCATCCTAACATTGTTGCTGTGTTCGATAACGGGCAATCCAATGGCCACGTTTATATCGTTTACGAATACGTACCAGGCGAGACGCTCGAACAGCGGATGTTGCGGGAACCGATTCAAGAGCGGCAATTGATTGAGTGGATCGCGGTGCTCGCCGACGCGTTGTCGTACGCCGCTCAAGAATCGATCGTGCATCGCGACATCAAGCCTGCGAACATTATGATCGACACTCACGGTCGTCCACAGATCATGGATTTCGGCTTGGCCGAGGCGTTATCCGATGGAGTCGCAGCGACGGGCGGGGGAATCGCGGGCACGCCCCGATACATGTCACCCGAACAAGCGCGTGGTGATCGAGATATCGGGCCCGCGAGCGATCAACATGCTCTCGGCGTGATCCTTTACGAGGGTCTCACGCAACAACGTTCAGTAACCCATTCCGGTGCCGCCGCGATGATCGAAATTGCGGAGCGAGCCGGGCCACCGCTCGAACCACTGGCGAGTGTTAATTCGGATTTGCAAAAAATCTGCTTACGTGCGCTAGCGAAAGTTCCAGAAGATCGATTCGCGGATGCTGCAGATTTAGCAGACGACCTGCGGCGATATTTGTCGTATCATCCAATCCAGGCGATACGTCCTACGGTCATGCGTCGGCTGCAGCTCTGGTCGAAACGCAATCCCGCCGCGGCTGCTGCCAGCTTAACCGCAGCTGCACTGCTGATTCTCGTCGCGGTGATCTCGTCGACCGCTGCGGTTCGCTTGACGTCTCAGCGACGAGATCTGAGACAGGCACTCAACGTGGCCGAAGCCGCCAAGCAGCGGGCGGAGCTGCACCAAGCCGAATCCGAACGCCAAAAGCAAGCTGCCCAAACGCAAGCCGAGCTGGCACGCAAGAGTGAGCTACTCGCCAATTCCGCTCGTCACGAAGCGGAGTTGGCTACCGCTAAGGCAGAAGCCGCATTAGCGCGTGAATTGGAGGCGCAAGCCAAAACGAAGCTGGCCCGACAAGAAGCCGATGAAGCCAACACGCAGCGACTCGCGGCATCCGAACAAGCCGAATCGGCTCGGTTTGAGTTAGAATCCTCCGAGCACACCAATCGCTCGCTCCGCTACTCCGAGTTCCTCGTCCAAGCCCAATCGTTCATTTTGCAAGGTGATCCCTCGGCGGCTACGAGCACACTCTATCAATGCCTTGAATCACAACGCGGGTGGGAATGGTACTGGTTGTTAGGACGAACCTTCACGCAGCCAAAGATTGCCCAGAAAATGGAGCGTGTTTCGACCGAGACGATGCAGGCATTGTCCATTCAAGGAATGATCAACGCCTACGACGCTAGCGAAAAATCAAATGCAGTGATCGATCAAGCGGATCCGCCGTTTGTCTCGCGCCAGGCCGACTTGTCATTGGCAGTGTATCTGACTTCAGACGCTCACTCAGAGAGTTCCAAAGCTGTTTTTCGTAGTCTGATTTCTCAGCGGCCTGTCGACTTTGGATTGGAGCTTTATGAAAAACCTGCGGTACGATTACTCGGACCGCCGGGGATCGCAGTGTCAATCGGCGGATTGAAAAAGCTCGATGAGAAAGGTCAAGCGACGTTTCCCAGAAAGTACGAAATCTGGGATCTTGGCAACCAAGCCGCCGTTCGTTGGGAAGGCCCGGCATCATACTTTTGTCCGTCATTTGCCATCCATTCCGACCGTCAATTGATGTTTGGCTGCACGGACGCCAGAACATTGATGACTTGGGATCTGCGAAGCAATCAACCGCTGACTCGAACGACCTTAGACTTCGATGTTCATCAAGGGCCTGATGCGATTCGATTCAACTTCGAAAAAAACTTAATGCTGCTCGACAAAGAGCAAAACATTCACGTCGTCGATCCGGCAACATCTCGGTTTACAAAGCGTGCTCGGTCACACGGCAAAGAAAATTCAGGCGAGCATCTAACATGGAGCGACGACGCTCGCTATCTCGCGTTGAGTGACGTGTCGACTTTCAATACGTTGCTGAAGCCTGAGGAGGTGAAGCGTCTAAGTCTGCCTGAGTGCATTGAACTGGTACCCACGGGAACCGAAGATCAACACGCAGAGAATCGACAGTTCACGATCATCGACACCTCAACGTCCGCTGTTGTCGCTGTGATCCCGATGCCAGCGACTCAGTTTATCAGCCTCAACGAACGCAATCGCCTGTTCATGTTGCTGGAACGTCAGCGAACAGGCAGAGTCCAGAACTTCACTCATCCTAAAGAAACACAGACGATGTGCAGACGCATCCTGCGCGTCGACGCGATGGATATCTCCGACAGCGGTCGGCAAGTGAGCTTTCGAGATAGTTCGGGTGGTGTTCAGTCTTATAACATCGGCAACACTGAGGTCGGTACCGTATTTGCTTTGCAACTGAAGCATCCGGCAGACATCGTTGTCCAAACTGTTGGCGTGTTGGCGGCGGCCAGTGCTAATTCTATTTCCGTTGTTCTCAAAACGGCCAACGACGGTTTTCAAGCCAAAGTGTTGCGTCGGCTGCACGCCTCCGATGTTCGTTCGTTGGCGTTAAGTTCCAACGGAGAGCGGTTGGCATCGCTGGATCAATCCGGCGTGATCGCTTTGTGGGAAGTGCGCGAGCAACGTTTGATCGGCAAGCTTCAGGTCGCCGGTGCAACGACCGTGTGCGGGCTGGACAAAACAGGGCGACGGTTTGCGATCGGGGCCAGCGACGGACGAGTAATCATCCATGATCTCGTCGATGATCGCGTGATTGCAACGATTCAAGCCCACGCGGGGGCGGTGACGGCATTGGCCGCCGTACCGAAGTTCGCTGCGTTGGTGAGTGCGGGAGAGGATCGGACGTTAAAGTATTTTGATACCAAATCAGGTCAGCCGCTAACGGAGCAGGTTCGATACACTACAGAAGTTGTCTCGACGATCCACGTTGCCACGGACGGCAGCCAAATTTTGGTCTGCGGCGGTCAATCCGTGGAGTGCTTACAATGCAGCGAAAGTGAGCTGACGAAAACCAATGCGTCGCAATTATCACATCAGGCTTTATTAGCAACGCCGCATCCCGACGGCACTCGCTGGCTCGTGACAGACCATCGGACTGTCAGCATCCTCGATGCAACCAACGGTCAGCGATTGTTCTCAATGCCACCTTTTGAATCGTCGGTTCAAGCGATGTGGTTCGTTGACGATCAATCCCTCACCATGCTCGATCTCGCGGGCGTCATGTGGTCGTATCGCGCACTCTCACAGAAAGGAAATTGAAATGAATTGTTGGTACCCGAGAGCGTCGATGCTGCTGCTGATCACTTTACACCTGAGTACGGACATGCATGCTCAACCACCTGCGATTTCGGCACCTCCAGCAATCGACGCAGCGGATCGGAACGTGGTGGAAAAAGACGCAGATCAGCCGATGGTTCAAGATGCTGCAGCGATACCTGCCGCTGGCGACATGCCTGCCGCTGGTGACATGCCTGTTCCCGTCGAACCACCCAAGGATCGCAATTTGTTTGGCGAGCTTGTCGGCCAAGAACCGATGCGCGCAGGCGGCGAAAAGCTGACGCCATTGGCGAAAAGACTCGATGGACTATTGCAACGTACAGCCACGCTCACCCAGAAGTATGTCGAGACGATGGAACGTTCATCGGTTATACAGAAAGACCTCGAGGCAAAAACAACGGAACTGAACGGGCTGCCGACACGCTATGAACGCGCCAACCTCGCTCTGATCAGCGCACAACTTGAATTTGAGCGTTTTCAAGGCAGCAACGTGCTCTCACTGCCAGCAAGTGATCCCAACGTGATTAACTACCGAAAAACAGCATTGGAAATCAATCGCTTAGCGGCAGAAGTCAAAATGCTGGTGCAGCTTAGCAAAACGTTGCCTGTCGAGATTCGCAATCTTGCCGGTGAGTTGCAGCTCATGGCCCGCAGTAGCAATACCTTCCGACCGGACTTTTTCGAACTGATCGCCGGCTGGGAGTCGATCAGTAATCCGTTGATGTGGATGTCCACTGAGGACGCGCAACAAATGTTTGATGAGTGTATCGCGTACCTCGCTCGGTATCCTGATGCACACCTAGTGCGGTTGATGCTTGGATATAGCCAATTGCACTTGAAGCAATTCACTGCTGCTGAGCAGAGCTTTCAGATGATCATGCAGAAACTCGGCAATCATCCCGATGCTTTCAACGATCAACTACGCCTCAAAGCATCAATGGGCCTGCTGTGGGTGCATTTGGCACAGGGCAAAGATGGCGATGCTGGGAAGATGATCGCAACGATCAATCAGATGGACAAACGCAACTATGACCTCGCACTGGCCAAGGCCGTTTTGCTGGAGCGACGTGAACAGTATGTGCAAGCGTTCGAGCAATACAGACGAGCAGTCGCAATCGACAAAACTCATTCAGCGGGTTACCGCATGGCAGCCGATCTGATTTACCGAACGAGTGTCCGGCCACCCGAAACCGCATTAGCACTCGCTCAGTCTGCGATCAAGTACGATGAACGCGGTGACTGGCGGAATCAATTGACGATGGCTTTGGCGCACCACAGAGTCGGTCAACTTGAAGAATTCGAGCGATTGCTCAGCGAGCTGAAAAAGACAGCTCCCGTTCAAGCGTTAGAGGAGGTTGCGACACGATTGCCGCAGTAGCTGGCGAGGAGTCAAGATCATGCCTACCTGTCAAACCTGTCGTCGCCACGTCGCCGCTGGCCAACGTTGTCATGCCTGCCACGCAGTAGAAATCGAAGTTACGGCCGTTGATCAGCACGTTCCCGTAACTCAGACAACTCATCCGATGCGACCGATCAACCGGCCACCCGTGCCACGATTAATCGCTGTGGATGACGACCATACCACCGACGGAGAGTGTTTTCGCTTGCGAGCAGCGGAGACCACGCTGGGACGCCGCGATGCAACATTGCTGTTTGCTGGTGACGCGGACATGTCAGCATCTCATGCACGGATTACACGAGAATGCACCGCCCAACAACGATATATATGGCGACTGATTGACAATGGCAGCACCAACGGAACCTTTGTGCGGATCACCAAAACGATCCTTCGGCATGACGATCAAATCCGCCTGGGACGGACGCTGGTGCGATGGCGTTCAAACGCTGAGGGCGTCGACCTGCACATTGTCGTCGAGTCGGAGCAACCGCGTCGGATTCCGATCGATGCCAAACGCCCGTTCGTGATCGGCCGAGAGGCCAGCCATGCTGATGTTATGATTTCGGATGTAACCGTGGACCCTGCGCATGCGAGATTGCATTTCGAGGCGGACGGGTGGGTTATCGAGGACCTGCAGTCCCTTAACGGAACGTGGCAGCGAATCGACTCACACGATTTACTCGCTCGCGATGAGTTCCTACTCGGCGAACAGCGTTTTCGATTTGAATGCCCTGCGGTTCCTGACACCGCCGCAATCTCAACAGGCTTGGTTCACCAATGAATACGCCCCAGTGTGAATGGTCAGTCGGTTCGGCGCGGACCTGCGACCTCGTTGTCGATCATCCGTCAGTCGCTGCGCGCCATGCTGAGTTCAAACGGGTGGAAGAACAGTGGATAGCGATTCCGCATTCAGGTTGTCTCTGGATCCAAAACAGCGATCGCCGTGATGTTGACGCAGCGAAGGGGGACTGGACTCAGAAGTCTGCTCAGGTCAAGACGAATGATACCGTTTGGCTGAGCGAAACGATCCGCTGCCCATGGCCGCTGCCAATGGCTGTGACGTCAACTGATAGGATGCCCGATATCACGATTGGTAGAGCTTCTGATTGCGATATTGTGATCAACCGATCCTCGGTATCGAGTCGGCACGCGAACTTGCGAGTGGATCGTTTTGGTCAGGTGGTCTTGCTTGACAACCAGAGTCGCAACGGTGTCTTCATTGATGCGGACTTGAGACAACGAGTCAACGCCGTACTGCTGAACGAGGACATGCTTGTATACTTGGGCTCCCACGTTGTTGCTGCGAACGATTTAATGCAAGCGACCAAGCGGATTATCGGTGAGAGAGCTGCCACCACGACTCGTAAAAAATGGACTGTTGCTGCGACGATTCCCGTTGACAAGTCTCCGCAGTCGGTCACCAAAGCGTTCTTCTGGGGTGGGATGCTGACGGTACCTTCACTGCTGATCGTTTTATTCGCACTAAACGTTTGGAAACGATCAGCGTCGGAGACGCGTGTCGGTAACCTGCGAGAGAGCCTACCTGTTCGCATTGATGTGGTTTCGTCACATCAACCCAGCGGCTCCATGGCCGTACCAGAAGCACAGGCACCGCTGGCGGCCGAGCTGTCTGCTGGCTATCCAAACCCGAGCGTCGATTTGGCACCAACACCATCTGCAATTCCGCCTGCAGAATCTGCGATATATTGGATCGCGATCACTCACGACGTCACCGGTGCCGTATTTCGCGTAGGCACTGCGACGGCGATTGACAAGACGAAATTGATCACTGCTGGCTCGGTAATCGCTTCCTTGGAAGAACTCGCAAAGAATGGTTTTTCCAATCCGATCGTGATTAACATCATCACAGCCGAGCGTTTCTCAGTCCTTCAGCGTGGCATCAGTTTCGAGTACCGCAACCGTGCAGCAAAAGCCATGGCCCTCATTGAGCAACACGAAAAAATGATCGCACGCGCCGAGCAAGACGGGCAGGCAATGGAGGAACTACGGCAAGCCTACGAACGCGGGTCACGTCAGATTCAACTTGCGCTCGCGACACTTCGGGCGGTGGATGTCGGCTGGCTCGTCACGAACGAGTTGCCTTTTCGCCTGAGCCTTGACACGCAGGCAAGCTTTCACCCGCAATTGAAATTGACCGCCTTTCACGCGGCCTTGGATGCGGTTGATGCGATGTGGAGAGATACGGTGCCCCGCGAAATACATCATCAAGACTTCCGAGTCTTGCAACAGAGTATTGAGGTTGACGAGATTGCAGGCATTCTGAAACTCAGCGAACCATGGTCGGATTCCACCTCCAAGCTTTCATCGCACAACTCATATAATTGGGCGGGTGTGCCTTTGATCGCGGACGGAAAACTGATTGCGATGCTTGTAGCTCCCGAAACGGGTAGTGCTGATGGCGAACCATCAACCGAGTACGCCGAATGGTCCGCGATTGCTGCCTCGACGCTATACCGAATTTCTCTCCACGATGAGAATGCTGACATCGTCATCACTTCCAATCCGTAACCTTCTGATTGAACGCTCGTAATTAAGAAACGATCGACCATGCGAACCCCCTTTGAGCGATGGCTTGTTTATTCTACGTTTTACGCGGCAACCGCGATAACGTCCGCGATGCTGTCGCCGACCGCGTCGGCTCAAGGATTACCCGCGATACCGGGGACGCAAACGGCGGATCAAATTCGTGCTCAGGCTGCGATGCTCGAAGCCCAGGCACGAGCACGCCTGCTAGACGCCGAAACTCGTAAGTTGAACTCCACCATCACTCCTCCTGATATTCGCGATGGGTCGAATCGAGCTGACGCCGACCTTGGTGAGATTAAAGATTGGTTGGAGATTAAACGAACGACGTACTTGCAGACCTGGCAGGACTTAGAGCAACGTATCGAAAAATCTCGACAGTCAATGGTGAAAGATCGTGCTACGCGTGTGATCATGTGGAAGAACATGATCGAGCAAGACGATCTGAGAAAGATTCGCGGAGCTATCCGTAGCGGCAATCTGATCAACCGCATTTTCATGGAAGTCAACGCTGCAACTGGGTTGACGTCCGCCAGCACCATTCCCTCGGTTATCACCGACACGGTGACGCCACTGAGCACGGAAACCTTGCAGGCTTTGCAGTTCTCGCGGGCGTCTCAATATGGCCCCGTCGCGATATCGCTGGAAAATAATATGCCACAGATTTTTGAGTGCTGGCCGTACGCATTTTATCACGATGCGTTGCAACCGCAGGTCGCGATGGTCACGTCTGCCGCCAAGAACATCTTCGGCAATCAGAACGACAGAAAGCGGAGGTTTGAGCTAGAAAAAATCTTTCACAAAGAACTACGTGGTTTGGAAAATGCGTTCTTGCAAGTCTATCCGCGCCAGGACCGCCGCACACTGCCGACCGTTGAAATTCGCCGCATCTTGGCAGCCGAAGATTTCTTAATTGAAATTGAGCGTCTCGTGCGCACGCGTGCCGAAACCAATCTGAATCTGATTGGTGAGATGCCATCCTACTTTTCATCTTATCCCAGCGAAGAACGGAATCTATTGACGCTGATTCAGTACACCCAACGGTATGGACTCGAAGTGACTCCCGCGATCTTGGGGACCGAGCATGTTTACGACACCCTTTACTTTGATGCTCTCGCCTTGGCTGATGCTTTAAATGTCGCTCCGACAGATAAGTCCATTGCCGATTCGATCATCAATCTCGATCTAGATGCTGCGGTGAGCGACCCGTCGGATGCTCGAAAATGAGCGGCAGGATGACATCATGAGTGAAGAAACGATTCAGCTCTCGGAGGAGCATGCTGCCAGCGGTTCGCAGATCAGGTTAGATGTCACCGCTGGCCCCCACGCAGGAATGTCCTGGACATTTGCCAACACTCAAAACGTGGTGCTGGGTCGACTTCCACCGGCACACCTTCGACTCGTTGATGAAGCGGCGATTTCACGCCAGCACCTTGAATTGCGGATTGCCCCGCCGCGTGTGGAATTGATGGACCTCGAATCAAGCAACGGCACGCGGGTCAACGGCATTCGTGTCCTCAATGCGTCGCTTGCCGATGGGGATTGCATTTCAATTGGAAGCACCGAGATCCGAGTCAGCGTGCTCGCTCCGTCTCGATCACCCAGCGGATCAGGAACCACTGAACCAACGCCCAAGGTAACCGATGTGATCGAACACACTCGCTTCAATCCAGGTGGGCGAGATCGAAGTTTGCCGCTGGATATGCCCGATGCTGGGACATCGGATTGCGATCCTGCGCCTCTTGCGGTTTCTTCGCTGGAGATGTTTTCAAAGACGCGACACGCTGAACTCGCTTCTGCTCCAGATGGCACCGCCAATACGACCGCTGGGAATTTTCCCGCTCGGGTCGGCGTTTACAACATCATCAGAATGCTCGGCCAAGGCGGTATGGCAACAGTTCATCTTGCCGAACATCGTCGCACTGGCGAGCGTTTCGCAATCAAGCTGATTCGTGCTGACATCGCCGCTACCGACAAACACGTTCGCTTGTTCGCCCGTGAAGCGGGACTTATCACGCGGATGAATCACCCCCGCATTGTGAGGGCGTTCGAATTTGGTATCGACGGAGCGATGCCATACCTCGTCATGGAATTTTTGGACACGATTGATCTCCTGATGTTACTTGAACAGCAGACACCTTCATCGCGGATCAAAATTGCCACGTGGGTGACATCTCGCATTCTGCAAGCGGTGCATTACGCCCATGCTCAAGGCATTGTGCATCGGGATATCAAGCCGGGTAACGTCTTGGCCTACCGCGAAGGCCGGCACCTGCAGATCAAAATCGCAGATTTTGGACTCGCAAAAACGTATGAGGACGCAGGCTGGAGCGCGCTAACAAACGAACGTTCAGTGCGTGGCACAGTCGCCTACATGGCACCGGAGCAATTTAGAAACTCACGCGATGTGGCACCAGACGTTGATCTTTTCGCTTGTGGTGCGTGTTTGTATCGCATGCTGACGAACATGATCCCCAATATGATTAGTAAACCCGACGAAACACTCGACCAGCTCGATCGATGTGACGATCTACCCATGAAACTGCGAGATTTGGTCCGCAAATCCATTCACCGCGACCCCCAGCACCGATTCGCGTCCGCCGAAAAGTTTGCCGAAGCCATTTTCCCGTACCACCGCAGGGTATGAATGCCAGCATTAGCCCCCACCCAAGAAAATCCGCAAGCTCTATATTTCCCCTAAACTCGCCCATCGCTTGCAGGTTTACTGAATCCATAACTCAGCATCCCGTGTTAGCTCAGCTCTTGAGAAAAACCAAAGCGTTTCTCGCAAAACTTCCGAGGCCAGGAGGACTTCGAGCGAATCCCCCGCAGCGAAATCCGTACTGAGCAGGGCGATTGAACGCAACGGCATTTCGTCACAAAAATACCCAGTAGACGAACTCGTTTGCATACTTACATTCTGGCGATCGACCCAAGTCTGCCCCGACCTAGGTATTTTGAACAAAACCACACAACGTTTTAGGAAAATCTTTCATCAAATGTTCAAAACCCGTTGACGCTTCGACCACTCGCCCCTACATTCTCGCCTCCCTGCCACCGATCCTTCGGCTGCAGGGCAAATACAACACAATATTTCGTCGTCATTGAAGTAGGTTTCGATCGTGTCAACTGGTGCCAGTGAAGTTATCCGCATTCGTATGGAAGCATACGATCATGCTGTTCTGGATCAGAGCGCACGCGACATCGTTGATACTGTCAAGGCGACTGCGAGTATCGTCCACGGGCCGATTCCATTGCCGACCCGCATCGAGCGGTACACGGTTCTGTCGAGTCCGTTTGTGAACAAGAAAGCTCGTCAGCAATTTGAGATCCGCACGCACAAGCGTCTGGTAGACATCGTCCAGGCTTCGGCCAAGACCATTGAAGCACTGAATAAGCTCAGTCTGCCGGCTGGGGTTGACATCAAGATCAAGGCCTCCGCCCGCTGATCTGGTCCTCGCGTGAAGGCGAGGCATTTGGCGTGATGGGCACCTGCTCTCCGTCGCTTGCTCTGTCGGTCTTCCGCCCGCTCGCACTTCGGTGTGGGTGATTGTTTAGCCGGTTCTTCTTCAGCGTCGTTCGTTGAAAGAGGGTTTTGAGTCAGGGTCTCGACTCCAGTCGTTGGAGCCGGGGTAGTTCATTCACCTTTGTAGTCACGGTTTTCCGTATGATCGGAAGCTGAGGCGATAACGCGTGGGGCGTTCCGCAGTGCGGGGTGTTTTCAAGCGAATCGCTGTTCGGCGTTCGGGGCTCCTAGCGAACTTTACAAGCAGCTCACCGATATTGAGGTGGGCAGGAATTATTATGTTACCATCCATTTTAGGCCGCAAAGTAGGGATGACTCAGGTCTTCCTTGGGGACGGCACTGCTGTCCCGGTCACTGTCGTGCAGGCTGGTCCGTGCCATGTTTTGCATGTTCGCAGCAAGGAGCGGGACGGTTATGAGGCCGTTCAGCTAGGGTTTGGAGACAAGCCGCGTCGTTTGGCGTCTCGCAGTGAGCGAGGGCAGGTTGCTGCAATCGAAAGCAAGCGTTCGAAGAGCCGTGCTGCTGCTGGCGTTGAATTGTCCGCCAAGCCAGATTGTGAGCCCCAGCGATTCGTTCGCGAATTCCGTGGCCCAGCTAATGACGCGAGCGTTGGTGACACGCTGACAGTCGAGCAGTTCGCAGAGGTTAAGAGTGTCGACGTGACCGGCACCAGCAAAGGCCGTGGTTTCTCTGGTGTGATGAAGCGGCATAACTTCGCAGGCCAGCGTGCGTCGCACGGTGTGAAGAAATGTCACCGGCATGGTGGTAGCACGGGTATGAGTGCGTACCCCAGTCGCGTTATGAAGGGCAAGCGGATGGCCGGGCAGTACGGCAATGCTCGCATCACTACCCGTAACCTCCAGGTTGTCAGTATAGACGCTGAGAATAACCTGCTGCTGGTGCGTGGTGCAGTTCCTGGCCCTAACGGCGGTTTCGTTTCGATCCGTCAAACCAATAAAGTCTAAGGGCGGCAATAATGGCAACGATTCCAGTTCTCAACGTGTCGGGCAAAGAAGTTGGCTCGTACGAAATTGACACCACGCTGATCGCTGATCGCGTAAGTAAGCAATTGCTGCATGACGTCATCGTGATGTATCAAGCAAACAAGCGTCAGGGCTCCCATAACTCCCGTACCCGTGGTCAGGTCAGCGGCAATAAGAAGAAGATGTATCGCCAGAAAGGCACGGGCAACGCTCGGGCTGGTTCAAAGCGAAGCCCGATTCGTCGCGGTGGGGGTGTTGCTCGAACGGTAAAGCCGCGAGATTACAGCTATCGGCATCCTAAGAAGGCGATCAAGTTGGCCACTCGCATGGCGATTCGCTCGCGGATTGATGACGGTGAGATGTTGTTGATCGACAGCTTCGGTATCGATACGCCTAAGACCAGTCAGATGGCAGCGGTACTCCGCAATCTAGGGCTGGACGGCGTGACAACGTTGATCGCGACATCGGATGACGATGCTGCGGTGTACAAGAGCGGTCGCAATATTAGCGGAGTTTGCGTCGAGCCGGTTCGTCAGCTCAATGCGTTGTCATTGTTGACACCGAAAAGGGTGTTGTTCACGACGGCGGCTCTCGACAAAGTTAAAGACGGAACATTCGCGAGTTCCGCGTCCGTTGGCAGTTCATCCGAGGAGGCAGTCGGCTAGGTTGAGTTTGGCAAGTGTTTGCTTGCCGGAATTGCCCGTCAGTCGAAAGGAAAATCATGGCACATATCCAACCACCAGCACCCGTTGAGCGAACTATCAAGCTGGAGCCGCATCAGATTCTGTTGCGTCCGCTTGTGACCGAGAAGGGTGTGCACCGTGCTAGTCGCAACAATCAGTACGCGTTTCAGATCCATCGTGAGGCGACCAAGCTTGATGTCAAGGCAGCCGTCGAGTCGTTGTTTGACGTTAAGGTAACTGCGGTTCGCACGCAAACCCGCAAAGGTAAGTTTCGCCGTTTCCGAAACAAGATGGGTCGCACCAGCGACTGGAAGAAGGCGATTGTGCAGCTTCACGAAGATCATCGCATTGACTTCTTTTGATAGCTCACCAAGCAATCTCTCGGATTAATGGAGAGATTGCTTGGAAAGCAACACCAATATTTACACTCATTCACTACTCCCAAAAGCTAACTGCTAACTGCTAACCGCGAAAAGCTATTTCCATGGGCATTCGAATCTACAAACCGACGAGCGCCGGTCGACGCAATGCGTCGGTCAGTGACTTCAAGGATCTGACGAAGGGCTACACGCCTGAGCGTTCCTTGCTGCGGTCACAGCGCTCGACGGGCGGACGTAACAACCAAGGCAAGATCACGGCTCGCCATCGAGGCGGTGGTCACAAGCAGATGTACCGGATCATCGATTTTCGTCGTGTCAAAGATGGCATGGTTGGAATGGTTGACTCGGTGCAGTACGATCCAAACCGCTCAGCTCGCATCGCGTTGGTAAAGTACGCTGACGGTGCGAAGTTGTACGTGATTGCTCCGCAAGGGCTCAAGGCGGGCGACAAGATTGAGAATGGTCCTGACGCCGCTCCAAACCTTGGCAATTGCTTGCCGC
>JBGSMN010000097.1:0-5671 GCA_041740155.1 Rhodopirellula sp.
CATCTCGCACTACGGCCAAGTCGTTCAGCCCGCTACTGTGGCGTGCAAATCGGACCATGAAATGAAACACCGAGCTTTGGTGGACCGGCTAAACCAATTGCTGAGCTTGATCAACCAAGAGAACAATCGTCTCAAACAAACCTGGGACGAGGACGCCAAGAGCAGCATCCGAGTTGTGCTGGAATGCTTGAAAAATCAAGTAAAACAGATCGATACCGAGCTTGCCAAGATGCTTAAGGCGGACCAAGAAAACAAGCGAATGATCGAGATTCTTGAATCGATCAAATGCGTCGGACCGGTCCTCGTATCAACGCTGATCACTTCGCTACCGGAGCTGGGTAAGCTCAACCGCGAGCAGATTGCCAAACTAGTCGGCGTCGCACCGATCAATCGTGATTCAGGCAGCAAATCGGGCAAGCGATTTATCGGTGGTGGTCGTGCCAATGTACGTCGCGTACTCTACATGGCAGCGGTCGTTGGCCTCCGCCACAACAGCGTCATCAAAGCATACTACGCTCACCTGAAGAGCAAAGGCAAAGAGTCCAAGGTGGCGATCGTCGCATGCATGCGAAAGCTGCTGAGCATCATGAACACGATGGTTCGCAACAATGAACTGTGGCGTGAGACATCAAAAGACGGTGCCTCATGAGCTGCATATGCACCCCCACGAAGCACCGCTTGGGCGAGTCACTATCGACGCACCGTCGACTCGGTTATCCCTTAGTCGGTTGGTTCCCACCAGAGCCGACCTCCGTTTCACCGAGCATCAACATGCTACTCAAAATCACATCGAACACCACTCGCCATGCCTGGAAAAATCCCGGGGGTTTGGGGGCTGGCCCCAAGTACGCGCTACCTCACAAAATGGGATTCGGAAATCTTTTTCCGAATCGGTATTGACCAAAAGTAAGACCATCGCTGACCCCTTTTCCATTTCTCCACTGATTACGACAAATTCAGAAGTTGCGGTAGATCTTTCGGTATTCCCGCGGAGACATTCCTTCTTTTTTCGTCATAATCTTGCGAAGCTCAACGTCATCGCAATAGCCACAAAGCGATGCGATTTCTGTGATGGAATAGTCCGATTCGCTTAGGAGTTGCCGAACGCGAGCCAGTTTTTTGTCTCGAATGGCTTGGGCAGGTGGAAAGCCAACCCATTGCTTGAATGCATCGCTGAACCAGCGACGAGACACGCCCTGAGTATGGAAAACCACGTCGTCAACCGTGATTCCTTCGCACGCATGCATCTCGATAAAATCGAGTGCGGCGGGAATGTCGATGCCGCTTCTTTGAGTTTGAAGCGTGGAGCAACGAGTCACCAAGCTTGCCCCTGCGACTCGCGTAATCTTTTCCGAATCTTGCCCCGCTAACAACTGGAAAGCAATTTTTACGGCTTCAGCCCCGACGTTCTCAAGTTGCATGCGAACGCTCGTTACCTGGGGATCGCAAAATCGCGAAATGTCAAATCCGTCGGCTCCCACGATCGCGACGTCTTCGGGAACGCGTACGCCTAAATGACGGCACACGCGACACACGTACGGCCCAACGTAATCTTGTTGGGCTAACACTCCCAATCGCGTATCGCAATCGAGGAGGACTTGGGAAAGGGTTTGCGATACTCGTCCAATCTCTTGGGGATGATGAAGTGCGTCTTCGTCTACTGCAAAGCGAATCACATTGGGAATCATCCCATTGCCATTGCAAAAATCAGCCCAGCGTTCCTCATAGATTGGAAAATACTCGACGTTCTCGCAGATCAAAAACCCAATGTTGGTTACGCCGATCTCAAGGAGATGCGAGACAGCGGTCGAATATAGATCTGACGCGTTTCCGGTGACCTTCGCGCAATACGACTCACAGTCCGTTGCTGCCAGACTGATTAAGGGGATTCCCGATTGTGCCAACTGAGCCGCCCAGGCATTCTCATTAACGGTCAGATAACAAATCACAACGTCCGGCTTCCATTGAAGTAGCGAACGAAACGCGTTGGAACTACCTGAATTCGCTGAAAACCTCCGAAAAACCGATTCTTCAGATCTCTGGCCAATCGCCTGGCTGATCCCGTAAGCATAGCGGAAGGTCCGCGCTCATGAGGACGACGACAAAAACGCGATCCGCGTCATTTCTTCACTCGTCGTGACACACCACGTCCCAAAAACAAATTGACCGCGTAGGGATTGGCGGCAGGCAGTGTTGCAGCAGTGTTCCAATTCAATTCGATAACACTCTCTTTTCCCATCGGCGCCTTATATAGATCGTTGAAACTCCGATGCTTAATAAGAGCATCGATGAAGGCTCTGGTACGGCGACCGCACTATTATAATCCGAAGCGATGCGGACGTTGGAGATCGTCGAAACGTCATCCACACCAATACCAGAACGCGACGTTAATCGGTTGAAATCATCAATATTAAGACTGCCGAGAGTGGCGTCAGGTGTGCCTTCGGTCACTTGATTGATGAAAAGCGAAAGTGTGTCGTTGGCAGCTCCGTCATTGATCTCGAATTTCGTTACTAGACGGTAGGTTTGGTTGAGAAGGTGGTCTTGGGTCGAATTCCCAAACGTAGACCCAACGCCAAGACCTAGCCGGTACCCAGTAAATCCATTACCAATCAGCAATCGCTCTGATCCACCGTTGTAAACTCCTAGACCTCCGAAAAACGAATTTCCGCTGCTGCCAGCCCCCACCGACGTCGGGTTTTGAAAACTGGTCGTTGTCCAGTCAAAACCAATGTAAAAAGTTCCACCTGCGGAATAGGTGGTCATCCAATCATCGACATCCGAACTGCTGTCAAGAATCACTGGATCAGCTGGATCAGTCAATCGCTGAATCGGTAAACGATCCAGCGATGGACTGAATCAAAGCGGCGGACGAAAACGCAGGAGCAGCAAAAGTCAGGAGAGCGACGAGCGATATTTGCTTCATCAAGCTAAAAAATGCGAGATTCATTGGATAGTCCAGTGGCAACCTGAAGGAATTGGCGTCGAGCTTGTTTTGTTTACTTGAAGACGGCTAATATTTTATTGCCAACGTTTTTTAAAACCATGTGCAATCAGGAACCGCCAGTGACTTGTCTCTCATCAGTCATCTGAGGGGCGCGAGGCGACATTGGTCGATTGTTACGGCAGTGAAATTTACATTCGTTGGATCGTTGATCCTTGCGGGAGAAAGGAAATTTATCAGGCACGAATGACACTGTTCGCAATCGGAATCGAGCAACTACAACCGACGGTCACTCGTCTCGCCTCTTCGCTATCGACATGCAGTTTCGAAAGCGAATCTACCTTTTTCCGGATGCTGCCTCTGTCGGCTTGTGACTACGCATGTCGCCGCCCACCACTCCGTGGGGAATTCCAGTGCGGCTATGACTTTCACCGCGCGCCGACAAACGCGTGCCTCGACCGAATATCGCAACTTCAAAGGTATTTGATCCAGCTCTTGGCCGCAGTTTAGGCCCGACGAAACGAGATCGCCGTCAGCCGGGAATGATCAGGCGAACGTGGCCTCGCCTCGGCATTCGCGTCAGTCGCCATTTCGGAAGCAAGGGTAAGCGTGAGCATGGTGGCTCTCTCTAGCCGACGCCGCTCAAGCGAATTCGATCTCCGTTGGGCAACTCAATTTGCATGAAAACAAATTCAAGCTTCCAGAATACACGTGGTTCTGGGCTGAACCCTCAATAAGAATCACTTGCGAGCTGACGGCACGGACCGACGCGACTCAAGGTGGCGTCCCACGATGTCGTCAGTTCTTGCAAGTAACTCAGGCGGTTTTGGTTCTTGTGATTCACTTCAAAACCCATTTCTCAAAGTAAAGCATGACCGCCCTACGCACGCTCCCATTATTTCTGGCCACACTGGTAATTCCACATGTCGTACATGCCGAATACGTCACTGCGATTTCCGTGGATGCAACCAATGCGGACTCAACGACGATTGCGGTGCTGGGAGATGCAAACAATCTCATCAATGGAACGCATGCGGCCAGCCTAAGTCCGGCCCAAAACTCCAACAACACCTCTCTCACCGGGAGTTGGGTGACCTTCCCCAGACCTGCTGATTATTTTTCAACAGGAAGGACGCCACGCCTAGTTTTCGATCTAGGATCCGTTCGTCTGCTGGACAAGGCTCACCTTTGGGCATACACACTTGGCGGGAATTCTCCGCAAGCGAACTCACTGAAGGACTTTACCCTAGATTTTTCGCTCGACAACTCAACTTTTTCTTCGCCGCAAAACTTCACGTTAGCGCCGCAAGTAGGTGGTACATCCTCGTTTCAGCCGGTGCAGACCTTTGACTTTTCTTCCGTCGTCAGTACGCAGTATGTACGGATGACATTGACCGACAACTACTTTGGTACCGCGGGTATGGTTGGCGGGGACAGGGTTGGATTCGCCGAGATCGGTTTCAACGCCACTGCAGTTCCGGAACCCTCGGCGGTTATAATCTTCACAATGACGGGCGGAGCCTGGTTCATCCGCCGTCGTTGGAGTACCGCTCGTGATGAGAAGAGTCCATCCTTGGTTTGATCTCGCCAAAACGGATGATCGTCAGCTTGAGAATCTTTGGACGGCGTTTGTTTTCTCGTGGCTCGCTGTGGTCCGGCCGATGCCCCACGATCGCGCAAGTGCCTTGCCGCAGTGAAGCGACGGCCACCGAGTCTTTCACTCCGACGCATCCACATAGTAGCCAGTTCGTCGAAAGCAATTGATAGGTTTCGGTAAAACTCATGCTGCGAATCTCACGTCCCGTCGCATACCCACTTTGCAACATCTTCAGTCGGACGGGGCGAAGAAAAGGTAACAGTTTAGTCCCCTAACGCCAAAATTTGTTTGAGACGCCGACTGCGCTTGCGCGTCACAACTTTTCGTTCCGGATGGTTTGCCGTGACGTAATCGCCTTGTCGCGGCATCTAGTCCAACTTCACGCCGCATTTGGTGAGCGATCAATGAGGTAGAGACCCGTTGACGCTGTGTCTGCGCAGCAATCAGCCCAATTCATTTCATTTGAATTGTATGACTGTATCTTCGCTCGCAGCTTCATGAACACGGTCTGTTCGGACCAGACCCTCGATCAAAGCCGCAGCATTGATTCAGCCGCGACCTTTGGCACGCGGCCCCGCGTAGAGCCGCTTCAAAACTGCGTCGGGAGGCCGAGTTAGCAACTCAAAGTAGATGTCACTGGGGCGGTGACCGTGACGGCGAGCCGTTTCGGCAACACTCATCAATATAGAGAACCACACGATAGACTCCGTCGATGATGTCTACTTGGAGATGCTCGGTCGGATCCAGCTTGGGTGACGGTTCCACTGGTCCACGACAATCAGGACATCGGCGGGGAGCAGGCACGTCGATTGCCCAGTCGTAGTGGGTCAGTGTGGGGCGAAACCAACCGGGGTGACCAACAGGTGCGCCGCGTTTCTTTTCCGAGGCCTTGGCAGGCGACTGAGACGCCGTTTCAGATTCTGCTTCGGCCTGCTTCTGCTTGTTGGTAGCGAACTTGTTTTGCCGTTCAAGCTTCAGTTCCAGTTCAAGAGCAGCGGAGTTGGCAGGCGTGGTGCGAAGCGGCCGGGATGAATGAGGCATGTTGCTGCCCGCATTGCGGCAAGCAACTGATCAGTCACCACGAGTTCACGGCTGGTCGCGGGCCACCGATCGCAGCCTTGCCGCGAGTC
>JBGSMN010000114.1:0-4255 GCA_041740155.1 Rhodopirellula sp.
ATTGTTACACGCATCCTTGCTAAGCGATCAAAAACTCATCCTTGAATCGCTCAACATAACATCGCGAGACAACGCAGAAACACCGGCCGGAAACCAATCTAATTGCTAGCAAAAAATGTCATCTGAATGGGATTGCACCCCGCCTGTCCAAACCCAACCCGCTTCGTCAATCAACCGATTCGGCCGCCGTCCCGCTGGTAGGCGGCATCGCCGGACTCGTCGCGTCTATGAGCCGATTGCTCGACAAGCGGATTGGTTTTCGATTTCCAATCGTCATTGCAGGCGCCATGCTCGCCGGTGGCCGACGCACTGCCGCTAGTTGGTTTCGTTGCGCCGGTGTCAAAGATGACTGGGATCGTTTTTATGAACTGCTCGCTTCGATCGGAAGGGACTCCCCATCGCTAATGCTGCCGATTCTAAAATTTCTAATGTTAGGGTTTGACCCTGGTGCGAGCGGCTACTGGACGATCGCCGTTGATGATTCGCCGACAAAACGCTTCGGACCTCGCGTTGAAGCAGCCAACATTCATCACAACCCCACGCCGGGGCCAGGCGATGGCGAATGGTTATACGGTCACAATTGGGTCTGCCTAGCGATGCTGCTCAGCCATCCGGTGTTCGGGACGATCGCGATCCCGTTGCTGTCGCGTCTGTACGTTCGACTGGTCGACATCGCTAAGCTGAAGGAGCGGTATCAGTGGGAATTCCGCACTAAACACGAAATCGCATTGGAGATGCTCCGTCACGTGATTCGGTCACTACGAGCGATGGGCAGCAAGGCTGGATTTGTCGTCGTCTTCGACGGTGCCTATGCCGCGCGCGAAATTGTCCAGTCGCTGATGGCCGAAGGAGCGGTGGTCGTAACGCGGCTGCGACGTGATACGAAGTTGTTTGATCTTCCAGTGAACGAACCAGGCAAACGTGGTCGGCCTCGCAAGTACGGTAAGAACCGCATCAACTTGTCGGCAATCGCAAGCGATAACACGAGTTGGCTGTCGATTCGTTACGCTTGTCGGGGCGTGATGGTGGAAGGCCGCTATAAGACATTTCTGGCAACGAGTCACCTCGTCGGCAGCGTCGTACGAGTGGTCCTGATCGAGCATGGCAGCGGCAACTGGGCCGCGTACATCAGCACCGATACGTCGATGAGAGTGGAAGCGATCTTGAAGGCAGTGTCGGATCGCTGGGCAATTGAGGAGCAGTTCCACGATGTGAAGGAGGTGTGGGGTGCGGGCAAGCAGCAAGTTCGCAACGTGTGGTCGAGCGTTGGTTGCTGGAACCTTTGTGGCTGGTTGTACTCGTTGGTGGAATTGGAGTGTTGGAACCACAGCGTCGAGCAGCTCGTTGATCGAAGTGACCGACCATGGGACAATCCCATGCGCCGACCGTCGCACGCGGACCGTCGACGTCAAATCGCCCGTGAAATGCTGCGAAATGAATTTTTCGCCGATCAGCAGGATGACCCCGACCATACGAAAATCCGCGAGTGTTTTGAACGACTCCTGGCATTGGCCGCATGACGAACAACAACCCTACATCCGTTCGCCTAAAGTGCAGTCTACGCGTGACATGCAGATAGATCGCAATTCGTTATCCGACTTAAATTACATGCTCGCCGAACGCTTGAATCACTCGACCCATGACCATCGACATCAGTAACGACAAGCTCAACTCCATACCTCCCCGGCACTGGTCGCCAATGACCATCGCTGATTTGCTAGGGTTTACGCTCGCGTTCTCTCTCCTGTGCGTTGTCTACTCAATCGTTGGTTCTGGCTCGATTCAATTGCACGTCCTCGCTGGTACGATGACTGGTCGCCTCCTGGCTGGTGTGACAACCCGATCGAGGCTTGCGTGATGGAGCGTCACGATCGCGGTCGGATCGCTTGCAGCACTATTCGCGTGCCTGTATGACCTTTCGTTTGCAGTTCCGCCTGGGGTAGTGCCATGGATCATTGCAGTGCCGACCTTCTTGGTGTACGGTTGCATTGGTGCTGGCGTCGTCGAGCTTGTCGCAATATTGTCCGTCAGGCTATTGTTTAGCGCACGAAAGCACATGCAACTGTTGCCACCAAAACGCGGATAACAAATAAGTCTTTGACGTCGCGAGTCTTCGAGCCGATGTGTAGTGACTCGGTTCTAGTAGTCTGGGCAATCGCTCTTCGAATTCGCTTCAGACACGCGACTCATACAGCGAATTCTCAAGACGATGAAGATGCTCGGATGGTGCAAGGCATTGCACCGGAGAAGGCGGGTGTTGAGTTAGTGAGCAGATTCGACGAATCATCTATCCGGTATCCATATAGGGCGGCGGCGACTGTCGAGAACGCTCCCTAACGAATCCGCCATGCGAACTGTCGTCAGTTCACCGCCGCACTCCTGACCCGTGCCTTGGGACGCGGCGGTGCCGATGGTTTGACGAACATCCGTGTGAATGCCCGTCTCATCGCGATCGCCACCATTCAATGAACCTCCTCCTGGTCGATCCGCCTGTTCGGGATCATCCAGCTGTAGTAACGAATCTTCTAAAGACGAGATGGCAGAACATGCTGGGCGAACCCTCGCACGAACTCCTGTCCAGCAACCGTGTGTTCCCCTGACACGCTCGACTGTCCCCGTATGACTGACGTGACGCTGAGTGTCGCCTCGGCCATGCGGAGGTTGCTTCGGTAGCAATGTTTATGGCTGTAGATAGCCTGCACCTCGGGGTAGACCGCACGCGAGAACAAAGTCTCTAATTGGTGTCGCGTCAGTAAAACGCGAGACTAGTTCTCGCTGGCAGACGGTCAGTAATTCGCTGACATCAGGCTGTGCCCAAACGTCGAATCGTTCAAAAAAAGTTATCTGTCTGAAGATCATATGAACATCCTCGTTTACAGACGGATCCTTGCACAACTGGAGACAACTTGATGGGGTACCAGTTCACAGTCGAGCATCATGCTGAATTGGATCGTCTGGGCCTCGCTGCTGAACTGCGAGCGTTCGCCAATCAAGAATGGACCGCGGAGCACATGATTCCTGAGCATGCCGCTGCGTCGACCCTGGATCGGTTCACGACCATGCGTTCCGCTGGGAGCTAAAAAAAGCCACGTACCCAGTAGGGACGTGGCAGAGTGGCCCGAAGGCCGGCTACTCACTGACCAGTCAACTGGCCCTTGAGCTTTTCGATCATCTCACTCGCCTGCTGTAACGTCAGGCTCTGTGGCGACGCGACACCAAACTCGGTGTCGAGTTCACTTGCCAGCACGACGTTCGCCTTCGAGGCGATCGCATGGATGGCACGGATCTGAGCGTCCGTTGCCGGACGTGCTCGACTGGTCTGCGGTCGTGGCTGCGAACCATCGTCATCACCACCGTGACGGCCAGTGACATCGACAAGACGAGGACGATGATCAGATTCGGGTGCATGTGGGACTCCTTGGTTGCGGTCCACGGCGAATCTTGCAGTAGTGACTCACGCGGAGATCAGGTTATTCTTGAGTTCGTCGATCAGCGTGGATGCTTCGCTGATTGACAGAGCCGTCGGTGACGACACCCCGAACCGGTCGTGCAAGATCGGAGAAAGATCAATGCCCTGACGTCCTGCCATGGCCCTGATAGCTTTGACCTGTTTTTCGGTTGACTGCCGCTTGCCGCTTTGATTTTGCGGTTGGTAGCTCGTCGAGTTGGTGACGGCCTGCCCAGATGGGCTTGTCGTGACTGACGCGATGGTTGCTGCACACTGCTTCGCCGCGTGGGTCATTTGCTGCATAGCATCTTGGTCGATGTTTTGCACGTCGAACGAGGCACCGCACTGCACGGTGCTATCGCCGTCCCCAGAACGCCCGGAGACAGAGATGGTGATTTTCATAGTTGGTCCTTGGATGGAGTAAGAGATCGAACGGCAACGTTGCCGCTACGAGACGATCAGTTCGCTGGCCAGCAAATTCAGGGTGAGATCCCCATCAACCGGCAGCCCACGAAGCGATCGAGTAAATTGGTGCAGCATCAGCGAGGCTGCGATGGAAGCGGCGTAGAGCGTGCTGCGCGAGGTGCATGAGCCCGTTTGAGCATCTGCCTGAGCAAAGAGCGTCCTCGCGTAGTGTCGGTCTGACGACGGATCGTCAGTTGTCAGCACGCGAATGACTTCACCAAGCATGCGGGCATCGCTCCAGAACACGCATCGGTTTTGGACCACACGCCAGATCGCGGCTCGGGCCGAGATCTTGTCCACGCAGCAGAACATGATGGAACCGCGAAGATGCTTCGGACGGAA
>JBGSMN010000121.1:0-36624 GCA_041740155.1 Rhodopirellula sp.
ATTGTTACACGCATCCTTGCTAAGCGATCAAAAACTCATCCTTGAATCGCTCAACATAACATCGCGAGACAACGCAGAAACACCGGCCGGAAACCAATCTAATTGCTAGCAAAAAATGTCATCTGAATGGGATTGCACCCCCAGCAACTCTGGTTTCAACTCACATGCCATGTTGACGATGGTTTCACCAGGATGTCCCTCTCGGACAACATGCACGAGCTTAACGTTTGCTCCTGCAAAAACCTTTTGTATGTGAGCAAAAGCTCGATCGGCATTCTTGCGTTCTTGAGCGAGGCAAGTTTCGATCCAATCGCCGACCAGGTATGTTCGCTCGCTCCCAGGGACATACAACGCTGAAACGACGACAAGCTCCAGAGTTTCATCGTGTGGTAAATGAGCGAGAAACTCAGCAGCGTGTGTGGCTGCGGACGAGGCGTCGGTGGCCAGCATGATCTTTTTCATCGTCTGTCTCCTGTGAGTGCCACACAGGAAACCGCAATCGCAGTGCCAATCCGAGACGAAAACACAAGAGAAGATCAATCCTTGGCAGACCTATTGAGCCGCGATCTTTCCAAGCATAAGAATCATCGACTCGGTGTGCCAAACCGCGCGCAAGTGCGCCCGTGCTCCTCACCAAAAGTGTGACAACTCTGGCAATGAACCCACTGCGAAGGTGAAGCAGAAACGAGACCGATAGTTGGTCGATCTCAAGTACCAGCAACAAGCATGTTCGGCGCGAAGAGTTTGCGCCACAAGCTTAGAACAGTATTCGGTACTCGACTCGCACCGTGTCGTCATACCACTTGGTATCGGTCAATGATTTTCCGTAACCTAAGTAGAGCGACTTTGACGGTCTGCCGTTGCGATGTGGCTTGTCGCTCAATCTTAGGCCAAATTTCATGTTCGCGATCGTCGTTTCAGCGCTCGTGACGTTGCCGTTGTCGAGTACTTGACCGCCGAGCACTGACCATGCGACGGTTTCGACGACAGGTGATAACGTAACATCGTTGGACTCGTATGCCGTGGTCCAGAATCCGACGCCGTATCGAAGCACATTTCCTGCCCAGTCTTCTTCGGTTGCGGTCGCCTTCGTTCCATCAATGGGAATGAAGTCTCTCAGTTCTGTTTCCATGTTGATACCGCAGTCGAATCGTTGCATGATGAGCAGGCCAGGCTCGATGGTGGCATGTTCAGTCCCGAGGCCAAGTCGACCGTCACCACTGGGCGCGATAGTTCGCATTTGAAAGGTGACATGCGTATTTTCATCATTGAGCAAAGATAGTTTGAACCCGAAGTTCACGTCGCCGATGCCAAAAGCATTTCGGTTGACTTCGGGATCGATCCAACGGTACGGCAACTCGACGAATGCCGATACCAGATCACCAAGCAACAGAGTTTCGAGGTAGAATGAGAATTCTTGATAGTCAACGCCTGTTTCCAGGGCGAGTGGGCCAGGTGCTGCACCTCCAAAACAACCACATTTGGGATAGAAGAACTCAGCGCGGTCGGGGGTAGGGTTATCGTACGATGCATCGAAGCGGAATCGAATTTGATTTCGAACCACCGCCGAGTCGATGTAACCGCCTGAACTCATCGTGTCTGCAAACGCGAGCGAAGTTGATCCACCACTACCAAAATTGGATGCCAACCCAGATGACAGATTGCCGCTGGAAAAGTCATTGCCGCTGCTTGAAGGAGTCGGTGCGATATTGGGCGGGGTAGAAGTTGCTGGCGCAGGACTGGGTTGTACCGGACTTGGGGTCGGTAGTGACGGCTGAACTCTCGCTCTAAAAGTTGACTCTGGAAATTCTGACTCGGGAAACTCATTCTGATGACTGGACGGCGGAGCGAGCGGTGATTTCAGGGGAACGACGGCATTTGGGACGCAGTCGGAATCCGCATACACCGCTGGGGGCGGGCAATCGCCTATGTATTGTCGCGTACCCTTATACGTCTCATCCGCAGTTGCTGCGCGAGCGCTGACAACGCTGATGAGCAAACCAACTGCGACCATGACATTTGTCCAACGCAAGTGTTTTAAATGAATTCCACGGTCCATCGCCCTGGCCTCTGCTAATATTGTTGTCGTTATTGGCGGAAACAACGGCACCGCCATTACAATCAGAGTTATCGTGACAATTCGTAAGGATTCATCAGAGAAAAGCAACCCCCCCGCACAGAGAAGGCATTCTTCCCAGGTTAACAGGACAGAGTGCGAAGCAGAGGAATCGAAAGAGAGTGAATCAGATCCCTGATAGACGTCAGCGATTCTCGACGTCTACCTTCTAGCTCAAATTCCCAAGGTAGGTGAATTTATAAAGAGTGTCGGACGCGTTTGAGTAATCTATGCTTCGTGTTTAGTAGTCCATCTCACCGCCGAGTTCGCCTTCGTCACGCGGATCACCGCACCATGCGTTGAGGGCATCGATCACTCGATCGCGATCACTGTGACTCGTCCAGATGGAATCGTCGACATCCAATCGAATTTCGTAATAACCTTCGCGAACGCAATCTTCTTCGCCACAGAAATGGGGCAAGTCGGCAACCCAGACAATGCGGTACAAGGGGACGTGTTTGTCGTCGATTTTGATCAGCGGATCGTGCATCAAAGTTCTCGCAGAATAGAGCTTGCGAAGGCTCGTTGGGACGAAAGTGTTGGATAGCGAAGGTGCTGAGATCACTACGAGAGTTCACGACTGCGAGAGGTTGCAGTGACAACTGCGTCAATCAATGCTCCACGCACTGCATTTTGCTCCAGGACTCGCATTGCAGCAATGGTTGTTCCGCCCGGACTGCACACATTATCTTTGAGTTGGCCAGGATGCTCGCCACTGTCACGGACCATTGTTGCGGCTCCCCGGACTGTTTGTGCGGCCAATTCCAAGGCAATTTTTCGTGGCAAACCTGCTGCCACGCCTCCATCAGCAAGGGCCTCGATCATGAGAAAAACATAAGCTGGACCCGAGCCGCTCAAACCCGTCACCGCGTCGAGTTGGTTTTCGGTCACGACCGTTACGTATCCGACACTGCCCAACATCGTTTCGATATAGCCCACATCTGCGGCCGTGGTTCCTTCGGCCGTGCAGTACGCAGACGCTCCTTCGCCAACCAACGCCGGTGTGTTGGGCATCACACGGGCGACCCGTTGATGTCCGGCGCCAGCAGTGAGTTTAATCAGCGGGATCCCGGCGGCGATCGAAATGATCAGTTTGCCTACCAACAGCTCGCTGGCGTCCTTCAGTACCGGGGCGATGATATGCGGTTTGACCGCGAGTAACACGATTTCACAATCATTGATCGCGTTTTTGCCCGTTGTTGATCGCACCGAGGATAACGTGGAACACTCGGGATACCGTTCATTCCACCACGCGAGCGTTGGTGGATGGGGGTCCACGATCGTGAGGTCATTGGCATCCAGTACGTTTTTTTGCAGCATGCCGCCGACCAGGGCGCGCGCCATCTGCCCACCGCCGATGATGGCTAATTGAGGTAATTTCACTGGTTAGCTAGGTTGTAATTAGTACGTTCCGGCGGGCCGTTGTTTTGTGCCCGCGAGCAATTTGATCAAGGCCACGCGGAGATGTTTGATGCTTAAAGGTAACGGCAAAAGTGTTCGCTTGGAACCACGCACCGCTTGCTGAATAATGTGCGTTTGTGATGGATCGACCAGCAAAACGGCTGGGGTGTCTTTCGTATATTCGCCCTCGTTGAACGCGTTGTAAGCAGCCAAAGCATCGTTTCCAAGTTCAGCCGCACCGAAGATCACACAGTCAGCGGGCGGGTCAACGGAATCTTCAAATCTCGCCAACGCTCGCTGCGGGTCCGCTATAATCAGTACCCGATAACCGCGTGCTTTCAGCCGCTCACGAACCGCATTTTGCAATCCTGTTTTCGATTCCACAAACATTACCACATAGCCTTCACCCTCGTTCGTGATGACATGATCGTCACCGACGTCTTCGGCGTTCACGCGGTTGGTCGGCTCATCAACTCGCTGCGATGGTCCACGCTTTAAATCTTCCATCACACCTTTGATTGCTGAAACCAACGCGGCACAAGATTGGATCCGCAATTCAGGATTGAACTCCATCGAATTGAGCAACAATTGATTGACGAGACCAGGAATATCAGGCACGTAATCCTGAATCGGACGAATGTCTTGGAAGCGTGTGATATTCAGTCGCGCCATCCGGTCTCGCGTTTCTGTCAGCGCTGGCGTGCCCGCGAGCATGTGATAGAGCATATTGCCGGCAAAGAATACGTCGCTACGCGGATCATCTTTACGAACGTTCGTGCCGCGTTCGAGCGCGGCATAGTCGATCGCTCGCGCGTTGGGGCAATCCGCCACGAGTTCTGGATTGCTGCGATCAGCGAGCGCTGCCAAACCAAAGTCCACAAGTTTGGCCACGCCCGATGAACTGATCAATACGTTGGACAACTTTAAGTCGCGGTGCGAAATCCCAAGCCCGGCGGCGAAAGCCAAGCCTTGAGCAATTTCGTAAATGAGCTTGAGTGATAAGTCAACTGGCAATTTGCCGCGAATCTTCACGAGTTCCCGCAGCGTTTGGCCTTCGATAAACTCCATCACCAAGAAAGGATTGTGCCGGTCAGGCACCACGTCACTGATCCGCACAATGTTTGGGTGCTTGAGCTTCAAGCCCATCCGTCCTTCACGCAAAAACTGCTCGAGTTCTTTGGGTTCGTCGCGGAATCGTTTGCGGAGCACTTTCACGGCGAACACCTCACCGTCTTTCTCGGCGCGATAAACCCGCGCAAACGTACCCGCACCGATCAAGTACAGGACTTTGTAGTTACCGTAGTAGTACCCCGTCCGATCACCTCGCAACGCCTTTTCGGTTTGGAGGGTGGTCACAATTCCACGGCGTTGCAGTTGATCAATCACCGCAGGCAACGGCACGTCACCAACGCCGAGTTCCCCGACGGCGCGGTTAACCTCCAGACGATCCGCCACACCGGCAGCGACGACCCGGTTGATGAATTCATCTGTTGTGATAGCACTCATGGCATTGTGGGGTCAGTCGTCGAGCGGCGGTAATCATGAATCGAAACGCCAACTTGGCGTAACGTTTCGATGGCGTCCTGCCACTGACTGGCCGTGTCGTTCTGCAGATTTAAATAGAGTTTTAGATAAGGTGCCAATCGTCGATCCGCCTGAGCATCTTCAACACACATGTTGACCAGTGAGTCGAGCGAATCGAGCGGAGTGTTGGGCATGATGAGCATGGATAAGTTGGGTAACGCTGTCAGCGGCGCGAGCGAACGAACGGGATTGTCGGAAATTTCGAGTACCGTCAACCAAGTCAAACCGGCAACGGGTGCCAGATCGTCGATCGCGTTGCCAGCGATGTCCAAGGCTCCTATTTTACTTAAAGATGTCAGCGGGGCGATGCTCTTTAAGCGATTATCGGCCACATACAGAGCTCGCAAATTCGTCATCTTGCTAACCGCCGCTAGATTTTCAACTTGATTTCTCGACAGATCCAGCAACTGCATCGCCGTTAATCCCGCGATTGGCGAGATGTCGCGGATTTGATTACCCGCCAACGCGACACTTTGGAGCCGCTTTAGCTCCGCCAGCGGTCCCAAATCGCTAATCTGATTGCCGACCAAATTCACTAACATTAACGATCGGCAATGTTCCAACCCCGCTAATGAGTGGATGCCACGGCCGGGAGCAACCAGCCGCGAGATGGAGGCAACGTCCTCAGGCGTCAATGGTTGGTCGTTGTGTCGCTTTGCGAAAACGCTCTCACGAACGGCTGCCTCAAGTGCTGCGTCAAGAAAGATCGAGGGCGCAGCCGGGGCCGCTGTAGCGACTTGAGGTGGCTGTGCCTGAACTCCTTCGCCAAGAGAATTCAGGATCGGCGTGATCACCAGACAAACGAGAAGGGAACGAGTCGGCAACGAAAGCATTTTCAAATCGACATTTATTTAGAGAGGGCGTCTACATACGCACCAATCACCGAGGCTTGATCGCCGCAGTGTGAGAACTGGATCGCAGTGAAACTGCGGAAGCCGTCCAAGGCATGTTGATAAAACGCCCGTTTGACTTTGGCTAAATAGCGATCACGAACTGCGGGTGCGAGATCGCACACACCTCCTCCTATTACGAGTTCATCAAAATCGCCGATGTACTGAATCATTAACAACGCCACACCCAGTGCGGTTGCCTGATCGTCGAAAAGCTCAAGAGCCAAATCATCACCAGCGGCAGCGAGTTCTCGCAGTTTTTTGGCGCGATCTTTCGCGGTACCTTTGATCTCATGAAGTGAATGGGTTTTCCACTGATCGAGCTGCAAACGATACGCCAATTGGTGTGTCAGTGCGGTCAACGAAACCGCCGACTCAACTGTGGACATCGCATTGCCGACTTGCAGTTGCTGATCCTGCGGATAGCGAAACACACTCGCTGGCAGCATCAAATGACCAGCATGCCCGGCACGGCCTTCGCTACCACGAACCACCTCGCGATTGCGGACTTCACCACCGCCCAAGCCCGTGCCAACGGCGACCATAAACAGCGAATTCAGGTTTGGCTCGGGAGTCTGGATTTGTATATTCAGTCGCGCGGCTAATTCGGGGCGAATTTGAAGGTCACCGCGGCGAACGGAAAACTCACCTAGCGCTGCGGCTTGCCCGTCACCGAGGTATCGAACTGAAAGTTCGCCGCCATCCATTTTTGCTTTCACGCGATCATCGTCGCGCGCGGCCTCACAAAGTTTCGTCTCTAACATCTCGCGAACAGGGCAATTGTTCCATTCAGGATGCTTCAAATTCGGCGTTGCTAACAACACTCCATCACAGGTTGCTGGGCCGGGAGTGGCGATCGACACCATCTGCACGTCACGCAATTGTTTGCCGTGATCGCCCAGCGCACGCACGATCTCGGACGCAATATCCGTCACCGTCGCCGCTGGCCCTTCGTCGCTACGAGTCGCAAATTGAGGCGTGACCTCAATTAACCTGCCGTTGGCATCGCCCAAACACACCGTTGACGTCGTTCCGCCAACATCCACACCAATGTATATCCCCACGCGTCGTCATCTCTCATCAATAAGGCATCGCTGCCGAAGCTGACAGCGGGAGTGAAGATAGCGATTTAGCCGCGAATTCCTAGACCCGCTGAGACGCTTGCTATCCCAACGGGAGTGTACTCCCAATTTTCCGTCGGAGCGGAACTCCTCTAACGCTTCCTGCCTCACAGCGAATTCAATTCAGAAGGTGTGCCGACTTCGGCTTAGACAGCCAGCCCGCAGCGGGGTGCGTCAGCTTGCTTGGAAACAATCACAGGGAGAAGTGGATCAACTCTTGTAAATTGCATATTTATCCTAAACCTCACTTTTTTATCATTTTGGTGCTTGAAAAAAACATAAACGACTGGATACTACCACACATTGAACGTTTTCATCCTTCTATTTGAAAGAAATCTTTGTCGACAGACGCTCGCCGTGAACGACTTCGCGACCACGTGCGGACCCAGGGGTTCGCGGCGTTGGGTGAACTTACGTCGATGCTAGGCGTCAGCGAATCGACGGTTCGCCGAGATTTGGAGTCGCTTGAGGAAGCGGGCGATGCCCGTCGCACTCACGGCGGCGTTTATTGGACGGGACAAACAGACACGATCAATACCTTTGCCGCACATCGCGATGACGGTTGGCCTCGAAAGCAAGCGATCGGCCAAGTCGCGGCGAATCTGATCGAGGACGGCGACACCCTGTTACTCGATGGTGGCAGTACGGTCTACGAACTGGCCCGCTTGATTGTCAATCGACCGCTGCAGGTCGTGACCAATTCACTGCCGGTAGCGCACTTGCTGTCCACCAGCGATTCAATCGACTTGATCATGATCGGTGGCTGCGTTCGCCGCCGGACTTCGGTCTCTATTGGCCCGATGGCCGATGCGATGCTGAAAGACATCAACGTCATGAAAACGTTCTTGTCGGTCGCCGGAGTAACCGAGCGAGGTTTTTTCAACAGCGACATGATGCTCGTTGAGAGCGAGCGGGCGATGCTGGCCGCCGCCGAGCAAACCATCGTGCTGGCCGACAGCAGCAAGTTTGGCAAAGTCAGTTTATCTCAAATATGCCGGTTAAATGATGTAGATAGGGTAGTCACCGACAGTGAACTAGAGAATCGCTGGATGGAAACGTTTCATTCCTGCCGAGCCGAACTAATGTTAGCCCCAATAAGCCATTCAAATTCATCCGCAGGTGCCGCAGCCATGCCAACTGCGAATCCGATTCTTTCCAATACTCCCGTTTCCTCTGACCGCGCCTCATCGGCCACTTCCTAATGAGCATCACAGTCGATCGAGCACAAATCGAAGCGCTCGTCCGCAGCGCCATTCGTCAAGCCCAACCGCACGTGGAGGCCGCTGCGAGTCACTTGCATGTACACAACTCCGGTGCACCGGCTGGCTTACCTTTGGGGTGGGTCGACGGCAAGCCGAATCTGCGTGTTAGTATTTCAGCTCGGCATTGCCATCTCACGGATGAACATGTGGAGATTCTGTTTGGTCGTGGCACTGTGCTCGAGCCGGATAAAGACCTCTACCAAGACGGCTTTTACGCTGCCAACCAAACCGTGATGGTTGTGGGACCACGTCGCCGGATGTTACCGAATGTTCGAGTGCTGGGGCCAACACGTCCATTCAGTCAACTCGAACTGGCGTTCACCGATTCCATTTCATTGGGCATCGACGCTCCCGTTCGTCACAGTGGCAAGATCGAAGGCACACCGGGCTGTGTGCTGGTCGGGCCAGCGGGTTCTGTGCAGCTCGAACAAGGCGTGATTCGCGCCGCCCGACATGTACACATGAACGATCACGACGCCGCTCATTTCGGAGTTGCCAATGGCGACATGATGCAGCTCGTGATCACGAGCAAAGATTGCAGTGTGACGTTCGATGATGTGCTGGTGCGGGCTGACAAAGCGGCCAAGCTCGAAGTGCATATCGACACCGACGAAGGCAATGCCTGCAACTTGGACGCCGCCAGCGAAGTTCGCTTGCAACCAATGCCCAAACCATGTGCCTGCGGGCATTAGGAAGCTGATGGCTTTCCTGGCTATTTTCTCAAACTTCAAACTTCTCTCTCCAAACTTCAAAAGGGTTTAATTCGATGGCAAAAATTAATGAAGCGCTCGGCATGATCGAGACCAAAGGCTTTGTCGCCATGGTCGAAGCGTCTGACGCGATGATGAAAGCTGCTAATGTGCAGTTCCTCGGCTGGGACAAAGTCGGCGCGGGACTGGCGGCTGTGTTCGTTACCGGTGACGTCGCGGCAGTCAAAGCTGCTACCGATGCAGGTGCTGCGGCGGCTGGCCGAATTGGCGAAGTCGTCAGCGTGCAGGTGATTCCACGACCACACGCCGATTTGGAAAAGGTCCTAAAACTACCCGCTGCACCCGCTGCCAAGAAATAGTCAACGACTTCTGTCGTCTTTTATTGCTCCCCCCAAACTGAAAACTGAAAATTTATCATGAATGATGCAATTGGCTTGATTGAAACCAAAGGTCTGCTACCCCTCGTTGAAGCGACCGACGCGATGGCCAAGGCGGCCAACGTGCAAATTGTCAAACGTGTTGACCTCGGTGGTGGATATGTCACGACCGTCGTCAGCGGTGATGTCGGCAGTGTCCGCGCGGCCGTCGAAGCGGGTGCCGCCGCAGCCGCACAGAGTGGCGAGCTTGTCAGCAGCCACATCATCCCTCGCCCCGCCGATGGTCTGATGGAAGCTTACTTTAGCTGAACCATCGCGGTAGTGGATCTTGTGAAAGATCCCCACGTATAGGGCCTTCAATGAGATCCACTATGTGCTCGTCGCCAAGAAAAATTCATTGTCACTCAAGGAAGATCTTTCCATGCTTATTCTCGTTGCGAATCTGGGTTCAACCAGCTTCAAATACAAACTGCTCGACGTCAGCGGTGACTTGCAATCATCGGACAATCGCGTACTTGCGCGTGGTGCGGTCGAACGGATCGGCGATGCATCGACGAGCCGTTGCGAAGTCACCATTGGTGATTATCACAATGTTTCGGAAATGCCCGTTCCCGATCATGGCGTTGCCGTGCAGTCGTGTTTGGATCAATTGACGGATCCGCAGCACGGATGCTTGAAAGACGCTAGTGAGGTTGCCGCGATCGGATTCAAAGCCGTTCACGGTGGTCGCAAGAGTGGAACATTTTTAGTTGACGATGATGTGCTCTCCGCGATGGCCGAGATGAACGCTGCCGCACCGGCGCACAACCCGCCGTACATCGCAGCGATGAAATTATTGCGTGAGCGGTTTCCTAAGCTGCCGTTGATTGCTGCCTTTGAAACTGAGTTTCATGACACGATCCCCGTGGCCCGTCGCGCTTATGCGATCCCGTCACAGTGGCGTGAGGAATTTCAGATTCAAAAGTGGGGGTTCCACGGTTCGAGTCACCGCTTCATCGCTGAACGAGCCGCCGAACTGCTCGGTCGCGCTGATGTACGCATTATCTCCTGTCACCTCGGCGGCAGTAGTTCCTTGACAGCAATTCAAAACGGCCAGAGCGTGATGACCACGATGGGGATGACTCCTCAAACCGGTCTTCCGCAAAACAACCGCGTCGGCGATTTCGATCCCTTTGCCTTACCGTTGTTGATTGAACGAACAGGGAAATCACTCGAAGAACTGCTGACCATTTTAGCGAGCCAAGGCGGACTGAAAGGAATCAGCGAAAAGAGTGGCGATCTACGAGATATCGAACAGGCTGCTGCTGCGGGCGATGAGAAATCCAAGCTCGCGTTGTCGATCTTTGTCGAAGAGATTCGTCGGCACATGGGCGGCATGATGGTCGCCATGGGCGGACTCGATGCAATCATCTTCACCGGCGGAATCGGCGAGAACTCAGATGTCGTCCGGCAAGCCGTGTGTGCCAATCTTGGCGCGTTCGGTATCCAGCTTGACCCACAACGAAATAACAACCATCGCACGGCAGCGAAACCAACCGGTGGCGAAGGCCATCTGCACAGCGACGACAGCCAAGTCCAAGTTTGGGTGATCCCCACCAACGAAGAATGGATTGTCGCCAAGAGAACTATAAAAGCGATTAGCTAGTAGCCGTCGTTTTTCAACATCACATTTCTCACTTCCCACTTCAACTATGTTTCTTGCACGCGTTACCGGGTCGATCGTCAGCACGCAGAAAGTGGCGTCGATGAAAGGCCACAAACTGCTGATCGTCGAACCCTATCGGCTCGACACGGACAGTCGTGATCGCTTGGTCACGACCGGTCGGACGTTCATTGCGGTGGACACGCTCGGGTCCGGCGAAGGAGATCTGGTGATGATTTGCCAAGGCAGTTCGGCGCGGCTGACCCCTGAAACCAAAACACTTCCGATTGATGCTGTCGTGATTGGGATCGTAGACAGCGTTCACGTCGATAAGAAACCCGTATTTGATCGTAACCAAGAAATCTAAAACATCATGCAATTTGACGAAACACTCATACGAAATGTCGTCGCCGCCGTACTCGCGGAAGTCGGCCCCAGGCCCATCGGTGCTCGCGATCCACTGAGCCGCAACGTGGCTCCGGGTGCGGGAAAAAATGGGATCTTTACCGATGTCAATGAAGCCGTCGCGGCCGCTCGTGCCGCGCACCTCGAGTTGCGTTCACGCAGCATGGAAGTGCGGAAACAAGTCATCGACATCATTCGGCGGATTAGCATTGACCAGTGCGAAGAACTTGGTTTGATGGAGATGCGAGAGACCGGCATCGGTCGCCCCGAACACAAGATCGAAAAACTGCGCACTCTCGGCATGCTCTCCCCCGGCACCGAATTTCTCGAAACCAAAGCCTTCAGCGGTGATCATGGAATCGCATTGATCGAACGTGCTCCGTTCGGTGTGATCGCGGCCATCACCCCAGTCACTCATAGCTTGCCAACGATCACCGGGAACGCCGTCAGTATGATTGCGGGCGGTAACGCGGTGGTCGTCAATCCTCACCCGTCAGGCAAGAAAGTTGCCGCTGAAGGCGTGCGTCGTTTCAACGCTGCGATCGCCGCAGAAGTCGGCATCGACAATCTGATTTGCGTGCTCGCCGAGCCAACCTTAGAAACTGCTGATGCGTTGTTCGCTCACCGTGATATTGCGTTGATCTGTGTCACCGGTGGACCGGCGGTCGGACGTGCGGCACTGCGAAGTGGTAAACGTGCGATAGTTGCTGGTCCCGGCAACCCGCCCGTCGTCGTCGATGAGACCGCTGACTTTGACAACGCCGCTCGCTGCATCATTCAAGGAGCAGCATACGATAACAATCTGTTGTGCATCGCTGAAAAAGAAGTCTTCGTTGTCGACAGTGTGTTCGATGAAATGATGGCTGCGATGCGTCGGGCTGGCGCGTTGCAGCTCAACAGTGAACAGATTGCCAAACTGACTTCGCAAGCGATCACAAAGGTCGGCGACGATCAACATGACGCCGCCGCCAAGGATTTCATTGGCAAAGATGCCTCGGTGCTCGCTCGCGCCGCAGGTGTGATCGCACCGGAAGGTTGTGAACTGCTGTTCGGCGAAACTGACGAACATCACCCCTTTGTAACCGTCGAACAAATGATGCCGTTCTTGCCGTTCGTACGTGCCCGAGATGTCGATCACGCGATCGCAATGGCAAAAGAATACGAACACGGATTTCGTCACACAGCGATCATTCACTCACGCAACGTTCGCAACATGACCAAGATGGGCCGCGAACTTGATACGACTCTGTATGTCAAAAACGGTCCCTGCATGGCGAGCTTGGGATTGGGTGGCGAAGGCTACCTGTCCTTCTCGATCGCCGGGCCGACCGGTGAAGGCGTGACCAGCCCGAATACGTTCACTCGCGAGCGTCGCTGCAGCATGGTCGATGAATTGCGAGTGGTTTAGAAAAATGCAAACCGCGAAAGTTCTCGGTCATGCTCGTGCGACGACGAAAGATCCTTCGCTCGTTGGACAACGTCTCGTCATCGTCCAGCCACTCGCTTTGGACGATGCAGCCGATGGCCCACCACTGTTGGTGCTCGATCAACTCGGTTGCCGACGAGAGGATCTCGTCATGATCACCAGTGATGGTACCGCCGTGAGTGACATCACCGGCAGCGACGTTTGTCCCGCACGCTGGAGCGTGTGCGGAATCATCGACTAACGAATACTAAAAACTTAACATCCACTTCCACTGACTACTCTTCGAATTCAACTGATCCGTGTCTCGACTTGATTCTTCCATTGCCGACGCATCCACCGCGACCGCCTCGATCGATATCGACGCGATCGTGCGCCGAGTATTGGAGCAGTTGATGGCCGAACCGACGCCGCGTCCGGTGAGCGGCATTCAGTCGGCCTCCACTAGTACGTGCGAGCTTTTGACTCGTGTGATTGCGCTGGAGGATCTTAAATCCGTTCCCAGCACCGTGAACACGCTGCAAGTCGGAGTTCACGCTGTCGTCACGCCTGCGGCGCGAGATGAATTGCGTCAACGCGGAATCAAACTATCTCGAAGCGAGACCGCCAGCACCGGCAATGCCGCTAAACAGAACGTGCAGGCTGGTTCACGTGCGATCCATCTGCAACGTGACGGTGACGTCAGTGACGCGTTCTACGCTGCGGTTAAAAAACAAGTCACCAGCCGTGGCGTTCGGCTGTGCTCGAAAGCTTCCTTGAGCGTTATTTTATCCAGTCGCCCGGCGACCACCGCCCATCACGAATCGGGGCCAGGACGATGTGTCGTGTCGATCAATCGTGTGGATGACGTGTCACGTTTCATGGCGGAGTTAAGTCCCAACGTGTTCGTGCTCGACGTCAAGCATTTGCATCTCGTCGCGATCTCGGGAGCGATTACAACGATTGCCAAACCAGGGGCCGCTGCCTCTCCAGTTCGGCTACGGATTACTGTCGCGGGAGGACTGTCATGAAGATTGCCCGTGTGCTTGGCAATGTCACGCTGTCCCGTCAACACCCCACGCTCAACTCTTCCAGTTTGCGGTGTGTGGAAGTCGTCGAACGCATTGAGGATTTATCGAAACCCGTCGCAGGCACCGATCTGATCGTCGCTTGGGATTTATGTGGTTGTCGCGAAGGCGACTTGGTCGCACTCGCGGAAGGCCCCGAAGCCGCAGCACCGTTCAAACCGGACGTCAAACCAATCGACGCTTCGATTGTCGCGATATTGGATCATCTCGAAATTGAATCGACTAATTAACTTATTGTTTTTCACTCTTACAACTCAATTACTTAATCAATCCACCGTTTCCTCCTACTGCGAAAACGAACAACATGCAAAACCTGCATAAAATCAAACAAGACATTTGTGATATCGGTAAACGGATTTACAACCGACAGTTTGCTGCTGCCAATGACGGCAACATCACCGTCCGGGTCAGCGAAAACGAAGTGCTCTGCACGCCGACGCTGCACTGCAAAGGCTTCCTCGTGCCCGACGATATTTCGCTCGTCGATATGACGGGCAAACAATTGTCGGGACGTAAGAAACGTTCCAGCGAAGCGCTGTTGCACTTAGAGATCTACAAGCAACGCGAAGACATCCGCAGCGTCGTCCATTGTCACCCACCACACGCTACAGCGTTCGCGATCGCTCGCGAGCCAATCCCTCAGTGCATTTTGCCAGAGGTCGAAGTGTTCCTTGGTGACGTGCCGATCACAAAGTACGAAACACCGGGCGGACAAGCGTTTGCTGACACGATCATTCCTTACGTTAACAAAACCAACGTGATGATTTTGGCCAACCACGGCACGGTCTCGTACGGCGAAACTGTCGAGCAAGCGTACTGGTGGACGGAGATCCTCGACTCGTATTGCCGCATGTTGCTGCTGGCAAAACAACTTGGCAACGTGTCGTTCCTGGACGAAACCAAGTCGCGGGAACTGCTCGATCTGAAACAGAAGTGGGGCTATGCGGATCCACGTAACACGCCTGATTTCAAAGATTGCGATATCTGCGCGAATGATATCTTCCGCGAGTCGTGGGCCGAAACCGGCGTCGATCGACGGGCCTTCCCCGCTCCTCCACCGATCAAATCATCGGGCGACACCAGCAACCGTAAACCCACGCTGCCTGAGGGCATTGATGAAGCTCAGCTTGTCAAAGCGATTACAGACGAAGTGATTCGTCAGATGCAACGGTAATTCATTACTCACACCTTCTCTTTCTCTGATTGTTGAACTCATGAAAGTTTCCATTATTGGTGGCGGCGGCTTGGTCGGTTCTTGCGCCGCCTACGCGCTGCAATGCGGCGGATTGGCCAACGAAATCGCACTCTTGGACGTTAACGAAGCACTCGCTGTCGGACACGCTTTGGATTTACTCCACGGTTCACCTAGCGTTGCTAATCAAACGTTCGCTGGCGGTGGTTACGAACACATCCCCAGCAGCGATGTGATCTGCATCACAGCGGGACTACGACGCAAACCTGATGAATCTCGTTTGGATTTGATCAATCGGAACACTGACTTGTTCATGCAAATTTTGCGTGACGTCAAGGCGGCCGGTCCGAAGGCATCGGCGGTTGTGCTGGTTGTCAGTAACCCCGTCGACATTCTGACTTACGCGGCTGCCCACACACTTGATTTGCCCATCGGACAAGTCATCGGTTTGGGCACGCAGCTTGATACGATTCGATTTTGTTCGCTGATTGCCGAAAAGCTGAAAGCCCCCCCGACGCAAACAAAAGCGTTAATTTTGGGTGAGCACGGCGAGTCCATGGTACCGATTTGGAGCAGCGCAACGATCGCAGGTTTACCGTTGGAGAAATACCCTGGCTGGAACCCCTCTCTCACTGGCGAGTTGTTCACGCGGACGCGTGGTAGCGGAGCGGAAGTGATCAGTCGCAAAGGTGGTGCTGGCTTTGCAGTCGGTATCGCGATTCGTGATTGCATCGATGCGATCGTGCTGGATTCACAAGCCGTGCTTCCGATCAGTAGTGTTCAGAACGGCTGCTATGGAATCCGTGATGTGGCGTTGAGCGTCCCGACGGTACTGGGTCGTAGCGGAGTGCAGGCAACGATGGAAATCGACTTATGGCCGAAGGAAGTGCAAGGAATCCGGGCCAGCGGTTCGGCGCTAAAGAAGACGCTGGATGTTGTCATGCAACGGATTCGCTGAGTTTGACTTAACTTCGTTTCTTAGCGAAACTTGTCGTCGAATCGATTAAGGGCTGTATTCTCTCTTACACCTGGGAGTCAAAGCGTGGCAATTTGTCCAAGTTCCGGATTATGGGTGTTTTCAGTCAATCCATACTTCCCTCTTGTTCACCAGCAGCTAAGATGGGCATTCTGTGCAAAGTTTAAGTCCGATTGCACCCGGATGGGGTGCGTGGGGTAATGGGATTAGCATGTAACGGCTGCGTATTTCAGCGTTCCTCGCACCCCTTCCGGTTGCAAATGGACTTCTGTTGATCATATGATTGTGGTTCGTTAACCCTCCTAAGGTCGATTTACAACTAAATCGTAAAGCTCGGGTCCGAGGATCAGTACACCCACGGCAACCGCCGTCAGAGTTGCTAGCAACACTGCTGCGGCAGCAACGTCAAGCACTCGACCAATTCGCAGATCATGTTTTGGATGCAGAACTGCGACGAGTTCTTCGATGGCCGTGTTCATCAACTCAGCGGTGAAGACGAGTCCGATGGCGAGTACCAATGTCGTCCATTGCCAAACCTGCAGTCGCAGTTGTGCAGCGGTCAAGATGACCAACCCACTGACGATCCCATGAACATGAAAGCTGCTCTGATCGCGGATCGCCCATAGCAACCCGGCAATCGCGACGCGAAATTTGTTCAGCCAAACCTGCGACATTTTTGAATCACTCAAGTCCTTCAACGCCTGGCGGCGCGATCATTTGCCCGCCTAGCCGACCCAGACGCGAAGAGGGTAGGAAGCGTGGTTCAAACACGAAACCGAAACTCGTGTTGTCTCGCCCAGCGTCGACTTTCGCACCAATTTGAAACAGGAACGACTCACCGATCCGTGTCAGGCCAAAGGATTGTCCGACGTTTCCAGTCTCACCGAAATCATAAGTGTTGCCAGCCGAGACAATCCATTTTTCATTGAGACGATGATCGAGTTGCGTTCTCAGCACCGTGCTACTAATCGGACCTTCGAGCGAAAGTAAGCCGAGATAAAAATCACCGAGTCCAGGACGACTGGTTCGCACCCCGCCACTGAACGAACGCAAGCCCTCGTCAAAGAAGTCAACGTAGCCGTCGCTTAACAGCGTGACACGATCACCGAGGTTGTATTGGGCGTCGTATACCGTAGGCCCAACAACGTCGCCAAAGTTGTCACGATCTTCCTCGGGCAGAAGAATCGTTTCCATGTCGAACCGAAACAAATCAACAATCCGTTCACGTCCAGGCAAGCCACGCTTGGTTTGAAAACGATGCTTCATTCCCAGTCGTAATTGTTGCAAGTCATCGGCGATCGTATCACTGGGACTGGTGACGTTGCGTTGGATACCTTGACGCAGCGCGTAATTGCGTGGGTCGAAACGATCCGGCAACACACCGCCAAAGGTATCGAAGGTGAAAAACCGACGGAATTCTTCCTGCGGATTGTCGTCGAGCGGATCGTAGAGCGGTAACTCTTCATAATTTGTATCGCTATCAGCGTAAAGATACTCAGCTGACAAGTCGATTTTGTGCGCGAGTCCACGAACGTTCAACAGGCTGCTCTGGATAGTTGGGTCGATCCGGGACAGCGGCACGTTGGCGCGAATCCCGCCACCACCCCACAACCGTGTGAGCGAATCGCCATCGACCGCTTCACCATAATGCGCAGCTTCGCCAATTGCGAACGGTGCAATCTTGAACGGACCAGCTTGTATCGGTGCCGAAATCTCTTGTCGGGTTCGCGCGACGATACCTTCGCGTCCGAACTCACCAGGCAAAACCGCCGTTACCGCTGCGATGGCTGGATTCTCCGGTATATCGGCAACGTTGAGTTTCTGATAACCGACTTGATTGTGCATCGACCATGTCAAACGATCGCCCAGCAACGAGCCGCCCAGCGCATAATGATTGATTTCGGGTAGCCGCTCGGTCTCTTGAAAGAAATCGTTGATCTGAACGTTGAAGTTGGCATCGAGAAGCTGCGAACCCGCGTACTTTCGCAAACGCAACCCAGTCGTCAGGTCGGCATCCCGATCCCATTCGTTTTCGAAAAACTGTTCGTGAAAATTGCGATCGCTTAGATAGCCGACTTCGGCAATGAACTCCATCTCACCAGGTAAATAATGGCGATGGCGGAGCGTTGTTCGACCTCGAAGGTCGGCTTCGGGTTGCAAATCGCGACGACCGCCACCGAGCATGTCTAACCCATCATCTTTAATCGTATAGCTGTCGTAGATGCCGTTCACCGGACCCGCGAATCCGAACAGGCTCGGCAGCGTGTAAGTCGTGCGACCGCCGATAGCCGGGCCGCGTTCGCTGAGGTAATCGGTCAGTAAAATCGATTCAACGCCATCGGGCGCAGTCTTGCCCAGCAACTGAAACAGATCCCACTCCAGTAAAACCTGCGTGCCGAAGATGCTGTCAGATTTGACGTCGGCACCGGTTAGGTAGAAAGTTGGTTTGCGGAGCGGAGTCGAGAAACGTGGCCAGTAAAACACCGGCACGCCTCCGAGGTAGACGAAGTTCCCGCCACTGGAAACGTAAGGCTCGGTATCGGGAATGATTTGATTCGTGGCTTGGTCAAGCCGTGCGATCGGTCGCTCTGTTAACGACAACTCGTTACTTTGCAACCAATACCGGGGCACACCCATGCGGCTGCTGGTAACGGCGGCATTGTTTGCAACATAGTTTCCACGAGCGATCTGACGCATCGCTTCGGCTTTGACACGCACAGTCCCTTGGTACTGCGGAATGGTTGCGATTACTTCCGCGTCCAATATCACGCCAACTTCTCTGGCGGAGTTGTAGTACATTGCTTCGGCATAAACGATTTGGTCGCCTTGACGAACGACAATGTCACCTTCGAGATAAAGTTCACCTTCAGACGCTGCTATTCCGGTGGCACCAGTAATCATGTCTCCGATCAACGGTGTCCAGGCGACGATACGATCTGCTGACAACGACACCGTGCCCAGTAGCACGCGTAGCCCGGTTGGCGTTTGCGCCATGATATCACGAACCAGCACAGTGACACCGCCTGTGGCGATGACAATGGATTCACTGTCCGAAACACGGTCAATCGTCGACATATTCGTCGGACGCGAGGCACCGCGCTGCAACAGTTCCACGGTCTTGGTGCCGTTGCCAATCGTGTAAGACCAGCCACCGGTAGTACCACCGTCCTCTGTCAAGATCGGCGCTTCAGGCAACGGCATCACCGGATCCGCCTGGGTTGTGTTGAACTGCCGCGTGTCAAACGGTGGTGCGGCGTAACTCGTCACAGGTGGATTCAACATCGGTGATGACAAGCCGGGATCTGAAACGATGCCCGATTCATCCCAAACCAAACCACTCGGTGGGACTGTTTGCATATCGGCGAACGGCATCGTCGATGGCATCACCATCGGAACCGGTGATTGAATTGGTTCGGAATACTGCACGGGAGCGATTTCAGGACTAGCGTTCTTCGGAGATTCCGCTTCAGCAGTTCGGTGCGGTGCGGTGAAACCGCACTGCGTCCACCATTGATCAGGAATGCTAGTCTGCCCGCGATACTGTCGTGCCCGGATTTCAGGCGGTGCTGTCAGGTGCAGATGGGCAACGATCGGCTTTTGAGTAGATTGCCCCGATCCGAGGTTCACACGATCCATCAAAAGATGCACGTTGATCGCATCGCCCAAACCATCGACGACTAAGAAAATAGAATCTGCTGCGAATCGCTTGCCTTCATGCTCCAGCACGCACGCCCCTTGTAGCAAAGTGCAGTCCTGTGACGGTGTATCTATGTGCGGTAGCCCCATGTCGCGTTGCCAACGGTAGACGGTCTCGCCGCTCACCTTCAAAACGTCCGTGCTGCGGTTGGTGGCAACGGGTGTCGGTTGACGCACCAAATTGTCAAGTTCGTCACCATGTGAAACTCGCGAGTGAACTAGCCAAAGGGTGACGAAGATAAGCAGAATTCTCAGCGAGGAACGCGCAGCAGCAAGCCTCGACCGCACAAAACTATTTTTTTGTGGTGGCCGAGGTGGCGAATCGGTGAGGGAGACGACAGCAGCCAATAAGGCGACTTTGCAGAGGGATAAACGGAAAAACAAGAGAATTGAGCAGTTGCAGACCATAGGCGGCAGGCAGCGGCGTGATTCATCCACGGAGACATTACGAAAGCCAGCGACTTATCCACAAGCCAAATTCCACTCGACCCAAACCACGAGTGGTGCGTATGATGTAGGTATGAACGGTGACTCAGCCACGAAACGTTTCCACCTCAACCGGCGAAGTGCGGCCAAACTACCCGCTCTAGTCGCGGCGGTCGTGTTGTGCTTGTGGCCAGCCTTGGTGCGACCGTGCTGCTGCGTTGCGGCGAGTTTCACAACTGCAGACAGTTTCCAACAGATCGAGCGATGTGCCACGCCGGCATGCTGTCAGGTCAAACGTGCTGCTGACGAATCTGAATCTCGAGCGAGTCAATCGCTTGTGAGTGATTCAGAGCTAGCAATAGCCTGTGTCTGCTGTGATCAGAGGGAGTGCCCGTGTGAAACTCGCATTCACGCAATTGAGCGATTGAAGACGACTAGCTCGCACACGCATGAACTCGTCTGTCAATCGATTGCTCCGGTCGAGTTGATCGGAACTTTCTTGACGATGCAAATGCTGCCGATGCAGTTCACTCCTCGTTTTCGCTTACGCGTGAATTCGGCAGGGTCGATTGACTCGGCTGCCGAGCAATGCGCGGTTCTTTGTCGCTGGCTGAATTAACAGACGCTCGTCCCACCGACCGACGTTTTGTTTTTCAGTTTACGAACTTGCTGAGATTCGTGCTGCTCCGATTCAGGCTTGAATCCAGGCGTCTCAGCCAAACCAAGGAACCTTTAAAAATGTTAAGAACCTCTCTAGTTGTCGTTGCGTTTGCGCTCGTAGCAGTGTTCGCGGGTCTGACGATTCGCAACCAAGTCTCCGCGAGTGCTGGCGCTGCCCTAGAATCTGCCAACACCGGCTGCCCTTGTGGTCACTGTGAAACGGGCTGCATGTGTTGTCTCGATGAGACATGCACGTGCAGCGACTGTGTCTGTGAAGCTTGCGGTTGCGATTCCGAGTCAGCTTGCTGCGAAACGAAAGCAGCTTGCTGTGCCGATGAAAAGCCCGCCTGTTGCTCAGTAGATAAGTCAGTCGCCACTACAGCTGAACCAGCGGTCTGCCCATGCGGTCAATGCGAAGATGGCTGCGACTGCTGCTTCAACGACGACGTTGATTGCGCAGACTGCCCGTGCGAAGACTGCTCATGTGAGCAGTGCGCAACATCGGCAGTTTCTGCCTAGTCCGTAATTTAGCTTCACCAGAAAAACGCTTCGCCTCGCTCGCAATTTGATTGTGGGTGAGGCTTTTTTGTTGACGCGTCACTAACTCAAAGCGTTCTCTACTGCGGTTCTCAGGTAGCCTGACAGTGCTCCCAGCGTTGGTGAAAGGTCGATTGCATATCACAAATGCACCCCTAGCAAACTTCACGTTGTCATTGGACGTGGCACCAGCCGATTGCCAATCCAAATCGCTATGAGACTGGGAACGAACACGAACGCGGCGTCGCCGAAGCGACCGATCGGGGGACTCGTCAAAGCGATGAATGACAACTTTGCGATCGCGTAACTGATCGCTAGCAGAAAGAAGGCTCGTTGGCCGGCGGCACTGCGACTTGCTTGTTCGGTCCATCTAGTTTCATTCATCCTTGAATTCTCGTGCTGTGGACGAAGGCATCGCAATAGCATCGCTCCCGTTACCAGTATTGTGACGATCAAGAATACGGGGTGCATCATAATGTTCGCCGCAGAACCCCAGATACCTCGTCGGATCGCCAGTAACCACCAACGAAAGTAACGCAGTGGATAGCTTCGCACGATCGTTCGGTCGAGATCCGCTAGAAGGCGATGTTGTACAAGGATGTCGTTGCCCGCGATTGACGCGACTGCGGGTGTGACGACCAGATACGTCATCGCATCCCAGCGGTTTTCGAGTGTCATGTACGAGTCGGCTCGCTTCGCCGGATCACTCACGGCACGGAGATCTAAACCGTCGCCGCGTGTTCGTTCTTCCGCATGTGCTGAGATGACACCTCCTCGTGATACGAGCACGCGACGCTTCGCGATTTCACGGCTCAGCACTCCGACCTCGCCAGGCAATCGCTCTAACTCGTCGTTGTCGAGAAGTTGAGTCGTCACGGCGGCCATGTTTTGATGACCAAAGGGAAGCAGCGAAAAATCGCCCGCGCTCTGATAACGAAAACCACACCACGCTAGCAAAACCACGATCGGCACGACGACAAACCAACCCACATCACGAAACCGTCGCAGCCACATCGTTGGCTGAGCATCAAAAGGTCGTACCAAAAACATGACGACTGCCCAAGTCAGCAGGAACAGATAGGCGGGACGCAGGCCGATGGCGATCAAGGTCAATAGCGAGAGCATGATTATGAGTTGGATCGAGAACCCAATCCGCCAGCCGCGAAGTACACACGTTGCCGTGATCACGCCAATCGACATTGCTAGGCAATCCGTTGCAATCGTGGACACGTTGTCCCAAAACGAACAACCGATCGCAACCGCAGCGGCGGCAGTGATGGCAGCAATTCGGTGCGTGCCCCACGCCTGCAATTCGATCATCAACAGTGAGACCGCAATCGCGTGCAGCAAGATCTGAATGACAACGACCATCTGCAAAGCCGATGCATCACTCGGTGCAAGTATCTCGACACTGCTGAGCAACAGCGGATAAACCGGCAATCGAATCTGCCGTGCCATCTCCGCAGAAGGCGAAAATGAATAGCTGAGATAACTCGGCGAGTCGGAAACCAGATGTGGACGCCAACGATTCGTCGCGACACACACAACAAACAACGCGAGTGACCACGCGAGCATGAGTCGGAATAATGATACAAGATTCCGAGTAGATGGCTGGGGTTCAGACGCAGGATTCATATGCAGCAGCAGTCAAGTCGTCAGAGTAGATCAACTGGGACAGTTGACCTACTTTAGACTACTGCATGGCTGCGGCTAAGGCGGCTTTTTTGCGTTCTTGCTCACTCATTGTGGCAGCCACGGCGTCGTGCGCTTGCTGGGCCTGGTCAAAGGCTTTCTTCATCGCCTCCACTTCGGCGCGTTTTTGGGCCAAAGCATCTTCCACCGGCTTCACCTTTGCCGTCAACTCTGCCATCACTGCCTTTTCAGCCTCGGCCTGTACCAAACTTTGCACCAAACCGCGACGAGTTTCGGCGATCTCGGTCATCAACTTCGCAAGACTCAATTCGGCCACCGCGACGGCCTCAGTTTTGGCCGCATCCGTCGTATCACCGAGCGCTAATCGGGCTGCAATCACAGCATCATGTGTGTCTCGGGAGGTCGTGGTCATCGCGGGCAGTTTCTCACGCAATTGTTGTGACTGGGTACGCAGCGACTGCTCCTTCGCTTGGCTGGCTTGCACAGCTGCCATCGCCGCCTTCACGGCCGCATCAGCTTCGTTCATCCGCTGCTGAGCCTCGTCGAGTTTTATCTTGGCCGCTTGGCTGGCCACCGCCAGTGGTTCGAGTTGTGTGCGAATCGACGCCAACGTTTGTTCAACGACTTGGAGTCGTTCTGCCGCAGGCGGTGGATTCGCAGCCAAAGGTGTTGCCACTGGTGGATCAGCGATCGTTGTCAATTGCACCGTGCCGGTCCAGTCACCGTAGACAATACGGCTGGAGTCATGTGTGATCGCCGCTTCGAGCGCGGCCTCGGGTAACGGCGGGAACTCTTTGGTTTGATTCCCAGCAGCATCGAACAAACGTGCTTTGCGATCGTTCGATGTCGTCACCAGCTGACCTTTATGGTCGAACCGCACCGCAGTTACGGCACCGCCGTTAACATTGATCGACTTGATCGCTTTGCCTTGCACCATGTCCCATAACTTCACGGTACCATCGTCACTGGCGCTGGCTAACACGTTGGAATCATCTCGCCATGAAAGCGAATTGATGGCACCTTTGTGGTCAATTAAATCCAAGAATTGACGTCCCGTCGCAGCTTCCCATACGACCAAACCACCACTGCGATCACCGGAGGCGACTAGCACACCATCGGGACTGAACGCGACCGCGTAAATCCAATCGGTATGCTTCTTCAAATCGAACAGCAACGAGCCATCGGTGGCATCAAAAATTCGCAGCATCCGCTGCGGACCGCCCAAAGCGACTCGCGACATCGTGTCGTTGCAATCGGCATCAAATACCGTATCAAGATCATCACCGATTGTTGCGACGCGAGTGCCGTTTTCGATTTCATAGACGGCCACAATTCCTCGCACGCTGTGCTCGCCCCCGCCCGCGATCAAGAATCGTCCATCGCGACTGAAACGTAGTGATTGAGCGATGCCTTCTTCAAATGGCAAGATGCCAAGCAATTCGGCGGTTTCACCGTGATACAGCACGATCTGTTTTTGACCAGCGACCGCGATTAGCGGTGCCCACGGACTGGCACCAATCGCCGTCACGGCTGAGGCGCGCGGCGTGACCACAGGCACTTTCTGAGGCAACGCCATCGGCATTGGTGGCGGGCCTTCGGGTTTGCCCGTTGCAGGCGTTGCCATCGCTAACGCGTTATTCTTTTTAGCTTTCGCTTGACTGCCAGAATTTTCCAGAATCCCACCTTCGATCCACGCTTTCAAAATCGCGAGCTGCTCGGCGGGAATTTTCGGTTGCTCGGGTGGCATCACGGGAGTGTCATCGTGATTGACGAGTTGCCAAAGACGACTGGCGTCGATGTCACCATCATCATAGACAACGTCGCCGCTACCGCCGCCTTCCAGCATCGCGCCGTACGAGTCGATCGCCAATCCACCGCGTTTATCGCTTTGATTGTGGCATGTCAAACAATGCTGCCGAAAGATCGGTTTGACATGCTCTTCAAACGTGATCTTGGGCTTTGCCTGATCGGTCGTTTTTGCGTCTTCAGCATGGACAGTGATACAGGTCAAGCCGATCGACGCGGCGAATAGGAATCGAGTGATGTTCATGATGTATGATTTTAGTGATTGAATACAAATTCACGGCCATTGAGCACCGCCCAGAAGACATCTTCCAACACCTGCTGAGCATTCGCACCCTCTGCAGCAAGCATCGCCTGCATCGCTTCCCGCTCAGCAGGATCGGGTTTGCGACTGAGTGCCCGCACATAGATGCGGTCAAGAATCTGATCCGCATTGAGTTTCTCTTGTTCGAGCCACTTCTTAACTACGTTACTTCGAGTGATCTTGTCATGCACGGAATTACCGTTGAGCAAATGCAAGGCCTGCGACAACGACGGGTCTGTCGACGCTTCGCAATCACAAACCGTAACCCGAGGTGAACGTCCGAAGGTGTCCAAGAAGTAGTTGGTGACGGCTCCGTCAGCGATCTGCACAGCCCGGCTACCAAGCGGCAATCCGCTGAATTTCTCAGGTGCTTCCGTGATCTGACACAGACAATCAAGCATGCTCTCGGCAGGAATCCGGCGGATCACAGCGTGGGCATAGTTTCGCGTGTCATGAGCATTCGTTTCGTTTGTTTGCGAACTCCGCGAGTATGCTCGACTGACACAGATATCACGCACCAATTTTCGGAAATCGTAATTGTACTCGATCAGTTTTTTACCGAGCATGTCCAGCAACTCAGGATTCGTTGCAGGGTTGCTGATTCGAATGTCATCGACCTGATCAATGATGCCCACCCCCATGTAGTGTGCCCACACGCGGTTGGCGATGCTGGACGCAAAGAAAGGGTTTTCAGGCGAGACCAGCCAATCCGCCAGAACGACGCGACGATCTTTGCCGTTAGTCTCCGGTGCATCTCCACCGAGGAACTTGGGCGCGACATTTTGGTTTGTGACTGGGTGCTTAGTTTCGCCACCAAAGCTATTGAACACAATTTGCTCGCGATAGTCCTCCGCTTGCTTGCGTCCGATTTGAGCAAAGAACGCCGTGAACCCGTAATAGTCGTTCATCGTCCAGCGATCGAACGGATGATTGTGACACTGCGCGCATTGCGTTCGGATACCCATGAAAACTTGAGCAACGTTCTCGGATACTTTCAGCGTGTCCCGCTCGACTTGATAGAAGTTCGTAGCTGGTTCGCTGAACGTGCCGCCGGTGCTGGTCAACAGGTCATGCACCATTTCGTTGATTGGCACGTTGCGAGCGAATTGGTCGATCAACCAGTTCGCATACAACAACGCGGATTTCTTGCTGACCTCGTTACTGCTCTTGATCATCAATAGCTGAGCGAACTTCATCGCCCAGATTTCGCTGAACTCTTTTCGCGATAGCAACTGATCGACGAGTGCTTCGCGTTTGTCGGGAGCGGGATCGGCGGTGAAACGAAGCGTTTCCTCTTCAGTCGGCAGCAAGCCTGTGACGTCGATCGTGATCCGACGAATGAACTCCTCGTCCGTACATGGACCACTGGGCACGATCCGCAGTTTTTGCAGCTTCAGATCGACCAATTCATCGACGTAGTTGCCGGGTTGAGCTGGTGGTGGAGAATATTGCAAACCTTCAGGTAAGGTCAGGATTTGGCTGCCCACCGTATGGGTATCGAATCGCGCCATCACAAACGCTTCGCCACGCGAATCCGCCGTTACAATCCCATCTTGTTCGATCGCAGCGACCGAGGCATTGTTCGTTGAAAATGCGGCCAGTCGGCTCAAATCGCGAGTCGTGCCATCGGCATACGTCGCCACGGCCACCATCCGCTGGGTCGCCGCTTTGCCTTCGAGCACAACCTGTGGCGGATAGATGGCAACCGAGGTGACCGCCGGAGGTGGCGTGGCGGCTGGATCGTTCGGCGCACCAGCTTGCAACCAACGATGTAAAGTCGCGTAGTAATCGCTATCAACATCGAACAGCTTGCCGCCAGAGTGCGGTACCGCTCCGATGGATTTTTTCAAAAACAAGCTTTCCGCCGGCAATGCCAGGTTGATTCGTCGCACGCCGATCTCGCGTGTGATTCGCTGATAATCGCCTTGCGGGTCAAACCCGAACAAGCTCATCCGAAATCCGTCTTTGCCACGAGCTGCACCATGGCACGACCCCGTGTTGCAACCAGATCGCGTTAAAACTGGCATCACGTCTTTCGTGAAACTGATCTCGGGAGTCTCGGCGGCGTGCTGCACCTCCACGTCAACTTGCACCAACGCGCCTTCGTACCGCGCTGAAAGTTTGGTCTTGCCATCAGCAACTGGACGGAGAATATGCCCGTCGAGTCTGGCGAGTTTATCATCATCCAAGGTCCAGCGTACGCGGTCAGAGACATCCAACGTGACTCCATCATCGCGTCGCAGAACGGCGACGAAGGATTGGAAATCCGAGGCCGAGTTCAGCGTGATCGTCGGTGGATAGACGTCCAACTGAATCGTCTTCTGCGGGTCCGGTTGAGACACAGCGGCATCTGGCGACGCGCCTGTCGCGGTGTGGCCAATGACCATGCTAACAGCGAATGCGATCAGATAGAACGCGAGCCAGAGACTGGCATGATTGGTTGCCTGGGCGGCAACGACACGGCGAGTACGGATCATGAGGATTCCTTTTCGAGACGAAGTTGTTCGAGTCGGCTGAGCGGTTTAGCGGGCGCGTCCGTTTTGGGTTTGGGCGGCTCTGGTTTCTTCTCCGGCGCAGCGGCTGGTTCTTTTTTGACAACGGGCTTGTCGACCCGAATCTCGCCAGTCCCATCTGTTTGGACCATGACTTCACCATCGCGACTGATGCGAGTTTGTACGTTGAGCGTTTTATGCACACCAGTTTTAGCATCGGCCGCAATCTTCAGTGGGAAGATGACCGTGGTGCTATCGAGTGCTACCTTTTGCACCGGTGCATCGGAGGTCACGCCGTTGGGCAACCCGACGAGTTGAACTTCCATGTCGCCTGCTAGGTCACGAATTTTCTCCATCGTGATCGCCAGTGGGATTTCACCTCCAGTTTCTGCGGCAGAACGTGGAAAGGTGAAATTGAACACTGCGTCTTGAACATCGAGCATGATCGGGGCCGTAGCAACGGTTTGGGTGCCCAGTTTCGTACCATAGCTGACCTGCATCACAAGCGGCCATTGACCGATTGTGGCACCGGCATTTGCTGTGATTGGAATCGTCACCTCGGTTTGGCCTTTGTCGATCTTGCGACTGTTGTTCACACTCACACCTGGCGGGTTGTAGAGCGTCTTGAAGTAGACTGGATCTTCAAAGCCTTCATTACGCTTGATGCGCACCAGCAGATCTTTAGAACCACGACGCAGCAATGGAGTTTTCGGTTGAACGAATTCGATCGAAAACGGCATTGCTTCGCAAACCGCCATGACCGCCTTATCCGTGCGGTGGTCCAACATCGCCCGTTGATTCTGGCCCAAGACGATCTTGTGATATTGAGTTAGGTCAGCGGTTAACTCTCTCTCACCTAGCTTACCTTTACCGCGAATATCAAACAGGGTTCCAGCCAGAGCGGCATCGGGCGCGGCCGTCAAAACCACAGGCACCTCCACGCGTCCGGCAGGCATGGGGAAGGTTTGAGCAGTCACGCCAGCGGGCAGATTGTCAAGTTCAAACGCGATCTCTTCGTTAAACTGATCACGCGTGACTTGGATCATCATCGCACCTTGGCCACCTACGGGAACAGGTACGACCATCGCTTCGTCACGCCGCAACTCGGCCAAGCCAATCTTGAAACTCGGCTCCAGTCGGCTGACCGCGATCACATAATTATGCAGCGGACTGCCGCCACGCAGATGATCATAAATTCGGATTGTGTGTTGAGAGTCGCTCGCCGCAGTGAAGTCAAATACACCATCCAGTTTGCCACCACTATCGTCGCTACTGGCGAGCGTCTTTCCATCGGCATCAAAAACATTCATCACGCCGTCCAGCGGTGAGCGAAGCGTGTCTCGCGCATAGAGCTGAACGCGAAATCTTTCGCCCTTCTTGCAGTCAAACGCAAAGCAGTCGAAATCGCCTGGCTCCGCAATCACACCACACAAAAGTGCTGGCACGCTACAGACAGGCGCTTTACGATGATCATTGTTCGGCTCCGCTTCGGTCACGATCGGCAGATTGCCTACTCGCAGGTAATTAGGCGAAGGCGAGATTCCATGCTCATTCTCAGTGAACACCGGATAGGGCTGAGTTGGTGTGGAGGCAGCGCTTTCGGGTTTGATCAGATCCGTTGGCAATTGCAATGATACATCGGTGACGGTGCCATCAATATCAATCAGTTTGGCCTGCAACACATCCCCTTGCACACCGCCCGAGGGAATCACCGTGGTCGGACGCGGGTAAGAGCCGACGTGCAAGCGATATCGGCAAATGTTCTGTTGCCCGAGAAAAGAACTGTCTCGGACGAGGATCGTGTACTGGCCATCTTCCTGAGGCGTGAATGAGCAGACGCCGTCCTGTTGAAACAATGCTGAATCGTCGCTGACCGCGACTTCAAATCGTTTGTCATTGAGGATGGCAATGTACGGATCGAGGATATCACGGTTTTGCAGATCCCAGCGTTGCCGCATGCCTTCGATCTCAATCGTTAACTTTTGGCCTGCTTTGAGCGACACCCGGTAGTAATCAACATCCTCGCGATCGACATTCCCCTCGACGGTTCGATCCATCTCAATGTCTTGTGGTGTCGCGAACTCGTTGTTCGGCTCCACCTCATTGACCATCGGCATGGTGCCAACGCTGAGAAAACGCAAATTCGTCGCACCACTGGCGGTGATCAAGCGGAACGAATACATGCCGGGCTGCAAATTCGCTTCAGTCTTGACCTTCAGCTCGACCGACTTGTCATCGACTACCTTAACTTCAAGAACTTCGATACCGGGTTGATCGAACAAGATTTGTCGGGCATCGGTCAGGCGTTCGCCTTTGAGCGTGACAGTCGCTTCGCCACCTCGGGTCACACCAAGCGGTTGGTGGTAAGTGACCACCGGAAAAGCCGCGTAGATTGGGGCGCTCAACCATAGTGCGAGCAACCCAACGACTGAAAACCGCGTCAATCGGGTCGAATTCAAGAATGACTTCATCTCAAAACACTCTTATGGAAGTTTGAATGAGGCTAGGGAATTTCAGGGCAAATTCTTTGAGGCGGTGAGTTTTGATAGCGGAAAATCGTTGAGAGATGAAACAAACCAACGAGCCGAAAATCTTGACGACTTCCGCTATGTAAAAACACCGAATCTCAAAGAGACTCGGCGACAGATTGTTAGCTGATGATGTTGGAGATGACTTTGCCACCGTCGACAATTTCGATCGGTCGAGCACCAGGCGCCATCAGTTCTTTATCAGCAACGATTCCAAGCAAGTGGTACATCGTCGTTGCCAAGTCGGCTGGCGAAACAGGATCCGAATCCGGCTCCGTCGCCGTGGCATCTGATGCACCGTGAATCATGCCGCCTTTGATTCCACCACCTGCCAGCATCACACTGAACACTTTTGGCCAGTGGTCACGACCGGCGTCATTGTTGATCTTCGGTGTCCGACCGAACTCGCTGCTGACCATCACCAAGGTTTCGTCGAGCATCCCTCGTTCGCTCAAGTCCTCGAGCAATACCGAAAGCCCTTGATCGAGCGCTGGCATCTGACTGTTGATCGCACCAGTGATCCCGGCGTGCATGTCCCAACCACCGTAAGTCAACGTGACCAAGCGAGAACCGGCTTCGACCAAGCGACGGGCCATCAGCATTCTCGCCCCGGCTTGGTTCCGTCCGTAGCGATCACGCATCTTGTCATCTTCTTTCTTCAAATCAAATGCTTCTTTGGCTGCCGGCGTGTCGAGCAAATCGTAAGCACGCTCGTAGAACGTGTTCATTGCACCAATATTGTCAGCCGACGCTGCTGAAACAAATCGCTGATTGATTTTCTCAAGGGCTGCTTTGCGACGAACAAATCGCTCCGCGTCCACGCCACCAGCAAGATTCAAATCACGCACTTGGAAGTCATCGCGGGCTGGATCGGCCCCCAATGCAAACCCGCCGTAACTGCTCGGGAGGTACCCGGTGCCAGCGAACTCATTGGGCACACTCGGAATGCAGATGTAAGCAGGTAAATTATTGCGTGGCCCGTATTCGTGACTGACCACGGCACCAAAACTCGGATACTGCAGCGCAGGGCTGGGCTTGTAACCGGTGAACATGTTATGCGTGCCGCGTTCGTGAGCCGCTTCACCGTGTGTCATGCTGCGGATCACGCAATACTTGTCCGCCTGCTGGGCCAGCTTCGGCATCGAATTACAGATCACTTCCCCGGTGTTCGTTTTGATCGTGCCCATTTCGCCACGGTATTCCAACGGGCTGTATGGTTTTGGATCCCATGATTCCTGCTGGGCCATTCCGCCCGGCAGATAGATATGAATCACGCTCTTGGCTCGGGCCTTGATGAATTCATATTGCTTGAGTTCCGCAGCGGCTCGCCGCATCAGGAAATCAGGCAGTGATAGACCAAGTCCGCCAGCGGCACCGGCCAGCAGAAAACCGCGACGTCCAAACAGACCCGGTTGGGTCAATGGATTTCCTTGACACATCATCGTTGTCGGCCTCTCAAAAAGAGCGGGGTTATGCGCCAGCCTCGACAATTAATCCGAAACAATCGTGTTCAATGGGTGTTTCGTAGTTGCGTGAGATTGGAACGCGTGGTGGGAATTTGTTAGAACGATCGCCCAAAATGAAGCGAACGTTCAAAGCACATGCGAGTAACAAATTGAAGGTGGGTGTCGTTCAGAACGAAGGAAACACTTCATTCAAAACAACGGGGTAGGTGGGTAGATTTACCCGATAACCGTTGGTTTAACAGCTATTGGCATCTCTATAGCCATAGATGATACCAGACCGGTGCCGCTTGTCAAATGCAGTCGCACCCGAGTTAGGGGCTGCGAACAAACCGAAACTCGTCGCTCGCCTTCAGTCGATCGTGTTAAACCGCGATTTTCCCAGCTTTTCAGCGAACCAGTGACCTTGAAAACCGCTGGCGGAAATTTTCGAGTTTTTAGCATTAATGCTTCTCTATGGTCACCGAAGATGATGAGTTCTGCGGTCGCTGACGCAGAAAGATTGACATTGTTGCGAGTGATGCTGCCCGCGTAGACTGCGTCACCGGCCAGCTTCCAAGGCTGGAAAAAGGATGTTTCTACGCCAATTTCATGTTGGCTAGCCAATAATCAGGGACTCGGATGTACCGCCTGCTGCTTTGTTTTCGCTATCTTCGTACTCGCTATATTGCCTTAGCGTCGATCATCAGCGTTACCCTCGGCGTCGCCACGCTTATCGTTGTCAATAGTGTGATGGCTGGTTTTTCCGCCGAAATGCACGAACGCCTGCACGGATTGGCCTCCGATATTCTAATCGAGTGTCACGCCAGCGGTGGGATGCCCGACCCAGAAGCGCATGTTGAAGAGATCAAACGAATCGTCGGCGATGAACTCGTCGGCACTTCCGTCAGCGTGCATGTGCCCAGCATGCTGGGGATCGACTTCAACGGTCAACTGATCACCCGCCACGTCAATCTCGTCGGCATCGACGCGGTGACCTATGACACCGTCAGCCATTTCGGCCGCTATCTGATTCACCCAGAAAACCAAAAACAAGTCAACTTTGAACTTCGCGAGGCGGGTTTCGCTGAATCACGCGAGAATTTCCCAGCCTCGGGTTGGCATTACCGTCGCGCCCGAGTCGCTTACGAACGAGCCTTGGCTGAAGAGCGAGCGCGAGTGGATGCGATCAACCGCGAAGCCGAAAAAATCAGCAGCGGACAGCGAACGAATTCTCAATTAGCTGAAGGTGACGGCTTGATCGACGATGACACCACCTCCGATGAGCAAAACGCTGGTCCGTCACTTGGTAACGTCCTGCCACCGGAATTTGGGGGCGGAAAGGACGCAGCCGTCGCAGCGAGATTCGACCCAGCCAAAGAACAATATCCCGGCATCATTTTGGGGATTTCCACATGCAGCAACAAACTCCGCGATGAAGCGGGCAATGTTCGCGATCATTATTACTGTCGGCCCGGCGATGACGTTCGCATGATGTTCCCGAGTGCGTCCGAGAACCCCAAAGTGCTCAACCAAAAATTCACTGTTGTCGATTTGTACGAATCGGGGATGAGCGAATATGACAGCACGTTCGCCTTCGTGCGGTTGGACAAGTTGCAGGATTTCCGCGGCATGATTAATCCCGCCACTGGCGTAAAAAGTGTCACCACGATTCAGCTCAAACTGGTCGAAGGAGCCGACCTGAACGCGGCCCGCGATGCACTTCGCAAACGCTTCCCACCTGACACCTACGCCTACAGCATTCAAACTTGGCGTGACATGCAAGGCCCGTTATTGGCAGCCGTTCGGTTGGAAACCACGATCTTGAACATTCTGTTGTTCCTGATCATCGCCGTTGCCGGTTTCGGAATCTTGGCAACTTTTTTCATGATCGTTGTCGAGAAGACGCGAGACATTGGCACGCTCAAAGCACTCGGGGCCAGCGGCAGTGGAGTGATGAGCATTTTCCTCAGCTATGGATTGTTGCTAGGAATCGTTGGCAGTGGTGTCGGTTTGCTCGGCGGCATCTTGTTTGTGCAGAACATTAACGAGGTCGCTGGTGTGATTGAAAAGATCACCGGCCAAGAAGTCTTTGACCCAACCGTTTACTACTTCACCGAAATCCCTACGATCCTCAATCCATTCACACTCGCTTGGGTGATGGCGGGCGCGGTCGCGATCGCGACCACCGCCAGCGTGCTGCCAGCGATGCGCGCCGCACGCATGCACCCGGTCACCGCCTTGCGATTCGAGTAAACGATGAACAAACCTCAAAAACAAAATATGAGCATCCACTCGATGAACCCGATTCTCGAAGCCCGTGGGATTCGTAAGAGCTATTACAAGAACCACATCGAATTGCCGGTGCTACGCGGTGTCGACGTGGCCTTTGCACAAGGCGAATTGACGGCATTGGTCGGGCGCAGTGGCAGCGGCAAGAGCACCTTGATGCACTTGCTCGCGACGCTCGATCAACCCGATGCAGGTGAAGTTTGGTTCGGTGGCCAACGCATTGATAATTTGTCGCGTCGTCAACGCGATGCGTATCGCAATCAGCAAATCGGCATCATCTTTCAGTTCTATCATCTGTTGCCGGAACTCTCGGCGCTGGAGAACGTGCTCGCTCCCGCGATGATCTCTCGCAGTGTGCTGGGATATTTCCGAGAGCGCAAATCGATCATCGCCCGCGGTGAAGCGATGCTGGATCGAGTCGGTTTGCTTGATCGCAAAACACACAAGCCATGTGAAATGTCTGGCGGTGAAATGCAGCGTGTGGCGATAGCTCGCTCACTGATGAGCGCGCCGCAATTACTGCTCGCCGATGAACCGACGGGCAACCTCGATACAGAAACCGGCGAGTCGATTTTGCAATTGCTGCGTCAGCTCAACGTGGAAGATGGTTTGACGATTGTTATGATCACTCACGACGACGCCATCGCGTCACGTGCCGATCGTTGCTACCGGATGCAGGACGGATTACTTGTTGATCGGTTTCGTGCTGATGTAAAAGCGGACCAGCAGTCACCTCGGCAGCGAGTCGTTGCTTAAGCAGTCGCCGATTTCAATAGCATCGCCACGGCAGGAATGATCGAGCTGCTCGTTCAAGTGTGACGTCCATCGGTCGGTAATCGCCTCCGACTTGATCGACTGCAAAAACTTTGATGACAGACACCGGTAAATCCACAGCAGTGTTGAACATACGAGCTTTGAATGTATCGGTACGGGCTCTATTCAGCGATGCCCGCCTTAGCGAAGTCTCGCTTACCGCATTCTCAAAAATGCTCATCTCTTTACGCATTGCTCATGAAGACATCAGCGAAATCATAACACCGCCAGTGAGGACAAACGCAAGGATCAAGACGCTTAGACAACCAACGGGCGATCGGTCGGTCATTTGGTCGGGATGCGACCCTCGCAGTTCTTCGGTTAGCATTTCGACTTGATTCTTTGCTTCCAGTAGCGTTGATCCCATTGCCTCCCGATACACCTTGCAGGCTTGGATTTTCTCGCCTCGAAGTATGTGGGATCGGATCAGCTCCATCGTTTCATTGGGGATTTCATTCACGAGCCGAACCAAGTTTGCGGGTAAGAGAATTAACCCCGTATTATTCACCAACCAGAGCTGATCTGAAGATCCCCACCGCGTGATTTGTTATGTTTTGGCAGGGTTACTACATCTTCCACAACACAACGAGAAGCACGCGATGGGTGAAGTACAAGGTACGCTTTTTGAGCCACAATTCAACCGTTCGATCCAGGTCCAAGCCAGCGATCATCGAATTACCTCTAACGCGGGCGTCGTGCTCTTGCGGGAAGGCGAGCATCAGCTCGGATTGTTTTCGTCGATTACCAACAAAATCGAAGATCCACGCCGTCCTGATCGGATTCGCTACTCGATCGTCGAGCTGTTACGAGAACGTATCTTTGCGATGGCCTTGGGCTATTCCGCTCAAGACGATGTCGATCGCTTAGCTCATGATCCTGCTTTTCGAGTGGCTGTTTGGAACCGCAAAGGAGACCAAGTTATCGACGAGCGATTGGCGAGCCAGCCGACGCAATCACGCATGCTCAAAATCCTCGTTGGCAGGCCAGCCAATCTCAAGTCACTCCGTAATGGACTGGCCGACTGCCTGCTGCGACACGTCAAAGCCTCTGGCGGCAAACGCGTTCGGCGCGCCACCATCGACATTGATAGCTTTCCGATCGCAGTGCATGGTGATCAGCGTGGAGCGACGTACAACGGCTACTACCAAGATACGGTCTACCATCCCTTGGTTGCATCTCTAAGTGTCGGTGGCGACTACGACAGCACGCGAGTGGGAGATCGTCTTGGCAACGGCTTCATTCACGCGATCCTGCGTCAGGGACAGATTCATACTGCCGACGGCATGAAACGATCTACAGACAAAGTGGAAGCCAATGCTCACGCGATCGCTCAGCACGTTGATTACCGCCTCGACGCTGGATACACCGTGGGAAGAATCATGGACGATTTGAGCGAGAAAAAACGCCGTTTTATCGGGCGACTGAAGAATAACTCGAAGCTCGATGCGTTGGCGGCACCGCACCTGAAGCGGCCTGCTGGTCGTCCTCCTGAGGGCGGCTATGAAACGGTGATTGAAATGGGCTCTTACCAAGTCGATACTTGGCAGCACTCACAACGATTGATCCTCGTGATCGTCGACAAACCGGATTCGGTAACGGGACAGTTGAACTTGCTGCCACGATACTTTTGGCTGATCACAAACTGGCCTGAATCCTCACGCAGCGGCGAAGCCTTGTTGGCACACTATCGTCGTCGCGGTACATTCGAGGATCGCCTTGGCGAATTCAATGACGCCCTTGGCGTGCACCTCTCGTCACAAGACTTCAAGACGAATGAGGCGACGATGTTACTGGGCATGCTGGCGTTCAACC
>JBGSMN010000162.1:0-31572 GCA_041740155.1 Rhodopirellula sp.
CTAACCCCTGAAAGAACCCTTCTCATGCCTATTACCTATGACGAACCAACGCATCCAGGTAGCCTGGAACGGTCACCGCTGCGCCGCAAAAAACCGGGCACGCAAGATCCAGAACCCGAACGGCGGTCGCTTGTTTAAGGGCTAGAGACGTTTGCCTATCTGCTACGAAATAACGAGCCTGTGACCGGGTTGATCGACGCCGATTATGTGATTATCAACCAAATCATGGCCGAGTTTTACGGCATCCCTGGCGTGCTTGGTGACGAGTTCCGCAAAGTGTCACTGGCCCGCGATTCGGTGCGTGGTGGATTGCTGGGCCAGTCCGCGATTCTCGCTCTCACGGGAACCGGCGAACGAACGTCACCCGTCGAACGCGGCGTGTATGTGCTTCGGAAAATTCTGAATCGACCGCCACCGCCCGCGCCCGCGAACGTGCCGATGTTGGAGGAAGATGCAATTGCCGAACAGTCGATTCGTGAGTCGTTGGCGCAGCACATGAATTCGGCGCAGTGCAGCTCCTGCCACCGACGAATTGATCCGATTGGATTTGCGATGGAAAACTTTGACCCCGTTGGCCTATGGCGAACGGAGGTCTTGTCGTCTAGCGGCACCGCTCGCTTCTCGATCGAGACGGCGGGAGTGATGCCTGACGGCGAGCGGAAGTTTGCGGATTTCAATGAGATGAAAACGCGACTCGTTGAAAATCAAAAAGACTTTGTTAGTGGTTTGACGCGAGCAATCATGACGTACGGATACGGACGCTCTGTCGGTTTCTCCGACCGGGCTTTGATCGAAGAGATCGTTGCTGCAAACCAATGGGATGGAGGCGGGCTGCGTAGCCTGCTGGTGAGCATCGTGCTCTCCAAACCTTTCCTGACCAAGTAACAGTTTTTTCAAGTCGGCCCTCTATTTGACCCTGGAACGAATCATGATTCAGCCCCATCCCATCACACGCCGTACCATCCTTCGCGGTCTGGGCTCAACGATCTGTTTGCCGATGCTGGAAAGTACGGGGATGGCGCAGCCAGCGTCGGCTGCGACTCCGCCGAAACGAGTCATCTTTCTTAGTTATGCTTGGGGCGTCGCCAAGAACGATTGGTTTCCCGTCGAGACGGGATCGGACTATGTCATGCCAGCCTCCTTCAAGCACATGGAACGTCACCGCAAAGATTTCTCGATCCTGAGCAATCTGTCTAACAAGAACGCCACACAAGGACACTGGGGTACAACGACATGGTTGACCAGCGCTGACGTGACGGCGACACCGGGTAAGAAATTTCAGAACACCGTCTCAGTTGATCAACTGGCCGCACGCACGCTCGGTCGCGACACACGCTTCACAAGTTTGTCACTTGCCGCTCCCAAAGAAGGGACGGCAGACGGTGGTTACGGTCCTGGCCTGTCATTGTCCTGGTCCGCTGCGGGCAGTCCCATCGCGGGTGAAACTAGCGTGGTCGGTTTGTTCGACCGCCTCTTTGGTGCGAGCGAAGTTTCATTGGAAGAGCGTCGTTATTTGTTGTCGAAACATCGCAGCGTACTTGATGCGGTCATGCACAATGCCAAGTCGATTCGTCCCAAACTGTCGTCCACCGACCGTGACAAGGTCGACGAATACTTTCAATCGGTTCGCGAGATCGAACAGCGACTCGATAAATCTGAAGAATGGCTCGACAAACCGAAACCGACCGCTCCTTTCGATCGGCCTGACGGAAAGCAGACAACCTCCGAGCAAATTCGGCTGACTTATGACCTCATCGTCGCCGCCATCCAAACCGACATGACGCGAGTGATCACCTATCGCCAGCCAACAGCGGGTTTGTTCCAAGAACTCGGGTTCAACGTCGACGGACATAAAACCACCCACACGCGCCAAGGAGACGGGCCTTACAAGGCGGCGTTGGCCCGTGACCAGAAACAACTTGAACTCGTCGCTTATCTGATCGACAAGCTCAAGTCCATCAAGGAAGTCGACGGGTCATCTGTTTTCGATCATTCACTGATCGCCTACGGAGGGGGCATCACGATCAGCCACGACGTTCGAGACACACCCACGATGATCGCGGGGCACGGTGGAGGCGGTTTGAATCAGGGCCAACATTATAAATATGAATCCAACCAAACCCCGCTGGCGAACCTGTGGCTCTCAATGCTCGGTCAAGTGGGCTATGAGACCGATCGTTTCGCAGATAGCGATGGAAAATTGACGGGTCTGTTTGCTTGATAAGCCGATTGCTGACACCGCTCTCTCAAATAGATACAATGGGAAGCTCGCCCCAAGCGATTCCCGCCTCCCACACCCCACCTCAAAATCCCACCTGACTACTGTTATGCTTAACCGCAGAAGAATGCTGCATGCAATCGCAGCCAGCACCGGTGCTGCCCTCGGTGCCTCGCTCGGTCCAGAGCGACTCTTGGCTGCTCCCGCCACGAACGTGACGCCTAAACGCATCGTGTTCTTCCTGCAGAATCAGGGTTTCGATCCCAAGACCTGCATTCCAGCAGGGATGAAGCACAGCGGATCGCTAGCGAACGCGAAACTGCCCGAGCCGATTAGTGCACTCGAGCCGTACAAAGATCGATTGCACATCATCAATGGACTGCATGGCCGTCACACCAGTCCGTCGCACAGTGCCTTCTTCGGTGCGCTCGGTGGTTACCGTGGCAGTGACGGTGTTCCACCCAGCGCACCGACGATTGATTATGAACTGAGCAAGATCCTACCGCAGACGCTGTTACCTCATCTGTGCATCGGTATGGACTCAATCGAAAATATGAGGACCAAGCCGACGATCGCGACACTATCGGCCAGCGGTGCGGGGCAACCGATCTTCATGCACTCGAATCCGAATCATCTTTATCAGATGCTGTACGGTGGCATTTCTTCAGGCGACATTCGACTCCAACACGAAGCCCAATCCAGCTTGCTCACTCAGGTCGAGAAACTTGTCACCGCCAAGGGAAGATCGCTGCCGATTACCGATCAACAGCGTTATGGCCAATTCGTTCAGGGCTTCCAAGAGATCAATGGTTTGCGAACTCGCCTGAACACGGTTTCCGATCACTTGCGAAAGTTTGCGCCGGCAGTTGACGAGCGATACAACAAACCAGAATTCGAAACCGACTGGCACGATGTGCTGCTGGACCTCGGCATCTCGGCACTGACTTCGGGCATCACCAACACGCTGACCATCGGTTCGGGACGTGGCGAGATCTTCGGTGCATGGAAGGGACTTGGCATCGAGCAACAGGGACATAACCTGGGCCATATGGATCAGCCTGACAATCCAATCTGGATCAAGATTCGTCAGTACAACAGTCGCATGTTAGTTCGGATCATGGAAAAACTGGAGCGTGTGCCTGAAGGCAGTGGCACGATGATGGACAATACGCTGATCGTTTACACCAGCAACAACGCCGACAAACAACACACCAACGGCGATAATTGGCCAGTCATGCTGCTCGGTGACATGGACGGTGCCTTCAAGACGGGTTGCTTCACGCAAATGGATGGCAAACGACCGATCAACGCGCTCTACACATCGCTACTCCGCGCCGCAGGCCAGAACGTGGATCGATTCAACATGGATGAGAAATTGGCCAAAAAGTTTGATACGGGTACCGGCCCTCTCAAAGAAGTCCTCGCATGATTCAGTTCCGGCTTGTTCTGGCCATCACGCTTTCGTGGTGTCTGTTGTCCGTGGTCAGCGGCGAGACGTACACACCCGGCCAGCCCATCAATAGAGACTTCAATGCTTTCGCCAAATCGTTTTTGCAAAACTATTGTGTCGACTGTCACGGGCAAACATCACCCGAAGGCAATTTGTCACTGGCAGACCTTGGCCCAATCGATGAGCTCAACGCTGCTGTTTGGCGTAGCGTGTGGGCGCAGGTCAGTTTGAATGAAATGCCGCCCGCTGATGCCGAACTTCCAGAGGTCGTCGAGCGATTGCAGTTTTCAGATGGGATCGTCGTTGAACTCACACAGGTCATGCGTGATAAAGGCGGATTCCATGATCACCTCGATCCTCACAAAGGCAACTTTGTTGATCACAAATTGCTATTTGGTCCGCTGCCGGACGGGATCAAGCTTCAGCCGACATCTTCACCAGCCCGAATCTGGCGCGTGACTCCCCAAGAGCACATCACGCGACTGAATGAATTGATTAACACAGAGCCAGCTTTCGATCCGCAAAAGCCCGGCTTGCGAACCCACGGCGATGCAGTGCCCACCAATCACGGCGGGGAACTCAAACTTTACTTCGGTACTGATCGCATCATCCAGTGGCAAGGTGGAACGGTCGCCTACGCCACCGCCGTCAAGAGTGTGCCTGCTGTTCTCTCATCGGCGCGCAATCACGGCCTAGAAAATTATCCGGATTTCTATTCCGTCAATAGCGCCGAGGCGACCCAGATCATCGGTATTGCGGGAGACATCCTTCGTTACATGGCCGATGGCCCGCTCAGCATTGCCCAGCCGTATCAAATCACCGACAATCCCAAGTCCATTGCCGACAAGATGAAGGGTGATCTTCGCGGCCTGCCGACGAGTCTCGTCTACAGCACCCAAGTCGTCCGACCGCTGACGCCAGTGTATGACTTGATGCGTGAAGATGGCATTACGGATGAGCGATTGCGTGATGCTGTGGACTACCTCTTTGAAGCGTTGACATTTCGTCCACCTAACAAAGCCGAGTCCGACGCGTATCTGACTATTGTCAAACAGTCCATTGAGAAACTCGGCAAAACCGATGGCGTGGTGCTTGGTTTGTCGTCCATTTTTCTAGATCGCGACGCACTTTTCCGTCCTGAGTTAGTCGAGCATGGCAAATCGGATCAACATGGCCGTGTCATGTTACAAGACTGGGAGTTGGCCATGGCGGTCAATCACGCGCTATGCTACATCCGTCCCGACGAAACGCTACGAACTGCGGTCATTGAAGGTCGGATGCGGACTCACGCCGATGTCAAACGTGAAGTCCAACGGATGCTGGCCGACGACAGCATTCGCAAACCTCGCCTGCTGCAGTTCTTTCGCGATTACTTCGACTACGATCTCGGTGGCTACATTTGCAAAGACTCCAAATCACTCGCCGACACAGGCGTGAGCAATCGCGGAACGTCTCACTACAATGCCATGTTCGATGCGACGGCCAGCACTGATCGTTTGATCGAACTTGTTCTACAAAAGGACAAAGATGTCCTGAAACAATTGCTAACAACGGACAGAGTCGTGGCCACCAAAGCGGACTCCGTCTATTTCGGCCGGCTTCGTACTTCTCAAGAGAAAGCCGCCGATCCAGGCAAGAAACCGCCCCAAGCTGATCAGAAGAAAAAGCCAAGCATCAATCGCGACGTCGCCGAGGCAAATCTATCAGGGCCAGAAATCTACGCCCGCGTCAGTCGGCGGAGTTTCGGCAACGGTTCCATGAAACCCGAACGTATCTTGGCGACCGCTCCCGCAGGCCAGCGTTTGGGCATCCTGACTCATCCCAGTTGGCTGGTGTCTCACTCCGATGCGATGGACAATCACGCCATTCGTCGCGGCCGATGGATTCGTGAACGATTGCTTGGTGGAGGAATTCCCGATGTGCCCATTACCGTTGACGCGATGCTGCCGGATGAACCCAAAAGCACACTACGTCAGCGCATGCGGGTTACTCGCGAAGACTACTGCTGGACGTGCCATCAAAAGATGGATCCACTCGGACTGCCCTTCGAGATGTACAACCACGCCGGCCTGTACCGGCTCACCGAATGCAACCAACCTGTTGACACTTCCGGCGAGATTATTGACTCGGGCGACTCCACTCTCGATGGCGAAGTCGCCAATGCCATCGAACTGATTCAAAAACTCGCCGATAGCGAACGTGCCGAACAAGTCTTCGTTCGCCACGTTTTCCGCTTCTGGATGGGGCGGAACGAAAACCTGAACGATGGCCCCGTCCTCCAGGATGCCCATCGTGCTTACCGAGACAGTGGCGGCAGCATGAAAGCACTTCTCGTCTCGCTGCTCACCTCCGAAGCCTTTCTTTACCGCACCCGAAATTAACCGTGCCAACATTCATGATGTCTCTCTATCGTCGCTGCATTTTCTTGCTCCTGTTCGCGACATCGTGGAGTTTTCGCAGCGCACCACTTCATGCCGTCGAACCAGCGGTGACGACGAAGAGCATGCCGCCGACGACGATCACAGACCAAGACGATCTGGCAGGGCACAGCTATCACGGTGAAGCGTTTGATGAAGGGCCTCGCCAAGCAGCCACGTTGATTGATGGATTAAGCAAGATTGAGTTTCCAACATCGACCAAGAACAAACAGGCTCAACAATTCTTTGAACAAGGCGTCGCTCAACTGCATGGGTTTTGGTACCTCGAAGCCGAACGGTCGTTTCGTCAAGCGGCCAAACTCGATCCGTCCATGGCAATCGCGTATTGGGGCATGGCCATGGCCAACGTCAACAACACGCAGCGTACTCGCGGCTTGATCGACGAAGCCACGGCGAAGATGCAAAAGCAATCAACACCGAAAGAGAAACTCTACATCGAAGCACTCAGCCGATTGATACCAGCGAAGCAGACCGAATCCAAAGATGAGAGCAAAGATGCGAGAACTGCTGATGAAAAGACGGCTGCTGAAAAAGAAACCAAACGCAAACACGGTGAACGTTATATCGCCGACATGGAGAAAATTCTGCATCAGGATCCCGCTGACGTCGAAGCCAAAGCGTTCCTGGCCGTTTATCTTTGGCAAGCCGATCGGGTTGGTGTCAAACTGACCAGTCGTTATGCCGTCAACGCATTGCTATCGGAGATCTTTGCCACCGCGCCCATGCACCCTTCGCATCACTATCGAATTCATCTGTGGGACAGCGCACGACCGGAGAACGCTCTGCAATCGGCGGCACTTTGTGGTCCCTCCATGCCTGGCGTGGCTCATATGTGGCACATGCCTGGACACATTTACTCCCGTTTGCATCGCTATCACGATGCCGCTTGGCAACAAGAAGCGTCCGCACGAGTCGACCATGCCTACATGAATCGAGCTCGCTTGATCCCCGATCAAATTCACAACTTTGCTCATAACAACGAATGGCTCACTCGAAATTTGTTGTTCGTCGGACGTGTCAACGATGCCGTGGCTCAGGCAACGAATCTGATTTCACTGCCACGTCATCCTCAATACAACTCGCTCAGCAAGCAGGGAAGTTTCCAATACGGACGCACGCGGTTCATCCAAACATGCAGTGAATATGCGCTGTGGGATCAACTCATCGATGCGGCAAATGGTCCGCTGCTAGAACCCACTGAAGATCCTGAAGCGCAAGCTGAACGACTGGGTTGGCTAGCGGCTGCGTTTTTTCGTTCAGGCGATTCAAAATCTGGCGGCATGACTCTGCGGCAGTTGCAACGCATGCGAATCGAGTTGGAAACGAAGCTATTGGATCGTGCCGACATCGAAACTTCGGAGCAAATGAAGGCGAAGGCGACGGGTGATGAGACTATCGATTCGCTTCGCAAACGTCTCGATAAACTGCGTCCGATCATCGCACGTGCCGCCGCAGCCGCTGCAACGAAACAAAAGAAAGCCGCCCGTGTCAAAATGCTGGGCGAGAAAGCAAACCTCGACAAATTAATTCTCGCGCAGTGGCTGGCCGATGCGGGCGACCTCAAAGGAGCCATCGAAATTGCTCGCGGCGAGCACAAGAGACGCGTGTCCCAAGTGCGCCCGCCCGCGATTTTGGCCGATCTGCTGTGGAGAGACAATCAGAAAGCCGAATCGCAAAAAGTCTTTCAGGAACTGCGTACGATCGCCGCTGATGCTGACATCGACACACCGTTATTGGCCAACCTTGTACCCGTTGCGAAATCATTGGACATCCCAGGTGACTGGCGAATCAAGCGAAAACCAGCGAGTGATTTGGGAGAACGTCCGCCACTGGATTCACTTGGTTCCGCGCAATGGCAACGCTATCAGGCTCCGTCCTGGACGGCCATGCAACCCGACGGCGAAGCTGTTAGTGATGAAGCGTTTTCAGGAAAACCTTGCATCGTCATTTTCTATCTTGGATTTGGCTGCCTGCACTGTGTCGAACAACTGCACGCCTTTGAACCCAAGACTAAAATGTTTCAAAAAGCAGGAATCGAGGTGCTGGGGATCAGCAACGAAGATGCCGCCACTCTAAAAAGCGGGCTGGACAACTTTGAACAGCCGATCAACATCCCACTTTTCGCTGATTCAGAGCAAGAAGCCTTCAAGGCGTTTCGCTGTTGGGACGATTTTGAAAACCAACCTTTGCACGGAACATTCTTGCTCGACAAGTCCGGCAGAGTGTGTTGGCAAGACATCGGCCATGAACCTTTCACGGATGTTGGTTTCTTGCTCGATGAAGCCCAGCGTTTGCTTAAGCTACCCTAAGCCGGTTTCGCGGCAAAATTTAGCGGAAGTCTCCATCCACGCCACCGTCCGCAAAGTCGTTCCCTGCCTTCTTATCGCCGAGGGCACCGGCCACGTCGTCACCGCCAGAATCATCACGCTAATGGCAACCGATTTGGTTGAGAACACGTTGGAAACGATCTCGCAATGATCGACTACAAAGCGACCTGTCGACTCGCAATCCGAACACACAGGCCATGTTTCGGTGACATCGTCAATTGGGCAGCCATTTCGTGTCGGTTCGATGGATCAATTGCCACTCGATATCTTCGCATCAGGACGGTCAGAATCACGATCAATTCCATGATTGCAAAGTTCACACCAATACAGATTCTTGGTCCGCCACCAAACGGAATTTGAGCATAAGCGGCACGACCGTTTTCAGGATGATCAGGATCTTGCCGAAGCGGATCAAACCGATCCGGTTCCCTCCAGAATCCTGGATGTCGGTGTAAAGAGTATCGACTGAACACAATCATCGCTCCCTTGGGAATTCGGTGACCACCTAATTCGGTATTCTCCATCACGTTGCGATTCTCAAACCAAAACGGTGGATGCAACCGCAGGCATTCGTCAATGACCATACGTGTGTATCGCAGCCGAGGCAAATGTTCCAGCAACACGGGGCCGCTGCCTACAATGGAGTCAATCTCCTTCATCAATTGCGACTGAATGCTGGGATGCTGATGAAGCTCGTACCACAGCCAGGTCAACGCACTGGAGGAGGTTTCATGGCCACCGATAATCATCCCCAAAATTTCTTCGGCTATTTCAAAATCAGACATCGGTGCCCCGTCGTCCTCGTGCTTGGCCTGTAGCAGGATCCCTAGTAGGTCACTGGCATGCGGACCACTGCGGCGTTTGCCAATCAATTGATCGATGTACGCATGGAATTCACTCAGCGTGCATTTGAGATCTCGATTCATTCGCGACGGAAACCAGGGCTGGCGAATGATCGGCAGCGGTGGCTTGGCGCTGTAGTGATTGATCGCTCTCGTCCAGGCGGCGATGCGTTCACAGGCTTCATCAAAACCGTCACTGAATAGAACCTTCCCAGCGATTTTCAATGTCACCTGCTCCATATCATCGGACACATCAAAGACCGTACCTGTCTGACATCGTACCCGCCACCGATCGGCTAACTCCTCCGCCGCCGAGACCATTTCGTCAAAGAACCCATGGACCGTAATCGGACCAAACATCGGCTGCACTAGTTTTCGTTGTCGCTTCCACCGTGAACCTTCCGACACGACCAACCCATCGCCAAAGACATGACGAAAGCGATCGTAGATGACCGTCTGTTTGTCAAACACCTTGTGAGTGTTCTTCAACACTTGCTTTACCAAGGCAGAGTGGTTGATCAGGTAGAAGCCAAACAATCCTCGATAATGAACAAAATCGCCGAATTCATTCACCAAATGATCGAAGAAGTAAGCCGGGTTTCCGGCCAGCATCCATTATCGATAAAACGGCCTGGGATGAACTAAGTCACCGGTGTATTTTGACGGCATGTGTTTCGCTGATAAGGAAAGTGGGAGGCATGTGATGCGCTTAATCGCAATCACAAATCCAACGATAGATCCGATCGACTGGCCATAACATGACGAGCAAAACAACAAATACGATTGGCAAGAACACCGGTGTGTTCTCGAACGTTTTGCGTGGTCCCGGCTGATCGGCGAGGTAATGAAGGGTCGTCGCGGGCGTGAACTGCTGCCGCCACCAACGACGCCAACCGCCCAATCGACTCACCGTTGGGAATTCGTTCATTAGTCGGGACAGTCGATCACAGTATGGAAACATTTCGACAGGGTAAACGTTATTGATGTCGAGCATCTTGTAGCGCCGAGACAATTGATGACGTTCACGCTGATGAAGAATTTCGATATCGATCGGTGGTTGGAGATTCCCTGCGAGCATGTTGCTGACGAGCCTCGCTTGCATTTCACTGATGTTGGGTATGTTGCCGATGATCGGACGAGCGAAACCGATTAAGAACAGATTTTGATGACGCACGTGCAGGCATCCCAAATAGAATTCGGCTGCACAGATATCGCCATCGGTGAGCAACGGAAGTCGCGACTGATAACCAATCGCAGGAACCAATTTGGTCGGGTTCAAGCTCAGCACCGTCGACGTGGTTTCGTAGGACTGCTCACCAGCGTCAGATACATTGGCATCTCGCGTTTGCATCTTGCAGAATGAATCGAACGCATGAAAGCGAGTGTGATGCTCGTCCACGGGAGGACCAATAATCTGGATCTCACCTCGCGCGACCGCATCAAGGAAGTCATCACTCTTGTTGTGGAACATATCGAACAGACCATCTTTGGCCGTTCGTGTCAGCATCATCGCCCAATGTGCCTTCACTCTGTCTTGATGCAATGTTTTTTCGTCGTCTGCCGTTTCTGGAATAGATTTGGGTGGAAACAATTTTTGAAAAACGGACTCATAGCGAATGCGAGTTCGCACAAACCGTTCACCAATCCCGTTTCGTAGTCCCTCATGAATCGAGAGCATCCACCTGGTGCGCAAGAAATCTGAGGGCACACCCCGAATTGGATGAATCCGGGGGCTGACTCGAATCCCCGAGCGAAGCGACAAAAATACTTTGTTATTCAGCTTCGGTTTGGACAAACGGTTGGCGTAATCCACAGCCGACTCACCACCACCCATCACAACGATTCGTTGATTACGGATGCTCGCAAGCGACTCTGGCGTCCGAAAATCTGCTGGCGAGAGGTTAGGGATATTGGCGGCAACGTGTTTGGGAACTTCCGCCAGTCCCGTGCAAACGATTACTGCATCAAACCGCTCGGTTCGCCGTTCGACTTGGTCATTTCTGGCGATCCCCATCACCGCCGTTTCAGCATCGCGGTGCTGCCAAGTCAACTCCCAGTGAGTGTCTGCCACGCAGCGAAGCTTCGTCACCTCGCAGTGCAAACGCACAAACCTCCGCAAGTCAAAACGCGTGGCGAAGGATTCGAGATATTGCCCATACTCGCCGTCGCGGAAGAACGCGGAGTGTTTGTCGGTGGATCGATCGCTCAAAACGGAGTCGGTGTGACAATCAAACTCAGCAAAGCAGGCGAATTGTGTCGTGTACTTGGTCGACGTGGAAACGAAACCCGGGAACGGATTGCCCCAGCAACCTTGGATGCTGCCCGATTTTTCAAAACACACGATCTCCCAATCGGATAAGCAATCGGCTACGTATTTCAGTGTCACCAATCCGCTACTGGCTGCGCCGATGATCGCCAGACGCTGACGAGGCATTTCAGACTTTGGCCCTGATGTCATCGAACGATCGCCGTGAGGCTGACCAGGACAAAATTGAATTGCCCCGATTCCGGTATAAACAACAACACACGCTCGCCGTCGACCCAGGTGTGTTCCCGCATGAACTGATCCAGCATGATGTAGATGCTCGCCGCTCCGGTGTTGCCTACGTTTGCCAAGTTCGTCCAATAGGGGACCGGGACGTCGGGTGTTTGCGAGTGCTCCTGGAGAATTCGCTCCATCCGCCTGCGAAAGAAGTACGACGATAAGTGCGGTAACACGATGCGGTAACGGTCCAGCGATTCATTGTGCTTGCGCATCGCATCGGCCAGCGTTTCTTTCCCATACTGAATCAGATACTTCGACAGAATCTCAACGTCCTGTGTGAGTCGGGCCGTGCGTGAATCCATCTGCATACATAGCTGTGTCACGGGAGCAAACGACAGCGAGTGTGTCCAATCCACACGTAGCGAACATCCCTGCTGACTGGGTTGATCTTGCAGCCAGAAGGCACCCGCACCATCGCTAAGCATGAATCTTAAAAACACAGACATGAACCACTGGCTCTTGCGGATGTCATCGTGCAAGTGGCGATCGTCGATGACTTGGAAGACACTCGATTTCAGAACTTGCGAGGCATGTTCACTGCCCACGCAGATTGCCGCCTGGTGATCCCCAGTCTTGACTGCGCGTATCGCATTGACCAAGGCCGCAGCGGACGACGTGCAGACACCCGCGTGGGAACTCACCTCGACCGCATGTTTGAGGTAACCCCTTTGGCCGATGCGATCGTGCAAAATCGTTGCTATTCCTGGTCCAGACAGTGGTGCGTAGGTGGTGCCAGCGGCCAGAAACGTTGGGCGTGTATCACCTGTCACGGTCATCGCATCTTCGTGGCACTCGAAGAACCGTCTCACCGCCTCTGTTCCGAGTTCATAAACGTCGTGTGTCGGGTTCTGTGAAGAATCTTGCGCGTAGTATCGCCCTGTGATCCCGTTCATCCGTAGCACGCGTTGTTTGACATCAGCCTCCTCATCGAGTCGCCCCAAAAACGTTTCGATCTGCTCATTAGCGACGACCTTTCCCGGCAGAAACGCGTTCGTCTGCGTCAAGTAGCAGTCATTCAGGACACGCATTAGCTGGCCGCTATCATCGGTGGGTGATTTCGCAATAAATCGTAAGCGACTTCATCAAACACGATGTGGTAGTAAAGGTACTGACTCGGATTCGAGAAAAACGCACTGCTGTTATAGTGCCCGCGATTGCTCACCTCTTGCATGAAAAAATCTAAATTGATCTGACTTTCTGGGGCACCCGCATAGATGTGCTTTAAACACCACAACAGGATTGAATCAGAATCAAATGACCCGAGTGCTTTCATAGTTGTCTTCAGATCGGCGAACATCGTGATCGTGGTCACGATCAACAACACGATGTTGGTTGCCCCGAGGATCTGCCACGAGTGATCGCGGTTCTCCTGCAACGCTGCCTTGCTGTACTGTTCATGATCCTCAGGACGCGAACGTCGGATTTGATCAAGATTGGATAGAAAGGTCTCTCGATCGAAGCGGTCAATCAGCTCGTACGAAAGCTCGTCATGACCGATCGTCATGTTGTGATCGACGACTGTCTGCAAGTCGTCTACGTTGAAGTCACCATTGATACCATTGAGCTTTTTCCGTGCCTGTTCGCTCGATTTGTCGGTCGGGTTTGAACTCGAGAGCAAAACATGCCGATACAGTAACGGTTCAATTTGCACGTGACGGACCATCAACTCAGCAGCTTCATAGCGTGCGAGGTATTTCATGCCAAACGACATGGTCCAGTCGATCAATTTCGCTTCAAAGCCATAAGTCCCTCGGTGCAAAACGAATTTCAAGGGAAAGCTGATCGTTCGCAGAAAGAAATACGACACCAATAATAGCGGGCGCAAGAACACGTAATCCCAATGGTCTTTCTCGTTTGCAAAAACCTCGTTGACGTAATCGGTGATGTATGGAAATCGGTGCGATGTATTCTTCGCAACGTGGGGCGCGTTCATGATCGTCGAATCCACAGAATCAATTTTAGGTTTCACCGAAAGATCGTGTCCTTACAACCCAGCGTCGCGCATCAGCATTTGCAGATCGGCCCAGGCGGCTTTTTTTGCGTCTGGGTTGCGTCGCAGGTACGCTGGCGAATAGATCACGACAACTTTGCTGCCGTGGTATTCATGAAACTGCTGCCGCAGCCTGCCGATTGAAAGTTTAGATCGTAGCAGCGCTTGCGAGCTAACCGCTCCCAGACAAATGATGTACTCGGGCCGCAGTATTTGCAGTTGAGCCTCTAAGTACTGACGACAATTGCCAACCTCCGTCTGATCAGGGTTGCGATTACCCGGCGGACGACATTTCACTGTGTGCAGTAGATAAATGTCTTCTCGTTTGAGCCGCATCGCCTCAATCATCTTGGTCAGCAGTTGTCCCGCCTCGTCCTGGAAAGGGCGACCGCTTTGATCGTCTTCTGCGGCGGGGGCTTCACCGACAAATACAAACCTCGGTTGCGGATTGCCTTCCCCGAACACCGTTTGCGTTCGGCAACTGGCCAGCGTTTTGCACTGGGTACAGCCCCTCAAGGTCGCCGCGAGTGAATCGAGAGCCTCAATCCGTGCAGCCACTGGCAACGATTGACCAGGGTACGGCTCCGTCGTGACGACCGGACTAACAGGTGACAACCGCGTGGTTGCCGACTCACTCGGCGATACGATCACCGGAACTGGAACGCTGGGAGTGGGTTTCGGCGGAGTTGCTACATCCGTGCAGACATCGGCGACGATGTCTTGCGCCGAGACAAAATGCGTTGCCAGACACTCTGTCCACCGGTCCACACCCTTCGTTCCTGGTTGCGGGACAAACCGCAGCCCGCTACGTCCTAAATGAGCGAGCAATTCCGCCCCACCATCCAAAATCTCGGCAGGGTTATCAAACTCCCCCAGCGAATCGCCGAGAGAGTGGTCGGGGGAGGAGTTGGGAAGGCTCAATGTTTTTGATCAAAACCGAGTTTTCGTGCCGTTCCGGCCACCGTGGCATTCTGAAACCGCTGTCCAGAGTCTAACATGATGGGTTGGCGAGTGTCGACTCGCGCCCGCTTTCAGCTTTTCTGTTACTCGTTTGTTTCCTCATGCCTGTTCCTCAAGTTGCCATCATTGGCCGGCCTAACGTCGGCAAAAGTAGCCTTTTCAATTGGTTGGCCCGTCGCCGATTGGCCATCGTTGACGATTTTGAAGGTGTCACCCGCGATCGCATGACGACGCTGATCGAGACCGACGATCGATATTTTGAACTGATTGATACCGGCGGGATGGGCGTTAAGGATGCCGACGATTTGACCGCCGACGTGCGGCGTCAAATCGAACTGGCGATCACCTCCGCCGACGTAATCTTGTTGGTCGTCGACGTGCAGACCGGAATCATGCCGCTCGATACGGAAGTTGTCGAACGACTGCGCGGTGTTGAGCGACCAGTGATTTTAGTGGCAAACAAAACCGACCAAGACCATCAGGAAATCCACGCAGAAGAGTTCCGCACCCTGGGCCGAGGATTGCTGCTACCTGTCAGCACGTTGCAGAACCGTGGCCGCGACGAATTGATGGACGCGATTGTCGATCGTTTGCCCTCCGAAGATGGCACAATCCGTCCTGAATCGACCATGAAAATAACGATCGTGGGACGACGCAATGTCGGCAAGAGCACGTTCGTCAACACACTCGCCGAATCCGATCGGATGATCGTCAGCGAAGTCGCTGGAACGACCCGCGATAGCGTTGACGTGAACTTTGAAATCGACGGTCAAACGTTTACTGCGATCGACACACCAGGACTCCGCAAACGCAAAAGTGTGCGGACCGATTTGGAGTGGTACTCCTCGCACCGGGCCGCTCGTAGTGTCAGGCGAGCTGATGTGGTGTTAATGTTCTTTGATGCTTCCGAAAAAACGAGCAAGGTTGACAAACAACTCGTCGGCTATGTGATGGAACACCACAAACCCGTCATCTTCGTCGTCAACAAATGGGATAAGTACGCGGGTCAAGTTCCAACCGAGAAGTGGGTGAAATACCTACGTCATCAGTTCACGACATTGTCTTACGCACCGATCGCGTTCATTACCGGACAGTCGGGAAAGAACGTCCGAACGCTGCTCAATCACGCACAGATGTTGTACAAGCAAGCTAAATCGCGAGTTTCCACGGGCGAACTCAATCGCGTCGTCCAAGCGGCGATTGAATTGCATCCACCACCGCTATATCAAAACCGTCGCGCCAAAATTTTCTACGCGACGCAGGTTTCCACCGAACCACCGACGATCGTGTTGATGTGCAGCGACCCAGATGCGTTCAGTAACGATTACCAACGTTATATTTTGGGTTGGTTCCGCGATCACCTGCCGTTCGGGGAAGTCCCGATCAAACTGTACTTCCAGAAACGGACTCGCGCGGAAGAGATCAAACCAGGAGGCCGCTCGAAATCTCGTTAGGCGAGCAGCACAATGTTTCAATCCAGCAGCGTGAGGCTCCCGCCGAACGCTTGCTCGACTCAGCAGGAGTTTCGTTCTCCCATCGGTCGCTTAACGGGACGAAAGTCTTGACGACTTCCGCTACGGTCTCCTTGAAAAAACATGCCCAACCACGGCAAACCTGTCGTGGGATTGCAGTTAGACGCGGGGTCGATATGGTGATGGCAGTTTGGAATCGCCTGCTTGGCGGGGCCAATTTTCCGTTTCATCGACACTCCAATTTGCACTCTTACCGTGACTCAATTACGCCGCCGCCCTGTCGTGCTGATCGTTCGTGATGGATGGGGTCAAAATCCCGACCCGAAGTGGAACGACAGCAACGCTGTATATCTCGCGAAGAAGCCCGTTGATGACCGCTTGATGGCGGAGTATCCAGCGGTACTGATTGCCACCTCCGGTGAAGATGTGGGTTTGCCCGATGGCGTGATGGGCAATAGCGAGGTGGGACATCAAAACATTGGTGCGGGCCGGATTGTTGATCAAGAAGTGATGCGAATCACTCGTGCGATTCGGGACGAGTCCTTCTTTTCCAATCCCGTCGTGACCGGTGCGATCGAGCATATCAAAGCCTCAGGCGGTCGGTTGCACCTACTCGGATTGATGTCCGATGGACGCGTCCACAGCGATTTGCAACACGCCATGGCGATCGTCGATTTAGCCAAACGCAACGGTTTGACGGGTGATCGTTTGGCGATTCATGCGATCACCGATGGCCGCGATACCTCGCCCCACGGCGGTCTCGAATTCATCAAACAAGTTGAGCTGAAATGCCAACAATCCGGCGTCGGTGTGATCGCGTCAGTGATCGGGCGGTTTTATGCGATGGATCGTGATTTGCGTTGGGAGCGAGTGCAAACCGCGTACGACATGATGACCAAAGGAACAGCGAAAACCGCATTGTCTGCTTCCGCAGCGATTCAAAACTACTACGACCATCCCACGGATTCCAATCGCACGGGCGATGAGTTCATTGAAGCCACGTCGATTGTCCAGGAAGGCCAGCCTCTGATCACAGTCGCCGCCGGAGACGCGATCATTTTCATGAACTATCGCGGTGACCGCACACGTGAAATTACAAAGGCGTTCACGTTCAGCGATGCGGCCTGGCAAGATATTCCTGGCGGTGGCTTTGATCGTGGTCAAAAGATCGAAAACCTGTACTTCGCCACCATGACCGGTTACGAAACAGGGTTGCCAGTGCAAGTGATTTTTGAAAAACCCGCCAAGATGCCGAACATTCTGGGCGAGGTCATCGCTGCGACTGGTTTGAAACAGTTTCGCTGTGCTGAAACAGAAAAATACCCGCACGTTACGTTTTTCTTTAACGACTATCGCGACGCTCCCTTTGGCGGAGAAGACTGGGGGATGGCGGCTTCACCACGTGACGTTTCGACATACGATCAGAAACCCGAGATGTCCGCCGAAGGAATCACGGAGCAAGTCCTAGAGCATCTGCAGGCTGGAGAGAATGATTTGTACATCGTGAACTTTGCCAATGGCGACATGGTCGGTCACACCGGCGTGCTCAAAGCGGCGATCACGGCAGTCGAAAAAGTCGACGAGTGTGTGGGTCGAATCGTCGAGGCGACCTTGGCTGCGGGCGGCAGTTTGCTCGTCACAGCAGATCACGGCAATTGTGAGCAAATGATCGACCCCGAAACGGGCGGCCCGCACACTGCACATACCACCTACACCGTGCCTCTGATCGTGGTCGATCCCGGCTCCAAGGGAAAAACGCTTCGCAGTGGCGGCCGATTGGCCGACATCGCCCCCACCGTTTTAGCACTGATGGGACTTGAAAAACCAGCAGAGATGACGGGGCAATCGTTAGTTGAAATCGCTTCTTCCTAAACAATTACCTCACTGTCTTTCTCCTTGCGTTCATCTGGCTACACTGGGGCCGTGTGAGCTCATATTTAACGCAGTGGATGATGCCTCAAGCCACTGATTCCACGTCAATTCACGCAGGACGCGTTGCCTTGTCCGTCTCCACCTTTCCGTGCCCGTTCTATGCCCGTTGTCAAAACTGCCGCTGCAGAGTCCAGTGTTGATGCCCCTGAGCAGCAAAGTATCGACGATGCCAGCGCCACGTTAGATCGCGCACCGACAACGCGTTGGCATGTGGGCAATCGAACCTTGGCGATTGTTTCCTCATTGCTACTTTTGATTGGCCTTGGTGGGACAATCTATCGAACGATCAAAAACTATCAAACGCCAGGGCCGTTCACGCCCGAAGCTCAGGGGCTTTGCGATTTCCACAACGGCATCTACTTTCCAACACGCGCGGTGTTGGCAGGCGAAAGTCCGTACAGTGACGCGTACGCAGCGAAGTATCCGGTCGCTCGACAGATCCCATTTTTCTCCCCAGTGATCTTGGTCCTGCACAGCCCGCTGGCTGTCCTACCGTTACGACTCGCCGAGATACTCAACACGTTATTGCAGATCGTGTTACTGTTTGCGATTGCCTCCATCGCCGCTCACGCCGCCGGTTTTCGACATCGCATTGATGTGGCGTTAACAATTGCGGCAATCATGATCTTCACGCGTGGTGGTCACATCACGCTCTTCAACGGCTACTTCACTTATCAACTCGTCATCGCTACTTTTCTGGCGGTCGCGTGGGCCGAGCGACGGCCTCTGGCCTCGGGTTGGATGTTGATGATCGTCTCCGCAAAACCGACCTACATCTTACCGCTAGGTTTTTTGATGTTGGCGCGCGGAAACGTTCGGGCATTGATCATTGGTGCGGCATTCAGTATCGCCGGTGCAGTGATCCCGTTGGCTTGGATCGCTCATCAGGAAGGCGACGGAGATTTGGGCGAAGGTCTGTCGTTGTTGATCCAACAGATCGTTGACACTCAAGAAGTCCATCGTTCGATGGAAGACGAGTCGCCCGTACATTCCTGGACACGGTTGGATCTGTTCGCGATTGTGGCTAAGTGGACTGGAAATGATCCTGGCGACGCAGCTCACATGAGCGTCATGTTCGCGTTGCTAATTGTGCCGATGCTGGCGCTCTGGCGACGCCAACGAGTGGGCTTGGATGACGGTATCGCGGGATTAACGGGAGCGTTGTTGATGCTCGGCTTGCTGGTCAGTCTGTATCATCAATCATACGACTCGCTGCTGATGACCGCCCCGATCGCAGGCGCGATTGGGCTTCATTTGCCAGCCTGGAAAGGCATGGCTACGGGAGCACGTCTAGCGCTGATCGCATTGATGGGGTTCCCAGCACTGAACTATCTTTCAACGAGAACTTGCTTGAACCGCTTCGAGTTATCGGAGCTGACCGTTCGTATTTTCACCAGCCTCAACGGAGTCTGCTTGGCGGTGGCGTTGTTCATGGTGTGCGTCCTCGCATGGCGCACGGATTCCAAAACGGTTTAAGCGAGTCTGGTGAAGCGATTCGATATATTAGCCGCTTTAGCGATAGCCACGGTTCCCACTTAACCGGGGCTATCGCCCAAACGGCTAATTCAGTTAAGCCGGAAGATTTCACCAGACGTGCTTAGCTGCAGACAAGAATTGCCAGATAAGGCATGTGTGTCAAAGCAAGGTAACAAAACGTCGTCGAACTGGGAACTTCGACCGGCATCTCGGGCATCTGGATCGGTTTGGCTTTGAAGGAAACCGGTGGTCATTTGACGACTTACGAAATCGACGCCGATAGAGCTGCGAAGGCGCGAGAGAATTTTGAGCAAGCGGGCCTTTCGGAAGTCATCACGATCGTCGAAGGCGACGCTCACGAGAAACTAAAATCGCATGACGGTACGATCGACAAGGTGTTCTTGGACGCTGACAAAGAAGGCTACATCGACTACTTGAACACGTTGATGTCCAAGTTGCAGTCAGGTGGTTTGATCGTGGCTCACAACATCAGCCCTCGCATGACCGATCCGCCGTTCGTGAAAGCGATCACGAGCGACCCGACCTTGGAAACAGTGGTTCGCGGTGGCGTGTCGATCTCACTGAAGAAACGGTGATCTTATCGCTCATCGCCATCATGATCGAACCGGAGTTGGCGTTGCGATACAATCAAGGCATCGTTTCGTTTGACCGCGTGCTCATTGGCCCGCGCTCAGCTGAAACGACCAATGATCAACGCGTGGCGATGCCGACGCGCTGAAACAACTCCTCCAACCCCACAAAACAATCATGAGCGAACGCAAGAAAGCCCAACAATTCGACCAATTGGTTCTGGACCTTTACGACGACTACGCGCACGGTCGACTGGATCGACGTGATTACGTCAAGCGTTTGGCCGCCTTTGCCGTTGGCGGCATTACAGTCGAGGGACTGATCCATAGCTTAAGCCCAAACTACGCCTGGGCAGAGCAGGTCAAGGCAGATGATCCCCGTATCAAAACGGAAATGATCAGCTATCCGTCACCGCAGGGTGCTGGCGAGATGAAAGGCTTGCTGGCGCGTCCGGTGTTGGATGACAAAAAGTTTCCGGCGGTGTTGGTGATCCACGAAAACCGTGGACTCAATCCGTACATCGAGGACGTCGCTCGCCGCTTGGCTGTCGATGGCTTTTTGGCACTCGCCCCCGATGCGCTCACACCGCTGGGTGGCTATCCTGGCAACGACGACGAAGGCCGCTCGATGCAAGCGAAACGCGATGGCAGCGAAATGATGCAAGACTTCATCGCGGCAGCGAAGTGGCTTGATTCGCACGAGTGGTCAACGGGCAAAGTCGGCACAGTCGGTTTTTGTTTCGGCGGCGGAGTGGTTAATCAGCTTGTCGTGAAGATTCCTGATGTGATTGACGCTGGGGTTCCGTTCTACGGCCGGCAACCGGATGTTGCTGATGTTCCCAAAATTGAGGCACCGCTGCTGATTCACAACGCAGGACTCGATGCTCGGATCCTCGCCGGCGCACCGGCATTCGAGCAGGCGCTTAAGGAAAACAATAAGACGTTTGAGGCGTTCGTTTACGAAGGCGTTAATCACGGTTTCCATAACGACACCACACCTCGATACGACGAAGCGGCTGCTGAGTTAGCTTGGAAACGAACGATCGAGTTCTTCAAAAAGCATCTCACCTGATTTAATGAATCGGCCGGCGAGTCGAATGGCATTTGTCGCGAACCTATTTTGCGATGCAATACAAATGCGTTTTGCCTCGTAAGAAGATTTGATCGCCGACGATTGCGGCCGAAGCGTCGATTTCGTCTTCGAGTTTGTTGGTGGCGACAACTTTGAATGACCTGTCATGGTCAAGAACCAAGGTCGTGCCATCTCGACCCGTCAGATAAATATGGTTCGCGGCGGCCACGGGTGAAGCGTAGATGGATGACACATCGGGCAATCGAGTTTCGTCGATAATCAGATCACCTGTCTTGGCGTCGCGTGAAACCAAGACGCCGTTGTTGGCTTTCACAAAGTAGAGTTGGCCTTCGTAGAGCACCGGTGACGGAACGTAGGGCGCGGCGTCTTCTTCAAACCAAGTGACGACGTCCGAATCGGTGATGTCGCCTTTGGCACTGAGCGGGATTGAATAGATCGCGTATCCTCGGTAGCCTGTCATCACGATCACGTTGTCTTCAAAGCGAACAGGCGTGGGGATCGGGTTGCCGACTTGACCACCACACTCCCAGATGATTTCACCATTGGCGAGGTCGTAACTGCGGACTCGGTTTGATCCGTTGGTGATGACTTGCGTGCGACCCTCGTACTGCGTGATCAGCGGAGTTGACCAAGTGGTTTGTTCGTCACGCGATTGACGCCACTTTTCGTCGCCGGTCTTAGCATCGAGGGCGACGATGAACGATTCGCCTTCGTGGTCCCATGGCACGACAAGCGTTCCATCATGAACAGCCGGTGAGCTGCCTTCGCCGAACTCGGCTCGCGTTTGCATCTGCCCGAGATTCACGTCCCAAAGTTGTTTGCCGTTGAGGTCCAAACAAAACACGCCTCGCGAACCGAACGACATGTAAAGCCGCTCGCCGTCGGAAACAGGTGACGACGATGCGAACGTGTTGGTGTTGTGGCCAGCTTCGTGAGGAATCTGTTGAGTGAGGCTGGTTCGCCAAACTTCTTTGCCGGTCGATCGGTCATAGGCCAGCACCATGAAGTCGTAATAGTTCGTCGGCTTGTTACCACCACCAAACCCACCGCGACCACCGCGACGCCCGCCGAAGCCGCGACGTCGTTCTCCATCGACGCCGCGATCGCCTTGAGGTCGCTCGGATTGAGGTTCAGACTGTTCGTCAGTCGCTTCGTTTGCCTTGGCGGCTCCTTCGACGACTCGATCTGTCTTCACCGCCGTGCTGACGTAAACTCGATCACCAAGGATGATCGGCGTGCTGCTGCCAACTCCAGGAACTTCAATCTTCCACTGGATGTTTTCTGTCTCGCTCCACGTCGTCGGCGGATTGGCATCAACTGCGACGCCCGATGCGTCAGGACCACGCCATTGCGGCCAACCCGTCGCCGTCTCCGCCGCACTGGCTGTTTGATGGACAGTGAACAGAAGGCACGCAAGCAAAAGCGTGGTAAGAGTGCATTGCACGGCAGTATCTCCAAGAAATATTTTTGAATCGAGAGTGCGACAACTATCTGGTCAGTCATTGAACCCAAGCTTCGCGAATTTGTTTCGGACTCAAATGCCGTGATCGTTTGTTTATTGCCTTATCGTTTTCGTTGTCGGTTTTGGAATGTCACGGCAGGTTCCGTTTTAGATTACATTGCCGATCGGAAAACAAAAAATACTGCGCCCATAATGCACAGAGCCGCCCACAAGTAATCTAGCTTGAGCGGTTGTTGCATGTAGAAGACCGCAAAGGGCACGAAGACAGTGAGCGTGATGACCTCCTGTAGGATCTTCAATTGTCCGAGATTCATTTGCGCATAACCGATCCGGTTCGCTGGCACCTGGATCAGGTACTCGAAAAACGCGATACCCCAGCTCACCAAAACCGCGATCATCCAAGGCCGACCGTCTAGGTTCTTTAAGTGTGCGTACCACGCGAACGTCATGAACACGTTCGACAGCACGAGCAAGGCGGCAGTCTTCCAAAACACTGGGCCCATATGACCGTTCTCCGTGTACCAAGGTGGGTGAGTCTCCTGCTTGCCAAACGCATGGAAGCTGAAGAGTCGACAATTCGGTAGAATACGATAGTGTCCTAAAACGAAATAGACTCCACCTACTACACCTGGAATTCCAAATCCGACTGACGAGCTTAGTTGTTGTTACCGATCGAGAAACCGTTGAAGGGAGCAACTCCATAGATGCCTTCGGTGAAGACTTGCTGCACAAATCGATCAAACAAGCGGATTGGGGACGGTGGGACGATAACCACGTCGCCATCCTGCAACCAAATTTCATCGGGCGGCTGGGACGCCTTCGCTAACAACGCGCCTCGCAGATCGAGCATCGTCGAGAGCAATTCCCAGTTCGGTCCACGACGAAACACGACGACTTGTCGTAGGTTCGCACCCGGCACGTAACTGCCTGCGAGACTCAATGAACCTAGCACGGTGGTGGGAGCGTCGATTTCAAAACGCCCCGGTGCACCGACTTCACCCAGCACATAAATATAATGCGGGGCTTGCTCTTGCAGCATGACTTCAACTTCGAGTCCCGCACCGAGCGAATCGTAACGCAAGTTGATTTCACGCTTGAGTTCAGCCATCGTCAAGCCTTGCGTAGGAATCGCGCCCAAGCGAGGCAGTCGCAATGTCCCTTCGGGGGTCACCGTTTGCACGGTTTGCTGTGGATTGAATCCTTCTGAGCCACTGATCGCTTCGCGAATCTGACGAGCTACGTTGCCCGTTTTCACAGGCGTGACGTCGATCGCCGGATCAGGATAAAACTCTTCGTAGCGATCATTGAGCAAGTCTCGCAACTGCTCGATCGTTTGGCCTGCCGCGTGGACCTGTCCGATGAAACGCAACGTCAGCGATCCGTCGGGCTGGATTTCCAAACCACGATCGAGCGTCCCCCGAGTCAGGTTGGCATCGGCATCAGATTCGATCAGCAATTCATCACCGACAACCAAACGATAAGAACCGACGGTGCGAATGGTCTTGATTAAAAACGTCAATTGAATTTGATCACCAGCACGCAAGCGATACTCAGGCATAGGTGCCGAACGAGCAGGACCTGCGTAACCACCCGGTCCGTACAAGTTAAATGGTGCCCCTTGCGGACAACGCCAGCACTGACAGTCTCGACGTTCGCGTGTACCGACGCCGATGCAGGTACCGAATTTATCGCAACAACCAACCCCGTGCCGATCAACGCAACCGCCGCACGCCGAACAGGTGACTTGCGATACCGGCATGTAAGGTCGGTGACTGGCCGGCATCGGCCAACGATTCATTTCATCTTCCACCAGTCCAGTCCATGTGGATGCGTTGGGATAGCGATGATCGATCGGCTGTTCGAGCACGGAGCGGGCTTGTTTATGATCGCGATTTTTAGGCGAATCCGTAGCTTCGTTGTCATCGCTCTGCTGCTCGTTTTTGACATTACCTTTCTCGTTGTCCTCCTCGCTGTCTTTCACACTAGCCCCAGTCGGTTGATCACCCGCCGGTTTTGTTGGCTCGAGTCTTGGTAGCGGCGGTTGATCAAGTGACGGTTGCGGCCCGCCACCCAAACGACTTGGTCGCTGGGTTGGTTTGTCTTCCTGGGGTTTGAGCGGTGCTGGAATCTTTCGCTCCGGTTCACCGATTGCATTGCGGTCACGAGGCAGGATCGGTGGCAACAAATCATCAAGATCGCGATCTTGTTGATCGAGCAGATCACTCGCTGATGGGACGCGATCTTCGGTATCGTGCTTCGTCGGCAGGGGTGGCGGCAGCAATTCGATCTCGATCTTGTTTTGTTCGTCAAGCAATGCGTCGGGATGCGTCACATCAACCTGCTCACGAGTTGGTGTTTGTGATTTGCGTTCGGGCCGTGCCGGTGGCTTGGGAATCAAATCGAGTGAGCGAGATTCAAATCGTGCTCGTGCCTCAGCTTTGGCTTTCTCTTGACGGATCGTGTGCTCTTCGAGCTGACGACGATACTCTTCGAGCGGATCGCCCGTACCAAAATTCTCGAGTGGCTCTGCCCTCGCGGGAGGTGTCGCGATGGGTTCTGCCGGTTTGGGTGCAGGCGGCGTTTTCTGCTGGTTTGTGAACGGATTCTCGCGAGGAGTCTGAGCCTGATTGAATCGTGGTGGAGGCAATTCAGCCGGTTCAACATCAGGTGTTCCCTGAGGAATTTGTTCCTGACCTGATGCCACGCGGGGTCCGCTCACCAAGCCCGTCAACACGGCGAACAAGCATGCCATTGTCAACACGCCAGCGGAATGCTTTCGGGAGCAGTGATGGAAAACGCCAGCGAGAAGGTTTGTAAAGTTGCGAATCATTTATTTACCAAAACAAACGGCGTTCGGGCTGCGACGGCGCGGGTACGATCTGCGGTGCAGGAGTTGGCGTTGATCGTGACGACCAATTCACAGGGAGACTCGGGTCAACAATCTGACCTGCCTCAGCAGCCGATGGCACTAACCGTTCTCCAGTTTGAATTTGATTCACTGGACGCGAGCCGACGCGATATTGAGGAACTGTTTGGGCTTGCGGTGCAAATTGTTGCGAATGGGGGACACCCATCGAGTGATTAGGTTGCGGGGTGAACGCACTGGCCAAGGCTGGCGGAGGGATCGTTTGTCCCGAGCGAGCAAACTCTTGCGGTGACATCATTTTCACCGGCAGCTCGCTGGGCAGTTGCTGCATCGCAAGTTGCCGCTCACACTGATCGACTAATACAAAATCGCCCGACTTGGCCGCTGCTTCGAGTAGCGATTCCATTCGCTGCCGAGTCGGAGCAGCCTGCACGCTTTGCAGCAATAGATCTTTGGCCGCTGCTGGTAACGAACGCTTCAACAAAGTTCGTCCCAACTCCGCCGTGGCATCGGCGTTGTCAGGGGCGATAGCAACGGCAGCGCGGCGATACATCAACGCTAACTCTGCCGAATGCAATGGCGAATGCTCTGGTGGTGAATCAATCGTGCGGTTGGTGTTCGCAGCAAGCGATTCCAAATCGGCCAGAATCATCGTAGCCTCCGCCGCCAGGGGGCCGCCCGCAGTCGCATTGCACAATCGGTCTTGAGCAAATTGCAAATAGGCTTCCACGGCCCGCGCCGATGTTAAGTGAGAGGTCGCGATGTCTTTCAGCACGGGCGTTTGATGCACCTCGATCAAGCGACCGATTGCGGCGGGATCCACGGGACCATAACGTCCCGAGAAATCAGCCGACTCACGAATCGCATTCAGGGCAATGCCCAATTCGAGCGTGAAAGCGTTGTCACCGATCTGAGTATCACGCAGCGCTGCGATGGTTTGCAGTGTTGTCGTGGCAGCCTGTTTCGCGGATTCCGTCGCCCCTCGCTGAGCCGCCCAATGCGCGATCCGAAGCTGACCGACGGCAGCAGCGGCGAGTTGTGATTTTCGCGAACCGACGTTGATGTCGTCCGAAGGTGGCAACCGACGACCGGAGCGATTGGCCGCTTCATCTTCAGCGGACCGCTTCGCATCGACACGTTTTTGTTGAAGCTTTTCTTGACGGATTTCTGCTGGGGTGGGTGGTTCTGGCTCGATCACCGGCGGTGGAGTCGGAGCTGGCGGCTGGATCACGATCGTGGTCGGCGGCGGGGCAAGTAATGTCGTCGCTGGTGCAGGTGGCCGCCAAGGGGTGATCTGATCCGAAGTTGCGGGCAACGCCAGTGGACGAGGCTGCCAAACCTTGAAGCCGTTCGTCGACGGTTGTAATGTTTCCACCGTCGCTGGCGAATGCTGAGTTACCGCAGTCCACTCGTCACCGCGAGCGGCACCTGACGCGATATTCAACGCAAACGCCGCCACGACTAAACGTGCGGTCGATTTTCTGTGTTGAAATAGCCCTAATGGGCAAGGCCGGAACATATCGCGATCCATCGCTAAGGTGAATTTCGTCCATGAAATACCTTTTCTGGTATCGTCTGGTGTCTACCCGCGACTCGATACCCTCACCGACCGAAGAGCGAAACATCACGGTCGCTGCTAGCTGCAACCCCGATCAGTTGAACAATCCCGACAATCAGGACACGCTCACACATCCGCACAAACTAACATTGCTCGTATGAACGCCAAACTGCCGAAGAAAGAAATTTGCAAATGGGATCGCAGCACGCTCGAAGAAGCGTTGCCGTTACTCGTCGAACAAATTGCAAACGCGAAAGTGATCTGCCGTAAATGCGGTCGCGCCGCCAGTGAAAAACGCTTGCTCTGCAAACCCGTGAAACTGCAAACACTACACGATGAACCCAATGAAAAGGAAGATTGATAAGATGCGAACTTCGACGTTCCTACTTTCTCTAGTCATCCTGTTCACGGCAGTCGGTTGCCAACCCGCCGCACCTCCATCGCCCGCAACCTCCGCCGCATCATCGCGTCCCAACATCGACGCGCAGACTCGATTGCAAGAAGTTTTTCAGCGATACCAAATGAGTTCGTACTATGCCGACGATGGTCAAGTGGTGCTTCGCGCGCAAGCTGGCAACTCGTCAACTCCGCTGCAAACCGAGACCGCACCGCTTCGCGTCTACTTCGATCGACGCACTCTCAAGCTCGATGCATACATGGCGCGGATTCGCGTGCATGCTTCGTCCAATGAACCGGCAAACGCTTCGTCTGAACGGACTGAAATGGTCGCTTGGTTTGAAGAGCCAGAGAGTTCCCATTTCGACCAACAGGTTTTGAGACAGCGATGGCAGTCACCGTCAGCGGATCGTTTGCGATTGGAACAAGTCCTCAATGACGAAGTCCTCCGTTCGCGACTGTCGGCTGGACTGGCGGGACCACCACCACAACTCGAATGGCTGCTGGCCGATCGTCCCATGCAAAAGCTATTCAAGTCGCGATCACAATTTGAGTGGTTATCTCCCGCCGCCATTGACAATACCGAACTACAACGCATTCAGGTGACCTCCGAACGTGAGCAATTCGTGTTTTGGATCGAGCCGCACACCAGTCTCATCTGGCGCGTCGAACTGCCGCTTTCCGATCTTCCGACGAGCAATCTGAATACCGATCATTGGTCGCTAAGCCTGGAACTTCACGGGGCCACGTTTCAACCATCAAGCTCAGGCGAGAACGAGACAACAACGTACGAAGTCGGCCCTGGGTTTCAGGCAAAGTGGGTACGGGCATTTGTTCCACTCCCACCCCGACCTCCTGCTGAGACACTCGGTCGAAGTTTCCCGCTCGATTACCTTGGACAAGCTGGCGTCAACGGCGACCTGGGCGAATTCCTAATCATCGCCCAACCACCTGCTGAGCGTGACGCATGGCCCGTGTGGCTGCAAACTTGGCAACAGTTTTTGCCAACCGTCGTCTCTCCACAATTAGGGAACACACAACTTATTTTCGTGACTTCTGATCGAGAACTTGTCAGAACACTCCGAGATTGGCCCACAGCATCTGTCTCGATCGTTTCCACCAGCAGCATCGAGAAACTGTTGCGTCAATTGCGACTCGCCGACGATGCGACGGTGTTGCTAAAGACGTCTGGTCCCGATCCTGCAGCGGGCAAAGTGTTGTTATCCGAATCCGGTACGAACACAAGCACGCTAGCGAATATTGTCGCTGTGATTCGTGATTCAATGGCCGGAGTCGATGTGCCCGCCAGAATCCATGCAGACTACGAAGCAATCGTGCGCGAGTATGAAAGCCGCGTAAAACAACAACTCGTCGATTGATCGATTTACTTCAGACCCGTGTTTGGCAAAACGATCTATTTCGTTAAGCCAAAATAGTTAGCAATCGCATCCAGTATTCGTTTGCTTGCACAACCATCGCCGTAGGGATTGCTGGCCTGGGCCATCGCTTGGTAACTCGCTCGATTCGTCAGTAGTTCACTGACGGAGTCAACGATCTTTTCGCGCACGGGTCCAACGAGCCGCACGGTACCTGCGTCGACGCCTTCAGGTCGCTCGGTCGTGTCGCGCATCACGAGCACGGGTTTACCCAACCCAGGTGCTTCTTCTTGAACTCCACCAGAATCCGTCAACACAAGTTCGCATGCCTGCATCAACGCCACAAAAGGACGATAGGATTGCGGAGGTAACAACAACACGTTCTCAAGGCCGCCGAGTGTCTGCTCGACGGGACCTTGAACATTCGGATTCAAGTGAACGGGGTACACAAACCGAACGTCAGGAAACTTTGCCGCCAATTCCGCGATCGCAGCGCAGATGGATTCAAACCCTCCGCCAAAATTCTCGCGTCGATGACCAGTGATCAACACGAATCGCTTGTCACGCCAATCCGCAGGCAAGACGCCTGCGAGATGCTTTTCGATCTCGGCGGCAACTGTTGAGTTTTTCTGTCGCTCAACCTCCAAGTGCAGCGCGTCGATCACGGTATTTCCGGTGACAAAAATCCGCTGGCGCGGTACGCGCTCATCGAGCAGGTGTTTTTCGCTGACGCTGGTGGGGGCAAAGTGCAACGTCGACAGCGTCGTGGCAAGCACCCGGTTGGCTTCCTCAGGAAACGGACTGGTCAAATCACCCGTCCGCAAGCCCGCCTCGACGTGCCCAGTCGGAATGCGACGATAGAAACAGGCCAGCGAAGCCATCAAAACCGTCGTCGTGTCGCCTTGAACGAGCGCGAAATCGGGCTTTTCGGTTTCCAACAATTCGTCAATTTTGGCGATGAGTTTCGATGACAGCGATGCCAGAGTTTGACCTGGGGTCATCACGTCCAGGTCGTGATGGACAGACAAACCGAAGATTTCGACGACTTGGTCAAGCATTTCGCGGTGCTGGCCAGTGGACACTGACAACAGTTCAAAACGCGAATCGGCCTGTAATGCTGTCACCACGGGTGCCATTTTGATGGCCTCGGGGCGAGTACCGAAGAAGACCGCTATTTTTGGACGATTCACTGACTAAACTACGTACGCGCGAAAAACGAAGAAATGTCCGGAAACAGGCCCGCCAGTCTGATCACGCGCATTGCAACTCACAAGTCAAATTCAGCTCTATCACCCACATTCGTTCATGCCCACTTATCTCGTCACCGGTTGTGCCGGATTCATTGCCAACGAAGTCGCCGCTCAACTGATTACTTCGGGAGCGAAGGTGATTGGTATTGATAATGTCAACGACTACTACGACGTACGTTTGAAAGAGCACAGGTTGGAACGATTGCAGGCTTTCGGTCCTGACCATTTTGAATTCGTGCGTGGTGATATCGAAGACACCACCACGCTGCAACAACTCTTTGATCAACACCCGTTCGATGGCGTGCTCAACCTCGCTGCTCGTGCGGGCGTGCGTTACAGCATGGAAAACCCACACGTCTACATGACCACCAACGCCATGGGCAGCCTCAATCTGCTCGACCAAATGCAGCGTCATGGCGTCAAAAAATACGTGCTCGCTTCAACATCATCGCTGTACGCCGGGCAACCGATGCCGTTTGTCGAAACGTTACCGGTCAACACGCCAATCTCGCCATACGCGGCTAGTAAAAAAGCCGCTGAGGCGATGGCCTATGCCTATCATCACCTCTACGACATTGACGTTTCGATCTGTCGCTACTTCACCGTTTACGGTCCGGCAGGCCGCCCAGACATGTGTATCTTTCGGTTCATCAAATGGATCGACGAAGGTACGCCGATCGAATTGTTCGGTGATGGCGAGCAATCACGTGATTTCACCTACGTTTCCGACATTGCGTCGGGAACAATCGCGGCATTGAAACCCGTTGGTTATGAGATTTTCAACCTCGGTGGCGGTGGCACACCCGTTTCACTCAACACCGTGATCTCGATGTTGGAAGAACGTTTAGGCAAGCGAGCCGTGATCGAGCACAAAACATTTCACAAAGCCGACATCAAAACCACCTCCGCGGACATCAGCAAAGCCCACCAGATGCTTGGCTGGACACCCAAAGTCGAACTCGACGAGGGCATCGACGCTTCCGTGGCCTGGTATCGAGACAACCAGCCGTGGTCCAGTGAACTGTTGTTGCCGTAAGTCCATCGTTCGAATCGAAACGACTCGCAACCAGACGCGTCAAGAGTTTCGGCTCTCGCTGCTGACGACACTGGTCTCACCCTGGACGAAACCGCTTGGCAAGCGAATACTTGATCGCACCTCTTTCCTCCTAACCCATTTTGGAAACGACCCGATGCGATTGAGTTTGCCTGCAAGATATCAACGCGTCTGTTTCACGCTGCTAGCGATGTGTTTGTTCAGTTTCAACAGTCGATTTGCAAACGCCCAAGTCGTGATGGCCGAGAACGTGGCAACACCCGCAGCCGAGCGACTC
>JBGSMN010000159.1:0-5448 GCA_041740155.1 Rhodopirellula sp.
ATTTGCGAGATGGCCACAAGCGGGGCAAGGGGTTGAAGATCATGGAGTACCGCGCCAATTTGATCGGCGGCGTCTTATCCGTTTCGGCCGGAAATCACCGAGGAACCGTCGTGCGATGCACGCTCACAACACAAGGGAAAACAGGATGAATCAATTGCAAACACGGTCACGAATTTTTTTGGTCGACGACCACCCGATGATGCGAGACGGATTGTCGATGCGGATCACAGCCCAACCCGGATGGGAGATCTGCGGAATGGCTGCGACCGAAGACGAAGGTTTCACGTTGATTTCCCAGCAAAGCCCCGACTTGGTGTTAGTCGACATCTCGCTGGGTTCCGGCAACGGTATCGACCTAATTAAGCGAGTCCGGAGCAAAAACCCGACGGTCAAGTTCCTCGCGATCTCGGCGTATAAGGAATCACTGTACGCTGAACGCGCGATGCGAGCCGGAGCGCTCGGGTATCTAAACAAACAGGAAACCAATGAAAAGTTGATCGAGGCCATTCGAACCGTTCTTAAAGGAGAACGATTCCTAAGCGATGCTTTGCAAGCCCGCCTGGTCGCATCCGCGCTCGGCAATACGTCGGTCGAACAAGAGCCAACAGAGCGTTTGAGCGATCGCGAGAAAGAGATCTTCCGCCTCATCGGCGAAGGCTTAACGACCGGTGCCATCGCCGATCAACTGCTACTCAGCACGCACACGATCGACACCCACCGCGAACACCTCAAGCGCAAACTCAACGTCGGCACCGCTGCTGAACTAAGCCGCTTGGCTTTTCATTCGATGATCGAAAACACATGAGTCACGTCTTCGGCTGCCATTTACCTTCTTCGCGGTAACCGCTCCCGGCGGAATCACCACCGCCCTTGTTCTCACCGACGTCACGCCCCTTCTCTCCGGCAGCCTGGGTAAGTTGCTTCTCCATTAAAATTCGGCGGATCCGAATCGGTTTTGATTCCGAAACGAAGCTCGTGATCATCCCACCTTCGTGAAGTCAATCACGATGGTCAAAATGTCCGCATCGCATGGCAGCAACGCCAACAATCTGCGGATACATGTCACGAGTACGGTTGCTTCCGCTGTATTGAAGAAAACAATGTGTTTTACAGGCTGGAATGCACCTGAGTGTACCGAAATCTTTGGGAGCGCCCCGTTAAAAAACAAAAATCATACTGCAAAACCCCGAGGGGTCGCTCGGCATGGTCTGACCAGGGAGATCCCGACAAATGGCAAGACGAAAGGTAAGAACCCCTGCACACCGGTACCACATCAGCGGGCAATCTGTCGTCAGGCTTTGCGGTCGCGATTTCTATCTCGGGCCGCACGATTCACCTGAGTCGATCGCCCTTTACGCTTTCCTGACCGGCATCTGTCAATCCAATGGGCTGACAAAGTGAGTTGGTAGGCGTGGGTCTCTTCTGCGATGACCTGGAAGAGCACGACGGCGACACTGTGGCGAGCGACTACGCCCCGCTCAAGTTGCAACAGCAACGCAAACGATGGATTGAAAAAGGGAGTTCGTGGGCCAAGTGCCGCCGCTGACATCCACGATCGTCGCCATCAGTTCGATGATTTGAGCACGTTGATCCGTGATAGTAGCCGCAAACCGTTTCCTGCAAGCCTATCGAGGTTCAGTGTTGCGATTTCTCCGCCATTACGACCTATGTCGGAATAACCCAAATCGTCCGCAAGTATTATCAGAATATTGGGCTTGGCTGGCCGCCCAACATCGGCAGCAGACGACGCACCTTGCGATGCCAGTAGGATCGCGGTGAGCAACAGTAGCACCTTCACGGCGAAGTGACCTTGAGAAGTGACCTTGATATGGGTGATGCTGCATGAGTCGACTTTCCATTACGATTCTTCCGCTTATCAGGTCGAGGCTTTGCATCATCGAAGGGGTAAAGCGGCTCGGGATTCGTGACCACGCCAGCAGGACGGCGCGCTGCAGGAGAACTGCCGCCAATCTCCGCGTTCATCTTGTCCGCCAACGCCTGGAGTTTCGCGACGACCTCCGGATGTTTGTCGGCGAGAGATCGCGTCCGTCGATCACCGGCTCTGCTGGCACAACCCCGCCAGCGATGCTCACCGCAGTGGGGAGCAAATCGATGGTTCCCGCTACCGCGTCGCAGACACTGCCAGGCGCAATCTTCCCCGGCCACCATGCCACGGTTGGAACGCGCACGCCGCCTTCCCACGTGCTGCCTTTGCCGCCACGCAAGGGCAACGCGCTGCCGCCATCGGTACCCTTGATCAGCCATGGCCCATTGTCACTCGTAAAGACGACCAGCGTGCGCTCATCAAGCTTCAGCTCACGCAGGCTGTCTTCCGCCCCACAACATCCAGCACGGTAGGCACGATGTCGATCACATGTGCCGGTGTCGTTCGCAGTTCACCTTTGGCGTGAATGCCTGCCGGCCAGTGGACGACAAGCGGCGTGCTGATCCCGCCTTCGTGAACCCACGTCTTGTGGCGTCGATGCGGTGTATTGCAGGCACTTGAAAAGCCGGGACCAAGACAAAGATACGATGCCGCACTGCCCGGTGCCGCGTTTGGATCATGCCCACCATTGCGCACCATGATCTCGGCGCTCGCGCCGTTGTCGGACGCGAAAAAGATAAGCGTATTTTCAAAGGCACCCATCGCTTTAATCTGGTCGATGATGCGACCGATCTCCTGGTCCATGCGGTCGATCACGGCGGCATGAATCGCCATCTTCGTCGCCTGGAAACGTCGCTGCTCCTCGGTCAATTGGGTCCACGGCAGTGGCCGGTCTATTTCACCTGGACCGAGAATCGGAAATGCGTCAGGATGTTTCGAGGGCGGCCCCACCTCGGGCTCCAGGAGTGAGAGCGAAGTGGTCGTCATTCCCATGGCCTTCAATCGCTCATGTCGCGCGTTTCGCATGGCGTCCCAGCCTGCGAGGTATTTATCGCGATACTTGGCGATATCTTCGGGCAGTGCATGCAGCGGAAAATGCGGCGCAATGAACGGAACGTAGTGAAAGAACGGCTTTTCAGCATGATTCTCGGCGTGATCCTTCAGGCACTCGATGACGTGATCAGCGATCGCGATGGTGGCGTAGTAGTCTATCTCATCGGCAGGGGGCGTGATGCGAATGTCGTCGACGGCATTGCCTTTGGCCGTGAAAAAGTTTCCTTGGTTCCGCATGTCGAGCGAACGATCGAAGCCGCCATTGAGTACCTTCCCGTCAATGTGCCACTTGCCACTGTGATAACTGCGGTAGCCCGCCGTTTTTAAGAAATCAGGCAAGAGCCGCGCCCATTGCGGGCGTTCCCCTTGGCCACCGCCGCCCAGTCCCGGCAAAGCGTCTCGCCGAATCTGCTGTGCGTAGTAACCAGTCAGTAAGGAACCACGCGTGGGCCAGCAGCGGGCAGTGTTATAGAACTGGGTAAAGCGCAAGCCGTTCTTTGCAAGCGAATCGATATGCGGCGTTACAATCTCGCCTCCATAGCAACCGAGATCCGAGTACCCCATGTCGTCGGCGAGGATGAAAACGATATTCGGCTTGGTCGCAGCGAAAAGCGAGGAGCCAACACCGAAGAAGATGAGGACAAATAAGCCGCACATACAGACGAGTGTGTTTAAAAGTTTCATTTCTTGAACCTTGGGTCTTGAGCGTTGCCAGCGGAGAGGATGTAGGCGAGCAAGTCGCGGACTTCGTCGGCGTTCATGCTGTTGATCAAGTCACGCGGCATGAGTGAGGTAGGTGAAGCTTGACGACTTTCGATGTCGTCGGCTTTCAGCTCCTTAATTTCATTCGGGTTGGCGGGATTAGTAGCGATGAAGATGCTTTCACCTTGCTCACTGGTAATGCGCCCCGTAAGGACGCCACCATCTTGCAATACAATCATGGTGCTCTCGTATTGGTCTGAGATGACTTTACTCGGCTCGATGATGTTCTCCACCAAGTCGCGTAACGTGTAGCGATTCGCGGCGGCTGTGAGATCGGGGCCGATGCCGCTGCCGTTGTTACCGAGTCGGTGACACGCCCGACACGACGTCGCTAAGAACATGTCACGACCGCGTTTGAAGTCGCGCCCTTGCAAGCCGTCTTTCGCCAGCGCGACAACTTCATCAATGGTGTACGCTTTGCCTGGGCCTTGTGGAGGCGAGATTTTCTGCTCGCGAGCCGCTGGCAGTGTCGCAATCGCGAGCGAGGCGAGTGCTTCCTGCTCGGTGTCATCTGTCACGGTGGCGAGTGCGTCAGCGCGAATCTGGTCGATGAAGCCGCGGAATTGGTTGCCGCCTTGCCACGGCCCGGTACTGGCAAACCATGCGAAGAACGTGCTCCGAAGTTCCGGCGTCCAGCCGACCTTCGCCATACGCAGCGCATAGGCATAAGCGATTTGCTGCACGTTCGGACGACTCTTCCCAGTGTAGAGAAATTTCGGGCCATAGCGATCGTTGCGTGCCATCCGCTCGGTGGAAAGCCATGAAACTTCCTCGTCTCGCGCGGTGGCCATGAGTTGTAACGTCTTCGCCACGGCGGTTGGCGATTGGAGCGCGACCAATGTCCGTGACAGCTCGAGATTCAGATCATTCGTCGCTGCTGGATAGACCGCGTCGAGGCACGCAATGGTTCGTGCGAGCAGCTCGCCCGTCGGCACTCCGCTCCGCGCGAGCGCGATTTGATACGCACGGACCCACGCGAGTTGTTGTGCGGTGTCAAGCTTCGCGAAGTCCTGGCGATTAAGCAGTGCGAGCACCTCGTTCTGCCACTCCGGTCCACCCATCCGTGCAAGCGCGACGGCGGACTCAATAACTGCCCAGGTCTCTGTCTGCTGGGATACTCGCTCGGCCCAGAGCGTTGCTGGTTGACGCTCGATAGCGATGCGCGCGGCGTAACGTACCAGCCGATCGCTGTGCCCCAGATGCGGCCACGCTTTCGCAACGGCTTCAGGGCCAGTGCCTTCGTCGTGCAGACGTTCGAGTTCGACTCGCAGGCGGTGCTCCGGTGTTGCGATTGGTTTCGGGGCGGGCGAGGTGCTTTCGCTGCCGACATAAGTGATGCGATACACCGCCGACTGAGTGCCCCGTCCGCCAATCACGAAATACATCGCACCGTCTTTGCCAATCACAGCGTCGGTGAGTGGAAGCGGTTTGCCGGAGATGAACTCTTCCAGCGTCGCTTCATAGCCAGCACCCTTCGGCGTTAGATGCACAGCGTAGAGCGTGCCGTAAGTCCAATCGCAGGCGAAGATAGCATGTTGATATTTTGCGGGAAATTTCGTGCCTAAACCGGATACGATGCCGGTCGGCGAACCGGGGCCCACGTTTACCAACGGAGGCACGATGTCGGGGCAGTATTCCATTAGTTTGCCAGACGATTCACGGAATCCGTAGTCGCCACCGCTAACAAGTTGATAGATCCGAGTAGGCCGATACCAAGGTGTGCCGGAGTCCCACTCCATGTCACTGTC
>JBGSMN010000244.1:0-1608 GCA_041740155.1 Rhodopirellula sp.
GTGGCAAGTGAAATTGACGACGCAGCCGACGAGCGTGCCGTTGGCGTCCCAGGCGCCGATGACGCCTACCTGCGGATCGACCGGCCCGGCCGGCTTGACGATGTCCGGATTGTTCTGCCGCGGGTGAGTGTAAGTAAGCCCGTTCTTCATGAGGAAACGGCGGTTAAAGGCGGATTGATCGTAGAAACCGCACGAGTTAGCTATATCCGCCAGCGAATCGTCGGTATCACGCAGCTTTTGAGCAGCGGATTCAACGCGTGATTTAGTCAGGATTTGTCGCGGGGTCAGTCCAGTGATGCTGCGCACCCGTCGTTGAAACTGGCTCCATGAAAACCCGGACTGAACCGCTAACGCTTCGATTCGGAGCGGTTGATGGCTATCGCGGTGCAGCCTGTCGAGTACGTTGGCAAGTTTGCCAAGTTCACCCCCGGTCGCCGCCGGGATGTCGAGATCACGCGACGTTCCGGCGACGGCAACTACACGGCCATCAGTCGATCGCACTGCAACCTTCTGTGACACAAACCAACCAACGCTGCCATCGGCCTGGGTGATCATTTCTAGCCTGTCACGAACAGTGGTGCCGCTCGAAAAAACTTCGTCGTCCTGCTGTTCATATCCTGCCGCCAAGATTTCCGGAAAAATCTCGTTGGCGGTTTGTCCGAGCAATTCAGATCGGTGGGCCAAACCGGCGCGTTTGACGAAGGCCTCGTTAGCGGCAACATAGCGTCGTTGTCGGTCTTTTACACAGAACATCACATCGTTAATGGTGTCGAATAGAGTTTCAGCGGCCTCAAGTCCTGGAACAGATTGAAAAAGGGATTTCCGCAGGTCGCTACTGGAATCACGCGAGCGTTTCGACGGCATCTCTTTTGCTCGATGTACTTCTTGTTGCGAGAAACGTTGCCAGCAATGGTTGAATTGTAAAACAGAGGCGAGCGGAATACTCCGCGTTTGTACTTTTTCCGCATAGTGTTGCGAAAATATCGCCAAGATGTGGGTCGGCAATGGGCCTACCTTAATAGTATGAATACACATCACCCAAACGTAACGGCCGACTTGTCAAAACCACCCGAATCGGCGTCAATCGATGCTGCGGACGGTTCTGAAATCTGCAAGCGAGTGGCGAAAACCGCACAGCGGTTGCTCATTTCGGCTTTGGAAACACAGGATTCAAGTGAACGGGCCGAAGCCATAAAGCTGGGCAGAATGATGAACGACCCGGCTGGCAAAGCCTTAACATTTGCGATGGTCGACGAAATGTTTCGCAGCCACGATTCAGTGGTCGCCGCAAAACGTTTTCGTGAACTGATCAAACGGTTTGGTGTTCCAAGTTATCTGCCTCCGTTCGATCGCATTTTGATGCGTGCCGGAGTATTTGCTAGCCGGATCGTGCCGCGACTTGTGATTCCCGCAATCGCTAGAAAAATGCGTGCGGAAAGTTCACGCGTGATACTTGCTGGCGAAAAGGAACCTCTTCAGCAATACCTAGCAAAACGCGCCCATGAAGGTTTTCGCATCAACTTAAATCATCTTGGAGAAGCGGTTTTGGGGGAAGAGGAGGCAGCAAATCGGCTTGTTGCAGTGCTTGGACATTTATCCGACGCTGCG
>JBGSMN010000265.1:0-145983 GCA_041740155.1 Rhodopirellula sp.
TGCGCGCGTCGTGAGAAACACTTACCAATCGAGCCAAAACCTCCGCTGAAGCGCACAAACAGCGAAATCTTCAGAGCACTCAAGGGATACGAAATCCGCCAATCTCTCGCTCTCGTGCAATTTCCGGACGGACACTAGCTAACACATCGGCGACGACGCTGCACAGCCAATCCATGCGGTCTTCCTGCATGCCTGCGACGTTGATGCGACCGCTACCGACGAGATACACACCATGCTTGGTGCGCAGTTCATCGGCTTGCATTGCAGTCAGACCACTGTAGGAAAACATGCCTTTCTGTTGTAACAAGAACGAAAAATCCGGTGCAGTGGGTTGTTTTTTCATGCCCAGCACAAACTGTTCGCGGAGGTGCGTGATACGAAGCCGCATTTCCTCCAGTTCGGTTTTCCACATCTGAGTCAGTTCCGCATCGTCCAGCACCGTGGCGACAATCGCACCACCATGCCGAGGCGGGTTGCTGTAGTTCGAACGCACGACGACTTTCAGTTGACTCAGCGACGAGGCCGCTGCAGCTGGCGAACCGGCGACCAACGCCACTGCACCGACACGCTCGCTATACAGGCCAAAATTCTTGCTGTACGACGAACATACAATCGCTTCGTCACAAAGTTCAAGCACGGCGGAAAGCCCAACCGTGTCTTCCTCCAACCCGTCCCCAAAACCTTGGTAGGCGAAATCCAACAACGGGATCAATCCCCTCTTGGCCAACGTCCCCGCGATCTCTTGCCATTGCTGGGCAGTCGGATCGACGCCGGTCGGGTTGTGACAACAGGCGTGCAATAAAATGGCGTCGCCGGGCCGCGTGTTGTCAGTCAGGTCACGAATCATCGCCTCAAAATCAAGGCTCCGCCGATCATTGGCGAGATATGAGTACGTTTCTACCGCCAGCCCCGCGGACTGCATGATCGCGTTGTGATTGGCCCAAGTTGGATTGGGGACAAACACGCGGGTGGGCGAGCATTGTGTGGCCAAGAATTCGCCCGCAACGCGCAGAGCACCGGTACCTCCAGGGGCCTGAACAATGGCCACCCGCTCAGTCACTACTCGATCACCCAGCAACATCGCACCGACCGCTTTGCGATAGTCGGGCAGCCCGTCGATCGACAGATATCCTTTGGATTTCTCAGTTTCCAGCAGTTTTTGCTCAGCCGCTTTGACGCACTTCAAGATCGGTGTGTTGCCCGAGGCGTCTTTGTAGACGCCGACGGACAGGTTCATTTTGTCGGCGCGAGGGTCCGCAGCGAACGCCTCCGTTAACCCCAAAATCGAATCTGGGGGTGCCATGGGAATAGAATCGAAACGATGAGCAGCGGCGGTGGCCGATTCAGACGCAGTCATGCGGAAAATCACACGGCGGGTATGGGAATGGACGAATGGAATGCGAACAATCCTAACGAACGATCCCCCGCTCGACCATCGGCACCCGTTTTTTCCAAAGTCGTAGCTACAATCCCGAGACTTCCTGATTCGCGGGACGAACCACATTGATCGACTCTCGGAGAAAACCTGGTAATCCGATCTAGATTTGCGTCGTTCGATCACGACACGCGAATGTCGCGTTGCGCAAGCAACATCAATCCGGAGAATCGTTCAGTCGCTGGCGACAGATCCAAGCTTTCCGATGACCAAAGGGACCGTTTTCCAGGGACAGCATTTTCGAGTGGGTTTGGTCATCCGTTTCGCACACCGGCGTCACGACGAACCTCAAGCTTATGCGAAGCGTTCAAATCCGCAGATTTGAAGGTCCGCACTTAATTCCAAACGAAATTCAAATTTTTCAGTTGACTCCAGCGGGATAGGGTACTAACCTAAACCTCCACTGCGGGATTAGATTTCTCAATCATCCCTAGCAAATCTAAATCTGCTTTCGGGGGTATCTTCAATGAATCACGTTTGTATTGGCTTGATTTTTTTCTGTGTCTTGTTCTCTACGGTCGGTTGCGGCGACGCGGGGAATCAGGTGGCGCCCCAGGGTGAGATCGAAGCCCATGTTGAGAAGTACGGAGACCAATCCTTGGATCCAACTACTTCATCCACGCCATCCGCCCTTGTCGATTAATTTCTCAATTAGTCAGTTAATTTCTCTTTTCTTCTCGATTGGAACATGTTTATGAATGTCCATTTTCGGAATCGCTCTGCGTTCACGCTCGTGGAGCTACTCGTTGTCATTGCCATTATCGGTGTTTTGGTAGGACTCCTCCTGCCGGCCGTTCAGGCAGCTCGTGAAGCAGCTCGTCGAATGAGCTGCAGCAATAATTTCAAACAGATCGGCCTTGCGATTCACAACTACCATGCCGCGTATGATCGCATGCCACAGCAAGGTACCGGCACTTATAATTACACAGGAGCTCTTTATGCCACTCCTAGCGCCTCGCCCAGCGGCGGCGGAAACAACTACAACCGTCTTAGCTTTTTGGTTGGGATCACCCCGTTCATCGAGCAACAGGCACTATGGGAGCAGATTAGCAATCCTTACCGAACGAGTACTGGCCAGTTTTGGCAAGCGATGGGACCTTTAACGACGGCTTCAATCGCCAACCTGACTCCAAATGACTATGCCCCCTGGTTGACCAGTGTCGCTGGCTTTCGCTGCCCAAGCGATCCCGGCACGGGGCTTCCCAGCTTGGGTCGAACGAATTACGCCTGCTGCCTGGGCGATGCGAATCACATGGCGATGGACGGGTCTTCCGCTGTCAATCAAGCGGGAGCTGCTCAAGGATTACCTAACTACCCTGTGTACATTCAGTTTGCGAGCAGAGGAGCTTTTATATACCGCCAGAAAACGGCGTTCCGAGACATTTTGGACGGCCTTTCCAATACAATCGTTTGCGGCGAGATCGTAACAGACCTTGGTGACAATGACATTCGCTCAACACCGCATAATGCCGGTGCACGAACGGGAGCTCAATGGCAACCAGGTGGATTGCTTCGCTGCCGAGGCGCAGCGAAAATTGATCCCGCACGTCCTCGATTCTGGGTTAGCGGTATGGTATTTGCCGCACCCAACGAAGACAGGCGTGGCTCGAAATGGATGGCGTCGCCTGTTCTTTACACCGGTTTCTTTACGATGCTGCCTCCCAATACCGAAGTATGTCACCATGGTAATTACCACGAAGACTACATAGCTTCGACAAGCAGCCATCACCAAGGCGGAACCCACGTGTTAATGGGTGATGGAGCAGTCAAGTTCATCACCGATTCAATTGAAGCCGGCAATTCCAATTCAGAGCAGGTAAAGTGGCCGGGCCCTCCAGGCGATACGACGTTGGCTGCCGGTTCGCCGAGCCCGTATGGACTTTGGGGAAAACTTGGTACCCGCGGCGCGAAAGAGGCGATTAATGCTGAATTCTAGGGATCTGTGGTGACTTTAGGAACTTGCGATGCCAGTTGCGCGCTGCGTAACTGGTATGGTTATCGACGAGCAACTCAAGAATTCTGCGACGCCCATAAAAGCGGCGTGCAGTGCGATGTCTCCGCCGCGCTTAGACACTTAGAGTTACCCGTGACCATGCAAAAAACGTGCCGATATCGCAGACTAACTCACACTACAAAGCACGGACCGGATTCAGGTCGACGTAAAACAGCGAGGCTTCGTCACTAAATCGCTTGTCAAAAACCGGGGCTTCACCAGTACATAGCCGTGCCGAACGGTCAGACTGTAAAGTGCGCAATTATCACTCTGTCGGGATCAAACACTTTCTCACGGTTGATTCGGACCATCACTTTTCGCACGTTCTCGGCAGGAAAAACCGGTAGCTACTTAATGCCCCTCTCGGCAGTAACGTCAAATCGCCACCATAGTGCGGTCTCCATGAATTCCTTTAGGTTACATCGAGCCATGCAAGGATTCATTACAAGCCTGAGAAAGCGGTATTCTCGTGAACACCGGCTCCCAGAAAACTCCTCACATTGGACCCCGCTGCGCTGGCGGCATAGTTTTGCCAGGCAATGCACTGGAGTCAAACGTAATAACTACACCCAAACTTGACGGTTGCGAAATCAATCACTGCAGGTGCGATCATCAATTGATGATACACATGCCCGGTATTTGATCGCTCGGCCAAACCCCCTGCGACAGAGGAAATTCAAGCTTGTTCGGCAACTGCATTGGTCGCCAGAATTGGTGCATTTGTCCACTGGAACAGTTTGTCGCAGCACACTATTGTTGATAAGTGGCTTTGGCTTGCGTTTCGATTCCGTGCTTTCACGCGACTGCGATGTCTTACAGTTCAGCAAAACGACTGCTTCCAGTGCTTCGCGGCATTGTTTGCTTTTTTGCTGTGATTGTAAGTCTAATGCATGCGTCGACGGCGCAAGGAAGCTGTGGCGATTACTTGCAGACGCATCGTGACATGCGTTTGGATTCGGTTAATCCAATTAGCAGTTGGCATTCCTTACGTGACATTGCAGATCACCCACTACTGCCGGTCCCGAATGATGGTGGTGGATGTAAGAACGGACGTTGCCACTCGGTTCCCTTCGCTCCGCCGACTGACCCAACTCAGGTTTCAGTTTCAAAACGACTTGATTTTGTCACCATCGATCAATCCACATTGCCCCGACACGGGCTTCTCAAGTGGAATCCATCGTTAGACAGTCGTTTTCCTGCTTTGCCCTTTCTTGAGGTGGACTCGCCGCCACCGAAGTCCAGCTGAATGCCTCACGCAGCGATTTGGACTTTCAACAGTTTGCGGTGATATTGCGTTTGATGCGTTTGTGTACGTGAAAGTGCTTCTGGCGGTTTTGGCTGTTACGGATGCGTTTGCTAAATAGCGGCTGGCGTTTTCATGACATGATGATCGTGCTGAGGGTCTGCTCGGCAGAGTCTGTTTGTGGACGCCTGAATTAAATGCGCATTGTCGTTGCTAAGCGGATTGATTGCTGCTGAATGTTAGCGTGATTGACGAGCCGGTGGTTCGCCAGAGCTGCTCCGTCACGCGCAGGCTTATGTCTGCGCATACGGAGAGTCCAAGACCTGATCGGAAACGATCGTCTATTTCTTGCGCATTCATTCCATCTCTTTATTGCAAAGCAATCCACTATGTCTTTATCCACTCATCATCGCCGATCTGCATTCACTCTCGTCGAACTGTTGGTCGTAATCGCGATCATCGGTATTCTCGTCGGACTCTTGTTACCTGCGGTACAAGCGGCGCGCGAAGCCGCCCGCCGAATGCAGTGCAGCAACAACCTCAAGCAAATTGGCCTTGGGTTGCATAATTATTACGGCAGTTACAACGCGCTTCCGTTCGCTTGGGGGGGCACTCGCCCGCCATCCAATAGCCCAGGGTATTCGGCGCTCAGTCAACTTTTGCCGTATATCGAGCAATCAGCTTTGCATGAGCAGATTGATTTTGCGCGACCACTTACCGATCCCTTTAATCTCGCCGCACGCTTAACGGAGGTACCGACGTTTCGATGTCCATCCGACCTGGACAATCCTCAACCGCTAACGGGAGGTGCGACGAACTATATGGCAAATGTCGGCAGCCAGCACATTTGGCAAGATCCTTTACGCCAAAACGGCCCTTTCATTCGTGAGCGTCAACTTGGTTTCCGCGACATTCTGGATGGGACGAGCAACACTTCGGCTTTCGCCGAACGGATGTTGACCGACGGGAGCAACGGCATGATTAGTGTCGATTCAGATGTGTTTTTAGGCAGTGGAGACCCTGCCACGCCTGACGACGCCATCCACATGTGTTATGCCACCGACGTCACAAATCTTGCTACTCAGTTTCCTATCTTCATGGGGGCTCCTTGGATTAACGGACAACATGTTTATCTCCATGTCGATGTCCCCAACCGACGGTCATGTGGCTTTTATCCGACAAAGGCGACAATGCCAGCGAGCAGTCGACATATAGGTGGTGCACACATGTTGCTATGCGATGGTTCCGTCAAGTTCGTTACGGAAAGTGTGAACTTGAAACTATGGCGTGCTGTAGGGACCCGTGCTAGTAGCGATACGCTTGAGGGCGATCTTTGAAAACGCTAGAGGCTCCAGCGTAGTTTAATTGCTGGAGCTTATTCTCAACTGTTTGCTTTCACTGGTGACAACTGACGTTCTCACCGATGAAGCAACCAGTGATCTTATTCCTTATGTGCATCACATCTCAATTGAGTTCCTACAATGTATTTAATTTGCAGAAATGCATTTTCGTTTTCTACCCTCATTACGGTCGCCTCAATGATGGCGGTGGTGTCCGGCTGCCAATCATCTGCCGATGCAAATCGCGTTGATCCAACATTAGCAAGATCGACACTTGAATCCGTGCTGGATAGCTGGAAGCGAGGTGAGTCGATTGACTCGTGGCAGACGAAAGACTCACACATAGTCGTGCAAGACCTGGAATGGAAAGCGGGTGTCAAGCTCGCTTGGTTCGAGATCTTGGACCAGGGCGATGCGGTCGATGCGAACTTGTTCTGTCGAGTCAAATTGTCGTTGGTAGATCCAAACTCAAAACGCTTCGAACGAAGTGTGACCTATGTCGTCGGTACGACTCCCGTGCGTACTGTTTTTCGCAGCCTGATGCCTTAAGTGCCTCGCACGGCTGAATCTATTCTAAATCATTGGAGCACTTGTTATGAAACCCCATCTAATTGATCTTTCAAACGCCTTACTCATTTTGCTTACTTTAGTACTGCCGATGCAACAGTCCGATCTTGAAGCCAATGACCGAGTTCGACTCGCGGTACTGGAATCCAACAAAAAGTCGTGGCAGGCGTTACCCAAGCCGTTGGTCGGTGAAGGAGTGCCCTTGCCGACGTGGGCACGGATGCTGGCACCGCGTCTGCCTCTCAGTACCGCGGCGCTATTAGAGCTGGATTTGGCACAACGAACCAAGAGTCCCGTTGCCGCAGATTTAAGAGCGGCCATGCGATTCGTGGTAGCTGGGGCAAATGGTTGTGACTACGCCCAACAAGTAGCACTGCTGGATCTTCGTAACACGGATGCAAGTCAATCGCAACATGACTCGCTCGTAGATGCCACATTCGATGGACGGTCGTCCGAGCAACGCAGCGCCTTGAAATTTGCTCGCAAAATGTCGATCGCGTCCAGTAGCGTGACCGATGAGGAATTTGAGGATTTGGTAAAAGCCTTCGGTGAAAAGCAAACAGCATCGATGGTGTTAATAGCGGCGTATGCCAACATGCAGGACCGACTGTTGTTGTGTCTCGGAGCCGATGCTGCCATAGACGCTGCGGACGGTACGATGGCTCCAATCGAAGTATCCTTTAGTCCAGGTTCCTTCAACATCGAACGCCGACACCCACCGGCGAGCGAGCCTACTGAATTGCCAGTTAAAATCGGTGTGGATTTGATTCGGGATGATGTCACGTGGTCGCAATTGAGCTACGACCGACTGCAAGAGCGGCTTGTCGAGCAGCGGGAAAAACCGACTCGCCTGCCAATACTCGAATGGGCGAAGGTATCGGAGAATATCCCAGGCGGTATGTTCGATCGGCCCAGTGATATCGTTTGGTATCGAACTGTATTTGGCTATGCGCCCGAGTTGGCGATCCCGTTTGAGCGGTTCATGCGTATTTCCGGGACTGAAACGAGTGCGAATTACGGGCGAGTATTTGGCACCACATTGTTTTGGATTGTCACCCGCTGCGTCGAGTGTCCGTACTGCATGGGCCACTGCGAAATGAATTGGGAGGTTGCCGGTTTGTCGCTGGACCAAATCGCTGAGCGCAGCCAAAAACTTGCTGGCGAAGATTGGTCTGCGTTTCCAGACGAGCAACAGCGAGCATTGGCGTTCACCCGCAAGCTTTCCCAGGCGCCGGCGACCGTGACGACTGAGGATCTAATGACGCTGAAACAAGACCACGGCGACGATACGGCGTTGAGCATCGCCCTGCACACATCGCGTTACCACTACATGACGCGAATTTCAAATGGCTTTCAATTGAAGCTCGAATCCGAAAACGTCTTTTTCGATTATTGGAACAAGCAGAAACAATCCATTCCGACGAGTCGGAAACGTCAATCGCCGATATCTATTGCAACGGATATGGAGACTTGGAATCGATTGCCATCGCTAGCCAGCGGCGAGCAAGGTCCGCTTCCAGCATGGGCGAAAGCGGTCGCGACTCAATTGCCGCGAACCGCAGCTGCGATGTTGGTACTGGACCACGCTCAACGAACTTCCAGTCCGCTTGACGCAAAGCTGCGAGCTAAGATGCGTTGGGTCATCGCGAAAGCCAATCGCTGCGAATACTCACAGTCGTATGCGCTAGCAGATCTCCGACGCGACGGAGGAACGGATGCGGTGTGCGACACACTCCAGGGAGATTCAGAATATTGGCCCGAAGAGGATCGAGAGCCGCTCGAATTTGCCAGATTGATGACGGTGGCTGCGCCGACCATTAGTGACGCGGTATTTGAGCGATTGAATACTCGATATGGTGAGCGTCAAGTAGCCGCGATGGTACTCTTAGCAGCGTATGGAAATTTCCAAGACCGAATCGTGTTAGGGTTAAATCTTCGTCTTGGCGATCACGAACCGATGGATGCGTTACCAGTTAAGTTTGTCGAGTGCGCGTTGCACGTTGGACCCATTTTGCCGCCAGAACGAGGTGCAGATACCTACAAAACCGACGACCAATTGGTCGTGCCTCGCGATAAAACTTGGATGTCCGTAACGTTCGATGAGCTGCAACGGCGCCTCGAACAACAACGGTTGCGAAGTCCGCGATTGCCGATTCCGACGTGGGAAAGCGTCGCGGCGAAACTGCCCCCGGCCATGGCCTCAAAACCGACTCGAATTCATTGGAGCCTCGTCAATTATGGCTATGCACCCGAGTTGGCGATCCCTTGGACGATCGCGACGCGAACACACTGGTCCGAAGCACCCGCGGAACGAGTTTTGGAAGAAAGTGCGTTCTGGGTGCAAACACGCGCAGTCGAATGCAACTACTGCATGGGCCACTGCGAAATGTTGCTCGAAGAAGCCGGTTTGGATCATTCGGCCATCGCTCATCGAACAAAGCTTTTAGCGGAATCCGACTGGAGCGAGTTTCCCATCCCTGAACAGCGAGTTTATGCCTACGCTCGCAAGTTAAGTCGTACGCCGTGGGACTTGAACGCGGAGGAATATCAGTCTTTGGTCGACGAGTTCGGACCTAAGAAGGCGATGGGTCTTTTCTGGTGGATGTGCCGCGGTCTCTACATGACACGCATCTCCGATGGATTCCAACTCAATTTAGAACGCGAAAACGTTTTTTCCAATCACGGGGCGACCAGCAACAATTCCGACCAGCAATAGTTTACGTCTCTTACCTTTTAAGGAACCAATTTATGTTCAAACAGTATCAACTACTCTTCCTTGTTCTTTTCTCGCTTCCTATTCCGTTTGCTCGTGGTGAAGCCCCGGACAACCCTCGCGAAAATGCCGACGATATGATCACTCCGGAGGCGCGCGCGATTGAGAAGGAGTTGCGTCAGAAGCTGGCGTCCGATTCAGAAGCCATCGCGATGCTTGATGCCGTCGTCAAAGGTAGCACCCTGGGTGGCGACGACGGCTGGTTTCCGCTCGCAAAAGCTAAAAGCAAATTCGATTGGAACTATGTTGTTAAGACGTTCGATTCGAACACGGACGAAGAGATCACGCAACAGGAGTTCACTGGAACGGAGGTCGACTTTGCCCGTTTGGATCTCAGCGGTGACAAGAAGCTGTCGACAACGGACTTCGACTGGAGCGAACACTCTTTGGTTCCAACACCTGGGTTCATCATGTTCTTCATGGCCGATCGCGATGCCAATGGCAAAGTGACTCGCGAAGAATTTGCAGCCGTGTTCGACCAGTTGACCGGAAACGATGCAAGCTATCTCGCTCTCGATGATCTACGGCCCCAGTTTCAGCCGGCACCGCGAGGAGATCGCGAACATCGCGCCGATCGTCCGACACGAAGCACCTTGATTGCTGCTTTGCAACGTCAAGAAATCGGCTCACTACAAGCGGGACCTGACATCGGTGACACCGCACCAGATTTTACGCTTAGCAATCTTCACGGTGAATCGGTAACGATGTCGGATGAAGTCGGTGAGAAACCAATCGTTTTGATCTTCGGCAACTTCACATGCGGCCCGTTTCGAAGTCAGTCGGGGAACATCGAAAAGCTCTATCAGCGATATCAGGATCGCGCGAAGTTCTTCCTTGTTTACGTTCGTGAAGCTCATCCCAGCGACGGTTGGTGGATGTCAAGCAACCAGCGAGCTGGAATCGACTTGACGCAGCCAATCGAACAGAACGGTAGACGTGTGGTTGCACAAAAATGCCAAGCTCATTTGGCTCTGGACATTCCGTTTCTGGTCGACGTGATCGATGACCGGGTAGGTTCGCTTTACAGCGGGATGCCCAATCGCCTGTATTTGATTGACCAGCAAGGAAAAGTAGTCTTCAAGAATGGACGTGGCCCGTTCGGTTTTCATCCTCGTGAATTGGAACAATCACTGGTGCTATTACTCTGTTCGGCAAACGATGCCGTGGAACAATCACAATAGGACTTGGGTTTCTGCCTTTTGCCGAGGGGAATTTTGGGGAGGAATTTTGGGGACATAGCCTTTTTCTGGGTTGCCGGGTGACTGCCTGGTCGGGGATAGCGGTCGGTGTCGATGCCAATGGCCTATCGACACAAAGAAGATGATGAAACATCCATGGCTGCATAAGTTGGCATGAACCGCTACAGTGTGCGATGTTTGTGTAAGACGAACACCTCCTCCTTAACGAAGACTCACGTTGATCCCGAGTGGAACGTTCTGGTGCGCGATCACTGCGGCAATGCTGTACACGATCGGCGTGTTGATGCTGAAGCGGTCGACGGACTGGAAACCTGGGCCGTGGCGGACCACGTTACTTTGCAACTGGTTCGCTGCAATCATCTTTCTACCGATGTTATGGTGGGGCGAACCGGTTGAGGATTGGTCGTTGTGGTGGCAGCCCGCGATCGTTGGCGGGTTCTTTGTCGCTGGGCAAACACTCGTTGTGCTGGCGCTGACGCGAGGAGATGTTTCTGTTGCCACGCCGATGCTGGGACTAAAGATTCTGTTTGTGGCTGTGCTGTTGTCTGTTTTCACGGACCAAACCTCGTCGGCGTGGATCTGGCTAGCTTCGGTATTGGCCGTGCTGGCGGTTGCCTGCTTGAGTTACCAAGGACGTTCTCGCACGACTCGATCGACGCTGAACGACGCACCCCAGGCGTCACGATTCGCAATGGGAAAACTGGGTTATACAACGATCACATCGATCGCGGCGGCGCTCTCTTATGCGATCTTCGACTGTTTGGTGCAAGTCTGGGCACCACGGTTTTCCGCCGCCACGTTCTTGCCGCTGGTGATGCTCTTTTCAGCCGCCTTCTCGCTCGGCATGCTCCCGTTGTTAGAAGGCCGCTACCGAGACATTCCTCGCCTCACGTGGCGGTGGTTGTTACCGGGCGCCTTTTTAACCGGTTTGCAGTCGGTCTTTTTGACCTATGCGATTGGAACGTGGGGGCATGCTGCGGCCACCAACGTGATCTACAGCTCGCGCGGTCTGTGGAGTGTGTTGGCTGTCGTTTTGTTGGGGCAATTCTTTTCACGAGAAGAATACCATGCTCCGCGCAGTGTGCAGGCGATGCGTTTTTTGGGGGCCTTGCTGATCACCATTGCGATCACTTTGATTCTATAAACACCAGCAGCACCGAAGGTTGTGCCTGCTTCTCTGAAGAGCGATTACTTTTCACGCATGTTGGGTAGTCGGCGGCCCTGCGTTGCGGCAGTGACGAGGTGCGCGCGAAGTTCGTCAAGGGTTAACGGGCTGACGGGGATCGTGATGAGATCTTGCAAGTCGATTTCGCTGACCAAGTTTCGTTTGCCGATTTTTTCGACTTCTTTATCCAAGGCACTGAGCCAGGGAGGGAGGTCTAAGCCCACACCGACGGGGTTGCGTGATAACTGTTTGGCTTCAAATTCGAGTTGCTCGAAAGCTTGGCTGTGCTCTCGGTTGGCTTCAGCGTCGGCCATGGCAGGGGCGATGAACGCTCGCATGCGGTCGATCGTCATCGGTTGTACGAATCGCTCTTCCAAACGATCCGCCACAGTTGGCATCCGCATTGAATAGCGTTTTTGCAACTCTCGCAATCGCTTCACGTACAGTTCCGCTTCCGCTGCGATCCGCTCGTTGAGGCTGTGTCGCCATGCCAACGCGGCTTCACCCAGTCCCATGCGTACCAGCACTTGATGTGTCCACATGATCGGTTTCAAGTTCCATGCGACACGTTCATAGCGTGCTCTTAATCTCAGGAAATCGAGGAACGTATAAATCATCTCACCGCGATCGCTCTGCGTCGTCGTGCTGTTGTAGTCTTGGTACTCAGCATGATGATCCATCAACGATTCAAACACGATTGTAATGCAGCGAGCGGCTTCGGCGATCTCGATCCGCCCAGCCGACATCGCCTTCATCAACTCGGTGTCATCGAGCAAGTCATCGCCGTCTTGCAAAGCTCGACCGAGCCAATTTTCAACGCCCTGATGCAGCACCGCGCGGATGTTGCTGAGCTGCAAGAATCCTTGCGTGAACAGTGGGTCACCAAACGTTTGGATGAATGCCACCAGGCGTTTCCATTTGGCTGCGTCACTGACAGTTTCCAGTGGTGAGAGTCGAAGCGTTTGGCTGTGCGCTAGCCAACTGCCCAACATCACTTCGGTGAGCTTCTCGAGCAGTGGGATCAACGTCTCGGAGATCGACGTTTGATCCGTCGCCGTCAGTTCTCGTCCGCTGCTGACAGCTTGCTGGTGTGTGTCGTCGTCGATGTGGTGCGAACCGCCCGAGGGCTTCGGTGGAACGAGGCAGTACAACACGGATTCGGAGAATGAACCGACGAGCGAGCGATAGCCCGCGCGATACAATCCGTCGAACTCCGTGACGGCACCGGCACCGATCGGGTTGCGTTGTTCCATCTGTCGAGCAGTTTCGATCAGCCGGCAAGTTTCGGCGATCAAACCACGCCGGGGTAGCCAATGCAGTAGGTGCCGCAGCACGCGTTCACGCAAACGGGCGACGTAGATTTTGACGGGATCGCCACCACGCGATAGCGGAATGTACAGCAGGTTGCGTTGGATAATCGAATCGACAAAGCCAGGGAAGCTGGCCCGCGCACGATCGGAATCGCCCGCGATCAAAGCCGCAAACAACTCGATTGCTCCGGCGTCGTCCTCGGCAAATTCTTCGCCTAAATCATCTGCTAACTCGCCTTGCAACGCACACAACGCACTGCTGATCAAACGCCGTGCATCGGACATTTCGACAGCGGTTTCGATGACTCGTTCCATCAGTCCGTCACGCAACACGCGGCGACGATCGTACGTCCGCATGGATTCGTTATCGGTGCCCGCGGGTTTGATTTTGTAAGCTCGCACGTCACTGAGCAATTGCAACAAACCGATGCGGTTCTTCACCGCCCGTCTGGCCCAGGCTTGCAACGATTCGATCTGTTGTTGGCGATGCGCTCGCGCTGCGGTGTCAGTGGGTTCATCGTCGATGACGTGTTGGTGCGTGATCGCAACGTCTGCACCGACTGCCCACATGCGAGCAAGGGCTTGCAAGAAATCCAGTCGACTGCCCAGCCGTTTGACTTCCGCTTCGAGTTCATCGACGCTGTCTGAATTGCCGCTGGTGTCGAAGATCGAACCATCGTTGCCATCATCGGTCGTGTCGCGATAGCTCATGTTTTCATAAGCGGCTGCGAACATGTCGCCATCGGCATCCTCGCCTTCGTCGGGTCCGAGCAGATCGTCCGTGGCCGATGCGAGTTCTTGTTGCCAATCGTCGGCGGAATGGTTTGCTAACGATCCATCACCGACTTCAAATTGCGGTGCTGACCAAAATGATTCCGCGTTGGCTTCGAGATAGTCAAAGAACTTATTGACGCGCGGCCACAGCTCAGCGGGAACGTCCCGCAAGTGTTGGCGAAGTTGCAGCAGCCAACGTTCGGCGAGTCGTGGCAGTGAACTGGCACCGCTCCGCAGACCAACCCGATCGGCTTGGCCGAGCCAGTGAATCAACAGTGCTTGTGCGGGGATGAAGTCTTTGCGTTCGAGCAATGCGGAAATCACCAGCATGTAGGCTCGCGGTGAATCGAAGAGCTCCGCGTGCGGTGCCCAGAATGCGATGTCGCCATGATGGGCACCGCCGCGATGCCACAACCGTAGGGCTTGGGCGACCAACCGTGCGGACTCGTAGGATTCCCATGGATCGGCGGCCTCGACCGATTCGACGGTGTGAGCGGCGAAGGCACGCCACCACTGTGCGATCTCGCGGTACTGGGCATCCATTTGATCGTAGGCGGCTTCATCGTCGCGGGCTGCCGCTTCGCTCCAGACCCGGGCGATGTATCCAAACAGACTCTCGATGATGAACAACAACTCGTCCAACCGCGAATCGTGAATTGAGTTTTCGATGCCAGGGTACAGACTAAAATTGCCCATGAAGCCCAGGATGTCCCAGGGATCCATCAAACCGCCGCATTCGATCGCGCGACGAATCAGATCGAATGTGGCTTCGGGGACCGCGATGGCTTTTGGCAAATCGCCAGCTCGCAAGGCACGCAGACCGAGTGTCATGCCGCAGTCGATGCGGCACATCAAACGCGCCGATGCTGCCGACACCACGTCAGCTTGTTTGGCGGCTGCGTCGGGATAGCCCATGCGGGCGTAGATACGGGCGAGTTGCACATGCTGCAACTGCACCGCGCGGCTGCGGGCCAACGACGCATTGAGATGTTGCCGCGCGGCACCGAAGGGTTGATGGCGAGTTTCTGATTCAGCTAGTAACCGCTCTCCATGTGCACCGCCAATCTGAGCGATTCGCCAGCGATAAAACTCATCGCGATAATTGGCGATCGGAACCATCAAAGATCGCAAGGTGACATCGCTTGAATAGGCCCCTGGTCCCCAACCAGAAACGCCTGATGCCATCAGCATCGTCCCAGCGAGTACCGAAGCGGCTTCGTCGAGTAGCTCGTCTTCTGGCAGATCCGATGTTTCGCTGAGCCGACGAAGTAGCGAATCCAACGTCACGCTGCGGAGGATGAAACGACCGTAGCGGCCATCGCTATCAATCGAACGTTCGTCCCAACCGCCGAAGTGATAATTCGGACGTCGATTGACGGGATGATCAAAATCGTAAGCACGCGGGTCCAAACACAGTTCGTGTATTTGGGTCGGATCCATCGCGGCGGCGCGAAGGATATTCTCAGGCGCCTCTGTGATCGCTTTGAGCGCCCGACGAACCAATTCACGATAGGGGCCAGCGGAGATACCGACGCCTAGGATCATCATCGGGATCGGACGCACGAACTCGTGCAAGTACGGTTGGCAGGCACGGTTTTCGAGTACAGCGACAGGTCGATAACCGACGTAATCGTTGAGCTGCATGATGACACGATCGACCAACGCATGCTCGTCGTCGATGTCGGCGGTTTCACCCACATGTTCAAGCATGACTTCGGCGCAGCGTGCTAAGAAGAAGCCGTTGAAGATCATCTCGGGTTCGAGATGGAACAACAAGTCGCGATGAAAATCGAGATAAGCGGGCAATAGCTTGGACCACATCACGCGGATCACCGTAGCGGCGCGACGGACGTCACCGAACGCCGAGGAGTCGGACGTCCGCAATCGCTCGGTGGTCTCTTCGAGCCAATGCCGGATGATCAAAAACGGCGGCGGGCCAGAGAGCACGTCGCCACCAGCGGCTTCGTCGTGGACGCGGTTCCAAGCTTTGAGGATCGCTGGTGCCGCAGCACCTGAGGCAAACGTCAAGTAACCGACCAAGTTCTGCAAGGCTTCGCGACCCTCTGGCGATGGGCCTTCGAGAGCGGCCCGCCAGGTCGCCTCGAAGCCGTCGCCTGACAGGATACTTTGAAGCGGAGAGTTCGCCCGTTTCATCGTGCCAGAGTCCTCACGGCGAGGCGAGTCCTGCGGACGTTCGCTGGGAGGAAGGGATGGCATGAATTAGACTTTCTTCGCACTCTTTTTGACAGATTTTTTACTGGTCTTTTTGGCGGGTTTGGTGATGGATTTCTCAACCGTCCGTTTCACGCTCTTCTTGACCGATTTTTTACTCGACTTCGCTGCCGATTTCTTCACCGGTGAGGCAGCGACAGGCGTTTTCTTGACGGACTTTTTAGCGGATTTTTTCACCGCTTTCTTGACCGGATGAACAGCCGTGTGCTTCGCTGATTTTGTTGCCGGGACAGCCTTGGCGACGCTCTGCTTCACGGATTTCTTTGCCGATTTTTTGGCAGACTTTTTAGCTGTCTGCTGGTTAGCAGTGGAGTCTGCGGCAGTTTTCTTGCTTTTCTTGGAACCGCCACCGAAGGCTGCGGCCCAGCCATCAGTGTACTTCTCGTTGGGGCCAACTCGTAGGATCGTCATCGTGTCGATTGCCTAATGTTTGATGTAGTAGGTGGTAGAGATTGCGACGCGTCCAAGATGAACGCGTCCTTGATACCCCTATGTTTTATCGCATCTGAGATTTTTAACGAGGGGCGGTCGACATTGCCGCAGCGGTTATCATTCGGGTACGATTAGACGACTCTTTCGCCTTACCTCAGCCGGAGAATCGTCTTGATTTCGACACCGCCTCCAGCTATTTCGGTAACGAATCTGTACAAGAGTTATCCGAGCGGGGGTGGTGGCTGGAGTCGTGGTCGGCGTGATGCTGGGCCGCACTTGGCTCTCGACGGGATCAGCTTTGAGTTGCGGCGGGGTGAGCGACTTGCATACCTCGGCCCTAACGGGGCGGGCAAGACGACGATGATTCGATGTTTGTCTGGTCGCTCTCGGCCCGATTCGGGAACGATTGAATTAATGGGGCAACCGATCGCACGAACATCTGCTCGCGATTGCATCGGACTTGTTCCGCAGGAGATCGCCTTGTACGCAGACTTGACGACTCGCGAGAACCTCTTTGCGTTCGGTCGGTTTCACGGACTGCGCGGCAGCGTGCTGAAGCAACAGGTCCAGTGGGCACTTCAGTGGACAGGCCTAGCCGATCGGGGCGACGAGTTGGTGGCAAGTTTTTCGGGTGGGATGAAACGTCGGATCAATTTGGCATGCGGCGTGTTGCACGAACCCGAAGTGCTGTTGCTCGATGAACCGAGCGTGGGCGTGGATCCACAAAGTCGCGCGAGGATCTTTCTGATGCTCGATCAACTCAGCGAGCGGGGCACGTCGATCCTGCTGACAACTCATCATCTCGACGAAGCCGAAACGCAGTGCAATCGAATTGTGATCGTCGATCATGGACGCGTCGTCGCCAGCGGCACGTTTGACGAACTGTTGCGACAAACGATCGGCAGCGACCGGAATGTTACGGTGCGATTAGATCAGCGATTGCGAGGCACCGGGAATGAACCGTTAGCAATGTGCAACCTAGCGATGACCGCAACGCCGGGTGAATCCCAGGTCTCCGCCAAGCTCGATGAGCTTGCCGTGGGGTTGCCACGATTGATGAACGCCGTGGCTGCGGCAGGCTACGGCGTGGTCGATGTGGAGGTGCAAAGCCCCACGCTGCACCACGTGTTTTTGCATCTGACCGGTCACGAACTGCGGGATTGAATTTGTGATCTGGAAAGTTATCGAGATTCAATTGCGACGATTGCGTCACAACCGCGTGGAGTGGTTGTTAACGTTCATCGTTCCGATCGCGTTCTTCAGTATTTTTGCGTTGATTTTTACACGCGGTGTCGGTTCCACTCCTCGCGTCAAGGTAGCTCTCGTCAACGCGGATGCCGCGACGGATGAAGCCTCGACAATCGAGACAACTGGCGGCTCGCAGCGTTGCCAGCAAATCCTTGAACAACTTGAGCAAAACGAAGGTTTACGCATCATTCGCGGAGCATCCGAAGCATTGACTGTCGATCGAGCGACTGCGGAAACAATGGTTCGCAGAGGCACCGCGACGATCGCCGTGGTGATGCAAAGTACCGAGGACCAATTGTCAGCCGAATTACTCAACGATGCTTCCGATCAGGTCGCCAGTCAAGTCGTGACAGCGTTGGTCACGCGAGCAATGATGATGGTGGGGATGCCCAACATGCCTAGCGACGGCCCGACACCGCGAGCTTCACTTGCGCCGCCGAAGATTGAGATTGTCAATGTCATGGGCCAAAATAAAACGAATCCGATCATCAGCGTTTATGCCGCTGGGATCGCGGTCATGTTCCTGTTGTTCGGTGCGTCCAGCGGTGGCGGAGTGTTACTGGAAGAACGCGAAAATCAAACGCTCGAACGGTTGCTGGCCACGCAGATGACGATGGATCAACTGCTACTCGGGAAATGGTTTTACTTGACGCTCTTGGGATGTGTGCAAGTCACGGTGATGTTCCTATGGGCGCAGCTCGTGTTTGGATTGGATTTGCTGGGACATCTCGATGGGTTCGCCATGATGACGGTCGCGACGTCGGCAGCAGCAGCCTCATTCGGATTGTTTTTAGCAACGTTGTGCCGTACCCGTGGCCAGCTCGGCGGACTGTCCGTGGTGGCGATTTTAACAATGAGCGCTTTGGGCGGTTCGATGGTGCCGCGATATGTGATGAGCGAATCGCTACAAGCAGCCGGTTTGTGGACGTTTAACGCGTGGGCGCTCGATGGTTATGACAAAGTCTTTTGGCGAGAGCTTCCACCGAACGAACTAGGCCCACAGCTCGCGGTGCTGATGGGGGCCGCGTTCTTGTTGCTGGCCGCAGCTAGGTTGTTAGCGATTCGCTGGGAAGTGAACTAAAGATAACGCATCAGCCGCAGTGCGCTAGAGAGCGTCCCGCTTAGGGCTTGGCTTTTGCGATCAATAAAAAAGGCTCCCCAGAGGTAGTCTTTCGTGCTACAAGCACAAATTGATTCAAGAACCTCAAGGAAGCCAAGGGAAGGATACCACATTGGACGATTTAAAAAAAACTTATTTGTCGACGATCCACTCCAGCCAGGTTCGCACGAACTGCTGGAACTTCAAGAGCGGTTGGCAGGTGACGACCACGTTCAGGCTGTTGAGCAGTTCATCGCTAAGACGGATCACCAAGCACTTTATCAGGCTTACCGAGGTACTGGTTCCAAACCGTATCGCCCCGAACGGCTCCTGGCCATCGTCATCGTTCTGATCCTGTAAGGTATACGGTCTCCGTCGAAATGGGCAGCGAGTGCCAAGAACGATGACCGCTGTAGATTGGTGGGGCGCGGCATTGAACCGGGGAGGACGACCTTCTACAACTTTCGTGACCGGGCCGCCAAGTTTATCGAAGCGTTTCACACAGAGATGATTCAAGAGGCGATCGAAAATGAAATCATCGATCCAACGGAAGGCTGTCTCGATGGGACATTTGTTGCGGCCGCTGCTTCACGCCACAAGATGTTTCGCTTGCGTCAGGTTTCTCGGCGACTGTCGGTCATCAAGCGGGCGATAGCCCAACTCGATAATCCAGATCAGGTCGCCTCCCGTCGGAAGCTCAAGGGGATTCCCTCGTGGTTGGCAAAGACGCCCAGCGGACGCCAAGAACAACTTGCGTCATTCCGTGCGGCAAAGGCCAAAATCCTAGACGAAATCAAGATCAATCGCGGCTTGCCAAGTAGCCTTCGCCGCCACGAGGATGAGATCAAGATCAGTCCTGCCGACGTCGACGCGGTGATCGGCAAAGACAAATTCAAGGTAACCAGACCGCTGTACAACGTTCAGTACATGTGCGACTTAGCAAGTGAGGTGATATTGTCGTATGAAGTGTTTCGTAAGAAGAACGACACCGGCACCTTGATCCCAATGATCAACAAGACGCAGTTGATTATCGGCGGACGATTGAAAAAGGTTCATGCTGACAGCGGCTACTGCTCATTACTAGAAATTATCGACTGTGGCGAGTTAGGTGTGGATTTGTTTGCACCGGTGCCAGAGCGAAAAGGAAGCAAGGGACGCCCGACTGCCAGTGGAGAAGTTCAAATATCAGCGGACGAATTCCCGTGGGATGAACCCACCGGTTCACTGAGTTGCCCAGCCGGTCACACGATGCGCCGCGTCAGTCGAAGCAAAGATCCTCGCGCCGATAATCGATATGTTATCGAGCTCCGTTTTGAACAGGATGTACAACAGTGTGCAGGCTGCGACCTTGCATCCCGATGTCTAGCAGCTGGCTCACAGCGTCGCACGGTTCGACGCTTAGAGCAACAATCGGTGATGGACGAGCAGAAACAGAAAATGGCCGGCGAAGCTGGAGTAGAGAGCGCTCGGAATCGAAAAATGAGGATCGAGCGACGCTATGGCGATAGCAAAAAGCACCGGGGTGGTAGGGAACTGCACGGACGTGGATTATCACGAGCAACCGCAGACACTGGCTTGATGGTTGTGGCTCAGAACACTCTGACACTCTATCTGCTCGTAAAACGAGCCAGAACCGAGTAAAACTAAGCGGGACGCTCGCTATCGCGTTACGGCTGATGTGCGCGGTTAGTTTATCGTTGATAGATCGGCAGAAAGCCGCGGTCGAGTTGTAGCATCGTTAGATTGCAGGCCGTGACGTAGACGGGGTGAATGGTACCTTCCCACGAACCATCGGGTTTTTGTTCGGCGGAGATGCGGTCGTAGAGTTGATCCCGGAAGGGAAACCACTCCTCGTCGCCCTGCCGGTACATGACTTGGCTGTAGTACAGATACGTGTAGTGCCAATGCCCAAACGATTGGCTCGCGTCGCTGATATCGTGGAGGGTCTCTTTGCTGTAGGCCAACATTTCGGGGACGTGTTCGCTGTCGTAGTCGCCAGCGTTGTAGAGTGCGGCGAGGGCCGCAGCAGTGATTGCCGGTCGACTACTGCCGGTTTGCCGACTGCTGTAGCTGATGCCACCATCAGGATTCTTGCAGCGATAGATGTAGTCTTTGGCTTTTTCAATCACCTCACCGCTGACCGGGATCCCTGCATTGCGGCAACCTCGTAAACCTTGGACCTGAGTGATCGTCGTACTGCCTTCATCGAAGTCGTTGCCCTCTTTGGCCGAGACGTAACCCCATCCGCCGGCGGCTGTTTGCGCATTCCCGCTGAACTGCACCGCCCGCGCCAGCACGTCAACAATTTCCTCGCGTCGATCGAGCAGGCCTTCTTCACCGAGGACTTGCGAGAGGAACAACATTGCGAACCCATGGCCATATGTGTAGCGAGAGTCCGTTTGCGGGTCGCCAATCAAACCATTGCTTCGGGATTTGCTGATAAGGAAATCGGCTGCCCGAGCGATTTGTTGTGAATATGGACCTTGCGTCGTCGTACTGCCGCTGCCGATCAGCGCAGTCCCTGAGAGGGCGGCCATGGCGGTGGGGTAAACCGTGGTGTTCCACTGGCCTCGTGAAGATTGCTTGCTGCTGAGCCAATCTAAGCCACGGGTGATCGCTGCTTGCCATTTAGGTTTAGGGATCGCAGCCTGTGCGAAACGCGAGGAACCAGCCGCTGCCGCTGCGGCACCGCCGACAGCTAGAGTTTGCAGAAATCTGCGACGGTCGATTGATGAAAATTTCATATCATGGTTCAAATGGGAAATCGATTCGCCAAAAATGCAAACAAATTCGATTGGTGCGTGAAACTCAACCCGATGCTTTAGGATAGCAGGCGGGCACCTGATCGAGAAACAGACAAATTCCTGAGAATTCAGTGAATCTGTGCCAGTTGTGCCGCCGATAACGAATATGCCACCCATTGGCTCGAATCGAATCGCGCAAGAGGCGTACCACGATGACAAATATGATGAATCTGAAACACAACATCACCACTTTCGTGGTCGCAACCACTCTAACAATAATTCTGGGCATGAGCACTGGTTGCCAGGTGTCCCTGAATGGTCAAACTTTGCCGAGTCCCTATTATTTACAGGATGACGTACAGTATTTCCCGGCTGGTCCAGAGTTCAAACTACCGCGTGAAGCGGCGGCTCTGCGTGCAGCCGCAGCCGAAGAGAAGCTGAAACAGCGATGAACCGAACCCCACACCAAGACAAGATCATTCGCAATTACTACCAAAATCGCGATGTGATCGGTCTGCAGAAAGCGTCCGAGGCCGTTACGGATCTGTACTTGAGCGAGGGCAAAAAACGCCTGACGGTGTGGAAGCGTTTGGCTAGCCATTTGGAAAAGATCGGCGTCCCTGCTGCCCAAATCGACGCTCTGCGTGAAGCTGACGATCCGGCAGCGGTCGCGAAACTGCTAGAAAAGTATTCAGGCTAATTGTCAAGCGAGTGCCGTCGATTCACTCAAGTTTCGCAGCCGTCATTCTACCAATCTTGGATCAGGCCCCGGCAATGTCGCGGCGGCTAGCGCTGCATCCTCGTCGGCTTGCCACGGGTTTTTCCATTCTGACCAGTGCTCCATGTAGTCGGCACAGGCTTGGCAACGCTGGGCTTGGTCTTCAATCCACTGACGAGCTTGGCCGACTAAATCCGCTTCTTGAGCAAGCGTCGCTCGACCGATGAGAACCATGCTGCGAAGAAACACGAAGTATGTGTCCAAGACATCACAGCGACAGTAATCGCTGATCGACTTGAGGTCGCCTCGATCGTAGTACGACTGGACTTGATCGCCACTGAGTCCCATCTTGCCGGGTTTGCCCAGTGTTTGCGCGGCGAGGTTCAAACCACCGTTGAAGCGGGCGGCCGAAAAATTCGTCAGCAACTCCTGGAGATCCAAGTGCGAACCAGTGCTGAAGCGATTGCGACGCGATTTATAGCCGCTGTCGTCAAACCATTTTGGAATCGACAAACCGTATCGGAACGCAGCAAGCTCCATTAGCGGGATATCGAACGAACGCCCGTTGAACGTGACCCACTGCGGCATATGATAGGCCTCCCAACCCTGCCAAAAATGCTTGGTCATGACGTGTGGGCGAAAGTGGGGTTCGTCGAGCGACTTAATGTCCAGCAGCCGAAAATCCGCCGTCACCTTTGCGATCACCACCGAGATCGGCACCATGAAAGTGTGGGGGATAAACGTGGAACCGGTCTGCTCGAATCGCTCGGCTTGATATTTAGCGATCGCCTCCTCTGGGGTCAGTTTTTCTTCGCTGTATCGGACCGCCGAGATGAGTTCTCCGTCGGCGATGCTCTCAACGTCGAAAATCAAGTGGGCTATAGCATCACTCATCAAACTCAGTTCCTTGCTTAAGGCGGTTTCGCTGCAAAATGTAGCGGAAGACGTCAAGACTTTCGGACCGCGCCACCGTACCGAACGAAACTCTTGGCGAGTTCCGCTACGACGAAATCGCCGCAAGATTCCCTGAAACGCAGCGATAACTGAGGCAGTCACCCGTCCAAACGGTCATTGCCAGCAAATCGTAGCAGATTTGTTGGTGGGACATGTGCCCGTAGCCCCACCCGAACGCAGCAGAATTGTGTGCGCATTCGTCGAATTCCTTCCGGAACAAGTGTTCAAAGTCCTGGCAAGGCAAATAAACTCCTCATTAAATCTACAAAAAACCCTCATAATCGCCGTAACTTGCATTTCCGATTCCTTCGAGTCACAATAGGCTGGCTACCTACCTCCCGATTGGGTGGGCGTCATTTGTCGATCTTTACTTTAATTGAATCCAATAGCGTCGCCTTGCTTCCTACCGGAGCAATTCATCGACTCCCCCGAATTGCCCTTCTTTTGTTGAGAGAAACCAATGTCCAAAATGTTCAAGATCGTGAGCCAACTCTCATCTCGCGCTGAGCGATCGCACGCTGGTAAACGGAACCATCGACGGGAACGTATTGGAGGCAATCGACGTCGACAACTCCGCTCTGAGCTACTCGAACCACGACAAATGCTCGCGGGTGATTTTGATGTTCGCTTCATCCTGACGGCTCGTGACATCAATACCGATGAATTGTTGCCGAACATCCAGGGCGTAACGCAGATGTCCGAGAACAGTGACGCGGTGTTACAGTACAAAGTTCCCATCAATGAAGTTTTTAAGCTCGAAGTTGCTGTGCAAGATTTGCGTGATCGGCAAACGCGACACGGCATTTTTCGCGCGGTAACGGACATCATCGTCGAGAGCAAAGGCGTACTCGAACCGGCGATTGGGGAAGTCCAAGAACTTGTGTTCTCGCAAGACATCCTGACGCCCGCCAATGCCAACGGCACGATCGAATTGTTTTTGGATTCCGCGCCCAGCAATAAAGTCACGATGTCCTTGAATCAGTTTCTGGGCGACGGTGATTCCCATGTGGAAACACAACTCAAGAATGCGGTTGCTCAGTTAAACAGCCAAGTCACTTCAGCGTCGCAAATTCGAACGCTCGTTACTCGTAAACCCGAAGGTGGTCCAGGTGATGGTTCGGCATACATTGCGGAGGTCATCTACAGTGATCCGAGTTTCATCGGTGTGAACATGCCTAGGCTGCGTGCGAACCTGACGATTGATCCAGAAGGGCCAGTTGGGCCGACTGCGCAACCCGTTCTGCAAAATGAATTCAATGTCTACATCGACTCTGATAGTGATGGTCAGGTCGACGACATCAACCCAGACCGCATGTTTCATTTCTTTGAGCTATACAATCGGAATGTCGGGATTGGTAATCCTCCGGTGTTTAATCAAACGCGAGTCTACGGTCAAACTCGCGTGGTCGCCGGTTTCGATCAATCAGGTGCCAGTGATATCTTTGATGAGGTGGGTGGTCTCGGTCCGGTCAGCAACGGTGGAATTCGAGATGCCATTAATCCTTTCTCAGGTGATATCGCCTACGATGCTTTCGCGATTCCCGTTCGCGGTGTGTCCATCGCCAACAATGTTTCCGTTAAACTTGATCCACCCGATATCGGCGATAAAGTGCTGATCTATGGAACGGAGACGAACAAAGAGGAAGTGCCTGCGAATCGAATTCAACTGGGGGGCAACTCACGCTTCTTGCTCGAAGTTCATGAACCGCTACCAGAAGTCAATGCGCAAAATACGTCACGAAATCTCAATGAAGATGCCGCAGCGATCAACATTAACCTTTCCACGTTGGTCGTTGCCGATCCAGGAACGTTAACGTACTCGTTGACGTCCAGCACCACGCTGGGTGCGTCTGTGCTCAACGGCACCACATTAACGTATACCCCCACCGCGAACCTATTCGGTACAGAGACGCTGTCCTATCGCGTGACCCACGAAAGCGGCCAATTTGATTCTGGTGTAATCACATTTCAGATTGCACCCGTCGGTGACACGCCCGTTGCCGTGAGCGATTCTGCGACGACCAATGAAGACACGTTACTGACCATCTTGAGGTCAACACTCACGGCCAATGATAACGACGTTGATCCCCAAGATACACTTACGATTGTCTCGATCACGCCCCCCAGTCATGGCACCGCGCAACTAACCGCGAACGCCATTACTTACAACCCAGTCGAAAATTATTTCGGACCGGATTCGATCACCTATACGATTCGGGATTCGTTTGGATTGGAGTCCACGGCCACGGTCAATCTGACCGTTACTCCGGTCAATGACTCGCCCACCGCTGTGGGCGAAACAGCTCAAACCGACCCGAACACACCGCTAACGTTTACGTTTGCAGAATTGCTGGCGAATGATTCAGCCGGACCGCTGGAATCCAACCAAGCACTGACGATCTCGGCCGTCAGCGCCCCTGTGCGGCCAGGTTCGACAGCCATCATTAGTGGCAATACCATCGTATACACCCCGGCCCCTGACTTGTCGGCGGTTGATTCGTTCACGTATACCGTCAGTGATGGCCAGGCAACCACGACTGCCGCTGTGACGATTGATGTCAGTTTCCAGATCGAGCCGATCAATCTTGTTTTACCCGCTTCGACTGCGAGCGATATCACGCTACGGCGTAGCGGCAGCCGACTGGAAGTCGTTGATCACACGAACAACGACGCCTTGTTGCTGCGTCGACCACTCAACACGATCACATCGCTGACGATTACAGGAGCAACGACGGCGGCCAACCGTGTCAAAATCGACCATCAATCCGGTGGCTTGATCACTTTCATTGGCACATCGGCGACGATGGATTTCGTTGGCGGTAGCACGGGAAATGATGAACTGATTTTGATCGGCAATACCGTCGGTACCACGAACAGCAATGTGCTGCTCGCTGAAGCTAACTCAGGTGACACCAGCATGATCAATGGGTTGATCGCTAATTTGCAGTCCGGTTCCAGTAGCAGTGGGCATGATATTTCGGGCTTCGAGAAAGTCACGATCCAAAACGTTGGCCAAGTGACCGTGCCCACAACCTCCACGCTTGATGTCGGTGCTCACGAGTTGCATTTGAATTCGACAGGCGACGTGAACCTCAGCAACACGACGCGCGTAGCGGGTGGCAAACTGACCTCGACCGCTCGTTTGGTGCTCGGTGCAAACGACACGCTGTCAGGCAGCGGCACGGTGGAGGCTCGAATTGTTTCCAACGGTAATTCAACTATCATTGCCAACGGTCCGTTGACACTCGGTGATACTGATTTCGATTCTAGCATCGACATTGCGGGCGTACTCCTGACAGGAGGACATACCGTGGCTCTGCTCGATGCAGATGCAGCCGTGGTACGTGGCCGAATTACTTTGGGTGATGTCGCCGGCGCGGCGGGCACGGTTTCCAGCGCCACAGGCATCACCATTCAGTCCGGTGGCCAGATCAGCGGAAATGGTTCGGTCGCCACGCCCAACAATGTTACTGCTGCCTTGCTCAACAGCGGCAGCATCAGCGGTACGTCAGCGACCGCACCAATCACCCTCACGGGTTGGCTAACGGGTGCGGGTGTCATCAGCAACGCAGTGGTCGCTGGGACCTGGAATCCGAGCGATGCGATCAGCAACCGCATCGACGGACGTGTCGATTTCGCGGGCACAGCAGCAACTCTCGTCGATATCGGAGGTGTTGCCACTACTAGTTACGATCGACTGCGTTTCAATCCAGGAGCGACCCTCGGTGGAGCCTTGGAAGTGGAACTGGTCAACGGTTTTACACCGAGTGTTGGGCACCAGTTCAACATCATCGAGTCGACAAATGGCCTGACTGGTGAATTTGATGGCGTGATTGTGCCCACTTTGACTGATGGATTGAAATGGTTTATTGATCAGTCTGCGAACAACTTCTCACTGCAAGTCACGCTAGATAGTGCCGCGCTGAGCGACACGGTGCAAGTTAAACTTTCCGCAACCAATCAAATCATTATTGTCGGTAGTGCGGGGCAGGACATTCCTGTCGCCGGTAACACCTTCACGCTCGAAGTCGATCCTACCACACAGCGATTTGAGTCGCCTCAAAGCTGGACGGTCGGCCCCACGCAAAACACCAACGGCAAACTGTATCAGATCGCCACCAACGGAGCAGCAACGTTGCGAATCGCGGGAGCGGGCTGGACGAATTTCATCAACCGCTTCGACCCCAACCGCGTTGGTGGTGTTACCGCCGTCGATGCGCTCGTGATCATCAATGAACTCAATGCACCGAAATACTCAACAGGCTTGACCTCCACGCTGAAGGACCCCAACACGGTCGTCGATTTCCCGAACGTGTTTTACGACGTCAATGGTGACGGGCGGGTGTCGGCCGTTGACGCGTTGCAGGTCATTAATTTCTTGATCAACCAAGACAACAGCGTCGGCCAACCATTGGTTGCCGGAGAACCGCTCGATGACATCGCCCCAGTCATCCAGACTTCGTCAGGCAACAATTCATTGAGAAACGAAATTCTCACCGAATTACATGCCGCAATTACGCCCGCCGTACAGCCCGTCGTCGCCACAGCCACTGACGCTGTGTTTGCCGATTGGTCCGTCGCCCGCGAAACCAATGACACGACAACTGATCCAGACGCCGCCAACAACTCCCTCACCGACACGCTGGAATTGCTGTCCAACGCATAGTCGTTCTCACTTAGCACCGCTGGAACAAGCATCCAGCGTTGACTCGCAATCGCCCGAGGTGGCGGTATTGGAAATGAGAGAACAACGGTTTGGGCAAGCAACGGCAACGAGTCGCCACAAAACCCTTGAGAAAACGGTGTTTTCAGACATCTGAAAAAATTCGTACATTCGCCTCTGAACAGACGCCGTCAGAGGCGTTAGGTTGGTCCTTTTACCCGCGATCGGGGACGATCGAGTGATACGAAAGGATCTCCACAATGAGCGATATTATTCCCGCCTCCGCCACCGATTTGGCAGCCGACGGCACGATCCGACCAATCCGTCCATTCGTTCACCTGCATTGCCATAGCCACTACAGCCTACTCGATGGCGCAGGGGATATCGGCAAATTGGTCAATCGAGCGGTCAGCCACGGTATGAACGCACTGGCCTTGACCGATCATGGCAATCTGCACGGAGCACTCGAGTTTTACCGCAAAGCCAAAGACGCTGGCATCAATCCGATCATCGGCTACGAAGCCTACATCGCACCTGGCAGTCGGTTCGACAAAGGCGGCGCGAGCAGCAGCAAAGCGGCGAGCTATCACTTGACCTTGCTCGCCCAAAACCGCACCGGATTTCGCAATCTCATCAAACTCGCCTCCGCTGCCTCGCTCGAAGGGTTCTATTTCAAGCCACGCATCGACAAAGAGATCCTGGAGAAATACAGCGAAGGCATCGTGTGTTTGTCCGGTTGTGTGAGCAGCGAGTTCAGCCGCGCGATCCTCAAAGGCGTTGCCACTGAAGAACACGAGCGCGAAGCAAAGAAGATCGCCGGTTGGTTTCACAAGGTCTTTGATGATCGCTACTTCATCGAGATCATGAACAATGACGTCGAGATCCAACGTCAACAACTCGAAGGGGCCGTGATGATCGCCAATCAAATGGGATTGCCATTAGTCGCGACGAGCGATTGTCACTACGTCGATCCCGACGATGCCGAAGCACAAGACATCATGTTGTGCATCAACACGGGCCGGTTCCGTACCGATCAAACTCGCATGAAGATGGAGAACGATCAATTCTTTTTGCGTAGCCCCGAACAGATGTACGAGAAATTCCCTGGGCTGGACGACGCCGTGGCTCGCAGTCAACAGATTGCTGATACGGTCGACATCGACATCACATTCGGCAAATACTACTTCCCTGGGTTTGAATGCCCTGATCAGAAAACGCCGCTGGAATACCTTCGTGACCTGTGTGTGAAGGGATTGAAAGATCGCTATGAAGGCGACCCCGAACGGATCGTTAGTGGCGAGTTGAGCCAAGAAGTCATCGCTCGTTTGGATCGCGAAATCGATGTGATCGAGAAGCTCGGTTACCCGACTTACTTCTTGATCGTTTGGGATTTCGTCAATCACGCTCGCAGTGTCGGGATCTCGGCAACGGCGCGGGGCAGTGGCGTGGGCGCGATCGTGTGCTATGCGTTGTACATGTCGCACGTCTGCCCGCTACGTTACGACTTGCTGTTTGAGCGGTTTCTTGACGAGAGCCGCACCGAGCCGCCGGATATCGACATCGACTTTGAAAAAGAACGTCGCGTCGAAGTCATCGATTATGTCAAAGAACGTTACGGCCACGAGATGGTTTGCCAAATCGGCACGTTTGGAACCTTGGCCGCGAAAGCCGCGATCAAAGACACCGGTCGTGCCCTCGGCATCCCCTTGTCACGCGTCAATCAAATCACCGAGATGGTACCCGATGAACTGAAAATCACGATCAAGAAAGCGCTCGACAAGAGCGCCGATTTGAAAATGGCGTACGACGGCGATCCAGAGATTCGGGAGTTGCTGAATCTGGCCATGAAGATCGAGGGGCTCGCCCGCAACGTCGGCACCCACGCTGCCGCAGTCGTGATCGCAGATAGACCGCTGACCGAATACGTGCCGCTGGGCCGGGTCCCTGGAAAACAGGACGTGATCACGCAGTGGTCGATGAATGACGTCGAAGCGTCCGGCTTATTAAAGATGGATTTCTTGGGTTTGAGAAACCTGACCATCCTCAGCCGCACGGTCAAGCTTGTCGAACAAACGACGGGACAAAAGATTGACCCGTTAAAATTCCCGCTCGACGACAAAGCCAGCTACGAGTTGTTGCAGCGAGGTGAAACGAAGGGCGTCTTCCAACTCGAATCCGGTGGGATTCGCGATTTGCTACAGCGGATGAAGCCGGACACCTTCAACGACATCATCGCCACGGCAGCCCTTTATCGCCCCGGTCCGCTCGAAGGCGGGATGGTCGACGATTACGTCAACATCAAACACGGTCGCCAACAACCCGAATACAAACACCCCGTGCTCAAGGAGATCTTGGAAGAGACCAATTCGATCATGGTCTATCAAGAGCAGGTGATGCGGATTCTCAACCGTCTGGGTGACGTACCGTTAGCGAAAGCGTACACGTGCATTAAGGCCATCAGTAAAAAGAAACAGGCCTTGATTGATGCCAACCACGACGTCTTCATCGCCGGTAGTATCAAGAACGGTTTGGCAGAGAAAGACGCCGAAGATATTTGGAATTTGATCGTCAAGTTTGCGGGTTACGGTTTCAATAAGAGCCATTCAACTGCCTACGCATTAGTCGCTTATCAGACGGCTTACTTGAAGGCGCACTATCCGACGGAGTTCATGGCAGCGTTGCTGTCGAGCGATATCTCGGGGCGGAATTTCAAACGCAAAGATGCGCTCGTCGAGCACATGGAAGATTGCGATCGGATGCAGATTGAAGTCATTCCGCCCGATGTGAATACCTCGGCTGCAGACTTCAGCGTGCTTGATGGAAAGATCCCCTTTGCACTCTCAGCCATCAAAGCCTGTGGTGGTTCAACAGCGGTTTCCATCGAGACTGAGCGGGCGAAGAACGGGCCATTCAAAGACATCTTTGATTTTTGCGAACGCGTGGATCCCCATGACTGCAACCGCAGCGCGATCGAGACGCTCATCAAGGCGGGTGCAATGGATAGCTTCGGTGCCAAACGCAGCCAACTTGTGGCGGTCATTGAACGAGCCTTGCAAGCGGGCGCGGCAGTGCAGGCGGACAAGAAACACGGTCAAGCGAGTTTGTTCGGTGCGTTTGATGACGAAGAGGAGGACGCGGAAAAAGGCGGAGCGTCCGCAAGCGTCCCGATGCCCGAGATCGAAGAGTGGCCAGATCGTGAAAAGTTGCTTGCTGAAAAGGAAGTGCTCGGATTCTATTTGCACAGTCACCCGTTAGCGGAGTTTGAATCAAAGCTCGCCACTTTCCGCACGCATACCACCGAGGCGTTAACGCAGTGCGGAGATCGCGACGAAGTGATTCTGGGCGGTATGCTTAGCTCCATTAAACTCGCTCACACGAAAAGCCCGAAACCAGGTCAACCCAGCAAGTACGCGAATTTTGATCTCGAAGACATGCAAGGCAATGTGCGCTGTATCTTGTGGCCGCGCGGGTTTGCTGTGTGTGGAGAACGGGTGCAGCCCGATGCGGTCGTGTTGTTAAAAGGCAAAGTCGACCGGCGTGGCGGGGGTGACGAAGTTAACCTGATCGTTGACGAGATCACTCCACTGGCTGAACTCGACAACAAGTTCACTCACGGGATGCGGATACGCCTCGATGAAGCGGATCATGACGAGACGACCGTTTCCAAAGTCCGCGAGATCGTACGGGGGTACCCAGGATCGAAAGAGCTACACCTTTCGATGTCACTACAAGAAGGTGAAACAGTTCACTTCCGAGCTGATAAATTCAAAGTCGATATCTCACCGCAGTTGCGTGAGCGTCTGGATGATTTACTTGGCCACGGTCATTACAAATTACTGATGAGTAAACCGACGCGGTAACGGCTCATTTCGCAATCTTCTCTTCGATCGCATCGAAAAATTTTTGATCGCGATCGAATTCGCTGGAAACTGGAAACGCGATCAATTCATCGTCCACTGTCGTGAGCAGGATTTGACTGTCTTCCAGGAACGATGTATCGCGAATGATCTCGATATCCTTGATCTGGTCAAAGGTCAGTTTGGTCAGCGGCTGATCCCGACCGTCTTCGATGTACACGACGACGCTGCGGTCGGAAACGAAATAGAACCCATCGCGAATCTCCAACAGCGCATCTGAATAGAAAAACCTCACCTTCTCGCCTGGTTCCAGTGCCCCCACCTCCGTCGCAGTTTCCAAAAACCGGTTGGGGATTTGGTTGCCAGCGTAGACCGATGTTTCGGGTGATTTCATCCCGATGTACATCGTCCCGATCATCCCGACGCCGCAGCATAGGAAAATCATCCCGCCGAAGATTGCCAGTACCCACAGGGCGATCTTCATGCCTGAAGACTGTGATGATTGGCGAGCATCCGTTTGAAATGCGTTTGCGGGTTGCCCGAAAGGGTGATGAGGAGGCAAATTCGTGGACATCAATCGGGCTAATATAAAAGGGTCATGGATTCCGTCGCGCACACCGCCTACTATCACGCCGTCGACGTTTCCCAAGTTTAGCAAATGAAAGACGTCACTGGCAGTTCACTCTGGCTCCGGTCCAGGTTGCCAGGTGTCGTAAATTTTTGCGCTATCGCCAGACCACACCGGCGACGATCCCCACAATAGAACCGTGGGCAAAGAGAACTCCCATTCACCAAGTATACGATAGAGTTCTTCGGTTCGCTGAGGTGTAGCATTGATTTGATCATTCGCTTCCGCGGCATCCGTGTCGACTTGGAATAACTGGGCCGGCCGGTGTGACAGCAAGATCAATTTGTTGTCACCATCACGCACTGCGGTTTGACCTTGCAAGCGCCAAAACAACGTGCGTTTTACCGGCGTTGTGTCACCGCTGAGTTGCGGTAATAAATTGATACCGTCATAGGCACCATAGCGTTCAATACCGCGCTGACGGTTCTTCGCATCGTCATGCCGCGGAGCTCAAAACGATGTTCGGCCGGTCGCGTGACTCGGCCTTAAGTGACGGTGTATCGAAAGTATGTGCCACGATTGCGGTGTAAGCCGCCAAGACGAGGGTCGAGATTCTATGTCGTAAAAGACACGGGAATTTTCGGCAGCAACCGACGGTTCCCAATGAATACGTTGACTTGGCAAAAAACTGAGCCATGTTGAGTCCCCTTCTGTAGATGGTGGGCGCGCGACACTCGTTTCGCCCTCACACTCCGCGCTCTCACCGAGTGTATAAGTAGGCTGCACTAGACACCGCCACAGTGTCTACTCTCTCATTTCATGAGTCAATTCCTGAAGGTAATCGAGATAACCTGGTGATATCAGTTTCAGGTGCAGATGTGCTGGCGGTGATGTACTATGTCGCTGTTTCCTAAAGCGGCTTCACCTCAAAATGAAACGGAAGTCGTCCAGACTTTCGGACCGCACCGCGCATCGTTCGCTTCCGCAGGCAAAAACTCACTCGCCGCTCACCTTAGAAAACGTCACTGAGAAAAACCATGAATAAAACTCGTTTCAATCTACGACATCCGCTTACGATCTCGGCCGTGATTGCCGGTGGCGTTGCGGCACTACTGCTATTGGCCAGTCGTTCGGTTGTTGCCGCTCAGCCAAACGTGCTGATAATTTACGGCGACGATCAAGGCTCGATTGACATGGGTTGTTTTGGCGTTACCGATTTGAAAACACCCAACATGGATCGACTAGCATCGCAAGGACTAAAGCTGACTCGGATGTATTCAGCGGCACCTGTTTGCTCGGCAAGTCGCGTTGGACTGCTGACTGGCCGATACCCCATTCGCGCAGGTCAACCGGCCAACGGCGACCTTAACTCTGATGAAATCACGATTGCGGAAGTGTTTCGCGACGGCGGCTACCGAACTGCTCAAGTGGGGAAATGGCACTTGGGCAGCGCACCAAACAAGAACCCGGCCGGTCAGGGATTCGAGAACTGGTTTGGACACCTTGGCGGTTGCATTGATAATTACTCGCATTTCTTCTATTGGGGTGGCCCGAATCGTCACGACCTATTTGACAACGGAGTGGAAGTTCAAAGACCCGGTGAGTACTTCCCCAGGCTCATGGTCGATCGCTGTAAACAGTTCATTGACACACCCTCAGACAAGCCATGGCTACTCTATTGGGCCTTTAACTCGCCTCATTATCCCTATCAAGGAACACCGAAGTGGCTTGAGCATTACAAGGATTTGCCAACACCGAGACGCGAATACTGTGCATTTGTTTCGACAATGGACCAGTATATCGGCGAGGTCATCGACCATCTTGACGCGACAGGTCTCGCCGAAAATACAATTGTCATCTACCAACCCGATCATGGTCACAGTACGGAATCGCGCGCATTCGGAGGCGGTGGCAATGCAGGTCCATATCGTGGTGCCAAATTCTCGCTGTTCGAGGGCGGCATTCGCGTGCCGAGTGTTGTCCGCTTTCCCGGCCATCTGCCCGCTGGTGAAAATCGGGGTCAATTCATTACCGCGTGCGACTGGTTGCCGACTTTGTGCGATTTCTGTGATGTCCAACCACCATCAGTCAAGCTGGATGGGGTCTCGCAAGTTGAAGCGTTGCGCAACAATACTGACGCACCGCGTGAATCGTTTTACTGGCAAATGGGAACAGGCAATCATGCACAATGGGCGATTCGTGACGGAAATTGGAAGCTGATCGGAAATCCAAAAGACACCACATTGTCCGAAACTGCACAGGTCAACGGTGGCAACCTAAAAGAGAAATTGTTTCTGATTGATTTAGACAAAGACCCTGGCGAAAAAGTCAACTTGGCAGCGACGCATCAGGACGTCACCAATCGGCTCTTAAAGCAGCGAGAGCAAACAGTGATTGATTTCCCTTAAGTATCGCCCCCCTCGTTGTTGAAGTGGCACAGATGGATCGTTGGCTCTTCGAGTATCCATCATCCCGTGGATTGAGCATGAATTGCTAAATCTGTCTGGACTGCGAGTAATCTTACGGGATAATTCTTTTAAGACGAAGTGACAGAAAAAAACTGGAAGCGAAAGTTCAACAGGCCTGAGTATGATGAAGAAAGTTAAACGCATCGTTCGAGATGTACCACAGCATTGGGTCGGCGACGGATTTCCCGTGAGAAGTCTGTTTTCTTACGGCGATGGAAATGAATTCGATCCATTTCTGTTGCTCGATTACGCTGGCCCGTATAACTTTCCGCCATCCAATGGAAAACGTGGCGTTGACGTGCATCCTCACAAGGGATTCGAGACCGTCACGATCCTCTATCAAGGCGAGTTGGCCCATCGCGATTCAAGCAGCGGAAGCGGTCGGCTCGGTCCTGGTGATGTTCAGTGGATGACCGCCGGGAACGGGATCGTCCACGAGGAATATCACAGCGAGCAGTTCTCGAAGCAGGGCGGCACGCTTGAAATGATCCAGCTTTGGGTAAACCTCCGTAGCAACGACAAATCCACACCGCCCAAGTATCAGGACTTACGTGACGATCAGTTTCCGCGTGTTGAACTTGACGGCGATGCCGGAACGGTCCGCGTGATCGCAGGCGAGTTCGCAGACGCTCGCGGCGCTGCCAGCACGTTTTCGCCGATCAACGTCTGGGACTTCCAACTGAATGCTGATGCGAGTGCTGAGCTGGGGGTTCCAAGTGGTCACATGACCGCTTTGATCGCTCAATCTGGTAGTGTGACGGTCAACGAAACGCCCATGAAAGCAGTTGAGCTTGCCCTATTGGAACGAGATGGAGATTCCATCAAGCTGCAAACCGCTACGCAGTCGCGAGTGCTGATCTTGACGGGTGAACCGCTCGGCGAACCCATCGTTGGGCATGGCCCATTTGTGATGAACAGTCGCGAGGAAATTCATGATGCGATTCGGGATTTCCAATCGGGCAAAATGGGGCAACTCCGCTGACTTTTGCTATCTGCGTCAGAATCGTCCCGCGAATTTCGCAGTACTGGAGGCGCGCACCGATGGGTACTTCGACTAGTTACTTCGCAAAAGCGCGACTGCATTATTGACGAAGAGCATTTCTTTAGACTACCCTAATGAGGTGTCGTCTTCCGTTGCGTGGTATCACTGATGTTCCGTGTGCTGTTAATTTCGCTTTTTTTCTCGCTGATGGGCGGCGTTTTTGCGTCGTCTTCATGGGGAAGTTGTGGCGATTGGTTGCAGCATGCAGATAACCCTCCGGCGAGCTTACCAACGAGTGAAACGGCTTCTGAGAAATCGCTTCCTCCACGTCCCTGCGACGGGCCGGACTGTGGAGGGGCACCGATTGCCCCGCTACCGGCTACTCCCGCACCAGCGATTGAGCGCCAACCCATTGTGGCGGCTTGCTTGAGTGATGACGATCGCGTCGCTCTGCTGGCACTGGAATTGGCGACTGGCGATTTTTCACTGCACCTCCCTGATGCGTGCATCGAGGGCATTCTGCGACCTCCACGTCTCTAGCGATCCCGGACTGATGCGTCTTCATGCAAGGTTGCTCATGTTTATATGTGCTTCTGCTCTTCGTATCTATGCCGTTGTTGCATTTGCTTGTCCGCCATTGTGTAGTCGAGCACTTGCTTGATTGAAATTCGGTTTTCGCTGCGCTAATGCTCAGCACTACTGAAATTAGCCGTTGCGTACTTGCGCGATGCGGTTGCACACCATTTCATTCTTTTCGCTAAGTGATTTTAACATGCCTTCCATTTCAAGTGGTGACGCTGCGCCGATTTCAGGCCCAGCAACACCGAAAAAGAAATACGTTCGTGCCGTTGGGCCGCGACTTCGCAAGCTGCTCTACTTAATCTTTGTTTTTGTTGCTTTGTTATTCGTCAATTCCGGTTACCTTTCGGCGATCACTTTCGCCGAATGGTTCAGTGGTGCGACGTATCAGGACTATTTCTATCAGTACATGTTTTTGGCGCACCTCGTGATGGGGTTGTTGCTGGTTCTGCCGGTCGTGATCTTCGGCTTCGTCCACATGTGGAACACCAAAGACCGCCGCAATCGTCGTGCCGTCCGTATCGGATATGCGTTATTCATCGCTAGTTTGCTGATCCTGTTCTCAGGAGTTTTGTTGGTTCGCGTTGGCGGATTTGATTTAAGGCAGCCGTTTGTACGCAGCACTGTTTACTGGCTGCACGTCGCGTGTCCACTGGTCGTCATCTGGCTGTATTGGCTGCACCGATTGGCTGGCCCACGAATCAAGTGGCGAATCGGTGGCAGTTTCGCAGCGTTGGCAGTTCTGGCCATCGTGGCGATGGTGATCGTGCAACTGCAAGACCCGCGTCAATGGAATGCGGTCGGACCGGATTCGGGCGTTCAGTATTTCGAGCCATCATTGGCACGAACCGCGTCGGGCAACTTCATCCCGGCCGATGCAATGATGAACGACGACTACTGCATCAAATGTCACGCCGATGTTCATGCGCAGTGGAGTGATAGCGTCCACCGCTTCAGCTCATTCAACAACCCTCCGTACTTAGCCAGTGTCAGTCAAACTCGTGAAGTTTCGATGGAGCGAGATGGTAACGTACAAGCATCCCGCTGGTGCGCTGGCTGTCACGATCCAGTGCCGTTTTTCTCCGGTGCGTTCGACGATCCGATGTTCGACATGCTCAGCCATCAGACTGCCAAAGCAGGCATCACTTGTACGGTTTGTCATGCGATCACGAACATCAATAGCGTTCGCGGGAACGCTGACTACACGATCGAAGAGCCGTTGCATTACCCATTCGCAACCAGCGAAAACGCGGCCTTGCAGTGGGTCAGTAACCAGCTCGTCAAAGCGAAGCCGTCGTTCCATAAAAAAACCTTCTTAAAACCGTTTCATCTGGAAGCCGAGTTTTGCTCGTCATGCCATAAGGTTCATTTGCCCAAGGCACTCAACCATTACAAGGAATTTCTGCGTGGTCAAAACCACTACGATCCCTATCTTCTCAGTGGCGTTTCGGGTCATAGTGCGCGCAGTTTTTACTATCCACCCAAAGCAGTCGACAATTGCAACAAGTGTCATATGCCATTGGTTGCATCGAACGATTTTGGTGCCAAAATGTTCGGCGATGCAACTGAACTGAGCGTTCACAACCACCTCTATCCATCGGCGAACACAGGCATCGCATGGCTGCGAGACAATGATGCGATCATCGCCGCCCATCAAGAGTTTCTCAAAGATGTGATGCGAGTCGACATCTTCGGAGTTCGCGAAGGCGGAGAAGTCGACGGTAAACTCACCGCTCCCTTGCGACCGATCGTACCGTCGCTCAAGCCGGGTCAAAAAATTCTATTAGAAACCGTTGTGCGGACATTGAAGCTAGGCCATTTGTTCTCGCAAGGAACCGTCGACTCCAACGAAATCTGGCTGGAAGTGACCGCGACCAGTGGCGGTCGTGTCATTGGGCGCAGCGGAGCAATCGACCCGTCCAAGCATAATGAAGTCGATCCTTGGTCGAACTTCATCAACGTGTTCATGTTGGACAAAGATGGCAATCGGATTGATCGCCGAAATCCTCAAGACATTTTCACGCCGCTCTACAATCATCAAATTCCACCCGGTGCGGGACAAACGGTTCATTACGAACTGACAATCCCTGACGACGTAACGGATCCGGTCAAGGTCGAGGTGAAGTTGCAGTACCGCAAGTTTGATACACAATACATGGACTTTGTCGCGAAGCAGAACGAGAAGCTCGGTCAGATGATTCGAGGCCATGAATCCGGTCAGGATTACACGAACAAACTACCCGTCACGACGATGGCAACCGATACGGTTATCTTCCCCATCGCTGGTTCGGATGTCTCTGTGGACAACCCAACGCGAGATATTCCACCATGGCAACGATGGAACGACTACGGAATTGGACTATTGCTCAAAGGTAAAGCCGAATTGCGTCAAGCAGAAGAAGCATTCAAAGAGGTTGAGAAGCTCGACCGTTACGATGGCCCGATGAATCTGACTCGTGTACTCAATACTGAAGGTCGAGTGGATGAAGCGGTCGAGGCACTCAATCGAGCCGATAAGTATCGCGACACCGAGGGATTCCCGCGATGGACGTGGGCTTGGCTGTCAGGCATGATCAATTCGCAGCAAGGTCGACTGGAAGAAGCGGAACAGAACTTCCGCAGCGTATTGGAGGACAGTACGGAAGAGACCCGCAAACGCGGGTTTGATTTCAGTATCGACATCGAGGTCATCAATGCTCGAGGACGCAACCTGTTCGATCTTGGGACCGTTCGACTACGACAGGATAAGCCGGATGAAGCTCGCCAGTATTTTGATCTCGCGATCGAGCAGTTTCAGAAGACGCTGACGATCGACCCCGAAAACGTGACGGCACATTTCAACTTGCATCGATTGTTTGAGACGATCGGTAGTGAAACGCGAGCGTCTGAACATCAAACGTTGCATTTGCGTTACAAACCTGATGATAACGCGACTGGCCGAGCGATACGGCTGGCTCGCGAAAAATATCCCGCCGCCGATCATGCCGCCGAAGCGGTCGTGAAGTACTCGTTGCAGCGTGAAGAAAATTCCAAATCCGATAAGGTGACACAGCGATGAGAAAAACGAAAGAGAACGTTGCGGATGAAGACGCTGACATTGACGGGGATGACCTGGAACGCGACGACGCTGCAATCGGCATCGCGCTACGAGGCTCGTTGATCGGATTCATTTTGCTTGCTGTGGTTGGCGGAGGTGCCACGTATTGGTTGACCCGTCCCCAGCCCACTCCCCCGATTCGCAAGACTGAATTGGCTACAGTGGAGATCCGTGAAGCCCCGGAAATCAGTCCGCCAAACGTGATTTTCACCAACATTACACAGCAATCGGGCATTGATTTCGTTCATAACAATGGTGCCAGCGGTGAAAAGTTGCTGCCTGAAACGATGGGCGGCGGCTGCGCTTTCTTGGACTTTGATAACGATGGCGACCAAGATTTATTGCTCGTCAATTCGGCTGATTGGTCGTGGGGCCAAGCAAGCGACCGCCAGCAAACGTCTGCGTTGTATCGCAACGACGCAGGCACCTTTGTCGATGTCACTGAGGGATCGGGGCTAGACGTGCCCATCTATGGTATGGGCGTCGCAGTCGGTGATTTCGACAACGATGGTCAGGTTGATATATTCGTATCAGCAGTCGGCGCCAACCGTTTATATCGCAACTCTGGCAATGGAAAATTCGCAGACATAACGGAAGAGTCAGGCGTTGCGGGAGCAGACAATATGTGGAGCACCAGTGCGGGATGGTTCGATTACGACAATGATGGTGACCTTGACCTGTTCGTTTGCAACTATGTCGGTTGGAGTCGCGAGTTCGATGCGGGCCAAGGGTTTCAATTAGTTGGTGGCGGACGAGCGTACGGTCGGCCTCAAAATTTTGAAGGCACGTTTCCCTATCTGTATCGCAACGACGGCAATAGTTCGTTTACCGATGTGTCGGAAGAGTCTGGCGTGCAAGTTCGCAATGATTCGACGAATGTTCCGCGCTCTAAATCCCTGGGACTGACTTTCTGTGACTTCGACAGCAACGGCTCGCTAGATATCGTTGTCGCCAACGATACGGTTCAGAACGTCTTGCTTAGCAATGATGGCAAGGGCCATTTCAACGATGTCGGCATGTTGACGGGCATTGCGTTTGATGCCACCGGCAACGCTCGGGGTGCGATGGGTATCGATGTTGCTTCGCTACGCAACCACAAAGCTCTCGCAGTTGCGGTTGGCAATTTTTCCAACGAGATGACGGCACTCTACGTCACCAGAGTGGGGCGGATGCAGTTTTATGACGAAGCGATTACGACTGGTTTGGGACCAAGTACACGATCAGTGTTGACGTTTGGATTGTTCTACTTCGACTATGATCTGGATGGTCGCAACGATCTGTTCTGTGCCAACGGTCACTTGGAAGACGACATCAACCGTGTGCAGCCCAGCCAGCACTACGAGCAATCGCCGCAATTGTTTTGGAACGCAGGCCATCAGAGTGCAACAGAGTTTTTGCTCAATTCCCAATCACAGGTCGGTGCGGACTTGCTCAAGCCCATGGTCGGTCGGGGCGCCGCCTACGCCGATATTGACAACGATGGCGACTTGGATGTCCTGATCACAACAACGGGTCAGAAACCACGTCTACTGCGCAACGATCAATCGCTCGATCACGGATGGCTTCGTATCAAATTGGTTGGTGACGGGGTGCGTTGCCCGCGAGACGCAATCGGAGCTTGGGTCGACGTTGATCTTGGCGATTCCGTGCTATCGCAACAGGTAATGCCGACGCGAAGCTACTTATCACAAGTCGAGCTGCCATTGACGTATGGTTTGGGCACGCATCCTACTGTCAAAAGCGTGAAGATCCGTTGGCCAGGCGGAGAAACGCAAGAATTGGGTGAACTATCTATCAACCAACTACACACCATTGAGCAAAATGCGAATTGAAGATATCCCCTCAATACCGAGCATTCAAGAATGAACTGCTCGCATCGTTAGCCCGCTCGTCTCGACAAGACCACCCAAACGCATCTCTATGAAGCTCCATGGAATATCGAGCACTTACGAAAAAGGTTATGGCCGAGCTTATGAAATGCTGAGTTATTCAGTTACGGGGGAAGTTTACCGATCCTTCAATGCCTGACTCTTTCATGTACCAGCCCATTTTCGTAAAAGACTATTCGAGCAGGAAGAGTCGTATGCAAACTTGCGCAGTGCCGGGTCGGTGATGTGAAACTTCCCCGGTTCCTCCAACTTCAGCAATAGCTTTTGACGGGCATCGGGTGCTTCTGGTCCGAATTGTTGGTAGATAGTGCGGCCGCCGCCGTAGATGCCGTGCAGGTACTTCTCGAACTTGCGGCGGTGCATGGTGAGCCAGACTTCGCCAGCATGCGGGTGTGTCGATTCCAAAGCCGTAACTCGCAGCGCAGTTTTCAGCAAAGGGCTTTGTTCTTCCCGTGTGGCCGGGTCGTCAAGCTGGCGTTTGATCTCATCTTCTCGCGTTCGATGGATGTCGTTCTGGCCGCAGCCCAAATGAAGTCATACAAGCGAGCGGCTCGATACTCGATCAACCACTTGTCGAAGTCGGCAGGCGGAAGTTCCTTGCGTTTGACCTCTGCTTCAGCAGGAGTCATCTGTTCAAGGTAGAGAGGCTCGCCAAATACTGTGGCGATGAGCGTCTTATTGTCACCACCGCTCGGATCACTCGTTAGCCCTGCCTGATTCGTTTGAGCCGAAGCTGACATCGCGGGTATCAACAGGAAAGCAGTGGTCAATGCGGCGACGAATCGGCTCCGCAGGAGAACAATATTCATGATCGCACCTTTTTGGTAGGTTCTTTCTTGTTTGTTGGCACCAACCAGCCAATCAACCCGCCGATGAGCATAGGAATCGGCAGCAAAACGATTGCTGCTTGCGCCAGTATTCCGAGACCGATATTTGTACCACCGCCGTTGTAATTCAATGACTCATACCAAATCGCACCATACGGCAAGACAATGGCTATGATACCCGTGATATACGCCCCCATCGTCACGCGCAGTGGAACTCGCTTGACGAGTGAGAGGCTCGTCAGAAGCACAAACGGGGCACCTGGAAAGATGCCCCATGTTATGAACGGACCTCGGCTATTGAACTGCTCAGCCCAGGCTGACATTGCAACCCCGATTAACCCCAGCACGACGCAAGCGATGACGCGCGTTGGTAATGTCAAACGAGTTCTTGATTGGGCGTTGGACATTGCTGCGTCGCTTATATTCTGATCCTTTCTTTGTACACTCTTTTCCGGTTGATTACCGGAATGAGTATTGTTACTCGTCATTAGAATCTCCTGTTGCAGTTGATAACGAAGTGTTGGTTTCTGACATCGCATCCACCTTCGCTCGATCACCAACCGCCAGCTTTACAACCACGCCAAACGCACTGCCGATCACGATTGGCTCATGTAGCGAAAAGTCGCCTTCCTTGGCAGTAATTTCCAGCACGCGATTCAGTTTTGTTTTCAGCGGCACTTCCATTGTGGTTGATCCACCTCCCGTGCTCATGCGTGCGAATTGCTTATCTTGATAGAAGATTTGTTTGGCGGTCAGCGTGTCGTTCCCAGAAATGTAACCATCCGGTCTAAGCCTCTGATCAATAGTGCCAGAAGCCGCGCGCCTACCGCCTTGCCCGTACCAGGTGGTGCCGCGTGACCAGATGGCGTGCCATTGAGGCTGGAGCGTTTCGATGGTCAATATCACTAGGAGCTGGTCAGAATCTTCGACCATTCGTCTGACTGCTAATCAAGACTGATCACTTCGGTCAACCAACCGCTGTCCATCAATCGAATCTGAAACCAGCGAATGTAGTTCACTGTTTCATCTCCTTCCGGGCAGCTTCTTCTTCCTCAGCGGTGTAGATCACATCGACATCATCCAAGGGGACATAGGGCTTCCAGCCTCGCCACTGGTGGTACAGGGTCATGGCTTCGTTCCAGGACGCGGCATCATCCGCCCAAATCAACTTGGCGTCCGGTTCCAGCAGTGCGGCTGCGGACCGATTGATCACGGGGAAGAAGCTTCCGTCGCTCCAGGCTTCATGTCTCATAACTTAGGCTGCTCCTGTCGCTCTCTGAATGAACCGTCATCCAAAGGTGGTTCTGATGCTGAAATGTTGTATCCCCGCCCTACTGTTGATCGATGCAACTATCGCCCCTCCAGCCATGACGATGATTGCTACACTGATACTTTTCATGCTGTGACTTCCTTTATTTTTTTCGTTGCCAGACCGCGCTGGCAGCGATCATCTCGACCAACGAAGCCTGAAGTCGTCATCCTGTTGCGTTGGTTTAATTACTCTGGCAGTTGTCCCGCATGGAGTTCTGCTTCCGTAATCAGCGGATGCCTGGGGTAGGGAAGCAGTGGATTTCGAGACACCCGAAGATATTTCTGAGCGATCAAAGAATCGGTCCGGACGAGCCGGGTGATCGCGACTGCACCTGTTGTCGGTGTTCGGCGATCGCTCGAAGCAAGTGGGCCTGATGCTCGACGGAGCGATTCATGTAATGTGCAGCCCATCCTTGGCAATAATCAGATTTGTTCCACAGCGAAAGACCGAAGAAAGCGGTCAGCGAAACCGCGAGAACGGCAGCAGCTTGAATGGCTCGTGTTTTCAGTCGTTGTTGCATGAGTGAGTGTCTCTCTTTTGGACAGCATGAATTTCGCGGGAAGGCTCCCACCGGAATTGTTCGACTGCAAGGTTGGCTCAGATCGCTGCGGCGTTCACCCGTTGATCTTGGAATCCGCTCCAGAAGTTGCGGTCGCGTTGGTATCGCAAAGGATCCAGTTGATTTTTGAAGTAATTACGAGGATTGATCCAGTCCTGGGAAACTTCGCAAGCAATGCCGTTAGCTTCATTGATTCTATAAACCAAAAGCAAGAACCCACGATCTAGCTGTGATGCTTCTTTAGAATGGAGAACGCTAGCAAATCTACACGAAAGCAGGCGCTAAAATTTTGCAGATACTGGTCAATCCGGTCTTTGCGATGGTCGAAGTTCTTCCCAAAAACAGGATCATCACCGAGTAAAAAGCAGCATCAATAATCCGTTCAGGCGCTGGTGCTACTTGCGGACGTCGTAGGAGAGCATCTCCTGCTGATCGCGCAGATACAATCGGCCGTCGGCGACAACTGGATGCGGCCAGCTGTCGCCATTCTTAATGCCAATTTGGAACTCGCCTTTCAAGTTGTATTTTTTCGGCGTCGCTTCGATCAGCGCCATCAGACCGTCCTGGTAGCGGAAATACAGATGTCCATCCGCACAGACGACCGCTGCCGATTCCCTCCCTGGCCCGCGTCCCGGCCGCCAGGCATCGCGGCCGCTCTTCAACTCGAAGCAAACCGGAAACCCGTTGTTGTGCCCATGTCCCATGTAAACATAGTCTCCGATCAACACCATGCCGCCGTGGTGATTCTGCAGGTCGTTGGATTTCTTGTACCACACCTCCTGCGCGTTAACTTGTCCGCGCGATCCGGCGAGCCGCAGCAGGGCCGTGCCCCCGTCACCATATCCGCTCGAGCAGAGGACAAAGTCGCCCGTTACAATCGGAGTCGGCACGTTCGCCGTTCCATTGGCGACGCGATTATAACCCCACAGCAACTTGCCGTTGCGGGCATCGACGCCGATCACGCCTCGTCCGACCAAAGTCACGTATTGCTTCACGCCGGCCCCGTTGCTGATCACGATCGACGAGTAACCCGCGCCGTCTTGGCCGGCGGGGCCTGCACCGGGCGGCATCGCGGACTGCCAAATGACGTCACCGGTCCGCTTGTCGAGTGCCGCCATCATGGCGTGTTGCGAACCGGGTGTGACGATCAGGCTGTTGCCATCGACTAAGGGGGATTCGCTGTAGCCCCAGCTCGACATCATCTTGCCGCCAAAGTCACGTCCGAAATTTTTCCGCCACACTTCGCGTCCCGTGGCCGATTCCGCACAGACGAGATCGCCGTCGAACGACACCGCGAAGACCAGATCGCCATCGATAGTTGGTGTGCAGTTGGGGTCGCCGCCGCCACCGACGCGGGCTTCCCAGAGCTTAGTTCCATCTTCCACGCTGACAGCAACAAGCCGCGTTTCGTCGCCGAACTTGCCCATCGTTATGACGCGGCCGTCGGCGACCGCGACGCTCGAAAAGCCGCCTCCGAGTTCGGTCGCTTTCCAGACAATCGGCGGCCCGCCTTCCGGCCACGCTCTGAGCAGGCCAGTCTCGCGGCTGACGCCGTCGCGATTGGGGCCGCGCCACTGCGGCCAACTGCTTTCGCTACGAGCCACTACCTGCGGCTCAGCCGTCGCCGCACGTGCGGTGCGCACGATCTGGCGCGCGACAGCTTGATCCTCTTTGCTCAAGCGGTCCAGCGGCAACTTCACCGTCTTGCCATCCTCGCGTTTTAACGTGATCTGGTCGCCATCCAGGGCGACGAAGGCGGCTCGTGTTTTGAAACTCCCTGTTGCATCGGTCCAAGTCCGCACCTCCTCGTCGGCCACGACCGCAGTGGTCAGGCAGGCTGTGCACATCCAAACAATCAGCCACGGCTTCAAAAAGATTATCTTTCGACGCATCATCTGTTTCTCGCTTCTTTCTACTGGCCGAATCTTCGTGCAGGTAGCAGGTGGGTGGGCAGGTCGTTGTGGACGGGCCGGTTGTCAGTATACACAGGTGACACGCGACGAGCAGAGACGGCTAAGGCGAGCGTTAGTTGGATAATCTCGGGATCCCACCTTTCACGTCATCCGAGCCGCACACGAGAACACGATACTCACACGATGCAGCAACACGCCGCTGAACTTGCGTTCCAACGCCGACCAACAGCGCTCGACCGGTCGTGACCAGGGCCGAGATTAATTGCAACTCCTCTCAGCGCCGTGGAAACGCAAAGGCTCCTTTGTTGGTGGCATCAAGCAACCAACTCTGCTGCAGCTTGGCATCCTTCGCATTACGGTAATAAACGCCCCGAGTCTCCGGTAGTTCCCACAGGAACAAATCTCCCTCCCTCGCGAACAACCCCTCCGAAACAAATGGATGCGCTATGGCGGCTGGAATGCGCATCGCGTTGAAGGCCTGCACTGCTTGGATCGGTTTCCACGCAAGTTCGACTTTCACGTACTTGCCATCGGGCGAAATGTCGAGCAGAATTCCTCGACGCGCGAGTGAAAGAGCGGGCATTTTCAACCTCGCCGTTTCTTTTCCGTCAAGATCCCACGCCCGCACAATATCCTCGTTGTTAGACAGAGTGTAGAGCGTCTTACCATCGGGCGAAAACATGGCGTCCATCATGTCTGCTGGCAGTTTCCAGGTCGTAACTTGATCGCCTTTGGCGACGTCCCAGGCAACGATGTTGCGTTCGACGTCCGTCGCATAACAACGCTCGCCGTTGGGAGAGAACCAGGTCATCATCAAAGGGGCTTCGGTTCGCCATTGATACTGCTTCTTACCGGTGGCAACATCCCAGACGAAAAGCTCCTGCGAACTAGGCTTCGCTTCCACGGGACTTAAAGTTCCCAGCGCGGCGTATCCCAGTCCCAGCGGAACAATTTGGTGCTTGTCATTGTCGATCACATGAGGGATCAGCATTTGGCGGCTACGCGAAAATCCGCCACCACTCACCACAGTGCGACTATCTGGCGAGAACAGAACATTGCGAACGGTTTGGGCGTGCCCTTCGAGGACGTGCAAGCTTTCACCGGTCACGGGATTCCATAAGCGAACCGTGCGATCCTCGCTGCCGCTGGCTAGCCATTTTCCGTCGAAAGACCAGCCGAGGCTGGTGACACCGCCGGTGTGCCCCCGGAGTTGCTTCGCGCCATCTTTTCGCATTACTTCCACGCTGCTGGAAGCCTTGCGCCAAGCCTCAATCGCCGTCGCCAACTCTTCGGCATTCTTGGTCATCGTGTTCGGCGGCGTTGTTCCCACCACGTTCTTCGCTAGGCCGCTCTCACCTGGGCCTAGAGACATGATCATCGGCGGCAACGGTTCCATCTTTAAATAGACGGAACCCGAGTCTTCCGCTGCCAAGGTGCTCACCAAAACCAGCCCGATAAAGATTGCAAGGCGATAACTTTGGAACATAGAAGTTACCTCGTTTAGAAAGGGTGTGACTGGCGTTCGCCGGTCCCATTTGGAGCGATGGGAAATCTGAGTAAACAAAAAACAGCCAGGCTGCGATGATCTGGGTTCAACCATCCTAATCGTATAAGGAAGGGGGCCGCTGAGATGAGCGTCGATCATTTCAATACGATTGACAACCCCATTTCCGAAACAAACCCCGCCCAATCACCGCGAGAGATTGCAAAACAGTTGCTGAAACTCAGCGATCAACCTCGTGCTGACATTCCTCACTCCGAAAAACAGAGCCATGCTTTCGATCAACTCCAGCGTTCCGTCCGCGAAACTCTCATGAAGATCGGGGTTCAGGCGATGCAGTTGTTCGTCTCCTTGCAGGGTGACGGGGATGTGGGCGACGAAGTCACCACGGAAAAGGTAGCCGTTTTGAAGCGAAGCGAACAGAAATCGACCGTCAAGATTCGTTCTATTTTTGGCCTGCATACCATTGAGGGTAACGGCTCAATAATCGGCCTGGATCGATCTATACACGGACCGTCGATTTCGCGCTCTCAATGGCGCATGAGCAAACCGCAGCCGGAATCGCCAGTGCCCATCACCGTTGCAGGGATTAAAACCACGTCGCAGACCAGTCGCCACTGTTCCCTGCGCTGCTGAGCGTCATTCAGAAACAGGCTACCATTGAAGTCAGGACGATTGGTTTTTTTAAGTCGCTCGGAGAACGCGAAAGGCGTCGTTAGGCGGCTTTGGAGGCGTCCAAGTTGGAATGTGGAGGAATCGCCTTCTTCAGCCTGCTTTTCAAATGCGACCCCAAAACAATTCAACCGGGCAAATCCGAGATCGATAATCCTCACACCAGAGGAACTTCAGCGTCAGCGAAAAAAACGGCGGCCCCGCTTGCGATATTTGGGAAGGTGCTGGCTCTGCTCTGGAGCCAAAACGGTACATACTGTTTGGGGTTCTCCAGAAAACGTCGCACGAGCAACGATACGCAATATCGTTTTGATGAACGATTCGGCTGGAAAAAGTGAAGCGACGCGGACGGGGCTCGAACCCGCAACCTCCGGATCGACAGTCCGGGACTCTAACCAATTGAGCTACCGCGCCTTTGTAAGAAGGCTCCGAAAGAGTTTTTGTCGTGTGACAGGTACCTTTCGTGTGGAGGAGAAGTATATCTGTGCTGAGCAGGCATGCAATAGGTGTCAGCAATGGGAGGCGAATTTATGCTTGCCCTCTGTCGAGTTGCGTCCGATTATGCAGAATTCGCTGGTTTTCTGGACAAAAATCAGATTTTTCTGCGATTCCAGAAATCGCTTCAGCGTCGCAAGCGGGCCGTTTTTCGTCGGTGAACTAGGCTTCTTCGGACGTTCGCCACCATTCAGTGCTGGCTGCTTTTCACCCTACCGACGAATCGAATTCACCATGGACTACCTTCTACTTGCCTTTTCTGTTTCGGACTGGTTTGCCGACTCGTGGTACGAACTGCAGTACTACGGTGCTCACCTGACAAAGACTCACTGGGCAGTGATCTCGGCGACTTCGGTGATTTTCGGCTTCCTCTGCTTGAAAGGGAATTCCTTTAAGATCTAACGGGGGATGCTGGAATCGGGGCAGAATGAAACGCCCCGTCCCTCGCCATCTTGCTCGCCAACCTTCAACCGCCAACTTTACCTTTATTCTGGCGAATCCGCTGACTTCGACGCGTCCAAACGATAGAAAATCGCGACGGGCAGAAACAACATCGCCATTGCGGCGAACAAGTAACTACGCGGCCATTCGGCTGCGGTGATCACTGCGTCAAGTAACATGTACACCAGTCCTGACAGCACGATCGCGAAAAAGTTAGCTTGGTTCATCACGGCAATCATCCGCCCTTTGAGTTCTTGTGGAGGACGAGCTTGCAGGAAGACTTGAATTGGAATTGCAAAGAATGCAGCCGAACCGCCCAACAGTATCAACACCGGCACACAACCAGCAAAACCAAGCAAATGCCCGCCACCGGGCTGGTCTTTCGCACCTGGCATGGTGATCGCCATCACAACACAAAACGCCACCGTGCCCCACATGCCAACTTGGATCACAAAATTATCGGACATGCGGCGACTAACGCTGCCTGCGATCGCACCGCCGATGGCAATCCCCACACTGATCAGTGCCACCAATAGACTCGTCCAAGTGTCGGACAAACCGAGCTGCGTTTTACTGAGCGAATTCACGGATTGAATCGTCAGACCCGCGATCAACCAAAACACGCAGGATGCTAACAGTGATAGCAGTAAAGGCGTGTCAGCGCGCAGTAGTTTCACCATTTCACGAGGGATGGCCAGATTCTCGGGTTTGAGTTGCAGGTCCGGTTCGGCGGCCGGCAGCCGGACAATGAGCAGACTCGTCAAGGTGCCGATCACCGCGATGCCCACGCATACCAGCGACCCGATCCACAGCCCGGACGCTGCTTGCATGCGTGGCATCTCTGGTGGCACGATCGCGTCTTTGAGTGGACCCGCGATGGCGGTGCCGATAATGATCGCAATGAACGTCGTCATTAAGACCAGGCCATTGCCTCGGCTGAGTTGATCGCGAGGTAACATCTCGGGCAAGATTCCGTATTTACCTGGCCCGAAAAACGCGCTCTGCAGTCCCATCAAGAACAGCACGATCCACAACCCGGTGAATCCGATCGTTGGTGTGGCAAGGAATGCGAGTAAGCCCAGTCCCATGATCACGATCTCGGCCACTTTGCTGTAGACGATAATCGTACGCTTGCTAAAGCGATCAGCCAGGAAACCTGCCAGGCCACCGAAGATGACGAACGGGATGCCAAAGACGATTGTGGCAACGCCTTGCAAATCGGCACCGTTGGCGGCTGGAGCGGCAGTGGCAGGGGCAGAATCAGCCAACTGCACGCCCTCGACCACGGCAGCCGAATCGAGCATCCCCGCTTCGGACGCACCCGCCACAACGGCGGTAGGGATCGCCAAGAGCAACAGCAACTGTTTGAACAGATTGTCGTTGAACGCACCGAAGAACTGCGTGGCTAGGAAACCGAGGAATGCAGGATGGCTCAGCCGATCAATCTTCCCTGGGTTGGATTCGCGGAAAACGGCCTGTCCAGAGTCGGAGCTGGGTTGGGTGACGGCGACATTTTCCGGCTCGGTTTCAAAGGTTTCGGACATTTTTTCATTTCAGTTTGGAACGGCAGGCAGATTAAGAAGGAGAGCCTTAACAGATGCGATTACTTCGTGGCGACGCAGAATTATGGCGGCAATCCTAGCGGATTGCTGACTTATGCGTGAAAACCGCCCTGCGAGCGTATTGAAGCCAGCCCGCCGCCAGTGAAAAATTTGCCGTGAAACACGAAAGTCCGCAATTCCCGTCTAAAAAATGGTGGACCCGCCCAGGCAGACACGTCTATCATGGAGGTGTCCTCAACGCTGGGGACAAACGCCCGGATGAATCATCGGTGACGGTCTTGATTGACGCAGGATAGTGGACGCGTTCGAGCCAACGGTTATGCCAGATATGATTGAAACGCCAGCCATGCGGGCTGGTCTCGCCATGACGATCTTACTCGTCGTGATCACGTTTGCATTTTGGCTGTTGGGAAGATTGCGCGACTACACCACCCAAGACCAGCATCAAGGCTCCGAAGGGCTTGGAAACCTAGAAGAAATGCTTCGCAAAGGTGAGATCAGCGAAGCAGAATTCCGAACTATACAATCATCGGCCCGCACACATTTAGCGTCGTCACTCTCCACCACGTCCCCACCAGTCCGCTCTCCTAAACCAAGTTTCAATCGACCGAGTACTGATCAGTCAAAACCTGATTCGTCTGCGTCCGAAACACCGTCGAGCTGACTTCACCTGGGTCTATTGTGGAACCCGACAACCACTCATCCTGTAGGCGATCAACCGATACCCAATCCAGCTAGTCGTTCCGCCCTCCCAATTGATCACGGCAACCACGGACTCTGCTTTCATACCAATGGAAGACGAATCGGTGCGAACCTTGATCGGGCATACCAACGACTGCTAAATGTTACCATTACCCAAAACCACGAATGGCTCGAGCTTCGAGGACACGGATGTTCCTTCAAGCAAAGAGTGTGTTGACGAATCAATCCTTCCCGGATCGTTGCGTTGGCCACTGGCAGCGTGAAAAGCATTCGAGTCGTGGCTCAACCATCGATGTGTCGAGATCCTTTTTACTAGATTTTCAAGACAACCTGTATTCAGTGCGAACCATTTCATCGACTTACGGATCTCCCTCCGTGTCGACGAATGACGTTCATGAGAGTTGCTGAGCACGCACCGTTTTGATGATTTGTAAATGGGACTCCAATAAGTAAAGGAGTCGTGTATGCCCACCAAGGAATCTTCCAACTCACGCCGTAGCAGTGCGTCGACAAAGAAGAATGCGTTTTGCAGTTTTTGTCGTAAGAGTTATCGTGACGTCGGGCCACTCGTCGAAGGGCCTGGCGACGTTTATATCTGTGCCGAGTGCATCGATCTGTGTCAGTCGATCCTCGATCAAGAACAACGTCGACGTGGCCCGTCGAAATCGCTGTTCAGTGAAATCCCAGCCCCACGCACCATTGTCGAACATCTCGACAATTATGTAATCGGTCAAGTCTCTGCGAAACGCGTGCTGGCCGTCGCGGTACACAATCACTACAAGCGATTGACGAGCGGTTGGGAAGGCAACGGTGATGTCGAGATCGAAAAGAGCAACATTCTGTTGGCTGGTCCGACCGGTAGCGGCAAAACACTGCTTGCTCGTTCACTGGCTCGGATGCTCAACGTGCCTTTTGCCATCGGCGATGCGACGACATTGACGGAAGCTGGCTACGTGGGCGAAGACGTTGAAAATTTGTTGTTGAAACTTCTGCACGCAGCCGACTTTGATGTTGAAGCGGCTCAGCGAGGGATTTTGTACATTGACGAAGTGGACAAGATCGGCCGTACCAACGGCAACGTTTCAATTACTCGTGACGTGTCAGGTGAGGGCGTGCAACAAAGCCTGCTCAAGATGCTCGAAGGCAATATCGCCAACGTGCCGCCGCAAGGTGGACGGAAGCATCCCGAGCAACAGTACATCCAAATGGACACGAGTAACATCCTGTTCATCTGCGGTGGCACGTTTGTCGGAATCGAAGACATCATCCGCCGTCGACTTGGACATCGCACGTTAGGTTTCGGCGAAGCCAGTTCACTGCGTAACGAACAGAGCGTCTCGGACTTGCTCGCACAGGTCCAAACCGAAGACATCTTGAAGTTCGGTTTGATTCCTGAGTTGGTCGGTCGGATGCCAGTGATCAGTTATCTACAACCACTCGATGTCGAAGGTTTGATCCAGGTGATGACGGAGCCGAAGAATTCGCTCGTGAAGCAGTACCAAGCTTTGTTTGCGATGGAAAACTGCGAGTTACACTTCACTGACGGAGCCTTGCGAGCGATTGCCGAAAAAGCAATCAACAAAGGCGTCGGTGCACGGGGTCTGCGCGGAATCACCGAGGAAGTCATGTTGGACATCATGTACGACTTGCCCGAACAAGAAAATGGGCGTGTGTACACGATTGATGAGACCGTCATTTCGGGAACGAAGAAATTGTTCACGATGCCAACAACCAAGAGCGCATAAGCCTCGAGACAAAGATGTCCAGTGCATCTCATCGCTGCCCTCTTCTCAGTTTGAGAAGAGGGCAGTTTTCGTAATGGATTTTCAAAGATTCTATCGTGAGAGGAGCTTTGACAACACCTACGACGAGTGTTATCTCAGTTCCACCACTTCACCGTCTTCCACACCTGAGACTAACCGAATCTCTGGCTCGCTGACTTGTGGTTTCTTCTCAGACGGATTTTTGCTCGACTCCGCGAGCAACAGTGCTTTGTTCTGCGGCAAATCGAGCAGCAATCGCATCATTTCTTCGGCCGCTCCATTAGCGACGTCCTTGATTATCTCACGATCGGTTTCGTCGCCGAATTCGTACGTCACGGCAGTCACTCCGAGCGTGCGATCGACCCACGCTTTGCTCGTGCTGCGATGCGCATTGTGATTCGCATCGACGGCGACGTTATAGCCTGGAAAGCGTGCTCGAATGGATGAGAACCATTGCTGAGTAAAACCTGCCGGAAAGATTCGGTCATTGGGAGCTGGGATATAGAACACGTCATCGTAAGTGCTGTGAAAATCAACGAAGAGGCACAGACGATCTTCACCTGCCCGTCGGCACTCCAGCAAACGATCACGGATGGCCCGTGATTCGGGTTGTGTGAAGTGCGACCAATCACGATTTAAATCCACCCCGTTGGCATTGCATCGCCAATGACCATGATGGACACCATCAGGATTCACGGTGGGAACCACCAAGGTTGCAAAGCGTTTGCGGAATTTTTCGGCCAACTCTGATGAACCGGCCAATGAGTCGACAAAGTGCATCATGCCAATCGCACCGGTGACTTCCGGCGGGTGTTGGCGAGCGATGATGTAAACATAGTCGGGCTGCGTCGCTTGCGTGATCGTCAATTCATCAACGGATCGCCCCTGAACGGACTGTCCAACACAATTTTTTTGAACATGCGGTAGTTTGGTGAGCCGACTGGCCCATTGTGAGACCTCATCGGTGCTCAGCAATTCTTGCCCTGCAATCCACAGAGGCTTGGAATCGACAGGGATTTGTAACTCCACTTCTTGAAGCGAATTGCTGGTGCTGGCGAGCAGCTCCGTCGCTGGAACCCAATTCTCGCCATCACGGCTCGTTTTTGGATCGTAGCGGTGTGAGCCGCCAACGTAATGCAGCAGAATGCGAATCGTTCGCGGCTGTTCCGATCGAATACGAAACGCGTACCAGGCGGAATCGTTGATTGGATCCGATTCGGGTGCGATTGTGACCGCAAAGGTATCGTCATTGATTTGAGTGCATTGGCTCATGCGCCCACCAGGGAAATCGCTTGAGAACGTAATTGCTCCGTCGTGGCTTTGGAATTCGACACCACCACGGTGCAACCGGGCTTCCGCGAACACCGGTGTAGCGACCAGCAAACCAAGTAAGATTGTTAGAAGACAGCTTGTCAGAGCCCCCGGTGGGAGATTGATGCCGAAGTTTGGAAAGATGGGGTTGTTACTGAGGGATTTCATGTTCGGCACTCCTTGCCAGTGAATGTCAATCCAGGAATCAGTCAGCAATAGCCAACCAAAACGCGATTCTTTCGTATTCAACAAACTCAATGCCGCCAGCGGTGGGGAACCACGGGCACTGAGCGAAGACAACTTCTAGGAACGATCGTCCGACGATCGAACAAAATAACCGACCACCGCAGGGCCAGCCCTCAAGGCTGGAGTGGGTCGGTGAGACACGACAACACCAAGATCCGGACGGATCAACGATGCGACAACAGGAAGTCTACAGGGGATGTCGTTTTCATGACAAGGTCAACCTGCCGGGTGCAGATAGGGTGCCCGATAGGGCCGTTTGAGGGCGGCAGTGGCCTCGGCGTCGCCGGGGATGGTGTGCGTGGCCGGATCAAACGCCAAGGTCCGCTGAAGTTGCATTGCATTATTGGCCATGAAGCATGACGCACTGCTGATGTGACCTTGTTCGATATCCGCAATCGGTTTGCTTCGCTGGTCAATCGCGGTGAGGAAATCTCGCATATGACCGCGGATCGCTGACGCGACATGCAGTTCCAAATTCCAGCGGTTTTTGTCGGCTTCATCACTTGGATACTGATCCAATTCAATGACCGCCTCACCACTGAGTTTTTTACCGCCTCCGCGAGGTTCAAAATCGAAACGGTTGACGCTCAGTTTCAAAGTGCCTTTGTCACCGTAGAGTACCGCTGCCCAGGGGTACTGCGGATCAGGTGCCTCGCCCCAACTGCGATGCGTCCAGACGACGTCCAAATCATCGAAGTCAAAGGTGGCGGTTTGAGTATCGGTGATGTTAGCAATGGAATCTTTTTGAACAGCGATGCCACCCACGCTGCTGATGCGTTTGGGCCAACCCAGCTCGAGTTGCCAGCGAACGAGGTCGAGCATGTGAACACACATATCGCCGACGATTCCATTGCCATACTCCATGAACGCTCGCCATGACCGTGGGTGGATCACTTCGTTATACCCACGCAAAGGCGCGGGACCCGTCCATGCGTTAAAGTCGAGGTGTTCAGGTGGAGCGATGATGGGCGGATTCTTGTTCGCCCGCATGTGGTAGTAGCAACAGACTTCGGCGAACGCGACATTGCCCAGCAATCCTTCTTGGACGACACGTTGTTTGGCATCGATCAGGTGTGGGGTGCTGCGGCGCTGCGTACCGACCTGCACGACTCGACCAGTCGCTCGCGCGGCGTCGAGCATCGCTTTGCTTTCGAGCGTATCGACCCCGGTTGGTTTCTGCAGGTACACATCAGCACCAGCGTTGACGGCTGCGATCATCGCCAGTGCATGCCAATGATCCGGTGTGGCGACCAAGACAATGTCCAGATCTTTCTCAGCGAGCATCTCGTCGAAGCGGGCATAGGTGCGCGGTCGGTTGCCAGATTTCTGACGCGACTGAATCAAGTCGGCTGCTTCAGCGAGCATTTTTGAATCCACATCGCACAGCGACACGACTTCAACGGGCTCGATGTTCAGCAACTGTAGCAAATCGCATTTGCCGTACCATCCGCATCCGATCAAGCCCACTCGTCGCGGCTGATTGGTGGACTCCGCATAGGCGCGGCTGGCGACCGCGGCAGTGGTGGTAGCAGCGATGGTGGAGTTCGTGAGAAAGGTACGTCTGTCCATGGGTAGGTTGCTCGCGTGAGTCAGGCGGGTGGGGAAATAGGTATTGTAGCAAAACTCGCCGAGAGTTTCGTTTGTGGCTGGGCCGTTTGTGGGCCGAAGTATCAGGCGGAACCCCGCAGCTAACGGGCTGTTGTTTTCGTCGTTTAACTAAATCAACAGCCTGCGAACGCCGTCGGCATAATAAACAATCAGAAACGATGCCGTCCTTACCCCAAATCGTACTGCTTCATTTTTTTGTAGAGCGTGTTTCGATTCATGCCTAACCGAGCGGCCGCTTTCGTTTGCACGCCACTGCACTGCGCGAGCACTTGAGTGATCAGTTCCTTTTCGATTTGATCGACAACCGCAGCATGCACGTTTTCATCGTCATCGGCTTCAGCGAGTCCTTGCAAAACGACAAATCGGCTAAGCGTTTTCACGTCCATCCGATCTAACCGAGAGGTCGGGCTGGGGGCAGCACCCGAGGTCGTCCCCTCGATGCCGTCGTAATTGGACAATCGAGTCTCGTCCAACACCACGTCGCCACCGGCAAATGAACCGTTGAAACCGCTTACGATCGGTTCGCCGCGGGTCACACAAGCGGGCAACAAATCGAGTGTTAATTCATCCGTATCACTCATCACAACAGCGCGTTCCACATAATTTTGCAGCTCACGCACGTTGCCAGGCCAATGGTATTCTTGCAGCGCCAGCATCACGCGGGGTTCAATATGCGTGACGTAGCGATCATTGATGTCATTGTAATGATCCAAGAAGAACGAGACCAATGCCGGGATATCTTCGCGACGATGACGCAGCGCCGGGATCTCGATCGGAACAACGTTCAGCCGCCAATACAAATCTTCACGAAACTTGTCGTGCTGCACTTGCCGCATCAGGTCGCGGTTACTCGCGGCGATGACGCGGGCATCCGTCCGCTGTGTGGCGGTATCGCCGACGCGCTCGAATTCTTTCTCTTGCAATACCCGCAACAGTTTGACTTGAAGTGTCATCGTAGTGGAGTTGATTTCATCGAGAAAAATCGAACCGCCATCCGCCGCTTCAAAACGACCGGTCCGGTTAGCAATCGCACCGGTGAACGAACCTCGCACGTGACCGAACAATTCACTCTCGAGCAAACTCTCGCTCAACGCGCCACAGTTGACTTTGACGAACCGACCACCACTGCGGTGACTGAGTTGATGGATGGCGGAGGCGACGAGTTCTTTGCCCGTACCGGTTTCGCCTAAAATCAGCACCGATGCGTTACTGGCGGCGACCTTGCGGGTCACGCGGTCGACTTCACGCATCGCAGGGGACTGGCCAATGACCCCCGGCAGCAATTGATTCCGGGCACTCACTTGGAATGAACTGCCCTGATAGGATTGTTTGTCACCCGGTTTTCCAAACTAAAGAGAACGAATTGACACGAACCACAAATTATCACGAACGATCAATTTGGGCTATGCGGCCCATCACTGAGCGTTGCCGAATCGTCGGCGCGGTGCGGCACGAGATCGCGAGCTCGGTAGACAGTTTGATTGCGAGTTCACGTAGTGCACAACGAATCGACGACGTGGAGACGGTCGCCTCGGAGCTGATCCCCTTATGCGATGCCTTAGGGTGGATCGCCCGCCGTGGTCCGCGGACATTGGCCAGTCGCCGCGTGGGTTTTTCCGGGCGCCCGCTCTGGATGTGGGGCGTGCGGAGTATCGTGGAGCGGATACCACTGGGACGCGTGCTGATTTTGGGGACATGGAATTACGCGATTCTTTTGAGTGGTGTGCAATCCGCCCAGGCGCTTGCCGCTGGCAATACCGTGCTGCTCAAGCCAGCACCAGGCAGCGAAGACGTGACCACGAACTTGGCCGATGCATTCTTCGCCGCCGGTGTTCCTGCCGAAGCCTTACAGATACTTGATAGCTCGACGGCGGCGGCTCAAGCGGCGATTTCCGCAGGCGTGGATCTGGTTGTGTTAACGGGAGCGGCCTCCACAGGCCGCGCTGTACTGCGACAAACTGCCGAACAAATCACACCCGCGATCGTCGAGCTTTCTGGTGTGGACGCCGTCGTTGTGCTCCCTTCGGCCGACAAACAACGCGTTGTCGATGCGCTATGTTTCGGCTTGCTGTTCAATAGCGGAGCCACCTGTATCGGGCCGCGGCGGGTGTTCACTGTCGATCAACCCCATGAACCTGTTTGGCTTGAACGTTTGCTCTCACGATTGCGTGAAGCCGACGAGATGGTTGTCCACGTTGCCGCCCGTGCCTCGGTGACCGAACAACTCGCGTCCGCATTTCGCGCCGGCGCCGTGGATCTTGTCGGGCGCTTTGATGCGGGCGAGTTTCAACGCAGTGGCCGGATGGCAGCGGTCGTGCTCAGCAACATTCCGGCAGACCACCGTATTTTGCAAACCGATTTGTTTGCTCCCGTGATGTCCCTGATTAGCGATGTCAATGAAAAAACAGTCATCGAAAAAATCAACAGCAATCGGTACCGGCTGGCAGCGTCGGTTTTCGGACAACACGCAGCGGCCACAAAAATCGCCGCTCAATTGAACGTCGGTTCGGTGGCGATCAACGATCTCATCGCACCGACAGCCGACCCGCGGTTACCGTTTGGTGGACGCGGTGAGAGTGGCTTCGGAGTTACACGCGGTCCCGAAGGTTTGCTCGCGATGACAACACCCCGCGTGATTTCTACACGCCGAGGCCGCATCACGCCGCATTTGTCACCCCGCAACGTAACCGATGCAGAATTGCTGACGGGGGCATTACAAATGAAACACGCAAGCGGTTTTGGCAAACGCCTGGAAGGCTTACGACGTCTGACCGCCGCCGCACGAAAACGTGATCGATAGCTCCTGTTCATCAAAAGTTTGAACGAATGCGGTTAGAGCATCTCAATCGGTTGAGGTGTTGACCGAATGATCGTCGCCTCGCAGGCTTTCGCACAGTTCTTCAGAACAACAAGCATTGTGCCACTATTTAATATCGGCGACTTCCTCGGGGGCGGCTTGCTTACTGCCTACCGATAATTTGTACGCGGCCGCTTGCGCTTGGCGGCTGTAGTCGATCGACTCACCAAGAATCCTTGCGGATTCTTGACTGGCGTGGAACCCTTTGGAGTTTTCACTGCTGATGTAATCCAACCGCCACATCGCTTTGCGCTGCAAGTCGCGAATCGGTTGAAGTTCCTCTTCGCTGGCACCGGCTGCTTGAGCCGCCAGGATCGCGTCGAGCATATCCGTCATGGCGACTGCCGCCCGGTCCATCAACGCCCGCGTACGGTCTTGAATCGTTGTCACGCGCGCTTGCAACTCGTTTTCAGAAACATGGTGACAGGTTTGGCAGGCTTTGTTGATATTCAACATCGGACTGCGAACCCAGTGGCTGCTGACTTTCGTGGCGCCTTGTTTCTCGTAAGGCATATGACAATCGCTGCAACTCACTCCTGCGCGAGCGTGGATGCCCTGACTCCATAGTTCAAACTCGGGGTGCTGTGCCTTGAAGACCTTTGTGCCCGTTTCTTTGTGAACGTAATCGAAGAACTCACCACCGCCGCCTTCTGTTCCATCTTCGCTCGGGAATTTGGTTTCAGCCCATTCTTTTTCGAGATTTTCGACTTTCAAACCATTGCTCCATGGGAACGTCAATGTCATTTTGCTGGCACAGTAGTATTCAACATGACACTGGCCGCAGACATACGAACGCATTTCTTGCCGGGTGGCATGCACGTTGGGATCGTAAGGTTCCTTCGATCCAGAATCTCGCCAACGCTGGATACTCGGCAAGTGCGGAACGGAATCGTCGCTGCGAGCAAGTTTGGCAATACCTTCAATGAATCCAGGACGCGTCACACGAATCGCCATTGTTTCAGGGTCGTGGCAATCGACGCAGGAGACGGGATGAGCATCACCGAGATGCGGGTCGCCTGCGGCGGCGTTCTTCGTGCCATCAGGCGTTTTCGTCATTTCGAGAGCGACCTCTTCATATTTCATCCGGCTGAGCGCACGAAAACCTTCTATCACGGCCTCTTGATCGAACGCTTCGCCGAGTTTTTCCGTCGTCGGTTCCACTCCCATTTTTTCCAAACCGATGCGTCGGTAGGTGGGAATGATCGACGCGTGACAATGCAAACACGCGCCCGCTTGTTGGACGTCGGTAACGCGTTTGGTGACCTGTTGATCGCCCAACATATAGGCGTGTCCACGAGCCTCGCGATAATCAATGCTGAACGCGTAACCTGCAAACAATCGCTTCAGCCACGGGTCTTTCTCCAACTTGCTGGGTGGTAGCGCATGGTTGCCACCATACTCAGTTCGTTCGGTATCGGCGGTACGCAAATAACTTTCATATTGCAGCGGGAAATTGATGCCCCAAGGTTTAGGGTCCGAGCTGACTTCGTTGACCTCGACCAATCGCACGAACGGCTTGCGAGCTTCCTGCTTGCGTTCAAAAATGTTCACTAACAATGAGACCACGCCGACGGTCGCTAAGGCAACGAGTGCTGTTAAAAGAGCGAGCCAACCGACGCTGCGTTGTTTTTCAGATGCCATGGTGGGGAACCGTTAGGAGAACGTTTGAAAAGTGATCGAAGGTGGAGTAGAAGCTGAGCAAGTGAGTTGAACGAGTCATTGATTGTTGATTAGCGGTGTGCATGACCAACCTGGGAGTGGCAATGAACGCACGACTGCATGTCACCGCCATCAATGACCGGCAACAGCGGATGAACTAAATCGGCGTGACACGACACACAGGTGCTTTGCGTGACACGTTTGTTGCGTGGTTTAATCTGGATTGGGTTTTTGTAGTTGCCCAGTGTGAAGGCGAGCGAGTGGAAAAAACCGTTGTCGGCTTTCGTCACCCATTTGCCGATCGCATCATGTGGCAGATGGCAATCGTTACACACCGCGACGTGATGGTGGCTGCTTTTTTGCCAAGAGTCCAAGTGTTCTTGCATCGCGTGGCAGTTCACGCAGGTGTTCGGGTCGTTACTGAGATAGCTGGCACCCTTGCCGTATCCGAACGTGAACGTGCCAACCCCGGCGAGCAATCCGAGGAACATCGCGAACACAATCGCGCCTTTGCCGAAGCCGTTTGAGCGAGCTGCCGTCTCGGGTGAGCGAACGGTATCCGAACCGGCGGCGGCAGTCTCCGGTCGTGCGTGCTCGCTGCTCATAAACGTTATTGCTGAAAGTGAATCGGAGGAACGGGTTCGGTCTGGATCAACTGAATGTATACGACAATATGCACTTTTACTAGGGACGATCTGTTTTCTTCAGTTGTGATTAGTGATTTCGTCGTGCGGCATTATGTCCGACTGTTCATTCGCTATGCTTGTGAGGCCATTGCGACACCTGTTCAGCCGAACCTTTTGACGGAAATGATTCATGACGGAAAACCAACCACCACTGCCTCGCTTTTGGTGGGCGACGACGGGTGATATCAACGCATTTTTCGGGTTGATGCTCGACAACTTGGCAGGTCTATTGTTGATGGTGGCGTTGCTGGCGGGCTTCGGGTTGCCCACCTCGTTTGCGGTGTCGCACATGGTGCCTGGCACGGCGATCGGGGTGTTACTGGGCGATCTCGCGTTTTTCTTTATCGCGTTATCACTGGCGCGGCGAGAAGGACGCAGCGATGTGACGGCAATGCCATTGGGGCTGGACACGCCCTCCACGTTCGGCATGATTCTGTTGGTGCTGGGGCCTGCGTATAGTGCCGCCCGCACAGCCGGAATGGACGAGATGACAGCGTCTCTACACACTTGGCATATTGGAATTTGGTGTGTGGTGTTTTGCGGTATTGTGAAAATTGTGTGCGCCCCCTTTTCGCAATGGGTGCGTTCGATCGTCCCGCGTGCAGGGTTGCTCGGTTCGTTGGCGGCAATCGCCTTGATCTTGATTAGCTTTTTTCCGCTCACACACATTCTTGGCACCCCGATCCCTGGCATCCTGGCATTGGTGATCGTGTTAGGCACATTGATTGGTCACGTGCCCTTGCCGGGGCGAACACCCGGCACGCTCGGTGCACTCATTGTCGCTGGCGGAGTCTATTATTTCATGTGCGCATTGGGCTGGTTCGGCTACGAGTTCCCTGCCCGTGTGACGATTCATTGGTTCTCAGTAGAGTGGATGACGAGTTGGCGGGGTGATTGGATTGCCGCCTTCTCTGATGCGGTTCCGTATCTTCCGTTCGTCCTACCGTTTGCATTGGCAACGGTCGTCGGTGGCATTGACTGTACCGAGAGCGCGGCTTCGGCGGGTGATGAATACGATGCCCGGGTCGTGATCGGAGTAGAAGGAATGGCGACGTTGATCGCGGGTTTATCGGGCGGTGTGATTCAGACGACTCCGTACATAGGTCATCCGGCTTACAAAGCGATGGGGGGGCGAGCAGCGTATACGTTGGCGACCGCATTGTTGATCGGAACGGCAGGCACGTTTGGTTATTTCGCTTGGCTGAACGCTTGGATTCCGGCACCAGCGGTGTATCCGATTTTGGTTTTTGTTGGTTTAGAAATCACCTCGCAAACCTTTCTTGCTACGCCGCGTCGGCACTATGCCGCCGTGGCGATTGCGTGTTTGCCAGCACTCGCTTATTTGGCGATCAGTCTGCCGGACCGCATTTTCGGTGATGTCGCGATCATCGCGGCGGGTATTTCGCGAGGCGATCTCAATGGTGGTCCGCTACGTCATGATTTAGAAACACTGCGGATGTTAAGCAACGGATTTATTGTCACGGGGCTGTTGTGGGCTTGGATGCTCGCTTCGATGATTGACCACAAACTCAAGCTCGCCGCTGGAGTGCTGCTCTTGTGTGCAGCATTGACCTTTGTGGGGGTGATTCATTCACCGCTTCAAGGCAATCGTTTGTTTGTTCCCTTCCTAGTTGACGCTGACAATCCGCTGGCACTGCCCCCCGAGTCATTACCAGCGGTGTTGCAGTATGTGGCGGGCTACGCCTGCACGGGGCTGTTTGTGTTGCTGTGGTGCTGGACTCTCCCCAACATCGCAGCAATCCACCGTGATGAGCAAACGGACAACACGTCTACTCAAGTTTGACGGTTCTAACATTTCGCCCGATCTTGCCAGACCTGCTTAAAGCAAAATAGCTTTGGTGACCGTCTTTGAGCGACATCGTCACGCCTTTCGGTCGATCTGTGATTTCGTTGCCAGACCCATCGAACAGACGTTTCATGTTGTCCTTGCGTTTGATGGCACCCGATATGTCTCGACAGAAATGAAACAAGCCTACCTGCGGTAGCGGGTCGACTGAGTGCGTTTCCAATGCGCGGCGAGGTTCTCTCTCTTTCAATTCACCCTTTTAGGGAAGGATATTACGCATGAAGTGCAGTACCCATCGCCGCCGTAGGATGCTATTTGCCGCCATCACATTGATGGCATTGAGTGGCATGAACATCGCCTCCGCGACCGCTCAAGAGATCAGCGAGAACGGACTGGAGTCCGTCATTCTACAAATAGGGATGCAAGAGTCTGCGCCGATTGCGGATGCCGTTGTTGTCGACGGCACCATCGCTCAAAACGATGCTGCGCAAGCCCCTCCGACCCAGCCGTACATCATCGAGCAGCCTGTTCAGACCTACGATCCGATGCCCGTCACCTCGTATCAACCTGCTGCTAAACCGGCTGACACAAAAAAGAAGAAGGAAGCTGCTCTCGCAAAATTGAACTCAGCGTACGCGGGTGTCTACTATAACAACGATTTCTCTTATCTGAACGATCCTTACTACGATGGGCCTCGTTTCTTTTCCGACAATTTTAAGAATCTGCAAACACCACTAGGAACCCTCGATCTCGGCGGCGAAACGCGGTACCGCTACCACAACGAACGCAATCATCGTGGCCTCGGCATCACTGGTCGTGACGACAATTTCTGGCTCTCGCGGCAACGTTACTATGCTAACTGGAAACCTTGCGATGACATTCGCGTATTCGGTGAAATGCTTCATGCCAACTCAATGGGGGAAGATTTCAATCCACGTCCCATCGAGGAGAACGATCTCGACTTCCACAATCTGTTCGTCGATGTCAAACTTTTCGATGGAGACAACGGAAAATTCACCGCTCGTGTCGGTCGTCAAGAATTGCTCTTTGGTGCTCAAAGAACGGTTTCGCCACTGGACTGGGCGAACACTCGTCGGACCTTTGATGGTGTCCGTGGGATGTATCAAAATGGTGATACTTCGATCGATGCCTTCTGGACTGCGTTCGTACCCGTTCTACCCGATGAGTTAGACGAGGCGAATGAAGACATCCAATTCTATGGTGCTTACGCAACGCAACAGAACACGGCATTGGGAACCATGGAAGCCTATTGGCTCGGCAGCGATGACCGTACTGAAGGCTACAGTCTTCAAACTCTCGGCAGCCGTGTCAGTGGAGCCACCAAGGGCGGAACGTTGTATGATTTTGAAGGTGCCTATCAGTTCGGTGAGAACGAAACCCCCAGCGATCATTCTGCCGCATTCATCACGGCTGGGCTCGGTCGCAAACTTGAAACGAACTTCCTCAGTCCTACCGTCTGGATGTATTATGACTGGGCATCAGGTGAAGAAGATTTCGCTGACGTCGACCGTGCCGACGGTGGATACGATCACCTCTATCCATTAGCACACAAGTACAACGGCTTCATGGACTTGTTCGGTCGACGCAACCTGCACGACTTCAACATCTTCAGCGCCACGCCGTTGAACAACAAAGTCTCAATGATTCTGTGGTATCACTACTTCCGACTTGATCAAGCCACCACGCCATACAGTGTGGTGATGACACCCTACAACACTGCCAATGCGGCTCAGTCAAAAGATCTTGGCCATGAAATTGATATCCTTTTCGATATCAATCTCAACGCCCGCAACAACGTCGTGCTAGGCTACTCACACTTCGCTGGTGGCGACTACTATCAGGAAACCACGATCCCCGTGGTTCCAGGTCGTGATGCTCTCAACGGTGATTTCGACGCCGACTTCTTTTACGCTCAATTCACCAGCCGCTTTTAAGTTCGCTTTCCATTTGGGACAGACTCGTTACTCATGATGTGTGTCACTGTCAGTAAACGGCCATCGAAAGATGGCCGTTTTTTGTTGCCAAATACGATGGCGAATCAAGTTTGACATTCATTGGAGGGTTTTCCAAAGACAACACTGGCAATCCGATCGGCGACGTCATCGACCCTGCCCGCTGCGGAAACCACTTCTCCACGTCCGCCAGTGTGAGGCAGTTGCTCGAGAAATGCCGTACGAACTCTGGCCAGATAATCGCGACCTCTGGCTTCCATCCGATCGACTTTGTCACCGAGTCGTTGATAAGCTTGATCGACCGGTAAATCAAGCAGCAAAGTTAAATCCGGATGCAAATCACCGCAGGCGAGATGCCCCATCTGCCATAGCGTTTGCGGTGTGACTTCACTCGCGGCGCCGTTATCAGGGGTGCTCTGGTAGACAACATTGGCGAGCAAGAAACGGTCCGAGATGACGGTCTTGCCAGCAGCGAGTGCCGGTCGCAATACCGTCTCGACCATTTCACAACGACTCGCCATGAACAGCATCGCTTCGGTCCGGCGGTGCATGGTTAATTCGCCATCGAGCAAGATCGCGCGAAGCTGCGTGCCGATCGGCGTTGTGCCTGGATCTCGCACTACCAGCACATCAGCACCTCGATCGCGAAGTGAAGCGGCGAGCCGCTCGATTTGGGTCGACTTGCCGACTCCGTCGATACCGTCAAACGAAATGAAACGAGCTGGGGTCATGAAAACAGAACTAGTAAGGAGATTGCATCGGTGTCGTCGCATCAACGGGACCAATCACATCAAGGTGTTGGTATTTCGTGACCACCCAGCCGCCGTTGACGGCATGACTCGATGTTCCACGTTTTTCCAAGGTCAACATCAATCGTCGCGGAAACCTCATGTTCTGCATCGCACCGCGTTTGCTACTAAGTTCAACTTTGACGATCATGTCCACGTCAGCTTGAAGTGGCTGCGTGTTTTCGATGATACGAATACTACGAATGCTACCCACATCGGCTTGGCTGAAGACCCAATTTGGTAACTCAGCAAGTGCTTGCCGACGAGTCGCATCATCGTCGATCACCGCCACCGCGCGATCATGGTCGTTGGCTTCCACGGCGTCAGCAGTTTGAAAGATCAGTTGTTCAATCTGTTCACGATCCGTCACCCAGTTTTCGGCCACGATCCACGAAATGGGAATCAAACAAGCGATCAGCACGCCGCTGATCGCCAGCGGTTTGCGTCCTGTCTGCAACCATCCATACAGCAACCCGGCGGCAAGCACGCCGAGCATCAACGCGACCATCAGAGGACGTTCGGCGACGAGCTGTATCATCGTGAGTTTCCATTGCGAGAACGTGGATGCCGGATCATACCACCGTGGTGCCTTCAGCAACCGATTCGTCGTTCGTTGATGAATCGAGTTCGTCTTGGATGTAGGTTTTCTCTTTGTAAAAATAACCGACAGGAACGAACACAATCGCGGTGATCAAAATACACTTCGTCCAGAACCAGAAATACGATGCACCCTCGAGCAGCACTCGTCCGCCGATCGCGTAATCTCGCGAGAACGTTGTTTTGGTACCGCCCCCGCGAGCATTAAGAAGTTCCGTTGTGATGGTCTGGGTTTTCGCCGGGTCTCCCTGACCGACCAATTCAATTTTGCGTCGTTCCAACCAACTGAACGAACCATCATCGTCTTGGTCACTGGGGCGTTGGAGAATGCCCGTGAGTGTTTCGTCCCACTTCGTTCCGTCGATCTTGTCAGCACCTTCGGAGACGAGTTGATAGCGGTCGCGAGAAATCAGTTTGTATCGGATCGGATTGCCGTGCGCGTCACGCACATCACCCAGGAGCGTGGTGATTTGATCAACACTCGGCAAAGTGTCGCCTGACGACGACGCCGCGTCGAAATACGCTTTTTCAATCTTTTCAGCAGCCGCTTCAAAGATCGGTTTCGATGCATTCGTCATCGACTTGATCGTCCCCTCCGCATCGACGCTGATGATCACATCATCATCGGTACCGGTCTGGCCATCAGGCCCCGCAACCGCGATCTGCTGTAGCTTCGACTCATCGGCACTCGGCAGCACCGTCGCGGTGAAATCACCGTCGTCGATAGTGGAACCCGCAAATTCGCTGGATGAAATGCGATCACGATCAAGCGCGGCCACCAATCCAGTCACGGCGGGTGTTTGGATATAATTATTGACGACGGCGGTGAACACGTTGCCAAGCGAGACGGAGAACAAGAACACCGCCATCACAACCGATTTCATATTCTTCGGTGCTTGTGTGTAGGCAAATTCCAAACAGGTGATGGAAACCATGACTTCCGAAGCGGTCAAAACCGCGTAGGCAAAAAATTGCCAACCGATGGATGGTTCCAAACCGCCATCAATTTTCTCCTGCAGCAACGAAACGATCGCAAACCCACCGACCATCACAAACAATCCGATCGAAATCTTGCGAATCGGTGTGAGCGTGAAGACTCGATTGACGATCGGATAGATGACGAACTGAAACAGCGGGATCAAGGTGAGAATCAAAATTGGATTCACTGCTTGAATCTGCGATTCCAGCCAAGTCACACCCATCCAGGTCCGATCAAGGCTCTTCGTTTGCAACACCCACGATGATCCGGTTTGATCAAACAACGCCCAAAAAACGGCGACAAAGGAAAAGATGATCATGAGTTTCAGCAACGCCGAGAGTCCCGTCACACTGAACGTTTCTTTGATGAATTCCTTTCCGCCGGGAGGAATATGGATGAACTCATTCCGTCCCATCCAGAACAGCAGCGTGGCGAAGGCCATCAAGACGCCCGGGATGCCAAATGCCCAGTGCGGACCGTATTGATCCAGTACCCAGGGAGTTAACAGCGTTGAAACGAAGGCACCTAAGTTAATGCTGAAATAAAACCACTGGTACACTTTTGTCAGCAGATGTTGGTTCGATTTGCCGAACTGATCGCCGACGTGTGCCGACACGCAGGGTTTGATCCCGCCCGAGCCAACCGAAATCAACAGCAGACCTGCGAACAACCACCATCCAGCACTGATCGGTGGCGAACCCATGAAGGCGAGCGCGGCGTGGCCGAGGCAGTACACCATCGACAGATACAAAATCGTGCGGTACTTGCCCAAGAACACGTCGGCGAACAACGCACCGAGAACTGGGAAGAAATACGCAGCGGCGGTGAACGTATGAAAATGCTCCGTGGCCGCAGCGTTGCTCAGGGCGCTGTTGGGTCCTGGCACACCCGTTCCCATCCAGTGCAAGTAATCCGTCATGAAGATCGTCAAGATCGCCTTCATGCCATAGAAGCTGAATCTCTCAGCGGCCTCGTTACCAATAATGTAGGGAATCCCGCCGGGCATGCCCGTCGTGGTCGAGGGGCGGGTACGGTAGGGCGTGCTCTCTTCTACAGTTGATTGGGGTTGTGATTGAAGCGGAGATGATGCCATCGAGATTCTCTCGGATGATTTTGTGATTGGAAGCGACGCGTTGCTCAGGAGCAGTAACTTAACAAAAACATCCCAGTTGCACTGGCACCACCAGCAAACGTTTTTGTGTAAATTGATGCCATGTCTACCATTGCCCCCGTTGATGTTCGCACGAATCCGCCACCTCTGGACGGATCGTCGGAGATGTCCGGAAATCACCCACGCGGCAATCCCGCCGTGCCTAAACCCGCCACCGTCCGTCCGCTGGACACGACAATCGAGGTCGTCACACCTGAAAACATCGCCTTTGAGTATCAGTTGGCGGGTCCGTTTCGCAGATTACCAGCGTATCTCACGGACGTGTTCGTGCGGTATGCGATCATGTTTGGCCTTGTGATTTCCCTGTTATTCGGTATTGGGATGTCCGGCGTTCAGTTTCTAGGGGCGTTCGCCTTCGGATTTGCATTGGTCAGCTATTTTTTGATTAGCTGGTTTTACGGCGCGTCGATGGAGACGTATTTCAATGGCCGGACGGTGGGCAAGTGGTTGTTTGGGATCCGCGTGATTGACGTGGACGGATGCCCGATCACGGCGCGCAGTGCCATCATTCGCAATTTGTTACGAATCGCCGATTTAGCACCGATGTCAACGCTGCCGCAGATTGCGATGGACGTGCCGCCGGTATTTTTCATTCCCACTGGGATCGTGGGATTGATCAGTGTGATATGCACACGACGAATGCAACGACTCGGTGATATTGCCGCTGGCACGATGGTGATTGTCGACGAAAAGACCTGGCAACTACCGATCGCCAAGATTGAGGATGGACGGGTCGCACCGTTGGCATCGTTCATCCCCGGCGATTACCTGGTCTCGCGAAGCATGGCCCGGACACTGGCAATCTATGTGGAGCGGCGACACTATCTCACGCCAGGCCGACGAGCAGAAATCGCTCGCCATTTAGCGATCCCACTGATCGAGCGATTCGAGTTCGTGCCCAACATCGACTACGACCTGTTGATGTTGGCGTTGTATCACCGCACCTTCTTGGCGGACCCCCACGATGAACCAGCGAACTTGGGGTTGTTGGCTGGATACAGCCCACTGCGTCGCGATCAGCATCGGACTGTTTAAGTGGCGGTTTGCCGTCAAACGAGTGATGTTGAATGATTTCTAGCCACTTGCACCTACAGCGGGAAATCGTCTTCTTCGTCTTGTTCCGCATACAGCGGCATGTGCCGATAGTAGACTTCGAGAATCATCGTCGCGAACGAGGTTACGCATAATCGTCCCGCGCCAGACACGTGACCACTGGGGAAATACCAACTACCTTTCGCACCGCCCTCTTGAGCCTGGCTGGCGACCAACCAATCTCGCAGTTCCGTGTTGAACTTCTCCCACTCTGGGCCACCGGTTTGGCGCAACACTTGGGCGGCGTAGTAGTTGTAGTAGATATCACCTTTAATAACGCCAGTTTTAGCGAGTCCTTGGACTCCTTCTTGGAGCGCCGGATGGTTCTTGTCCCAGCCCGTGTACATACGGCAGAGCAGTCCAACGGCTGTGGTGGCCGGTCGTAATCTGGTCTCAGGTTTGTCGTATCCATACCACGCACCACCTTTGGATTGAACCTTGTCCAGAAATAGCAGTGATCCTTGGATGGTTTGTGGTGGCACGATCAGGTGACCCATATAGCCGCTCTTGAGCGCCATCACTTGCCAGCCCACCACGGACGTATCGCCACCGCGAGCATCTTGAAAACCGTAACGCCATCCACCATCACGACACTGTGCCGCAACGATGTAGTTCAGTGCCGCTTGCGTAGGCACCGCAAGCGTCGGGTCTTCGGTCATCGCGTACGCTTCGCTCAGCGCGATCGTGGCCAATCCATGAGAATACATGTTACCATCGGACTCAGCGAGGTTCAGGACCGGCAACCCTGACTTCGTGCCAGGCTTTCCGTTACGAATCAAGAACTGCAGCCCACGCCGCACGACGGCCTGAAAGTCACCTGACTTGTGCGTCTGTCCGGCACCGAGAAACGGCAGTAATGCCATCGCCGTTGCAGCGTTGTAGGCTTCGGTGCGATTCTCTTCGCAGCCGTTTCCACAGGCGTTGTTACAAACCAGATTGTGCGCGAACGTCCAACTGCCAGCACGCGTTTGATGCAGCGAAAGCCATTTGAGAGCCTCTGTTACAGCCGCTTCACTCGCCGAATTTCCACCCAACTCGCGCAGCAATTTCTTCTTCATCTTCTCTGAGCGGCTATCCATCGCAGCCATTTTAACCGAGGCCAAAGATTGCAAGGATACCGATGAAGGTGCCATTTGCGCAGCTAAATCAGAGACGTCCAAGGGCACCGATGCAATGTCCATGGGCACATCAACGGAAATCGGCTCGGCCATCTCCACGGTCTCAGTGACCTCTACCGGTTCAGTAATCTCCTCGACTTCTTCCATTTCACCTGGATCAATCTGTTCGATCGTGAACTCTTCGATCTCAGGGCCTTCCTCACCAGTGGCCGTCGCCGACAACACATTGACCATCTTAATCGGATCGGTTAACGAAATCAGACCGAGCGTCAATAAAATTGCCGCATGGACAAACGTACTTACCATCCACGCAGGTGCGTCTTTGAGGAAACCAAACCGGCCGACTGGCACGGCCTCTAACTCGCCTTCTTCTGCAGCCTCGTCCGGCATCGCAGTGAGCTTGTCGAGATCGGGAATTTGCGGTTCGATGGTAGTCGACATAGAGAAATCCGAAACGGATGGCGAATAAGAAAAAGTGGTCGGGAGGGGGCAGCCAAAAGGCAATAAGGTGATCGTGAGGTTCCCCAAGTCCTTAGTATAGGCAAAAGCCACCCCGTACGGTAGCAATCTGTGCAGACAACAAGCGTTAAACGCACACAGGCCGCCTTTGTACCCAAGATCGCTACTTTCCGACGTACCGGTGCCCCCGCTACAGTGTTCGTTCTGACGGCTGAATGGATGTAGCGAAAGTCGCCGAGACTTTCAGCAAACGACGGGTATGACCTGCAACTCGTCGATCTTCACGACCAAAACGGACATTCTTACTTCCTCACTAACCCAAAATAGACCTATGAAAGTCAACGAATACTTCAACGGCAAAGTCAAATCCATCGGTTTTGAAAACAGTGAAGGACGGATCACCTCCGGCGTGATGGCCGTAGGTGAATACGAATTTGGCACCAGTGAACACGAGCGAATGAAAGTGGTCTCAGGCAGCATGGCGGCCAAACTGCCTGGCAAAAACGCGTTTGAAACCTTCGCCGCAGGCCAGGAATTCGAGATTGAAGCGAACGTGAAATTCCAAGTTCAGGTCACCGAACCGACCGCTTACTTGTGTTTCTACAGTTGAACTCGGCGTCGAATTCACCTTCGGAGGCGAGGAATTCAGTAGTTGGTAACTGGCCGACTGGGGATTGTCCGCTGAAAGTCGCGATTGTCGGCGGCGGCCTCTCAGGACTCGCCACCGCTGTGCATCTGCGGTTGCTGGCCGAAACGCAATCCACACCGATTCAGCTCACGCTGTTTGAATCTTCGCCCCGCATCGGTGGGGTAATTCATACTGAGCGGATCGTCGACCCCGCTGGCGAAGTATTCATTGTCGACCATGGAGCGGACATGTTCGCCACCCAACCGCCCGCCGCCCTAGACCTGTGCCGCAATCTCGGTGTCGAAGACCAGCTACAGCGTCCGCAACAAGATGGCGGGGGAGCGATGATCGCACGGGGTAATCGCTTAATCCCGATCCCCGAGGGATTCGTGTTGATGCGACCAACAAAGCTACTGTCGATGTTGACCACGCCGCTGTTATCGCCCGCTGGCAAACTAAGACTCATCGCGGAACGATTCATTCGTCCGCGCGATCCAGCGCTGAGCGATGAGAGTGTCGGTTCGTTTGTCACCCGTCGCCTTGGCAGCGAGTGCCTCAATAACATCGTCGCTCCCCTGGTCGCTGGCATTTACACCGCCGACGTCGATCGACTGAGCATGGCTGCGACGATGAAACCAATCTGGGACATGGAAGCCCGCGATGGCTCGCTCGCCCGTGCGACTTTACGCCGAATGCGATCGGGTGAAGACAGTACCGAACGTGGCAGCAGCGGTGCACGCTATGAACAGTTCCGCGCCTTTCCAGGCGGTATGATTGAATTGATTGAGACGCTCGCGAATAAGATCGGTCGTGATAACATCCGCCTCGATTGTCCCATCGAATCGCTCAACCAAACCGACCAAGGGATATTGGTGAAACCGAGCCGCAACGCTACTGATCAGCAGGTCTTCGATCACATCGTGCTGGCCACACCCGCATCCGTCACGGCTAGATTGCTGGGCACGATGCAGGCGACGCTCCATAATGAAACGCAATCCAACTGCATTGAAACGATTGTGTCCAACTTGCAGGCGATCACGTATGCGTCTACCGCGATCGTAGTGATAGCAGTCCCCCGAACGCGAGTCTCGCGATTGCCGCGAACTTTCGGGTTTGTGGTACCACCGAGTGAACGGCGTAGCGTGCTGGCCGGTAGTTTTGCCAGCGAAAAATTTCTCGGTCGAGCACCACAGAGTCACGTGATCATTCGTGCCTTTGTGGGCGGTGCACTGCATCCCGAGATTCTTGACAAGCGTGACGATGAGATTGTCGACATCGTGGCCGCAGAACTCGGTGACATGATTGGTTTGGATACCGCGATGAGTGTGACCGAATATGCCGCCTTTGTACGAGTGTTACGCTGGAACAATGCCATGCCGCAGTACCACGTCGGACATCTGGAGATTGCGTCTGCGATTCGGTCGGCGACGCAACAACTCAGCCGCATCGAATTGGCAACCAATGCGATTGACGGTGTCGGTATCGCGCCCGTCATCGCCAATGCCGAGCGAACGGCTAAACAAATTTTGGGAATTTACCGTTAAATCGATCGTCGTTCCTCATTCTTGAACCGCACCGCATTTGTCACATGCCGGCAACAAACTCGCACGCGTCTTGCCGCACTGCTCGCAGGTTTCAAATAGTCTTGTGGCGCAGCATGGGCAGGTATACGGCACGTCGCCTTCCACAGCATCGCTCGCTGTGACGGTTTGAATGCGTTTGCGGAGAGTTCGTCGAGTCCAGGCTGCGAACTTCAGTGGTCCGCGACGAATCGGATACTCGCACTGGGGACACAGAAATGCCGAGTAGGCTTCTCGATACTGCTTGATCAACCACTCTTGCGATGGATTGCTGATCGTTCGCAAGAGTTTGACGAGTACCCAAACAGTGACACACAAGGCAGTACCAATCAACAGGTATCGAAAGTAGATCGCTGGAAAATGCTCGTGCATGACCAACAGCACGCGTCCAATCAACGCCACACCAAAGGAATAGATCAGCGGGGCGTACGTGCCACCGGCGAGCTTCCAAAACAGAACGCCCGCGATCACGACGAAAAGCAACAATAATCCGAGTTTCCAGGCGGCCAATCGCCACTGGTGTGCTTGCTGTGCGGTCTGAAACTGCTGATCGAGTGGCTCTTTGGCAGTTTGTAAATCCTGTGCCAATTTTCGTGATTGCTCGTCAATGCTTTGCGTTTCGGTTTCTAGTCCCACCAGCTCTTCACTGAGAGTTTGCGACTGCTGTTGGCGATCTAAGAACGACTGCAAGTTTTCGGCCAATGCCTTTTGTTGGTCACTCGATAGTTGTGCCTCTTTTTCTAAACTGAGTCGTTGAAGTTCGAGCAGTTGATTGATTGTTTGCTGAGAGTTTTCAACAGATTGACGCAATAGATCGCGTCGTTTCTCAACTTCCTTTTTGCGAATCTGGTTTTCTTGACGCTGTTCCGCCAAGCGTTCTTGCTGCTCGATCAACTGTGGCGGTAACGCTTCGGTCACCATGCTTTGATAGCTCGGACCGTCAATTTGGTCGATATCACGCAGCACGTAACCAAGCAACCAGAAGGCGAGCACAGAGACGCCCACCGAGAATACAAGGACTAAAAAACGGTGGCCGATCGGACCACGACGAGAGGTGTTGAGGCTAGACATGAGATTGCTTGTGCGGGAATGGGGAGAAACACAGTCTACCAGTGCCCGCGATTCCGTTTGTAGTGCGAGAGACTTGAGCGAACTTCAATATTGTTGCACTTGGAAAGTACACCCGGTCGATTGCGACGGTGTAAACTGCACCATCTCGTTTTCCTGTCTCGACTGCGCGTTTTCAGGCCACCTTCATGCGTACTGTTTTTCTTATAGTGTTGATGATCGCGATTCCGTTCATTTGCACCAGCCAAGCTCAGCCGCCAGACACGGATCCGCCAACACCCGCGTCGGCAGAAAAAATCCTGGACCTGATTGAACAGCTCGATGGCAATCGTTTTCGAGAGCGTCAGCTCGCCGAACAAGAACTGCTGCGATTAGGTACTGAAGCGATCCCAGCCATGGAAACGGCGATGGAGAATGCAACGGGGGAAGCGGCGGCCAGACTACTACGGATTTTAGAAGACCTGCGGCGGAGCATTCGGCTCGTAGAGATTCAACGTGAAGCGAGTTTGGAACGCGTCGTCGCAGTGGCGATTTCCGCCGATGGACGCTACTTGTACGCGACTGCGTATACGTCCAATGCGATCACCATTTTTGAAATTGATCCCGATAGTGGCCGCTTAACGCTTGTCGATACACTTCACGATCCAGTAAACCTCAATGGTGCTGTCGCGACGCGGTTGGCACCGACACGCGACTTGGCGGCTGCCGTGGCGTTTCGTGCTCGTTCGGTGACGTTACTACATCGTGACCAAGCGACTGGGAAATTCACACCGCTGCACACCGTGATGCCGACGGCCAATCAACCGAGCTTGAGATTTCCTATCGACGTGATGTTTTCGCCCGATGCAAAGTTCCTCTACGTACTCGATCCACAAGCAATCGGCGTGAGTACACGAGGGGCGATCTTTGTCTATCGCATCACCGCAGATCGAACATTGGAATTTATCGAATCGAACGTGGGGCAACGAAATTGTTTCGACAACCCTCGCGGTATTGTTTGCCACCCGACGCTCAATCAGTTCTACGTCACTTCGTCGAACTCCGGTACGCTAACGCGAGTCGAGTTTGATCGGGAATCTGGTAAAACCATCGTGCTTCAAATCGTGGCCGATGAACAAAACGGCGTCACCGGATTGGCGGGCGCCATGAGTGTCACGATCAGTCGAGACGGCAAGTTTCTCTACACATCGGCGGGACGCTTTAGTGGTGACAGTTGCATCGGAGTTTGCCGCGTGGCGGACGATGGAACCCTGAGCGTGATCGAAGAACATGTGAGCGGTCGCGACCAGATTGGCAATTTTCTCGGCGGCAATGAGTTACTCGTTTCGCCTGATGGAAATAACGTCTATGCGACCGGAACCCGCAGCAGCACATTAGCTGGATTTTCACGCGATCCCGATAGCGGACATTTGCATTTCATCGAAACCGTCTCGCTCGGGGGTAATGAACTTGGCCCCGCCGGCCTCACGATTTCGGCCAACGGGAAGTACGTTGATGTGGCGGTCGAAGGTGATCGTGGCATTGCCGTTTTTCGTCGCGAGCAAGCCCAATAACACATTTGAGAGTGAAATGACTATGCTAGTGGTTTCAGTCATTCACCCCAGCCATCCGGATGCCAATCCATGAAGTGCCCGATCGATCAGTGTGAACTTGTTCACAAGACCTACGAAGAGAACGTGCAAGTTGATGCGTGTCCAGATTGTGGTGGGATGTGGTTGGACCCACGGGAACTCGAACAGATTCAGGAAACGTTCGGTCACGATTATTCGCGTGAACTTGCTCAAAGCCCAGATTTGGGCGGTCGTGCTTACGAAATGGCAAAGGCGAAATCGCGTCCTGAAGTGGCCTGCCCAAAATGCCACCTGACGATGGAACGACGTGAACACGGTGGAGCGTCGCAAGTGCTCATCGACGTCTGTACCCAGTGCCGAGGAGTTTGGTTGGACAAAGGCGAGTTACAAGCACTCGAGGTATTTTATGAGCGTATGAACGCGGGTGCAGAGCAAACCGATGAGACCTTTGAGGCCATTGAGAAAGGATTTTTCGCGTCGCTACTCCATATTTTGAAACGAGCCTAACCGTCGTGCCAAACCACTCGGATCAAACTCACTCCCCTCCCTCGTTCGTGTCATCTTCCATGTCATACTCCAAGTTGGGTTGTACCGTTCTTCTAACGGCAGCCTTGCTGCTAACGCCCGTAGTACGAGGCGTTTGCATCTATGCCGCCGAGCCGAGCCGGCCCAACATCCTGTTCGTTTTCTCGGACGATCACGCCCTGCAAGCGATTGGTGCCTATGGGTCTCGCATCAATCAAACGCCGAACCTGGACCGGATCGCCAAAGAAGGTGCTCTGTTTCAAAACTCGTTCTGTGCCAATTCGATCTGTGGCCCATCGCGAGCGTGCATCTTGACGGGCAAGCACAGCCATATCAACGGGTTCTTGCATAACGGTAACCGCTTTGATGGCACGCAAACAACGTTTCCAAAATTACTCCAAGACGTCGGCTATCAAACAGCGATGATCGGCAAGTGGCACCTCGGTACCGACCCGACTGGATTCGATCACTGGGAAGTGCTGCCAGGGCAGGGCAGCTACTACAACCCAGACTTCATGCAAATGGACGGTAGTCGAAAACGCTATACGGGATACTGCACCGACATCATTACTGAGAATTCATTGGCGTGGCTGAAGCAACAACGTGATCCGAATAAACCATTCGTGTTGATGTGCCAACACAAAGCCCCGCACCGTAATTGGTCACCGCCGGCACGACATTTTGATCTTTACAAAGATGTCGATATTGCCGAACCGGATACCCTGTTTGATGATTACGCTGGCCGCAGTGCGTTATTGCAAGAAAACGAAATGTCCATCGCTCGGCATATGCACTGGGGGCACGACATGAAATTCCACGGCCCCAACGAGTTCCCCGCACACTTTGAAGGTGCTCATCAAAATGGCGAGTACCAACGTATGAACGCTGAGCAAAAAGCGACTTGGGACGCGGCTTACCAGCCCGAGAACGAAGCGTTTCTTGCCGACATGCGAGCAGGCAAGCTCAGCACCGACGATGTCGTCCGCTGGAAGTATCAACGCTACATCAAAGATTATTTGCGCTGCATCGCGGCCGTCGACGATAGCGTCGGCGAACTACTGAACTATCTCGACGAATCCGGTCTCGCTGAAAATACGATCGTAATCTACAGCAGCGATCAAGGCTTTTACTTGGGTGAACACGGCTGGTACGACAAACGCTGGATGTTTGAAGAATCGCTGCGGATGCCGTTCTTAATTCGCTGGCCTGGTGTCATCTCACCGGGAACGGAGAGTCAGGCGATGATCCAAAACATTGATTATGCGCCCACGTTTTTGACGCTGGCTGGTGCCGAGGTGCCGACAGCCATCCAAGGTCGCAGCATGGTGGATATTTGGCGTGATGGATGCCGTGCCTCGTCGGCATGGCGTGATGCGATCTACTACGCCTATTACGAGAACGCAGCCGTGCACAACGTTCCGGTTCACGATGGCGTGAGGACGGATCGTTACAAACTGATCTATTTTCCTCGCACGCGTGAGTGGAATCTGTTCGATCTAAAAACCGATCCTCAAGAAATGAAGAGCGTGCACGCCGACCCCGCCTACGCTGAGATTCTCACGCAAATGAAAAAACGCTACCGCGAACTGCGAGAGCAATACGATGTCAACTCCGCAACCATTCCAGCCACCCGCGGCGATGAAGACAACTGGCGAAAACGCAATAACGAAATCACCAACAAAGCCAAAACAGAGAAACCTCGTTTGGCTTTCATCGGCGATTCGATCACGCAAGGCTGGGAGGGGGCTGGCAAGTCCGTGTGGCAGAAACACTACGCTGACCTCGGTGCGATTAACTTGGGTATCGGTGGCGATCGAACCGAACACGTGATCTGGCGATTAACGAGTGGCAATCTTGGGAAGATCCAGCCTGAGGTCGCTGTGCTCATGATCGGTACCAATAACACCGGCCACCTGATGCAGTCACCCGACGAGGTCGCTGCAGGTGTCGCAGAGATCTTACAAATCCTCAAATCTCGATTGCCCAAAACCAAGGTCGTTCTGCAAGCGATCTTACCGCGCGGTGATGGACCACAAAATGCTGCTCGCCGGAACAATGATGCCATCAACGAACGTTTACGAAAAATCGCCGATGGCGACCGTGTGCGGTTCATCGACATCAGTGATCGATTCATCAATGCTGACGGCACGAACGATGACTCGATCATGCCAGATCAGTTGCACCTGAGCGAAAAGGGCTATCAGATTTGGGCTGAGGCACTCACGCCGACGCTGAGTGAATTAGGGCTGTAAGCGGATGCGATAGCGGAGATCGTCAAGACGTTCGGTGTCCGAAGGACACATCGAGCGTCAATACTTTGTCGTTACTCAGCTTCCTTCGCTAGCTTGATCAACATTTCGCTGCCGCGTCGCAGCGTCTCGTCGCTAGCTGCAAAACTGATCCGGAAGTGTGAATCTCGATGGCTAAAAATCTTGCCGGGGATAATCAATAAACCCTGGGCGATTGCCCGCTCCACAAACGCCGCACCGCCTTCCGAGCCAGGTGCTTTCGGGAACAGATAAAACGCACCTCCCGGCGAAGTCAGCTCATAGTGCGGCGACAATTGCTCCACCATGTAGTCACGTTTTCGGCGATAATCATCCACGTTCGCTTTCAACGAAACCTCCATTGCTCGCAGCGCCCCCCACTGGGCTGGTTGTGGGGAACACACAAACGAATACTGCTGAATCTTTAGCATCGTGGCGATCACCTCGGGTGGTCCGTGAACGTATCCCACTCGCCAACCTGTCATTGCGTGCGATTTACTGAATCCGTCAATCACGATTGTGTCGGGGTTGTCGTGAGCCGGTGAATAGAAGTCGCCATCGAAAAAGAAACGGCTGTAGATTTCGTCTGAGATCAAAGCCACGTTGCGTTGCGCTGCGATCTCCGCGACTGCCCGCAGGTCGTCTTCGGTGGCCGTCACACCCGTCGGATTGGCTGGTGAATTGACGAGGATCATTTTCGTCTTTGGCGTGATTGCGGCCTCGATTTTTTCTGGATCGAGCCGAAAATCGGGATACGAATCGACCATCACGGGCACGCCGCCACACAACCGCACGAGCGCGGGATACATGACAAAGTACGGGTCCAGGAAAATCACCTCGTCACCGGGGTTCACCATCGACAGCATGCTCAGCATCAATCCGCCGCTGGTTCCGCTGCTGATGAACACATCGCGATTCTGGCCAGGATATTGGTCACGAATTTCCGCTAAGATGGCTTCCCGGAGTGGGGCAATTCCTTGGGTCGGCGAGTAGGCATTACGTCCTTCGCGGATCGCTGAGATCGTCGCCTCCTTGATCTCATCCGGCACATCAAAATCCGGTTGCCCGATCGACAGATTGATCGGATCCTTGAGTTTGGCGGCGAGATCGAACACGCGGCGAATACCGCTGCTATCAAAGGAGGTCGTGCGGTCGGCAATCCAAGGGTGCATGGTGACGTCGAACTATAGTGGAGGGGATGAGTGAGAGAAAACCGATCAAGAGAGACCCTAGTATCGACGTCCAAACCTGTTTGAACAGTGAGCTGATTTGAAAATCGTCTTTTTGACCGCTGGCGCCGCCGGCATGTATTGTGGCAGTTGCATGCACGACAACGCCCTCGCCAAAGCCATGCGATCTTTGGGCGACGATGTGCTGCTGCAGCCCGTCTACACGCCGATTCGCACCGATAGCGTTGACATCGCCAGTGAACGCGTGTTTTTGGGTGGCATCCAGGTGTACCTGCTCCAGCAGTTTCCGCTACTTCGCTTCGTCCCTCGCAGACTACGTTCCTGGCTGGATCGTCCCGGCATGATCACGGCAGCGACTCGCAACGCCGTTGGCACGGACCCGGCAAAACTGGGTGGGCTGACGCTGTCGATGCTCCGTGGTCAGAATGGAAGGCAAGCCAGTGAAGTCGAGCGTTTGGTGCATTGGCTGGAAAATGAAATTCGCCCCGACGCGATCATCCTTAGCAACCTACTCATTGGTGGGATGATCCCTTCCATCGCACGCCGATTGCCAGATACGAAAATCGTCGTGGTACTGCAAGGCGATGACATTTTTCTCGATCAGCTCCCGGCTGATGTTCGCAAACAAGCGATTGAATTGTGCAGCAAACTGGCAGAGGACGTCGATACGTTTGTCACGAACAGTCGTTTTTATCAGAACAAGATGAGCGATTTGTTTCAGATTCCAGAATCGAAGTTTGAAATCCATCCGCTCTCAATCGACTTAGGACCGTTTCAAAATTTCGATTCATTTGTGCCTGAATCATGCGCAAAATCAACCGGCGAATTCCGCATCGGTTATTTCGCTCGCGTTGCACCGGAGAAAGGATTGCACGTGCTGGCCGATGCCTTCACGCGACTGGCCAACGACGTGCAACACTCACACATCACCCTGCACGCTGCGGGCTGGCTGGGCGAGCATCATCGACCATACCTCCATGAAATTCAAACCAAGATCGACGCTGCTGGATTGACATCACGATTTGTTTATCACGGCAGTCTATCGTTGTCAGACAAGGTCTCACTAATGCGCTCGTTCGACCTGCTCAGCGTTCCGGCACCCTACGAAGATCCCAAGGGATTATATCTACTCGAAGCGATGGCGGCGGGCGTGCCAGTGCTACAACCTGCTCATGGTGCGTTCGTGGAACTGATCCATTCAACAGGAGGAGGCGAATGTTTCCCTGCGGCGGATGGAAAAGCACTCGCAGAACGCATCGTGGCACTCAGCCGCAGTCGAGAGACGCTCGTTGGGTTTCAAACTCAGGCCGCCAAAATGTTGCAGCAAAACCATAGCATCGAAGCGGCTGCAAAACGAATGCGTGGCACCTGCCAAGCTTGACTGTGCTGAAAAAAATATATGTTGGATGAGAGCTACTTAAAATTCAGCGTTGATGACTTCTTTCGAGGCCCGTGTGCCCAGCGATCCCCACAAGCCGAACGGGCTGCGTGAGCCTGCGGGAACGGCACTGTTGGTACCGGCGGAAGTGGCATCACAGTAAACACACGCCGTTCTCGAATTGCCAGCTTCGATTGAGTCAGTGATGAATTTCACCGCACCATCCGCCATCAAAATATGGACCCCGCCTTGGTGATGGCTGCTGCTGGGCAAGACACCGAATCGTTCCGCCGTTGAAACGGTACAGATTTCAGAATTCGGTGGCAGGATCGTATTGAACTGGGTATGCATCGGGTGATAGTCCGCCCACAGAAACCCGCGCTGAGTGACGGCTGACGTGGTGGCCCCACCCGTCCAGAAACCAGGGCGTGCCGGATCCAAATAACCGCCCGCTAGACCGACATCCTCACAGAGTTTCGGGTTATTGAGCATGTTAACTGTTGTCGTGCCACCTTTGGAGTTATCAAAGCCGACTGCGCGGATGTCATTGTCTTGCAAGCCAGTGATGATCTCGCCGACGGCAATCGTATTAGAGAGTCCGTCCGTGATATCGCGAAACTTCATTGACTTGCGAGTCACGAATGTGCCACGCAACCCGCATTGTGATCGCTGCATCGCTTGACTGTCGCTTTGATAATACCAGCGGCCACTGGCCACCGGACCAATCCAAACCGTCACACCTTCCATGGCATGATAGAAACCGTCGCCAGTGCAAGCGGCATAGTTCGTACGGCCTAACGCAGGCAAGCCATTGCCGGGATCACTGGGGCAGCGGAACGTGGAGATATTCGTGGCCCAAGGCGGATACTCACCCACGATTGGTCGCGGTCCAAAAGCCGTCCACAAGTTGCCATCGGTTTCCGTTAACGGGTTACTGATTTGTTCCCAAACGGCTTGTTGCTCGACGAAGGGCAGCAGACCGACGAGGTAGGACAATTCCAGTCGTGTGAAGCCGGTACCGTTGGTGGCCTGGGCGGCAGTTGAACTGTTGTTGGCTTCGTTGGTGGCACCACAGCCTTGGATCGGCAGTTGGTTGTAGGCGGCATGGTAGTTATGCAACCCCAAGCCAATCTGTTTGACATTGTTGCTGCAACTCATCCGACGCGCAGCTTCCCGGGCCGCCTGAACCGCCGGTAAAAGCAACCCGACCAAGACGCCAATGATGGCAATCACCACCAATAGCTCGACTAGCGTGAAGGCTGGTCGGGTGTGTTTGGATTGAATGGACATATCAAAACGAAGCCCTGTATTAGAAATAAGATCATTCGCTGTCCTCCGCTGACGCTGCTTCTTCCTCGGCCGAAATTTGTGCAGCGACATCCTCGTAGCTGTACTCGTCCGTTTCCCCGACAACTGAATTACCGTCGCGACTGCACCCCGAAATCATCCCACTAATACACAGCAACAGAAAAATGTGAACGATTCTCGTCATTCGGAGCCAATACATTGCTGTTCCGTTATTAAATGTTTTAAGATGGATTGTCGAAGAACGTGCCTGGTCGTTTTTCTCGCAAAACATTTGGCCGACTCGAATCAAGTGACGGCACGCTCACCGCAAGTTTTATGGGACGAGATGGCAGGAAGCAAGTTAATTTTTCGTGTGGATTTGGATTCCGCTCGAAATCAATCTGCGTCCACGGATCGCTCGGTTAATACTCGTGACCGCAAGGCGGAGCCGATCACTGCCGGAACGTTTGTCGTCACTCCGATCGCACCGAGCGATTGATACGTTCTAGCAGTCTCCACGTTATCAACCGTCCACACATGGAATTCGCGGCATCCGGAGGTTGTCAGCGTGGCGACAAAGTCCGCGTCGATCACTTCAATCATGTTCTTCACGCCGACACCATCGACGCCGATTTTTTTTACCGTCGCGGCGATTTCATTGGCGGTGGGGCGGTACGACGTGAGCGGTGTGTTGCGTTGAAAACTCGTCAACCAATGCGTCTTGATCGACGGCATTTGTCTTTTGAACTCCGCTGCTGTCGCCGCATCAAAAGTGATCACAAGAAACTCGATCGGGCGGGATTCATGTTTCTTCAGTGTCTGGACCAGCTTGGGCACGATCGACAGTTTGGATTTCAGTTCGATGACGAGTTGCTTGCCATCAGGAACTGTGTCGATGACTTCATCGAGCGTGGGGATAGGTTCGCCGACGAACTTGGAATCCTTCCAGGCTCCGTATTCCAGTTCGCGAAGCTGGGCGAGTGTTGATTTCTCGACCACTAGCTTAGTGCCAGCGGTTCGCTGGGTGTTATCGTCGTGAATGCACACAATTTGACCATCCGCAGTCAAATAGAAATCGCCTTCGGCACCATCGGCTCCTTGATGCCAAGCTAAGCGAAAGGCTGACAGGGTGTTTTCAGGAGCGTCGTGGGACGCGCCGCGGTGGGCGACAATCATCTGAGCAGATGCGGTGCTAGAACAGACAACGACGGCGAGGACGCCGATGAGAAATCCAGTCCCAGAGTGGAGCATGACCTGTCCGTTTCTTCAAGAGAGTCAAACGTCGTCTACTCAGCGAAATGAATCAAACTTCGCTCGGGGACTGGCAATTTCAACAGCGGTGCGAATTCAGCAGTTTGCTCGTCGACTTCGCCAAGGATGGTTTGCAGCACTTCTGCCGATGGGCTGATCAAGCGTGCGAAGGCGGCCAAGAACTCTTCTTTTTCATGCCATGTCTTGTCTTGGCAAGACGGCAGCAGCGATGCGAGAGCGACACAGGCGGGACCGCGTGCGATGACGCCTTTGCTCAGTAGATCTTCCATTTGTGTATGTTGGGCAATTAAGGCCACGAATTCTTCGGGCAGATTCCAACGTTTCGCCAGTAGCGCGGCGGCTTCGGCGTGATCCCAGCCAAAAAGTTCTTGTTCAAGTCCGCTCAATCGCAAACCTTCTGCAGCCCGTTTGAGCACCAATGGTTCATATTGTTCAGGGAGTTCTTTGAGCAACAACGGTACCGCCATGTCTTGCAATAAAGCACCCGCAAACAGATCTTCAGCTTCGGCAAGTTTCAGAGTGCGCCCCGCCTTGCGAGCGAAGATCGCCCGACGAAGCGAGTCTTGCCAGAGTGATTTTAAATCGAACGGGCCGAACTTTGGGTTCGGGATCACACTGAAGACAGCGTTCCAGAGTGCGAAATTAGTGATCGCTCGCGAGCCGACGAGTGTGATCGCTTGCGGCACACTCATGATCTCGCGGCTGAAACCAAAGTACGACGAATTGACGAAGCGAAGCACTTGTCCCATCAATCCCGGGTCAGCTTCAATGGGGCGTGCAAAATCGTTGGGACCGGCGTCGTCACGCTGCGATAACTGCAGCAGACTGATCGCACTGTGCGGCAAGGCTGGTAACACATCGGTGTGAAAAACGTCTTCCAGGCTGGTCTTTTCGGCGACAGTACTCATAGCAGCAAATAACTCAAGTGCGATTGAATCAGTTTTTAGAAGCGTGCGAAAGACACGATTCATGGAAAACCTAGTACGAAAAATGGTCGGTGTTGTGGATGAAATCGCATGGACGACAATACACTGCAAAAGATGCTCGTAAGCTGGGTGGATTGTGACGATTGGAACTGGCAATGAACGATGAGACGGCAGGTGGGAAGTGATGTGGTGTGAAGGCAACACCTGTTGATAGTTCACACCGCCTGTATGCTGTTGGAAACGTGGCCGGAACGTGGAGCCGAGATCACATGCGCGAGACTAAGTGATGCACTGTAAACGACTTGCGTGCATGAGCTATTTCATTGAAGCGGTTTCGGTGTAGCAGTTGCAATGAACTGGGACGCATGCAACTCCCACCAAGTCCTGACACGATTGCTCAATGTTTGCCAGTTTCGGCTGATTCACATCCGCACGCTTGGATGGTCCGCCGGTTGCGGGTGACGCTGGGAATCACCGTGCTCTTGCTGTTGGTGCAGACGGTATCGGCTGTTTCAGAGAAAACGAAGCCGGCCTCCGTAAAGAAAACTTCAGCCTTGGCGACCCTAGACAATTCAATGGGATCGGGTCCGCGCGCGGTATTGCCCGCTGGATGGCGACGGACGGCGGACGGTTGGCAACACGTTTCGACTTGGAAAGAATCCCCGATCAAGCGGCTTTCGTTGTCCCAACTGGTATTAGCTCAGCGTGACGCTGAACCGTTTTGGCTGCGCCAAGCAACTGAATACCTGCGACGCACCCCGCCAGGCTGTTTCGCATTGGCCCAACTACTTTGTGTCGGGCTGCTTTTCATATTCTTTCGCCAGCCTGTGACCAAACGTGTCACAGGGTGCGGCGATACTCTACCTGTGAGCCAAACGTGGCTCTCCCGGTGACGAAAAGTCATTGTTGAAAAAGTGTCTGAGATTTCACATTTTCTTAGCGAAAATTGTTGTCGAGACGGTTTTTTAGCGATACCATCAACCGGCTTCTTCGTACGGTAATGTTCAGGCAAACGGCGCTTTTTCGAGTGTCCGTCGAATTTGGACAGGGACAGAAAACACAAGGAATCAGGGATATGGCTAAACAACCACGCATGGCGACCCCCGCAGCAGCCAAGGGTGTCAAACTCGATCCAGGCATGAAACGGATCTTGGAAAAAGAACCAGGGCTGAAGGTGACGTTGCAACAGATCGAAAAATCGTTCGGCGAAGGCGCAATCATGCCTCTCGGGGCAGCCCATAAGCTGACCATCGAAGGCATCCCCACCGGTTCGCTCAGCCTCGACATGGCTCTGGGTGGTCAAGGCATTCCACGTGGCCGGATCATCGAAATCTTCGGCCCCGAATCCAGCGGTAAAACGACACTTGCACTGCACGTTGGTGCGGAAGCGCAAAAGATGGGTGGGATCGCCGCGATCATTGACGCCGAGCACGCTTTCGACCCAAGCTGGGCAAAAAAACTTGGTGTGGAACTCGACAGTCTGCTCGTCAGCCAACCCAGTAGTGGGGAAGAGGCGATGCAGATTTGTGAGATGCTCGTTAAGAGCAATGCTGTCGACGTAATCATCATTGACTCCGTCGCCGCACTCGTGCCAAAGGCAGAACTCGAAGGCGAGATTGGCGACAGCCATGTGGGCCTGCAAGCTCGCTTGATGAGCCAGTCGATGCGGAAGTTGACCGGAGCCATCGCCAAGAGCAAATCGGCGGTGATCTTCATCAACCAAATTCGTGAGAAGGTCGGTGTGATGTTCGGTAGCCCAGAAACAACTCCCGGTGGTCGAGCACTGAAGTTCTATTGCTCATGCCGGATCGACGTCCGTCGGATCGGCGCACTCAAAGATGGCGAAGAGCAAGTCGGTCAACGTGTCAAAGCGAAGATCGTCAAGAACAAAGTCGCGCCTCCGTTCCGCGTGGCGGAGTTCGACATGATGCACTCTTGTGGGATCAGTTTTGAAGGAGACTTGCTGGACCTCGGCACCGAACACAAAGTCGTCAGCCGTAGCGGTGCCTGGTTTAAATATGGCGAAACTTACTTGGGCCAAGGCAAAGAGAAGGCGCGAAACTTCTTGATCGAAAATCCAGACGTTCGTGACGAGATCAAGCAGAAAGTATTAGCGTCGGGTGGCTATATCGCGCCGCTTGACGCCGATGCACTCGAAGATGAAGACGCAGTAGAAGACTCCGAGGAAGTCAGCAACAGCTAAACAATCTGTTTCATTGTCATCTCACAACAACCTCTTCCGGGAATACTGGGAGAGGTTTTTTATTTCCACACCAAGTTTCCTTCATCAACGTTGGCGGATTCCATGCAGATGAACTCACCAAACTTGCGTCTTTCATAAATTGACTCACCCAAAGTTTGCTGTCTACCTGATTAGGTCCAATCACGCTGGGCTCGGCTTTTTAAACGATTGGCTTCCTCGTCGTTCTTGAATGTTTCGGTTTGAGGATCGATCGTCAGCGGGCGGTTCAGAATCCAAGCATTCGCGGCCGCGTGGCAGGCGATGTGCGATCGACGCATCACCGTGGGATTGCACACCGGTTGCTCACGCGACTTGACGCAATCAAAGAAGTTTCTGGCGTGTGCGGTGACATCCAAACCACGAATCCGTTTGCTCTCGGATAGTTCTCGGTTGAGCGTTTCGGACGAGGCCACCAGTTCGCCTTCGTCTCCCGTCTCGATTGAACCTTCGTCGCCGACAAAACGAACCGGACACGTTCCCAAACGAGTCAGCCAACGTGGGCTGCGGTCGCCGAACGGATCGGCCAGGAAATCGACCACTAACTTCACGCCATTTGCGTAAGTGCATGTGATGTTGTTGGCACCAGGAACGTACTCAATCGGCATCGTCTCATCGGCGGCATTGGCCCATTGGCAAAGATCGATCGTGTGGGCACCCCAATCGAGTAACCTGGCACCGCTATCGAAATCGTACTGACCACGCCAACTTCCTTGCACGTATTTTTCGTTGTACGGACGCCATGGAGCCGGTCCCAGCCATAAGTTCCAATCACAGACTTCTGCGGACGGAGTGGGCTGACCGGGCAACCATGTATTGTCCAACGTGGGAATATAAACCGTGGCGAAGAGAGTGTGCAATTTTCCGAGCTTGCCCGACTGCGCTACCTGAACGGCCTGTTGGAAATTCGGGACGCTGCGTCGTTGCGTTCCCGCTTGGAAGATTCGCTTGGTTCGTGTGAACGTTTCGGAGATGGCTTGGCAATCCGCGATCGTGATCCCGCACGGCTTCTCGCTGTAAACGTCTTTGCCCGCTTCGGCCGCCGCGATCGATGCAGTCGCGTGCCAGCGATCGCCTGTGGCGACGATGACCGCGTCGATGTCATCGCGGGCGAGCAGTTCTCGGAAGTCTCGATAAAGCTGACAGTCGGAGTTTCCGTAATGGTCGTCCACCAGTTTCTTCCCCGCATCTCGGCGTGATTGCTGCACGTCGGCAATAGCGACGCACTGCACGTCCGGCAACGTCAAAATGGACTTCATGTCGTACGTGCATCGCGGTCCGATACCGATGACGCCGAGCGTAATCTTATCCGACGGGGCGATCGTATCACCGGCCGCGTAAGCTTTCGAGGAAATGATCCACGGCGCGGCAGCAGCGATGGCGGTTGTGGTGAGGGTATTCGTGAGAAACTGGCGACGATCGGTGGGGTGAGGCATGGATCGATTGGGGATTGGGGATCAGTGCGGAAGGTTGGAGGCAGGTGGTTTACTAATTTCCGATTATAGCGGAACGTCGCACCGACGATGGAATCGTGCGTGGCCAAAATAGGGCACCCGAAAAAATGGCCTGAACCCAACTCGACGTTTGTTTGTTTCAGGACTGCCTATACTATAAGCCTTATGACCAACTTAACACTCGTATTGCATGCGATCGAATCAGGACAAGCAAAGACCGAAGACTTGCTGCCGCTGGTCTATGACGAGCTGCGCCGAATGGCTGGAGCCCAAATGCAGCATGAACGTGCTGGTCAGACGTTGCAGGCAACGGCGCTGGTCCACGAAGCTTTTCTGCGTTTAGTTGGTGGCGAACAACTGACTTGGCAGAATCGTCGTCACTTTTTTGGTGCAGCCGCGCTGGCGATGCAACGAATCCTTATCGAGCAGGCTCGTCGTCGACAACAGCTCAAGCGAGGCGGAAATCTCGAGCGAGTTGATCTAATGGACGTTGACATTGCGATTTCGGGACAAGTTTCGGACGCGGAATTGTTGGCCATCCATGAAGCGTTCGGTGACTTCGAAAAAGAAGAGCCAGCAAAAGCGGAACTTGTGCGTTTGCGATACTTTGTCGGTTTGACCGAAGAGGAAGCTGCCAAAACGCTGAACATTTCCCGTGCTACTGCATCGCGTTGGTGGACGTTTTCCCGAGCCTGGCTTTTTCAACGATTAGATTCCAGCACGTAGCGATGTCTCTCCGAGACACCGGTAACGAGTCTCGAAGAGACTCGCCTACGTGAAATTTGAAAAATTTGTGAGGCGCTTGACTGAGGGATGTCGCATGGCAGGTTGAGACGATTATTTTGGCGAATACCCTGAAAGGCGACCTAACCATGCCGGAACCTGACGAAACACAACATCGCAACGAAGCAAATGGCAACCTCGAACCAACCGCCGCCGGAGCTGTTTCGGGTGAGAATCTATTGACGCCGGAGCTTTCCGTTTCCCCGAACTCCATCGAAGGCTTGTTCCTCCAAGCACTACAACTTCCATCCCCCGCAGATCGAGATGCTTTCCTCGATCGTAATTGCCACGACGAACCCGAAAACCGCAAAAGAGTACTGGCTCTGCTGAGGGCACACGCCGACGCGGGGGATTTTCTCGAAAACCCGGCGGTGGATCGGCCTACGAACGACCAAATCTCACTCGGGTTTCTTAAGTCCAGTGATAAAGAGGGCGTGCTTGGCACCATCGGGCCGTACGAAGTGCTGGAAGCCATCGGCCGCGGCGGAATGGGTGTTGTCCTGCGGGCCGTTGATCCAAAACTAAACCGCATTGTCGCTGTGAAAGCCTTGTTGCCAGAGCTGGCATCGAACTCCAACTCTCGACGCCGCTTTCTAAGAGAAGCACAAGCGGCAGCCGCCATCAGCCATCCCCATGTTGTCTCGATCCACGCGGTAGATGAGAGCGATCAGGATCACAGTGGCACGCCGGTGCCGCCATTTCTGGTCATGGAATGTATCGTGGGGCAATCGCTACAACAGAAACTCGATAAAGTTGGCCCCCTGCGTCTAACAGAAATTCTGCGAATCAGCCGACAGATCAGCGATGGACTCGCCGCCGCGCACAAGCAAGGGTTGGTGCATCGCGACATCAAGCCCGCGAATATCTTGCTCGAAAACGGGGTTGAACGCGTCAAAATCACCGACTTTGGACTCGCACGGGCGATCGACGATATCACAGTAACGCGCACCGGTGAAGTCTGTGGTACTCCACAGTACATGTCGCCTGAGCAAGCCTGTGGCGATCGCGTGGATCATCGCAGTGATTTATTCAGTCTGGGCTGTGTGATGTACGCGATGTGTACCGGTCATAGTCCCTTTCGCGGCGACAGTGTGGCTCATGTCATCAAGCGTGTCACCCAAGACGAGCCCCGATCGATCGCGGATCAGAATCCGGAGATTCCACCATGGCTGATTGAGATCATCAACTCGCTGCTTCAGAAGAACGCAGAGTATCGTTTTCCATCTGCCGAAGACTTGGCGGCGATTTTGGACCAGCATCTATCTCGCATTCAACACCCCAGCGAGTCTGGGTCACACTCGGCGATTAACGAGCAAGTGCCCTACCGCAAAAACGCCACGTCACAACGAGATCCAGAATCGGTTGCACCGTCTGTGCCCGAGTTTTCGCCGCTATCGTTCCTCGATCGATCAGCCCGAGTCCTCGTGCCAAGTTGGATGCGTTCGACCAGCCGAATCTTCGCCATCGTTTGCGTGGTCGTGTGGATACTCTTTGGCTTCACCGCTATGGAAGGCAATCTTGGTATTGGGCCGGCCGAGTTTTTCCTCTTGTCATTTCTCAATCTCGGTCCTTTTCTGATGGCAGTCATTTTGTCTCGACCGACGGTCACCCGCGAAGCACTGGCAATCGCTCTGTTCTTGGGATTAGGTCCCCTTGGTTTATTGATTTTCCTATGGATCAAAGATCTTTTGAAACGAGCGGATAGTCCAATTGAAAACGCCACGCGGATAAATTCCGAAACTGCGGCCAGTTCTCCGCTTACAGGCTCGAAGGCCGAGAACGTTTCCATGCAGTTTGGTTCGACCTCCGTGTCTGTTCCGCTTGAATCAGCACTTCACTACACGTCCGTCAAGTCGATCGGCCGTGCCTGGATTCTGCTCACTCTGGTAGGAGTCGTCCTTTCATTGCTACTTCATCCAACACTCAGTTTGGCAGCGAACTCAACGCAACTCATCACGCAAGCAGTCCAGTATCCCGCATCGATGCTCGGGATTTGGATCATGTCGTTGCTGGGGACCAAGATCTTCACTCCAACTGTACCATTGCGAAGGTGGGTTTTGCTGAGTTCGACGCTGTTAGGCTGCATGGCTTTCGGCTACTTCTGGACAACCGTCGCCCGCATGCCATTTTCTGGAAATCTCAATGAGCTTTCCTCGCGTTCGCTCATGGGTGCGGCAATCATCCCCACGATGATCTTCTTGATGTACTGCAGTTGGGTTTACCTTGAGATCATCAAGAATCCGGAAACCTTGCAGGCCGTACGAAACCTCACCCTTCCTCAGGCTCGACTTTCGAACCGGAATCTTTTGGTGATTGTGTCCACAGTCGTGTTGTTGCTCGGGCTAGCCGGTCTCCTATTCAAAATTAGTTCAGAACTAGATACGAAACACCCCGCCCCGCCATCCGTCGAAGTCCGTGCGGACGGCCTGGGACAATCCGATATTAACCCTTAATATGAGTTCTCGCTATCTAACCAGTGATACGGTCACACATAGGCACTAAGACACAAAGGAAGAGATATTGGCTTGGTGATTCGATAGTACGATAGTTGCTTCGTGCCTTTGTGCGAGAACTAGAAAATGCCAACTCGTTCACTTAGCACACCTGCCGTCTGCTTGAAGTGTCCTTCGAACAACTGATTCTCTCGTTGGATTGCAACGTATCAATCGGCTGCTGGTAACCCAACCATTCGCTGTCTTAAATTCCGCAGAATGCGGGACTTTGCTTGATACACACTGGCTCGCGACAGACCTGTTAACTGGGCGACTTCACTTGCGGACTTGCCGTCGATCGTTGTTTGCCAGAAGGCATCCCAAGTGCTGGGCTCAAACTCCGCTTTCGCCTGGGCAAGCACCTGTTGGGAAATCGTACTTTGCAGGTTTGCATGCGTAATCGTTGAATCCACCGCTTCGGCGTAACGCTGCATCGCTAGCATGGCTTCGGTGCCACCTGCTGCTGCTTGATGTTTTGCGGCGCGACGAAAGTAATCCGCCGTGCGACTGCGCGTGATTATCGCTAGCCAACTGCGGAAGCTTCCTGCGGACTTCTGTCGCTCGAAATCCGAAATCCCACGAGCCACCGTGGCGAACACTTCCTGAACCACATCCGCAGCATCCGATGCAGGCACCGACGACGCTCGGCACCAGCGATACACGATCGGCCCGAAGACGCCGACCAGCCGATGCCATGCATCAGCATCCATCTTCTGGGCACCGGCGAGCCAATTTGTCGACAGCGTCGGATGCTCGGGACGATTGGAATCGGATGCCATCTGTTATTTCAAAAAATGGTGTCAGACGTTCGCGTTTGTATTGGTATAGCGACTTCCAATATCATCTCACTTCAAGGAAAATGCAATGATGACCGCCACACCCACTCAATGCCCGCCTGCCCAGCGATTGCAAGATTATGCCTTGGGCAGACTGCCCGATGAGGATAGCGAAGCGGTTTTCGACCACGTTGCCGGTTGCGAAGCCTGTGCGTCGGAGCTTGATACGATCGATGACGGCGAAGATTCGCTGATCGCCAGTCTTCGCAAACCCGATGAGTTGGCTGATTTTAATCATGAACCTTATTGCAAACTTGCCGTCTCGAAAGCTCTCGACGCCTTGACGGGTGCAGGCACAGCGACGCAGTTCCCCAAACAGATCGGCGAATACGAAATTGTTAGACCGCTGGGCAGCGGCGGCATGGGCAGCGTCTATCTGGCTCGGCATACGAAACTTGGCCGCGAAGTCGCCTTAAAAGTTTTGGCGACGCACCGGCTTGCTGATCCGCGAATGCAAAGCCGCTTCGAATCGGAAATGCGAGCCGTCGGACGATTGAGTCATCCGAATATCGTCACCGCCCACGACGCACGGGAAATCGAAGGCACTGCCGTTTTGATAACCGAGTTCATCAATGGACGTGATCTGGGACAACTGGTCGACGCAGGTGGACCACTCGGCACGTCGGATGCTTGCGAAATCGTGCGCCTTGTCGCTGTGGCGATGCAGTACACGAATGAGCAAGGTTTCGTGCATCGCGATATCAAACCATCGAACATCATGCTCAGCCGCGCTGGCGAAGTGAAGCTGCTCGATCTGGGAATCGCTCGCTTCCAGTACGGCGATCCCGATCGAGTGGAAATCACAGGCACCGGTCAGACGATGGGAACTGCAGACTACATCGCACCCGAGCAAGTGACCGACAGTCGCAGCGTCGATATCCGAGCCGACATCTATGCGCTTGGCTGCACATTGATGAAGCTGCTCACCGGAGCCGCTCCCTTTGCCGATGTGAAGCATCAAACGCCCTTCGCCAAGATGACCGCTCACGTTTCCACGCCTCCACCGCGTTTGACGGATCTTCTGCCGAGCGTTCCCAAAGAACTAGCATCACTTGTCGATTCGATGCTGCAAAAAGATCCCGTTCGCCGCCCGCAAACTCCGATCGACGTGGCTCAGAAAATAGCAAAACACTGCACCGGACATGATCTCGCCTACCTGATCGCGAAGTTGCTAGCAGTTCCTTCTGGCTCGCATGCATCATCACCTAGCAAGCCATCGCAACCGCAAGCGACTCTCCAATTGAAAGGCTTGAAACGCCGAGTGCCATTGGCCGCAGCAATCGCCAGCGGATTCCTTGGTATGATTCTTGGAATCGTCTTTGGCGTGATCATCACGATCAAATATCCCGATGGCACAACCGCGAAGCTGGATGTTCCAGCAGGCAGCCAGATTGCGATCGAACATCAAGCGGAGGCGAGTGAAAAAAAGCAAGCTGCCAACGATGATGCAGGCCAGGAAGACAGTCAACGGCTTGCCGAAATGATTGCTTCTGGTGCGGATCCGTTGCAATTCATGATCCTTCTGGATGACGATGATTTGACGGAAGATCAAATCGCCGAAGCAAAACAGTTTGCTTGGGTAAAGAGTGGCGAAGGTACAACCTTGCAGCGACTAGAGACGAAATATGGAACCTGGATGGAGCTTGCCGACGATGTCTCAGCTCCGATCGAACATGTCGACCACAACGTTCGATACGGTTTAGTTGCCTACGGTGCAAACAAGAACATTCGTTGGAAGGACATCAACGGGCATGTACTTGGTTCGCAGATCCAGGCCGGTGGGCAGGGGAGCGAAAATTTTGACAACCTTGAGTTTACGTTGCGACTTGATTTTGATGCGAAGCTGGCGGGCCAGATGCAACAACTCACTGCCAACCATCTTGAAAAACACTTGGCCATCGCGATCAACGACAAGGTTGTGATGTCGCCACGCATCCATGCCGCAATCAGTACATCGGCAGCAATCACCGGTCGGTTGTCCCGGGAGGAACTTTCTCTCATTCAGCACGCAATTCGTCCACCAGTCGCTACTAGCAGGGCTGCGATGGGGGATCCATCTTCGGGAGCATCAAGCCATTCATTTCGTGGAATTTGGGTATTTTCGACGACACTTGTTCGCGGAGTGAATGTAACCGAATTGGTTGCAATCACCGAGCGTCGATTCTACGTGCTCGATGGTGCAGTGTTGAAGGATTTTGGCACCATTTCAGCATTCACGAAAAAGGGAACGCCCCACATTGAGTTTACGTCGATGCAGTCAAAGAACGCACAAGGCGACCCTTTGACGTGGACAGCATCTTTTCTTACGCAGCCCATTCTTACGCAGCCCATCGGAACACAGATCGTCTATCTAGTCATCGATGTCAACAACGCACCCGATTTTTTGAAATCCACTGCCAAAGGAACTGCGCAGTCGCCTACGGGCAAGACAATCATCCCTATGGATTTTCATACAACATTTCCGAACACCGATGAAGATGCACTGATCGCGCGAGCGGGCGGTTTTCTAAGCACCGAGCAGTTTTCGGGGATCATGCAATGCATGAACCTAGAACAAATTCCTGACGAACAAATGTTGCAGCCACTAAAAGAGCAGGCTGCTGCGACCGCTAAATCGCAAACACAACGATCGCTAAAGGATCTCGGCATCGCCTTTCATAACTTCAACTCGTCCTATAACAAGTTCCCTGGCAGCAAGAACAATGTTCAAGGGGCGCGAGATTTTAATGGAGCCACGCCGTATCCGTTCAGTTGGCGAGTGGCCATTCTGCCGTTTATCAATCAGCAGGAACTGTGGAACGAGTATCACTTCGATCAACCGTGGGATAGCGAACAGAACTCAAAGTTACTGGAAAAAATGCCCGATGTGTTTCGCAGTCCCAACGCTCCCGCGATCACACCCAAGGGCAACACGCACATCATGGGTTTCGCCACCGAACAAGGAGCACTTGGCACGGGCACTGGTCAACAAATGCAAGACTTTACCGATGGCATATCGAACACGTTGTTGCTGATCGAAGCCAGCAAGAGCGTTCCCTGGACCAAGCCCGAAGACCTGACCGACTCACAGGTAGAAGGATTCCCAGGCATGCCGCTGCATTACCTGCTGACCGACGGAAGCCCGCGCATGATGGATCCGAGCGACGCAGCACTGCTACAGAAGCTGATTACCCGCGACGGCGGTGAACGCATTGAGTAATGCGGGAGCTTCGCGGGGCCTTAACGTTACCAAAATCACTTCATTCGCTCCCTAGGCGGAGCAGCTTTCGCTCAGCCATGCGTTTGAGGATTTCTGCTTTGTTGGGACCGCCGTTGGCGGCTAGACCAAACGTGGGATAGATTCGAATCACTTCGCCCGTACGATGATCGAGCAGATCCAAATCAACGTTGAAGTTACGCCAACCCTTGCTCTTGCGGTATTTTTCCAATTCACTTTTTAATTGGTTGTTGGGAATGGAATAGTGTGCAAAAGGCTTGACAGGGTCATCTCCATAAATTTGATTCTCTTCCCAGGACATAATAATGTCGCCGACTTCAATGCCAACCGCTGCAGCGGGACTGTGGGGTGCAACCTTCGTGACCTGCAATCCACTCGGGTAATATGCTGGGATGCGGTGCTGCTGGGCTGGTCCCAGCGAGATTCCAATCTGAAACGTGTCAACGTACTCTGGGTCTGGGTTTGATTCTTCAGGAAGGCGGTGATTCGGAATCGAGGCTCCCCAATGCTGATAGTAGTGAGATTCGTAGAGCGGCAGAACTTTGGGCGGCGTCAACGGTAGTATGCGGAAGTCAAGCCGCTCAAACAATTCCAGCATCTCATCTTGGGAATCATCGCCGGGGTTCTGAATGGTAAATCGGACGTAGTGATGTGCGTCGGGACGTGTGATCGCCCTCAAGTTGACGCCGGGCTTCAGTTCTTCATCACTGTTGAAGCAAATCTGCATCCGATGGCCGCGCACCGCCAGAGGCTGGTTGCCAATCACGGCATGCGTAGTTCCATCGGGCCACTTCGGTTCTACAAAACTGATGCGTTGCAGTCGAATACCTTCGACTTTCTCGAACTGAAACGTGGCGGGTAAAGTCGCGGGGACCTTGCGACTGGTTGTACTGCGGTACAGGAACTCAATGTCGACAACTTGCCCATGTTGATAGGTGTTGGATGCAGGCAAGACCCGCATACCCACTTGCAGACCATTTTCGCCGGGCGTGCTCCAACGAGTCGCTGAGGGATCGAGATCTTGCCCGACGAACTGCTTGCGAATCGTTAGTGCATCAACTTCTGCTGAGTCATCTACCTTTGGAATCAGCAACTCAATTTGCTCGATGTAGAACCTCTGACCGATAGCATTTTCAATCGACGGTATCAATTCAAGCCTGGAACCTTGCGGTAGATGATGCGTCGCCAATATCTCCGGTAGCCACTTCTCGATAACCCCGTTGTTGCCCGACCTCGTATCTTCCGTGCCGGACCATGCAAGGGCTGCCAGCACTTCGTCGGTGGTCAGCGGATTGATTTCGTGAGGTAGTTCGGCTCGGCGTTCCAGTTCACGATGCTTCGCGTTGAATTGTTCGACTAGCGATTCGAGCGAGACCGTGAACTCCGGCGCTTTGGCAAGCTCTATTGCCTTTTGATCCGTAGAAAGTGCCATTGCGGACCTCCGAATGACCAGTGGTTTAGACAAGCCATTGGTTTCCAGCTTGATCTGCCACGAGTGAACGACTCCATGCTGGCAAGTTTCATCGATCTGGCCACCAACAAACCGCCAGCCTGCTGGCAAAAGTCGATCCCGCGTGTAGAGAATCGGGTGAATTGCCTTGACCATCTCATCCGAAAGTTCGTCGTTGCCCAGTTTCCATTTCATGAGGGCAAGAAATTCTTCCGTATCGAAAGGTGGCCTTGGCTTCCCTTTGGCGTCGCTGGGATGCAGGTTGTTGAACTCTACGGTCGCCATCAAAAGACGTTGCTGCGGACCGAAAGGCGTCGAACTGGCTTGATCCGCAGAGCGATAGGTGATTTTTACCAGGTTGGCGGTACCGCGTGACACGATAACCTGATTGTCGGACACATCGTATTCGGCGCCCGGAGCGTCGATCTCCAGCGTGTATTGCCCCGCGTGCAATCTCGTTTTTGCCCCTTCGCGATCTACAACCAGAGACTTTACAATCTCTTCTCCCTGTTTGATCCGAATCGGCACTGCATCCGCATCAGATTCAATTGTCAAAATACCCTTATTCGTCTCCAGTACGATCATGACACCGGCAAAGATCAGTGAGAATGCGAACAAGGTGATCGCAATGAACCTACCAATTGGTGGCTGGCATATTCGTTCGATGCCGAGTTGTAGTCGCGTGGGTAAGCGATCAGCAGAAGATTGCTGCGCTTCGAATATTGATTGTGGCTGGAGTTCTCGTACACGCACAGGAAGCGGGTTTGTGGTTGGTTGCTGGACATGAGCGAGACAACACTCCAGCAACCTGGCAACTTCGTCAGCAGACACGAAGCGATCTTCGGCCTCTTTACCCATGAGCTTGCTGATGATCTCGCAAAGCCACTCAGGAACATCCGGATTTACTTCGCGAATCGGACGAGGTTCTTTGTCAGTGATCAAACGCAGGACGCTGTAGCTGGATTCGGCTCGGAAGGGAGCATGCCCTGTACACATGGCATACATCACACTGCCCAGGCTGAACAAATCACTTCGATGATCAACTGTTTCGGCTCGAGCTTGTTCGGGAGACATATACTGCGGCGTACCAGCGAGAGTGCCGGACCGAGTCAGACTGGCGTCGTCGACGGCGCGGGCTAAGCCAAAATCCATCAACTGAACACGTTCGACGTTTTGATCTAGAAAAATGTTGGCCGGTTTGATGTCGCGATGCACGATGCCTTGTGCATGAGCAGCCGCAAGCCCCTTGGCGGCCTGCATGCCGATGCGCAGAATCTCGCGAACTTCCAATGGCCCGTTGTCGCTGAGTCGTTTTTGCAATGAAACGCCACGTGAGTAAGTCATGACCAGATACGGCACGCCTTGCCACTCGTCAACGCAGTGAATCGCCATCACGTGATCATCGACTACTGCAGCGACAGCTTGTCCTTCGCGAGCAAAGCGTTTACGGGCGGCTCCCGAAGCCGCCAAATGCGGCAATAACATCTTGATCGCCACGAAGCGATTGAGCGATCTATCAAAACCTTTAAATACTGCGCCCATGCCTCCTTGCCCCAAGAGCCCGATGATTTCATAGGGCCCGATGCGCCCAAGCATGTTGGGGTCATCGGTCGGGCCGAGCAGGTCGAGAAGTTTAGCCGTCGATGGTTCGTTTGGTTCCGCGTCTGTCGAAGAAGCGTTGCGTTGCGAGAACGACCCGGTTCGAAAATTCAGCAGCACGCTTTGGACATCGCTCCACCACTGCTCAGGTCCGATTGTCGCTTCGACGCGAGCCCGACATGTTTCGCACACTTCCAAATGGTTCTGCGCGGCCTCGTATTCTTCCGGAGTCGAGTTTCCTAGCAGCAGCGAATCGACTTGAGACGCTTCTAGACATTCAGTAGAAAGTTTCATTTTACGTCACTCCAGACTTCGGATACTTCGAGCACTTTTTCTTTCAATCGCAGCATTACTTTGAAGCGAGCCATGTAGACCGCTCCCGGTGTTTTGTTTTCTCGACGAGCTACGTCGGCAACACTCTCACCTTCGATCGATGTTAGCCAAAACATGGCCCAGGTCACTTCTGTGAATTCACTTCGAATCTCGTCGGTCGCCCAGCGTATTGCTTCGCGGCGACTCTCTTCCATCAACTGCTGGGTAGTTTCATCGTGTCGCTCTGGCAATTCACGCAGCATTTCCTGCACACTGGTTGAGCCGCCTGGAGCGTCTGGTTTTCTACGAGTCAGCGCGTTAACGATCGCATTGCGAGTGATACGAGAGAGCCACACTCGAAACGGTGGCTGGCGCGAGTCAGGCTCCCAGGCCTCGATCGCTTTCGCAACGGACTGGAAAACCTGCTGTGCCAAGTCGTCGGCATCGGCGTATTGCAATCCCCGGCCACAGGCCATCCGTACAACGACTGGTCGATAAATTGCCAGAAAATCCGACCACGAAGCCGCATCCGCTGGGTCTTTGACCCGTAAAATCAGGCTTTCGTTCGTTTCTGGCCAATGGTGCATTCGAATTCCTCTGTAAGTAACACACAGCACCCCAGTTTATCTTTCCAATAATTTTTCTGGATGGCATTCTGCCCCCTGATCATCAAACGACTCAGGCCGAAGCGACGTCGCTTCGGCCTGGATGTTTGAACCGATCGAGTTCGTTGATCTAACGAGTGCTATTTCTTAGGCAGGTCAGCTTCCGCGATCGTTGCAACTGTAAAGTCGCTGTACACGGCTCAAAGCTGCTTTTCCGGATTTCGGTACCAGAAAACGATCGATCGCTTTTCATCGACTACCTTGCCAGCACCCGTGTCGTCTTAATCATCATGCGGCATACCTGAAAGATACGGAGTCAACGTGCCTAGTCGTGCGGCGAGTGTGGTCCTGGGAATACCGTCTTTGGATAGTATTGTCATCCATTCGGCGCTATCAGTAATGCTCTTGGTGTCAGCGCACGAAAAAACCGCGTGAGCAGTAGGCTCACGCGGTTTCGTTTTTTAAGTTTGACTTTCGACTCGGCAATGATGCCGAGAGGAAAGTTCAACGCTAGCTAATTAGCCACCACAAGTGGTGCAACCAGCGCCCGTTTGCATAACAGGAGCCGACTGCATTGGAGCCGAGTACGAAGGAGCTGCTTCGTAGCTAGGGGCCGATTCGTAGCTGACAGCAGCAGGAGCGCTGTAAACAGGAACTTGAACCGTGGTTGGCACTTGCTTGCAAACTTGAACTTGGACAGCTTGCATCGTTGTCACTGGGACGCAGACGCTGTAGTTTTCCGCAACTTGCTCGGTGACGGTGTCATAGACAGTCACGTTGTAGTTACGAGTCCGAGTTTCTGGCACGTTGACGGTGTAAGCAACTTCGCGGGTGCGTTGTTGTGTTTCCATCCGAGTGCGATTGACGGTACGAGTACGTTGCTCAGTCGTCATGGTCGTTTGTGGGACCATGCGAGTGCGAGTTTCCATACGAGTACGTTGAACAGGCACGGTACGAGTCTTGGTTTCAGTGCGGTACATCGTGACTTGGTACTCACGGGTACGCTCCTCAGTGCGAGTGCGTTGAACCGAAACCGTACGCGAGCGTTGCTCGGTGGTCATGGTGGTGTAAGGAACCGAACGAGTACGGGTTTCCATACGGGTACGTTGCACAGGAATCATACGAGTCTTGGTTTCCGTGGTCATGGTCGTCACTTGGTATTCGCGAGTGCGATCTTCCATGCGAGTCTTCTGAACAGGAACTTCACGAGTCTTGGTTTCGGTGTTGTACTTCGTGACTTGGTAGTCGCGGGTACGGGTTTCTTCACGAGTGCGAGTGACTGGAACCATGCGGGTGCGGGTTTCAGTACGGCAACGAGTCACAGGAACCATACGAGTCTTGGTTTCGGTACGCATGCGAGTAACCGGGACCATACGGGTCTGGGTTTGGCAGGCGTACGAAGTCGTGGTGTAGCTGTAAGGAACTTGTTCGGTCGTACGTTGATACGACGTGGTTGGAACTTGTTCGCAAACAACGTTAGGAACGTAAACCTTACGATAGCTCACAGCTGGAGCACAGCCACAGCTGCTTTCGCAACCGCCACAGCCGCCGCAAGGGCTGCCACAGCTGCTGGTGCCGCATCCGCAACCACTTGGTTCCGCTGCAACCGCTTGGCACTGATAGCTGCCCATGTCACGTTGAACGGTTTTCATCGTGGTCACAGGAACGCACTTGCTGACCGTACGGTAAGCGGTGTGAGTTTGTTGAACAGGAACACGCACGGTGTAGTTCTGAGCAACTTCCTCGGTGTAAGGAACTTGAACGGTGTAGTTCTGTGCAACTTCCTCGGTGTAAGGAACGGTCACATTGTACGATTGTTCAACTTGCTCTGTGTAGGGCACGCTGACGGTGTACGTTTGCGTTTGCGTTTCCGTGTAAGGAACTTGCACTGTGTACGTTTGGGTCATCGTTTCGGTGTACGGAACGCTGACTTGGTACGTTTGAGTCTGAGTGGTCGTGACAGGAACCTGAACGGTGTAGCTTTGCTCCACTTCTTCGGTGTATGGCACGCAGACTTGGTACGACTCTTCACGAGTTTGTTGAACAGGAACCTGCACGGTGTAGGTTTGTTCGACTTGCTCGGTGTAAGGGACGGTGACCGAGTAGTTTTGGGTTTTCGTTTCGGTGTAAGGAACTTGCACCGTATACGACTGCTCTACTTGCTCTGTGTAAGGAACGGACACTTTGTACGACTGTTCAACTTCCTTTGTGACAGGTACCGAAACCGTGTACGCTTCTTCTTCGGTGTAAGGAACTGCGACTTGAACGTCGTAGGTTTCCGTACGTGATTGGGTTTGAGGCACGTTGACGGTGTATTCTTGCGAACGTGTTTCAACGCGCGCAACTTGTTTCGTCACGTCTCTCATTCGAGTCTGGGCTTGACGCTGATACGTGGTTTGAGGAACCATTTTGGTTTCTGTCACGTACTGCGAACGCATGACCGTTTGCGTTTGATAGGTAACCGTTGGGGCGCAGCCCCCCGCATCACCATAGCTGACTCCGCCACCGCAGCCTGAGCCACCACAACCGACTGTTGCCACTTCAGAAACGCAACCGCTTCCGCTCTCACAACCGCCACAACTTCCGCATCCTGCGTGGACCGAGGCAGCGAATAACATCGCGGCGGCGAATCCCATAAACATCCTCATAACACTCGACTTCATTGAAAACCCTCTCGAAATGCTCACTAGGTGTGAGGCAACAGAAGAAACACGGGTAAGCTTTAACGGCTGCGTATTCTGGGCTGACGTCGCCCTTGCAGCCCAAAAGGTAAACGCTGGGTGATCTGTGTCAACAATGCGGGTGGGTTTTTAGGGTTTTTTTTACATTTTTTCACTAATGAACGAAAGTATCTCAGATATACAGGCTTGCGGAAGCTGGAAATCGAGAACTCGATTGAGTTGAGGCGTCGTTGCTCATCGAGCTCTAACGCTCAACGGATCGCCTGAGCGAATGAACAGCGACCCGCTCATCAAAAAAAATTCTAATAAACTCCTAAGATTTGCGATCGACTTTGTGGCTGGCAATTTCCGTCTGCATGCCGTCATCGGTCTTGTTGGGTGTGCGAACTGCCCTTGCTGGGCGGTACGACCATCTGACCTAGAATCATCCGAGATTTCTTGATATGTGGATACATGCTCAATTTGTGAAAAGCAGTTGAAAACGGTTATCAATCTGTAACCATGTTGAGAGTCGGCACGGGATTTCTTCTAAAATTTTCGGTAGTGGCGTGACGTTCGCCACTTGTTCGACACAATGTAAGTACTTCCAGAGGTGGGGGAAATCGAACGGTGTCAAAAATAATTTGGGTGGGCGATGAGGCATTGAATCCGCCGACATTTGTCCCGATGGAGACGTCGACAGGTGACCGGCCATACCAATCCGGTGCTGTGGAGTGGGTTCGTGCGGACTCGGTCGTGGACGCTTTTCCGTTGCTCGAAGACGAGGATGTTGCTGGCATTTGGCTCGGGCGAGACGGATTGCCTCAAATCTCTGAGATTCGCGGGATCACGCAAAGTGGCTTGATGCTCCGGGATATGCCTGAAGGCGTGGCCTTGTTGGATTCGGACTTACGAGTCATTTGGGCCAACCGTCAACTCCTGCAATGGGCTGAGCGGGAAGAGGGCACGCCGCTGGGCATGACGTTCTATGAGCTTCTGCATAACCCCGAAATCATGGGCCCGGATTTCTGTCCGTTCCACACCTCGCTGGCGACCGGCGATCAAAGTCATTCCACGCTGCACAGCGCCAATAATCAATACTTCAAAGTCCACGCCGCCCCCATTCACTCGGCTGACGCACCTCGACATTTGATTGTTACGATCAGCGACATCACCGAAGAAATCCTGCAGGAACAGAAGCTCGCGGCGATCCATCAAGCCGGCCGTGAACTCGCCGATTTGCGGCCCAATGAGATATTTATGATGGAAGTCGATGAGCGAATTGATTTGCTTAAAGACAACATTCAACACTACTTAAGCGATCTGCTGAATTTTGAGGTCATCGAGATTCGCGTTCTCGAACAATCCACCGGCGATTTGCTGCCGCTGCTAAGTGTCGGGATTGACGAAGAAGCCTCGGATCGTCGCCTGCTTGCTCGGATGCACGAGAATGGCATCACTGGGTATGTCGCCGCCAGTGGCGTGCCGTACATCTGTCATGACGTGTTGAACGATCCGCTCTTTATTCCAGGTGTGGCCAATGCGCGCAGTTCGCTGACCGTTCCGTTGATTTTGCACGATCAAGTGCTGGGGACGATCAATGTGGAAAGCCCCGAGGTATCCGCGTTTTCGGACAGTGATTTGCAATTCCTGGAAATCTTTGCTCGTGACATTGCCTTTGCGCTCAATACGCTCGAACTGCTCGTCGCCCAGAAAGCGAACACGGCACAGCAGAGTTGTGATGCGATTCACAGTGCCGTGGCAATGCCCGTCGATGCGATCCTCAACGATGCTGTGCATGTGATGGAAGGCTACATCGGACACAGCAGCGAGGTGATGGATCGGTTGGGCCGAATCCTTCAAAATTCGCGTGATATCAAACGCACGATTCAACAAATCGGCCAAAAGATGACGCCGCTTGAAGCGATCGCGGCCGATGAAAAATCCGAACAGCACGCGATCCTGCGTGGCAAACGAATTCTCGTGGTCGATGAAGACGACAAAGTCCGTGAAGATGCCCACCGCTTGCTCGAACGCTATGGATGCGTGGTAGAGACCGCGCATGCCGGCGACGAGGCCGTGTTGATGGTACGCCGCAGCGGTGGCGATGACTCGTACGACGCGATCATCAGTGACATCCGCTTGGCCGACTACAGCGGATATCAATTGATGCTGAGACTGGGCAAATACATGGACCCGGTGCCGATGATTTTGATGACGGGATTCGGTTACGACCCAGGTCACTCGATCGTAAAAGCCAAACAGAATGGGCTGCATCCCAAAGCGGTGTTGTACAAGCCGTTTCGGCTTGATCAATTGATCGATGTGCTCAAGACCGTGCTCGAAGCGATGCCGAAAAGCTCGATCCGACCGCCCGAGGATGATGGCGGGAACGACCCCGAAGTTGACCATGGGGCCGAGCACGCGACACCCACATCCAGCGGTGCTCGGCCCTAAACTCGATGTGGGGCACGCTACCGTTCCCGAAACAACTCACTAATCGACTGATCATGGTGAATTCGCTTGATCGCCTCGGCCAATAATGGGGCCACGGATAACTGCACCAAATTCGGCAACAGTTTCTCCCCGGAGACCGGAATCGTGTCCGTCACCGTGATCGAATCAATCGGTGCCTCACGCAACCGTTCGATCGCGGGACCACAGAAGATCCCGTGCGTGCAGGCGACGTGTATTTCCTTCGCACCGGCTTCGTGAACCAATCGAGCTGCACCACAGATCGAACCTGCCGTGCTGATCATGTCGTCAAACATCAACGCGATGCGGCCTTTGACCGGCCCACCAATGATGGTGCTTTGTCGAACTTCTAGCGCATTGGCACGTCGTTTATCGACAATCGCCAAAGTTCCTCCGAGCCGTTTGCCGTGACCGACAGCACGTTTGATGCTGCCTTCGTCGGGACTGACCACGACGATTTCTTCGCCCTCGAAGCGGCGGCTGATGAAGTGATCATTGATCACCGGAGCGGCGTACAAGTGATCGACCGGCACATCGAAAAAGCCTTGGATTTGTGCCGCGTGCAAATCCATCGTCAGCACACGATCAGCACCGGCGCGGGTGATCAGGTTCGCCACCAGTTTCGCAGTAATCGGCACTCGGCCTTCATCCTTGCGATCCTGCCGGGCGTAGCCGAAATACGGGATCACGGCGGTGATTCGCTCCGCACTGGCCCGTTTGCAGCAGTCGATCATCGTCAGCAATTCGATCAAGTTATCATTGACCGGAGGACAGGTCGGCTGCATCAGGAACACATCGCGGCCGCGCACATCCTCGTCAAGTTTGACGAAATTTTCCCCGTCTGGAAATTGCCCCAATGTGATGCGAGCGGGTTTTAAGTGCAAGTGTCGGCAGAGTTTCTCTGCGAGTTCACGGTTGGCCCGACCACTGAAGATTTTGAGTTCACGCATAGCCCATCGCTCGCATTGTTTGGTCGACCAGTTGGAGTTCGTCGGGGTTGTTAATCGACAGAGATTCACAATCCTTGAGTACCGACAGCGCCTCGACTTCACGCCCCGCTTCTCGTAACAAACGCGCGCAATCGGTGAGGTAGTATTCGCCTTGCGCGTTATCGTTGCTGAGCTGTGACAACGCCCACAATAAATCTGGCGTGGAGAACAGGTAGGTGCTCATGTTCACTTCCTTGATCTCACGTTGACTCGGCGTAGCATCTTTGTGTTCAACGATTCCGGTGAATTCACCCGCCTCATTCCGCACGATCCGCCCCAAACCTTCGGGATTTTGCTTGGTCAGCGTCCCCAGCAGCAAGGCGGGGCGAGTCTTTTCAAAATGCTCGACGAGCGTCCGCAGGCTATCGGCCTGCACGAGCGGCGAATCGCCCGCGATCACGAGCGTCAAGCCATCATGTCCAGCGAGATACTCGCAGCACATTTGCACTGCGTGCCCGGTGCCAAGCTGCTCATTTTGCTCAGCAAATACGATGTTTTGATCGACCCGTGTTTGTAGTTCGTCACGCACGGCTTGTTTTTCGTAGCCGATCACAACAACTTTCTTGCCAAAGCCCGCCTTTTCGGCAGCATCGAGGACGAAATGGATCATCGGTCGGTCGACTACACGGCACAGAACCTTCGGCAAATCGCTATTCATGCGAGTGCCTTTGCCAGCGGCCAGAATCACGGCGATGGCGGGTTGGGCGGAAGAGTTCACGGGTGAATTCATCGGGAAAAGAGGTCGTTGTTGGAACAGCGTTAGGCTTTTCGGCAATTGCTTGCCAACAGGGGCGTGCAGCGGCGCACAAATCGTCCCCTGCCAAGCAGATTCGGACAAGCCGGGGCGGGCGGGGAAAACGTGTAGGGATATTTCTTTTCTGAGAATGCTGTGGATTTGCTCAAGTTTGCGATCTGCTTGATCTTGCAATTCGTCCGCCCCGCTTGCTACTTTGCCCCTTGATCAATGTTCCCGAGTTGTTTCCGGCTGAAAGTAGGCAAACGGGCTTCAGAAATCGCGATGAGGGAGCCGATACTCACTGTGTTCTCAAACATCTGCGCTTGCGAAGTCTCCACTGATTCTGACGGAATACATTCTGGGACAAGGATTGCGGCGCTGGTAACCGATTTGAGAGTTGTCGTTGAGATGATCCAATTGCCGGGGGAATCCCTAGCCATTCGGGTAATTTCCCATCGACTCGGTTACCGCACAGCCCAATTCTTAAACCGTTTCTGACATTTCCATATAATTGTCGCTGGTTCACCTGCACGGTGAACCTACACCCACGAGGGGTGACAATCGGAGTTGTCAGGTTCCGCTTTCCTCTTCGGGAGCCAGTGAAGATGCAAATTTACGGACCGTTTCGTCTTTCGACCGCCAGCAACACCTCCGCAACGGGGAACGCTTCGGCGGCGTCGCGCAGTACCAATCGACTCAACACGCCAGCCGCCGGAAAACCGTCCGCCGCGCCCGTGGATCAATTGGATCTGTCGTCGGCAGCCAGAACGACCTCCACCTCGCCAACGAATCGCTTGCAAGACAGCTCTGCGATCGCTGGTGGTGGTGAAATTCGAGTCGATCGCGTTGCCGATTTGCGACGGCAGATCGCTCAAGGCAACTACGACACGCCTGAGAAAATGGACATGGCCCTGGAAAAATTCCTCGACCGACTTGCGTAGTCGTTGACAACCTTGTCATAGCGGAAGTCGTCAAGACTTTCAGGCCGCACCACCGTGCCGAACGAAACTCTTGATGAGTTCCGCTACACAGATGACCTAAGATGTTTGTTTCAACGATTCAAACGTCCGCAGTCGATATCCCACGCCGACATAGTCGAGCAGGTTGCACAGTGCCCGGGCCGCGATGCCAAAGCCATCAGGCCCGCTGAACCCACCAAACTGGCCACCGCCACGTACGTGCGGTTCCAAATCGAGGAACACGCCGTCGACGCCACGTTTGACCATGCGTTCCTGCAACGTTGGTAGAAACCCTCTTAAGTCTCGCAGAATCGCTTCGTGAGCACTATCTCCACGATCGGCAGGCACAAAATGACTGGCGGATTCTTCATCGACATGCTCCACCCGTCCGCCCAACGTTGGGTCGCTGTAGTCTTTGATATGCAGCCAACCCAATGACGGTTTCATCGCTTGATATTGAGCATAAACTTGGTCAGGCGAAAACCCTTGCATGACGATGTTGGCACCATCGAAAATCGTCACCATTGCGGGATGATTCACACGCGAAGCTATCTCGGCCAGCAAATGCCCTGTCTGCCCCACCAGGTTGGCTTCGACCTCCAACCCAAACGTCAATCCGCGACCGTCACAGGCCTCGGCGATCTGGCCTAACTGATCCACAACTTGGTCGACATGCTCCTCCGGTGAGGTACCTTTGGGGTGATAGAAGGCAAACCCACGTAGCAATTTCGAGCCGAAAGCTTCTGCCCGATCGCAAGCCGTTTGCACGTCTTCGCGTAGATACTTTTCAAACGGCACGAATTTGTTTGCCGTGCCGTCATCGACATTGAGCAATTTGACTTTGCCGATCGGCGAACCGATGCTCGACACCTTCAATCCGTAATCAGCGTGCATTTGCTGTAGTTGGCTGATTTCGGAATCATCCAACGCCATCACGTTTTTTATCCCGCCACCAACATCGACGAAACGAATCGAATAGTATTCCAGTCCGATGGCCGCTAGGGCCGCAAACTGTTCATTCGCTTTTTTCGTCAACGCGGATTCATCGGCAAAACCACTCAGCAAAACAATCGGCGCAGAATTCATGGAAGCATCTTTTAAGGGGAACACGGAAATAAACAACGGATAACTAGTGTGCGATAAATGGCGTTTTCAGGACACCGGGGCTATGCAATTGCTTTACGAACTTTCGCGGATACTCAAACATCGTTCTCTGGCGACCACGATATGGTCAAGCACCACGATCCCGATCAGTTTACCGGCCTCAGTCAATCGCTCGGTAACCGCGTGATCTTCACGGCTAGGCGTGGGGTCGCCCGAAGGATGATTGTGAACCAATAACACTGCGGCGGCGGCGTCACGAATGGCCGGTCGAAACACTTCACGAGGATGAACGAGCGATGCGTCGAGCGTGCCAATCGTGATCCGATGTGAGCGGATGGGTTTGTGTTTGGTATCGAGAGTCACGATGTGAAACTCTTCTTGCACCGCATCGCCAGCGAGGTACGCAAATTTTTCAGCGCAATACTGAGTCGCCTCAATCGTGGATGTGATCTTTCGCACTTCGACCGGCCGCTGACGAAGCGCCTCGGTTGCGCGTTTGCCAAGTTCGAGAGCGGCCAAAATTTGACAGTAACTGGCTTTCGTGACTGCTGGTGTGATCTTACGAAGTTCCGGCAACCCTGCATCTCGAATGCGATCGAGTTCATCGTGGAAACGGTTGGCAAGTTTTTGACCGCCCGTCACCGCTGACTCGCCCACGATGCCAACACGAATCAAGATAGCTAGTAAGTCGGCGTCTGATAGCGAGGCCGCACCGAGCCTCAGCAGTCGCTCGCGCGGTCGTTCTTGCTCGGGTGTCTCTTTGACTTGATCGCCATGGATACGGCTTTCGATCCATTGGTCGATCAGGCTCATCGGATCAGCAGCACACCATTCATACAGTATCTCATTGTCCTCACGAACCGTTTCAAGCACGCCTGCTCGCACGACTTCGTTAACGGTACGGGTGATGAACCCGGCGACTTCTTCGTCAACAAGATCCGCCATTTCGCTACGTCGAAACCGGCTGCGCTGGGCTAGCGGATACAGTACGCTTTCATATCGTTTGCGTCGCTGGGTGCTCATCGGCCCCTATCCATGTTTGCGAGAAGTTGGTTTGATTGAATCATCGATTCCGAAACTTTGAAGGTTGAATTCTATGCCAAGCATTTTTAGCAAAATTATCGCCCGCGAAATCCCCGCCGATATCGTATACGAAGACGACGACTGTTTGGCGTTTCGTGATATCACTCCCAAAGCTCCTGTCCACATTCTCGTCATCCCCAAACGCGAAATCATGTCGCTGGCTGACTTGACACCCGGGGACCAGGCTGTGATGGGTCGCTGCGTTGTTGCCGCTTCGCAAATCGCCGCTGCTGAGGGATTGAGCGGTGGTTATCGGTTGGTTGTCAACTGCGGTGATGACGGAGGCCAAGAAGTACCTCATGTGCATTTCCATTTGCTAGGAGGACGGAAGATGACCTGGCCACCGGGTTGAACTGGAGTCACTGAGTCGTCGGCTCACAAACTGATCATCTATTCGAAAGCGATCCTTGAGTTCTTATAAACCATCCAAAACATCTCCGTCTACCATTCGGCTCGTCTCTTGGAATGTCAACGGGATTCGGGCGGCGATGGCAAATGGATTTCGTGACTATATAGAAAGCGAACAACCGGACATTGTTTGCCTGCAAGAAACCAAGGCGAAGGTTGAACAGGTTCAGATGCAGTGGGCTGAGTCGCTCGGATACGAACACGTTTGGAATAGTGCTGACAAAGCCGGTTACAGCGGTACCTCGGTGTGGACCCGACATACCATGCAAAAGCATCGTTTCGGAATCGGCATCGACGAACACGATGGCGAAGGTCGTGTGATCACGGCGACCTGGAAAGAGTTTCATTTAGTCAACGTCTACACGCCCAACTCACAGCGTGGGCTGACGAGACTGGATTATCGCACCCGCTGGGATGCCGATTTTCTCGACTACCTCAAACGACTCCAGCGCCAGAAACCCGTGATCTTTTGCGGTGACCTGAATTGTGCTCATCACGAAATTGATCTTGCCAATCCCAAAGCCAATCGCAAGAACGCGGGTTTTACTGATCAAGAACGCGGCGGGCTGACGTGCATCGAGAACGCTGGCTTCGTCGATTCGTTCCGTCACTTTGACCCTTCGCCCGCGCGCTACACCTGGTGGACGTACCGCAGTGACGCTCGCGAACGGAACATCGGGTGGCGGTTAGATTATTTTTGGGTCAGCAAACGATTCATGCCGCGCATCTTCGGTGCGAAAATCCGTGACGAAATCCGAGGGTCGGACCATTGTCCCGTGGAATTAGAGATAGAAATCGGCAGTGTGGTGTGACCCACTCACTCAGCGATTTGTGGCGGTCGAATCGCCAGGGCTTGTGCTTTGAGGCGATCGGATTGTCGGCTCAAGTGGTTGCTGAGACGACGAAGTTCTTCGTCCAGTCGCGTGGCGGCGATCGGTGAAGCGGCAATCGGCTCGGTTCCTAAGCGGACAGAATCACGATCAAGATGAGTGCTGTTCGCGTTTGAACAAGTCGACGCTAAGGCCTGCGTTGTCATGCGATCTACTAATAAACTTTGCAGACTACGATGCCCCACGGGCATGATCGTCGGCTCGCTCCATAACAACGCTGCCGTGATGTGATGAACATTGATAGCCGTTTCAATTTTTTTCTTTCGATCAACGATGCTGCGATGATCAGCGTCGAGCGCCCACACCCATGTCCGCCGTGTGGTTCGATAGACCATTTCAAAGCGACCCAGTCGACTTTGCAACATTCTGTCAATTTTCTCACTTAACTCTGCACTGACTTCTCCGGTGATTGTAATGGTTCCAATCGCCACCCGTGCTGGACAGCGCGGTGGAGGACCGAGAAAATCAAGTGTGATCTCTGTCCATGTGGAAGGAGCATCGATGCGAATTGGGGCGGTGGACTGTGCCGTAGCATCAATTGCGGTAGGTCGGATACGAGGTCCATTCAACCGACCCCGGAACCGCGCATATGACGTGGCTACAGCGGATGGATGAGCTAAGGGCGTGTCAAAAATGACGTCAGTGCCGCTGCCTTCTCTTGACCGGATTATTAGGTTCGAAAAATGCAGCGTAGCGAGTTGTCGGCTGATGATCAGTCCCAAACCGGTACTGGCAGCACGGTCGCCTGCGGCAAAGACCGATGGTTGTGGCCTCGTTGTCGACACTGCTGAACTGGCATGTTGTAACTCACGAAGTTGTGAGGTCGACATGCCTCCTCCACAATCGACGACGGACCAACGAGTGATCCCGGCTTCCTGATCGTCACGAGCTTTGATCAAGATGCTCGATTGTTCGCTGCTAGCGCGTTCAGCATTGATCACGAGATTGACCAACAGACGGCACAGCATGTTGGGGTCAACGTACACGTTCGCTGTGTTTTCATCCAAGCCATCGAAGAGCAATTCAATTCGCTTGTTAGCGAGGGCCGCTGTGGTCGCGTCAAACACCAACGCTTTGATCTCTTCGCGACGGACGATGCGTCGTTGCAACGTCGTCCCGCCACTTAGCAAACCATCTGCACAAATCATTTCGCCGACAAGTGTATTGAGGTAATCACACTGACGCAGCGCCGCTTGCAAACAGTCCGTTTGATGAGACGTCACAGCACCGAGTTGTCCGTTTCGAATCAATTCCATCGTCGCCGCGACACTCGCCAGTGGTGACCGTAGATCATGGGCGGTCTCACTGATCAATCGCACCGCCATTTCAATAGGAGCTTGTACGGAATCGTTTGCTAGTACTGGTCCCGCCGACGACTGCTGACTGACCCGTCGTGGCCGGACCGCTGGGCGCAGGGAGACAGTGGATCGTGGATGTTGTGACATCAAAAACGAGACCTACATAAGCGAACAGATCTGAAGGCGACGCGGGATACCACGACGCGGCTTCCGCTCCTCTCCAGTCTCGGCAGGTGGTGACGTCGATGCGTATCCTTTCCGCGTCACAACTTATGTTATTTGATTGATATCAGTTGATATTTCGGTCTGGGTAAAATTCTCGGGTGATGAGGCCCTCGCGTTTTTAACCATCGCGGAACCCGTCAAGAGTTTCGTTTCCCTTGGAGACCGGAACTTTTGACGAGTTCCGCTACGCCTGTTGTTCGGAGCAGGCTTAGTGTTTGAAATGCCGTCGGCCGGTGAACACCATTGGGATCTCGTGTTCATCACATGCGGCTATCACTTCATCATCACGACGTGAACCGCCTGGTTGAATGATCGCGACCACGCCTGCTTTCGCTGCTGCCTCGATGGAATCGGCGAATGGGAAGAATGCGTCACTAGCCAGCACTGAACCGATGCTTCGTTCGCCTGCTTTTTCGATCGCTATTTCTACGCTATCGACACGGCTCATTTGGCCAGCACCCACTCCGACTAATGACGTGTCGCGGGCCAGTACGATGGCGTTGCTCTTGACATGCCGTACCATTTCCCAAGCAAACGAGATATCGTCCCATAGATCATCATCAACCGGTGTTTCGGTAGCCGTTTTCCATTGCAAGGATGAGCTGCTCATGCGGTCAGCGTCTTGCACCAACATCCCACCGCTAATGAAGCGACGCGTTATTTTGCTACCGTGGGCATCGAGTCGACCTACCTGCATCAACCGCACGTTATCTTTCCAGCGCGGACGTGTCGTCAATAAGCCAACGGCACTCGCTTCAAAATCCGGTGCCACGATGGCTTCGATAAAAAGACCTGGATCGCACAACAACTCTGCCGTCGCGACGTCCACTGTTCGGTTAATACCAATCACGCTACCGAACGCACTCAGTGGGTCACCGGCCATCGCTGCGGCGACCGCATCGACGAGCGTCTCCCCCGTGGCGGCACCACAGGGGTTGTTGTGTTTGATGACCGAGGCGGCTGGTTCAGCAAACCCGCGAACGATTTCGAGTGCTGCATCGAGATCAAGCAGATTGTTATAGGAGAGTTCCTTACCGCTGATTTGCCGTGCTGACACCAGATTGGCTGAACGATCGGTGCGATCGCTGTACAGAGCGGCCCGTTGATGCGGGTTTTCTCCATAACGAAGTTGTGTTTTCCGTTTGAGCGTGACGTGCATCGTTTGCGGGAACTCTCCGCTGATGGTCTCACCTTGCAGATAGTCCGCGATCGCCCGATCGTAAGTCGCGGTGTGATCGAACGCTTCGGCGGCAAGTTGACGACGTAGTGTTTGCGTTGTCCCACCGATGCTTTGCAATTGGTCTATGATCTCGCTGTACTGCTCGGGACTGGTCGCGATCGCCACATCGTTTTGGTTTTTGGCGGCTGCTCGAACGAGACTCGGTCCGCCAATGTCGATCTGCTCGATGCACTCTTCGCGACTGACCCCCGCGCGACTGGCGGTAGCCGCAAAGGGATACAAATTGACAACAACAAGATCAAACGGTTCGATATCGTGTTCAGCGATGGCCGCTAAATGATCCTCGCGATCTCGCCTTGCCAATATGCCTGCAAAGATTCGTGGGTGCAGTGTTTTAACGCGACCGTCCAGCATTTCTGGGAATCCGGTATAATTGGCGACGTCTTCAACATCGATGCCGGACTCCTGCAAATGAGCACGGGTGCCCCCCGTGCTGTAGATCGTCACGCCAGCGGCTCGCAATCCGGCTGCCAAGTCGGTCAGCCCCATTTTGTCACTGACACTGATTAACGCATTACGAACGGGGACCACATCGGACACGAGCATTCACTTCGGGTGAGGGGAAAAGCCTACTGTAATTTCTTAGCAAGGGCCGACATGTTCCTTGCGATTGTCGCTGAGGTCAAGACGCTGCGAAACAGCTCGCCATTAAGGCAACCGCACCGCGATGCCCATTTCCTGCATGCGCTGTTTCGTTTCCGTGATCGAATAGGTTCCAAAATGAAAAATACTGGCTGCCAGCGCGGCGTCGGCTTTTCCGTCACGAATGGCTTCTCCCAAATGATCCGGATTGCCCGCACCGCCACTGGCGACGACAGGTATTGTTACGGCTTCGCTGACCGCGCGGGTGATTGGGATGTCGTAGCCATCACAGGTTCCATCGGCGTCCATGCTCGTTAGCACGATTTCGCCCGCTCCCAGGGCCTGCACCTGTACTGCCCAATCCACGGCCTGCAATCCCGTTGGTTTACGCCCACCGTTGATATGCACTTCCCAAAACTCTTGGCCGTTCCGCTGGACTCGTTTGGGGTCGATATTGACAACGATGCACTGACTGCCGAACCGGTCGGCGGCCCGCCGTACAAAATCCGGATCCGTCACGGCTGCGGAATTGATCGAGACCTTGTCACAACCCGCCGACAACAACGCACGCACATCTTCGACCGTTCGTACCCCACCGCCCACCGTCAATGGCATGAAAACCTGTTCCGCCGTTCGCCGCACAACGTCCAACAAGATATCGCGTTCTTCGTGGCTCGCGGTGATATCCAAAAATACTAACTCATCCGCGCCCTCCGCCTCGTACCGCCGAGCGACTTCCACCGGATCGCCTGCATCGCGGAGATTGACGAAATTAGTGCCTTTGACGACTCGACCGCCGTGGACGTCCAAACAGGGAATGATGCGGGCTACCAACATGGGGGCGTTCTTAAGTTCTGGACTGTAATCGAAATCGGATGTCAGTGATTTTGGCTTGCGGGTGATCTTTACTCAAGGCTTTCAGTATTTGCTGTTTTTGAAACGTGAGTTCTTGCATCACCACACTGTCGACTGCATACACCTGTAATACTCCCCGGCTGAGTTTGCCGACGGTGATGCTTGCTGCCATCACCGGACCCACACTCTTGGCGATCGAGTCGGTCAGAGCGTTCTCGGTAGCGACGCTCGCGTACCCCCGCCGACTCATCAATTGAGAAACAATCGTCCCGATCCGGCGGACACCGTTTCCCCGTTCGTCCTCTGCGTTGGGCGTTTGCTTCTTCAATCGTTTTCCTGAACCTATCGGTCGCGAGCCATCGGCATGATCACGTACGCATAGCCGTCATCGGTGCTTAACAACGCTGGCGACTTGGACGATTCGATTTCCATCACAAAAGTCGATTCCGCGTCCATGACTTTACAGAAATCAGCCAGATAACGGTGGTCCATCGTCAGCGTGATCGGTTCACCGTCGTAACTGATCGGCAATTCTATCTGGGACTCGCCCAGATCAGCCGTGGAGGCTTCTAGTTTGAGCGTGCCATCGGCAAACGTGAAATCGACACCCCGACTATCGATATCCGTCACGATCGCCGCTTGCCGGAGTGCTGCGAACAACGGGCCAACCGTCACATCAATCTGGACAGCGTTGCTGCGTGTCGGCAACACCTGCCGCCAATTCGGATAGCGACCTTCCACCAAGCGGCTAGAAATGACCGCCCGAGGGGTGCGAATCAGCAGGTCGTTGCCGCGTGAGGCTACCTCCACCGTGTCGTCTTTATCGCTGAGTGCTTTTTCTATCAACGAGATCGCTCGGGTCGGCACGATCGTCGTCATCCCGTTGGTTTGATGCCCACCGACTGGTTCACCGGTCCCCTGCATCCGCGCCAAACGACGACCGTCTGTCCCCACCGCGATCACGGTACCCTCTTCCATTTCCAACAACACGCCACCGAGTGCATACCGGCTCGATTCCGAATCGGTCGCGAATGCCGTTCTCCGGAGCATTTCGCGGAACAGCCGTGTACTGATTTGGTGATATTTCTCTTCATCGAAATCCCGCACGGTCGGGAACTCATCGGGATTGCTTCCAGGCAAGCGAAACTTGCTACGACTGCCAAAAATGCGAATTCCCGATTCGTCAGTTTCAATGCAAATCGTTTCATCACTACTTTCACGGAAAATCGCTCCCGTCCGCTGCACCGGCAACAAGGCCGTGCCTTCGGATTCAATCTCAACGCCCTCGGTCACATCCAACCGGATACCTACCTCCTGATCCGTCGCCGACAAAGTTAGCTTGGAACCAGCAGCGGTGATTTTCACGTTCTGCAAGATTTCTTTCGGCGAGCGAGTCGGCGCGATGCTGGCGGCCAAGGCGAAAGCGTTGGCCAAGATATCTCGTTGGCAGGTGATTTTCATGAGCGACTCATTCTCGATAGCGGTGAACTTAATCCGAGTCAATGTTTTACCGGCTCCACAGGCGCGTTGCACACCCCACGAACCGCTGGTCGAGCGTGCGACGGACGGATTGGTTGTTAGCAAAGGTTTCATACCTCTAGAGTTTGCTATCAATAGATCTAATATCTTTTTTCGTCGTCGTCGTAATGTGCGAAGGTGGAATGTCTCTAAACAGAGAAGTAGAGCAAAAATCAATGTAAATTACGTCACAAAGTAGGTTTGTATATCTGTGAATAACATGTCTCACGGATGTCACAAAATTGTCAGCTATTGTCGGAGTTTAGGACAGGCTGAGACAGGAAGGCAGGATGTTGTTAAAAACATCGACAGCAAACAACAGTGATGAGACACTAGATAGACGGGTTTTCCACAGTCAAAATAGGCTGTTTAGGCTGATTGAATACTCGCAAAACACGTAGAAATAAAAGCGAGAAAAAATGTTGCCCAAGCACGAATTAGCAATCGTATTGACGACGGTGAGCAGCGAGGCGGACGCACAGGCGTTAGCAACTATGCTGATCGAAAAGAGTCTAGCAGCCTGCGTGCAAATCGACTCTTCCATCGAAAGTCACTACGTTTGGCAGGGGCAAAAGCAGGTAGAGCGCGAATATCGCTTGGTGATCAAAACGACCCTCGCCGCTACCGCGAAATTGCTCGAAATGCTCGGGACACTTCACCCCTACGACGAACCACAAATCCTCGTGGTCCCGGTCATCGCCGCCGCCCCAGGCTACGCCCGCTGGGTTACCACACAGGTAGCTACAATCGCCAAGATTAATGGCGACAACCCCGATCACATACAAAACTCATGACGAGTTCAACTAAGAAATCTCACGCCTCGCGAAAAAAAGCGGTGTTTGGTAAGCGTCCAGCCGCACGAGCAGTTTCAATCGCTTCATCAAAAACTTCGTGGTAGTACTTCAATCGAGTTTCCGCATGATCGAGCGACCCACCAAAGGAGCGTTCTAGATCTAAATAAATCAGTGGCACAGGCAGCTCGATCACCCGCAACCCAGCCGCGGCAGCTTGTACCCACAATTGCAGTGGCATAGCGTAGCCGTTATTAGTTATTTCCAAGGTCTGCAAAGCCTCAGCCCGGTAGGCTTTGAACCCACAAAACGCGTCCGTCAGCGAGAATCCTAATCGCTCGTTTAGATCAGCGGTGATCCTGCGATTTATGAACATACGTTCAATAGGAGGCTCGTCGTCACCCTCGTATTTTTTCAGGTAGCGGCTTCCCGAGACGATATCGGTCGAGCGAGCAGCGTCGATAAATCGAGGAATCCGGTGCGGTTGATGTTGTCCGTCGCAATCCAATGTCACCACGCCCTCGTAGCCCTGTTCGAGTGTGAAGCGGAAAATGGATTGGAGCGCCGCACCGTAACCTAGATTTTTCGCATGATGGATGATCTCAATGTGGTCAGGTTGCGCGTTGCGGCGGGCATCGAGTTTTTCGGATGTACCATCAATACTGCCATCATCGACGACTAAAATCCGGTCGCAGTGTAGCAAAACGTTGTCGAGCACATCGTCGACGTAGCCCACTTCATTAAATACTGGCAAGGCGGTTAACCACCGCGAGGCCACGCAGCGAGGATAGGTTTCGCCGTTTGAATCAACATCAGCCATGGAATAAAAATAGCTACAAATTTGAAAAAGCCTGCCAGTGAGACAGGCGAGAGTTAACAGTAGAGAGCAGAGAAGCAACCAACGTTCCAGAATCGATGAAAGCTGAACACAGTTTTCAGCTTTTCCAAAAAAATAGGCTGGTCCAGGGGCAGTTGAGCTTGACGATTAGGAAACCTTCCGCCAAACTCCGCCACTTCTTGCTGGACGAGTCGCTCGACAGAGTTGGCAATGTCCCGTCAGAACCCTTCAGTGGGAGAAATGATCGCTGAGAAGCGAACCGTGATTTGTTCACGGTGTTTTTCAGGACAGATTTTTTCGCCAAACCACCCGACAACCAGAGTCGTGACCAATATGGCCAAACCATCCAAGCGGTATCGCGCCGCGCTTGCAAAGCAACCAAAAGAACTCCAACCGCTCTCCAAAGCGGTGGAGACACTCAAAAAATACGACGCAACGAAGTTCGATCAGACCGTCGAAGTTCATATGCGATTGGGCGTGGACCCAAACCAAGCGGACCAGATCATTCGTGGTTCGCTCGTACTTCCTCACGGCATCGGCAAGACCCAACGGGTGATCGTGTTCGCCAAGGGTGACGCCGCCAAAGCCGCTGAAGCCGCTGGTGCGGACGAAGTAGGCCAAGAAGACTTGGCGAAAAAAATCAAAGAAGGCTACACCGATTTCGACGTGTGTATTGCTGCTCCTGACATGATGGGTTTGGTCGGACCGCTCGGACGAGTACTCGGTCCTCGGGGCTTGATGCCCAGTCCACGAGCGGGAACGGTGACAGCCGATGTTGGCAGAGTGGTCGGTGAGTATAAAGCCGGTAAGGTGGAGTTCCGCAACGACAAGGGCGGCAACGTTCACGCGATGGTTGGCAAGATGAGCTTTGAGTCGCAAAAACTTGAAGAAAACATCACCGCTTTTGTTAATTACATCACCGGACTGAAGCCCCAGTCGATTAAAGGCACGTACGTCAAAGGCGTTGCCATCTGTGCCACGATGACCCCCAGCGTACGAGTTCTTACCTAATAGTCCTCGGTCGCGCGTCCAGTATGGGACGCGTGGATTGAAATAGACAGCGAAAAATCAAATGAGTAAATACGTTAAAGAATTGGTCACGCGTGACCTGAAACGTCGTCTCGAAGGGGTCGGCGATGCCGTGTTGGTAAACTGCACTGGCATGGATGCGAACACCACCAACGCACTGCGTGGTGAGCTAAGTGCGAAAAACATCCAGATGATGGTTGTCAAGAATTCGCTGGCTCGGCGTGCGACCGAAGGCTCTTCATTGGGACCAGCATTTGAAGGCAATAGCGGTCAAATCGCCGTGATGTGGGGAGCCAGTGATTTTGTCTCGCTCGTCAAAGAGGCCGTGCGGTTAGACAAAGACAAAGATAAATACAGCAAATTCATCGCCACCGGCGGTGTCATGGATGGTGAACGCCTGGACGAAGAGAGTGTCAAGGCGATCAGCAAATGGCCTAGCCGCGAAGAGCAAGTCTCGTTGTTGGTCGGTCAAATCCTCGCTCCTGGGGCTAACCTCAGCGGTGCGTTGCTCGGCCCAGGGCGAATGCTCAACAGCCAAATCAAGAGCAAGGGCGAAGGCGACGAGTCGTAACGTCACCTTCATTTCACCCTTGTTCTTTCCCAATTCAACTTTTCCGAATCACCTTTTTCGTTTTTGAGGTAGTTTGACATGTCCGATGAAGCAACTGCGGTCGCAGAATACAGCGCCGAAGCCAAAGAACTCGGCGATAAGATCGCCAACATGACCCTGAAGCAAGCCAAAGAATTGAGCGATTACCTCAAGAATGAGCATGGCATTGAGCCAGCCTCTGGTGGTGGTGGTATGATGATGGCTGCCGCTCCTAGCGAAGCCGCCCCTGCGGTTGAGCAAACCGAATTTGATGTCGTCTTGACTGGTTTCGGCGATAAAAAGCTGAACGTCGTCAAAGTCGTCAAGAACATCACTGGCGCTTCACTGATGGAAGCTAAAAAGATGGTCGAAAGCGTGCCCGCGACCCTCAAAGAAGGTGTCTCGAAAGAAGACGCCGAGAAAATCAAAGCCGAAGTTGTCGAAGCTGGCGGTACCGTCGAACTCAAGTAGTTCGCCTTGGTGGTTTCGGAAAACCAATACGAACGTTCATCCAGTGCCATGCATTGGTTGAACGTTTTTTGCTGCGCGGTTTAACACGTCAACTTTATTCCACCATCCGATGTTCTACAGCACAGTCGACCCATGAAAGCTGCATTCCTCACCACAACCGGTTCACCTGACACCATTCAGTACGGTGACGTTGCCGAACCACAACTCGGTGCCGATCAAGTCTTGATTCGTGTGGCAGCCTGTTCGGTCAACCCCATCGACACTTACATCCGCTCAGGTGTGATCGCGATGGAACAGCCATCGCCGTTCTTTCCTGGTTGCGATGCCGCGGGCGTGGTCGAGTCTGTCGGTGCGAACGTCAAACGATTCTCGGTCGGCGATCGGGTATGGACAACGAGTCAGGGATTACTCGGTCGGCAAGGCACGTTTGCCGCGAAGATTGCTGTCGACGAGAAGTGGACGTTTGCCCTTCCCGATGGCGTGTCTTATGAAGACGCCGCCGCAACAGCTTTGGTCGGCGTGACGGCGCATCTCGGTCTGTTTCGCGAAGCCCAACTGCAACCCGGCGAAAGCATCTTGGTGATCGGCGGCAGCGGTGGCGTCGGTTCGATCGTGGTGCAGATGGCAGCCGCTATTGGCGCGCGAGTAATATCTACTGCTGGCAGCGAAGAAAAGGCTGCGTTAGTTCGTGATTTCGGTGCCGACGCTGTGATCTTGTACAAGACACAGTCGATTGTCGACGAGGTTAAGCGCCTGGATGCAGATGGAGTGAACGTCTTTTGGGAAACGCGTCGGCAACCCGACTTTGCGGTCGCGGTGGATTTGCTCGCCGCGCGTGGACGAATGGTCTTGATGGCCGGACGTGACGCTCAGCCACCGTTTCCGGTCGGCCCGTTTTACGTCAAAGAATGTTCTCTGCATGGTTTTGTGATGTTCAAAGCCACGCCGATTGAAATGCGAACGGCGGCTGAAGAATTGTCACGGATGATGGCGACGGGCAAAATTCGAGCGAACATCGGGGCCCGTTTCCCGCTCTCGCAGGCCGCCGATGCACATCGCTTGCAGGAGTCAGCCACGCTAGGTGATAGCGATCAGTTGTGTGGCAAGATCGTCGTGACCGTCAACGACGAATTAGCGCAATGAGTGCAACCGAAATATCTCTGCCGAACTTCAATGCAGGAGTCCCCTGTGAAGCCAGCGGCGATCGTTTGTTACCAGCGATTGCTCAAGACGCCGACACCGGCCGCGTGTTGATGATGGCTTGGATGAACCGTGAAGCCTGGTTGGAAACTTTGCAGACGGGTCGAGCTGTTTACTTCAGTCGCTCACGGGGCAAGTTATGGAGAAAAGGCGAAACCAGCGGTCATCAACAACTCGTACGACAAGTTCAGATTGATTGCGATGGTGACACGATCTTGTTACACGTCGAACAAACCGGGGCGGCCTGTCACGAAGGCTACGCAAGTTGTTTCTTCCGCACCGTTGACGCGGATGAAACAATCAAGATCCAAGAACCACGTCTCGTCGATCCAGCAAAGGTCTACGGCTCGTAGTGAAATTCGTCAGGAGTTTTGATAGAGATCATGAAGATCAATGAACGGTCCGATTATCAATCAGCCAATCGCCACTTCGTTGGGATCGAACACGACTGCACGGCTCATTCAGTTTGTTACCATCTCAGAGCCGACCTTTCATCCAAGGTGCTGAATTCAGAAAGTCGGCGATCGCGCAGCCGGGTTGCACGACGCGATCGCACTCACGGCGCATCGCATCGCTCAGACTCATTTGCATGACCGGTAAAACATCCTTTAGCTGGGCCAAAGTGCGAGGGCCGCAAAGTGGAGCAGTCACGCCCGGTTGATCTTTGACCCATAACAGCGCCAGATGTGCTGGATTGATGTCAAACTCTCTTGCTACGCGCACAAACTGCTGGCCGGTGTCGGCAGCTCGATGAGTAATCCGCTCGGCGTAGATTCCACCGCGTTTGAATCGTGGTGTGTCAAAGGATTCGGGTTTGCGACTGTCGTAGCGACCCGTTAGCAATCCCATCGCCAAGGGCGACCAAACGAATACCGCAAGTCCGGCCGCACTCGGGGCCGGAAGAATTTCGTTCTCGACACGTCGGTCCAGCAGATTGTACGGCAACTGTTCGGAAACCATTCGAATAAGACCTCGGTGCTCGGCAAGCATCGAAGATTCGGTGATCTTCCACGACGGAGAAGTGGTGGAACCAGCATAGCGGATCTTGCCCTGGCGCTGCAGGTCCGTCAACGCACCGAGTGTCTCTTCCAATGGTGTCTGCATACAAACGCGGTGTGTTTGGTAAAGGTCGATGTAATCGGTCTGAAGGCGACGGAGTGAGTCCTCGCAAGCCTTGATGAGGTGCTTACGGGAATTGCCTCGGTTGTTGATGCCTTTGTTGTCGACGGGATAGTGAAACTTCGTCGCTAGAATCACGTCGTCTCGTCGACCGTTTTCCTTCAAACAGCGACCTATGATTTCTTCACTCTGGCCCGCAGCGTAGGAATTAGCGGAATCAATCAGGTTGATGCCATTGTCAATCGCACAGTTGATGATCCTCGCGGACTCCTCGGCAGGTGTTGGATTGGCAAAATTGTCGCACCCCAAACAAATGGGTGAAACGTAGATTCCCGTGCGTCCCAGCGGGCGGTAAACACTTTCATCTAACATGCCGTGTAGCCTCCATCGACGGTAATGCTGCTTCCCTGCACGTAGCTCGAAGCATCGGAGAGCAGGAAGATTGCGGCGGCAGCGATTTCATACGGTTCGGCCAAGCGTTTTTCCGGGATGGTCGCAGCTATTTGTTGGAGTTTTTCGTCGATTTCTTGCTGCGTCAAAGAACGACCGCGTTCGGAGGCAAGCATGGGTGTTTTGGTTTCGCCTGGACGAACTTCGTTCACGCGAACCCCACTGCCTGCCAAGTCGAGCGCTGCACTGCGGGTAATCTGGCTAACCGCCCCTTTCGAGGCACAGTAGGCCAACACGCCGGCAGCTCCGACGTCACTCCAAATCGAGCTGACGTTCACAATCGAGCCAAAACCCTGGTTCTTCATCACGCGGGCGGCGGCGCGGCAAAGATAGAAGCAACCCTTGACGTTGACATTCATAACGAAGTCGAACTCCTCATCTGTGCACTCAAGGATTCCGGTACGTTTTAGGACGCCGGCAAAATTGACGATACCGTCCAGTCTTCCCTGTTCATTGACAACTCGTGTCACCAGCTCGTCGCACTCACTCGAACGGCTAATGTCGATCACTCTGGGAAAAGCACCAGTCGTCGAACAGACAGATTCAAGCGACTCTTGTTGTCGGTCGGCGGCGTACACCACGGCGTTCTGATTACACAACACCTCAGTAGCCGCGCGCCCCATGCCGGAAGCAGCTCCGGTAACGATGATGATCTTATCTTTTAGTGTCACAGGGAACTTAGCTCATATTGAATGTTGATGTTCGTCAGGCATTTGAAATTGTACTGATCGTGGTTTCCGGAGAAATTACCATGATGGCGAGATTTTTTCGCAAGCAGCGTTTGCGTTCAACAAAACCGCCAAGAGTTTGCAGATCGAGTACGTCTTCGTCGAACCGGACCAGATCGAGGAGTATGACGAGATCATCTCGGATAAGTTGGGAGATCGTCCGGCACCTCAGCCAATGGTTTTATCCCGGTGCGTCAGCGAGGGACTCACATCTAATAATTTCTCGCTGACGTGTCGGGTTGCCAAGCACGGTCAAATCGTTCCTGCAGCACTAGTCATCGAAAGCACGCCGACTACTTTCACACGGCTATTGAAACTACACAGGTCCCACGATTTACTGAGCATCGTTACCAAAGTTTATCCTACACACACAAGCACACAGCCATGTTTTTTGGAGGTCCATGTGATCGTGGTCCCCACGGCATGTGGGACATTTTCACTGACGGACCCGATTGGGGATGGTTTCCGAAGTGTGTGGTCGGTGTGGGAATCAATGGATCAATGGCGGGAAACGGTGTCTATTGCCGCTTTATGAAGCCAGCTTATTTGCTGCACTTTCGGCGAACTGGCATTAGTGCGTAGCGGTCGCCAAATTGGTTCGAGTCTCTCGGTGTGGAGGCAATAGAGATTGGCTTGGTTGCATTTTTTGTGGGATGGGCCAATCACTTTCAGTGGTACCTGGGAATCATCCCAAGCTGGTCCTTGTGTATGAACCACTGAAGTACCATGCTGTGGCAATTTGGTTTTTCTGTTTGATCGTTGCATGGCTGGCTATTCATCATCATCCTCTTCGGCCAAGTCGGCTTCGTCGCGATGGTAGGTTCGCTGTGACTTGGGCAGCGGATCGAACGCGAGTTGATCAACGAGCACGCCTTGTTCTTTGGCCATGCGGAGGGTCGCTACGGCATCGCCATACACGCCACCGACTTCTGCAATTCCACGCACCATGCCTGCGAGCGTGGCATCGACTTCAGCAAAAGCATCGGGTGTGCCAGGGCGGAAACGGCTGATTCGTAATCGCTCGGCATTGCCTTCCATACGGCGAATCACAATCCCGGCTGGCCCGATCATGAACGAAGGTAATGCAATAGGCGAAACGTTACCCATCAGAACAATCTCAGGTTTGCGTGTCAGCGAGACGATAACGGCGGGTGAGCCAGCGGATGGAATTTGATACAGCCGGAATTGGCCTTTCAAATTTTCACTCTCCAAGGTGGCCCGACCGTCTTTACGATCGCGGAGTACGGTCATTGCAGCATAGCGTGTTTCTAAACTGGTTTCGTCGAGTAGTTCTCGCAGGGCTGGGACGGTCGAGGTTTGTTGTAAACCAAACAAGGCCGCGAAGGCGGGAGCACGGAAGGCGGGTTGAGTACGGATGCCCGCGATCAATGGTTTGATCGCTTCGGCGCGGTCGAGATACGCGAGTGCTTCGGCGGCATAGAAACTTAGCTCAGGATTGGACAACGCAGCGGCTTCGACGAGCGTCGGTACCGCGCCTTCGCCGATCGCTTCGAGCTGCAAGGCCGCATCAGCGGCTGTCGAGGTAACTCGCAACTCGGCAGCCAGCTTCACGAGTCTCGCCTGGGTGCCGCTAGATTCCGGCGCGACCATGATCGCTCGTACTACCGCCATCATCCGTTCTTCGTGTGATCGGTAACGCGGATGGACGTCAATTTCAATGAAGTCGTCTTCGATGGCTTTGGCGATCCCGCGACGTGTTGTTCCGTCAAAGAAATAGAATCGGCGGTTGATCGCTTCGGCAAGTGCTGAGGCAATTTTGACGTGTTGGAATTTTGGACGGAGAACTAAACCGAGTTTGCGATCGGTTTGCACCAAACCGCCTGAGAGAATTCGTCCAGACACGTGCAACGTGACATCGTCGGTCCCGTCGTAGTCGGCGCGGGTCAGCATGGGGCCGGTGCCGATCGCCAGCACATCGCTGCTGCGGACGGAGTTTTGTAAGAGTTGTTGATGCCGCAATCGCGTGTCGAGCAACCATCCACCATGCAAATCTTTGGCTTCGGTTTTCGGTGGCGACAAGATTTGCAGGTCGATCGAATCGCCCCGCCGCGCTCCAGGCGGAATCAGCCCGCGGACTTGCACCAACGCGTTGTCGTCGCGTTCGAGGTACTCGTTCGGCTCAGCGACTTCGTTGCGCTTCATCTCTTCGAGCAAACGATCGCGGAACGCCGAAGGCAAAGCAGGGCCGCCGGTGCCGGGTAATTGGTTGACGACAGCGACACCGTCAATGCGGATTTCCTGCATCCCGTGCGGGATCGCTGCTTCACGGACCAAATCTGGCGGATCGGGGGTTTTGAGCAGTTTTTGCAGATGCTCTGTTTCATCGTTTTTATCACGGCTCAGCCAACTCGCGCAGCCAGTCGACATCGCGATCCAACCACCCAACAGAGCGATGCAGAGAACGTGCAAATGTGGACGAGACATGGCAACTTCTTCAAGGAGGCGGGGTCGGAGGGCCGAGCATGGCAAATGTTTTCTCCTCCTCAGCTAGCCAATTTGCCGTCTACGGCACAAGATCAAGCAGCGAATTCCGCTTCCTGGGCATCACAAACTTGCCGCTTGCGTTAAACTGCGGTGAGTCAAAAGATGAAATCTGTCCTTTTTGAGACCGTCTGAATGAATCAATCCCCTGTCAGCGAAGCCGACGCGGGCTTGCTGCACGCCGCCCGTGAGCGAGTGTTAGCCCAACTTAGCAAAATCATCGTCGGTCAAGAACACGTGATCGACGAGATCCTGATCTGCTTGTTCAGTCGCGGTCACGTGCTGCTCGAAGGCGTCCCTGGTTTGGCCAAAACGCTGATGATTAGCACTTTGGCGAAAACCCTTGATCTCTCGTTCAGCCTGATTCAGTTCACGCCTGACTTGATGCCTGCCGACGTGACAGGCACGGAAATCATTGAGGAAGATCGAGCGACCGGGCATCGCGAACTGCGTTTCATGCCGGGACCGCTGTTCGCTAACATTGTCTTGGCCGACGAAATCAACCGCACACCGCCCAAGACTCAAGCGTCGTTGCTCGAAGCGATGCAGGAACGGCAAGTCACAGCTGGCCGCGAACGACACGTACTCGATGATCCGTTTTTCGTTTTGGCGACGCAAAACCCGATCGAGCAGGAAGGCACCTATCCACTGCCCGAGGCCCAACAAGACCGGTTCATGTTCAAGATTTTCGTGGACTACCCGAGTTTTGACGAAGAGTTCGAGGTGGCCCGGCGAACGACGGGCACGGCCAGCGAAGTGGCTGAACCAGTGTTGACAGGTGAAGAAATCTTGCGGTTGCAAACTCTGGTCCGTCAGGTACCAGTCAGTGACCATGTGATTCGTTATGCACTTTCGCTGGTTCGCCAGACCCGAGTCGGCGGTGCAGGCGTACCAGATTTTGTCGACGATCTCGTCGGCTGGGGAGCTGGCCCACGAGCGGTCCAGTTCTTGATTCTGGGCGGCAAGGCCCGGGCGTTGTTGCAAGGTCGGCATCACGTGCAAGTCGATGACATCGCGGCGCTCGCGCCGCCGGTGTTGCGGCATCGCATGGTCGTCAACTTTGCGGCTGAGAGTGAAGGTATCACGAGCGATGACGTGATCGAACGAATCATCGACGCGACCCCTACGACGGAAGACGAATTGTCACGTGATGCCCGATTCCAAAAAATATTTGCGACCTGAGGTCACTGCCCGCATCCGCCGTTTGGAACTGACCGCCCGCCGGGTGGTGGAAGGGTTTCTCTCGGGGATGCACCGCAGTCCGTACTTCGGCCAGTCGATCGAATTCCGTCAACACCGACCTTATGTGGTCGGTGATGAGTTGCGGCACATCGACTGGAAAGTCTACGCGCGGCAGGATCGATTGACGATCAAACAATACGAAGAGGAAACCAATCTACGGTTACACTTGCTGGTCGATTGCAGTGGCAGCATGGGTTACGGCGAAGGTGATCGCAATAAATTCAACTATGCCGCCTCGATTGCCGCGTCATTGGCGTATCTCGCTCTTCGTCAAAAAGACGCAGCAGGTTTGTTCACGTTCGATACCGAGATTCGCGACAGTGTTCCGGCACGCAGCAACCAGCATCAACTCAATCGCATGCTCCGTTCACTAGCGACTTCGACCACGGACGGTGAAACTGAGCTGCCACGGGTGACGCGGCAAGTCGCTGCGACGATCCCCCGGGGTGGTTTGGTCTGTGTGATTTCGGATTTGCTAGGTGTCTCATCGTTAGCCGATGGTTTGCGATTGTTGCGTTCCCAAGGACACGATGTGGCGTTGTTTCATGTGTTGCATGATGATGAACTGGATTTTGCATTCACTGGAGCCACGCGGTTTGAAGGCATGGAGGTACCGACGTTTTTGAATTGCAATCCGGCGGCGCTGCGGGAAGGTTATCTCGAAGCCCTCGATGGTTTCTTAGAAAACGTTCGTCGCACGTGTGGCCGATTGAAAATAGATACGATGCAAGTTCGCACGTCTGACCCGCTTGACGCCGTTCTCGCGAAATTCCTCTCCGCCCGTCAATCATTACCGAAGCTGAGGACGTAGCGATGAGCCGTTAGCTTGTCGCTTAGTTCTGTTTTCAAACTTCCATCTTCTCTATTCAAACATCTACGTTGTTTCTCTACCCCGCTCTCGCTGCTGGCTTTGCCTTCGTCGGTGTTCCGTTACTGGTTCATTTGATCAATTTGCTGCGCCATCGGCGAACGCAGTGGGCGGCGATGGATTTTTTACTGGCGAGTTATCGCAAGCAACGTCGCTGGATCGTGTTGCGGCAATTACTACTATTGTTAACGCGTTTAGCTGTTGCTGCACTGTTGATCGCCGTGCTGGCGGGATTGATCGGTGGCAAACGATTGATCGGTGCGATCGGTGGCCAAACCACGCATCATGTGATTGTTCTCGATGACAGCTACTCGATGCGCCAACGCGTCAGCGGTGGCGTTGGCTCCGGTGCAGTCGCTGGTGAAACGGTGGCTGACGCTGGACGTGACAGCACAGCTTATGATCGTGCTTTATCCGCTGTCGCAACACTTGTCCGTCGGCTCAGTGCTGACGATGGCGTGCATCAATTGACCGTGATGCGGGCCAGCCGAGCGACTGTGATTAGCGATGCGAAAACAGGAACCGCCGACGCTGCCGCCGACTTGGCCGCCCAAACCGTGACCGGAGATGCTCGTCAGATTGAACGTTTGATGAGCACCCAAGCCTCCACGTTGCGCACCGATTTGGTGCCTGCGATCGACTTGGCCAGCGATCTGTTGGCGGCCAACCCGGCGGATTCGCGTCGGTTGTACGTCGTCAGCGATTTCTCGCGGCGTGATTGGCAGTCACCACGGCGATTGGCGGATTCGTTGGAGAAGGCACAGAAAAGTGGTGCTGAAATCCGCATGATCGATTGTGTTGAAAACGACGATGCGGCTCCCCCACGCAACTTGGCCATCACTGATCTCGCTCCAGAACCTGATGTGTGGGTCGCCGGAGTACCGGTGATGATCAACGTGACGGTCAAGAATTTCTCGGACACAGCTGTGAAGAACGTCGCGCTGACGGCGGCCGTGATTACCTACGGCGACGATGTGCGGGTCGCCGATCCGACGTCGAGTGTCAGTGGCAGCGTGCAGAGTTTGCCCGCGATTATGATTGAGTCGATACCAGCAGGGCAGCAATTGACGAAGTCGTTTCAGGTATATATCGATAAACAGGGAACGCACGTCGTGCGGGTCGGTTTGCCAGACGATGCGCTGGCGATTGACAACACACGTGTTTGTACGATTCCGTTAGCCGATGCGCAGCGCGTGTTGATTATCGACGGAGATGTCGATGGGTTGGGCGGTTACCATATTTCATCGGTACTGGATCCCGGCAGTCAAGTGCGAATCGGTGCGATACCGGATGTCCGTCCAGCCTCGATGTTGCGAGATGCAACACTCGAAACGTTGCAGCGATATCGGGCGATCTATTTGATCGATATTCCAGAAATCAGTGAGCGAGTTGCCGAAACGTTGCAGCAGTATGTACAAGATGGTGGCGGGTTAGCGTGGTTTTTAGGTGCCAATGTTTCGGCAGACAATTACAACCAAGCGTTGATCGGTGAGCGAAGACAATTGCTGCCGTTTGAACTCGATCGGATTGAAACGACCGAGGCGGCTGCGATTCTTGATGGAGAATCAAGCGAGCCCGAGGATTCCAAACGTGACAGTTTGGTGTTTGGCAAAGACGCGGAATTGCTGGGGCCGATCTCGCGAGCAGGGAACGGTGTATTCGGTTTGGTGAACGTCAGCCAGGCTTGGGTTCCCGTAGCCAGCTCACTGCCTGGTTCACCAGTTGATGAACCGGAGAAGCCGGTGAGCGGCGAAGGCGATGTGCAAACGAATGACGAAGCATCGTTGCTTGATGCCCGCGTGTTGCTGGAGCGTGCGAGCGGCCAGCCGATCGCAGTCCGGCATATGCTCGGACGCGGACGAGTCATCACCGTCATGACGGGACTTGACGGGACACAAAACAATTGGGCGGGTGATCCGACCTTTGTCGTATTTCTGTTGCAGGCCAACGCGATGTTGTTCAGTGGCGCGTCGCCACCGACGTCACGTTTGGTCGATGAAGCTGCTGAGTTGCCGGTGCCGGGTGACGCGTACCTTTCGACGGCGATACTGTTGCCGCCTGCCGAAGAACCGCCTCGGATGTCGATTGAATTGGAAGCAGACGATCAATCGCCGATGATTGAAATTTCGCCCGCTGAAATGGTGATCGCGGGCGAAGCCGGACTGGATGAATTTTTGATGCCAGGTGTCGCCGAGTGGCAGCGCACGACGATGGACGGGCAGACTAGCGTGTTGCCAATGGCCTCCGTGTTGCGGGTAGGCGAGAGTGATTTGGCCAAGATCAAACACGCTGAGGTGTTGCGTGATTTGCCTGGATTGGGAATCGAGTTTATCTCGATGGCGACTTGGCAGAACGATGTGAATGTGGGCGGCATGTCGACGTTCTTGCTCGTGTTATTAGCTTTGCTGGCGATTTTGTTGGCGATTGAACAAGCTCTTGCTGCGTGGGCGTCTTATCATGTCAAACCTTCGATGGGTGAGCGAAACGGTCGTAGTACATTTAATCGCTCATTGCCATCAGTTAGCACGGAATCGCACCCGACGCCGCACTCACGTTCACGCCGCACCCGCCCACGCACGCACGTCGCGACGAAGCCGACGGATATCGAGACCGTGGAGGTGTCGCAATGATCGTTTATGAATTCGCTCGCGCCGCCGCGATTGACGGTTGGTGGTTGTGGGCGTTCCTGTTACTGGGGATCGTCGCCGCATTGGTGGTGTGTGCCGTTTATTATCGGCGTGACGCTGCCGAGCTGCCGCGTCCGGTACGTTGGACGTTGATCGGATTGCGGTTAACGGCGGTGTTGGCGCTCGTGTTTGTGTTCTTTGACTTGGTCCGCCGGACTGAACGTCAGATCACACGTCAAAGCGAAGTCATCGTGATGGTGGACACGAGCCAATCCATGTCGCTGCCGTCGGGCGATTCGCTGGATTCTCCGACCCGGACGCAGTATGCCGTGGAGTTATTGGAAAAGTCGAAATTGATTGATACGTTCGACAACGAGCATCGCACGAGTGTTTATGCGATCGGCGGTACCGGCGGCCCACGATTGATTGCCGCGTCATCGCCTGAGGATAGCGAAGAAACGGACGCTGCGAACATGGAATCGTTGAACACGCAAGCCCAATCAAGTGCCGATTCGGCCACCAATCCGTTTGCTTTGTTCGGGGTGTTCTGTTTGGTCGTTTTCGCGGTGGCGAGTTTGCTGGCTCTACTGCGCGGGGCAACAGCGTCGCTGCGTCCAGAGGCGATGGCAGCGGATGCGAGCCGCTTGAGCGACGCACCGCTGCAGAAGGAAACGATCGGATGGCTGTTATTAGTGGCTGCAGTCACAATGGTGACGGGCATCATTTCGTTGGGGAGTGTGTACACCGTGGCAACGGATCAATCCATCTGGTCCGTGATTGGAATCGCCGATGACAACGACTTCAGCGCAACAGATGGTTTACCGCCGAGCGGCGACGCTGAAAATGAGGACAAGCTGAAGGCTCCCGAGCCGGTGACGATTGATTGGGAAACGGTGCTTGCCGCCAGCGAAGCGCAAAGTCCGATTGGCGATGCGCTGCGTTCGATCTTAGTGGACCATGATGCGACGACGTTGGCGGGCGTGGTGTTGATCACCGATGGCCAAAACAATGGCGGTATGCCGTTGTCGTCAGCACTAGCGATGGCGCGTCGGGACGAGGTCTCGCTGTATCCAATTGGATTGGGGAGCAGTCAGCCGCCGACGAACGTTCGCGTTGTTGACTTGGAAGCACCACGCCGGGTTTATCCCGGTGACAAGTTCGTCGTTGCGGCGGTCTTGCAGGCGACAGGTCGGTCGATGTTAGAGGTGGATGTCGAGTTAATCGACGCCTTGGATAATGGCGACGAAACGGGGGCTGATGAGGCGGGCGCGGAAGCGACCGCGAATGCAACGACAAGTTTGCCGGGCGGGCAGGTACTGCAAACTCAGCGAGTGAAGCTGGAGCCTGATGCAACGTTGTCAGGAATTCGTTTTGAAATCGAGCCGCAAACGGTGGGACGTCGGCAATTAGCGGTGCGGATTGTGGCTCCCGTCGAAGATCGCAATCGAGCTGATGATATGCAAACGGCTCGCTATGAAGTCGTTGCTCGCAAGTTGAAAGTGTTGGCGATCGCGGGTGGACCAACGCGTGAGTATCGGTTTGTGCGCAACCTGCTGTTCCGTGACCAATCCGTGGGACTCGATGTGTGGTTGCAAACCGGTCGGCCAGGCATCAGCCAAGATGCGGATCGATTGTTGACACAGTTCCCGCAAACTGCCGAGGAGTTGTTCGAGTACGACGCGATCGTGATGTTCGACCCAGATTGGTCTGTCATTGACGCTGCGTCATTGGATTTGATCGATCGATTCTTAACGCAGCAAGCGGGCGGGTTAGTCTTGGTCGCTGGGCCGGTGTATCACCCTAAAATCACGACGGATCGCGGCGATGCGCGGACCAGCCAAATCAGCGGATTCTTTCCAGTTAACTTGGCCACGCGTGGACCATTGTTGGACGGGGGCCGGCAGGGCGGGCGGAATGCGTGGGCGCTACAGTTCACACCGGAGGCGGCGAGCGCGGAGTTCTTGTGGATCGCCGACACGCGGGAGCAGAGTTTTGAAACGTGGTCGGAAGTTGGTAGCGTTTACGATTATGTTGGCGTCAAGAGTGCGAAGCCGGGAGCCAAGGTGTATGCCTATTTCTCTGATCCGACAACAGAGGTCAGCGGTAGTTTGCCGATCTTTTTAGCGAGTCAGTTCTACGGGGCTGGGCGGGTTTACTTCCAAGGCAGTGGCGAGATGTGGCGGCTGCGTGCGGCGGGCGATCAGTATTTTGATAACTACTACACCAAATTGATTCGATGGGTGAGCGAAGGACGTTTGTTGCGTGACAGTAACCGGGGCGTATTGTTGGTCGATGCGACGCGGGCGATGGTCGGACAAACGGTGACGTTGCGAGCGGTGTTGGTGGACGATCAGTTCCAACCGCTGGCTGAACCGTTTGTTACTGCCAAACTGTTGGCGCCCGATGGCAGGATCAATGATCTGCGTTTGATGCCTGCGTCGGATTCACCTCGCGGTGGCACCTACACCGGCAATTTTGTCGCGACGAAGAGTGGCGGTTACGAGATTCAGTTGACGATTGGTGATGCACTTAACGAGCAGATCTTGCGACAGAGCGTGCAGGTTCGTTTGCCAACCAGTGAACTGGAGCGACCACGCCGCGCCGACGATGAAATGTCACAACTGGCCTCGACAACGCGGGGACTGTATTTACCCGTGGGCGACAATGTGACGATTGCGAGTGTGGCTGAGAAATTAATCAGCACGATTGAGCCACAACCGCAGGTCACGATTTTGGCAGGCACGCCGGATTTGCCTTTTGGTGAACGTCGCAATGCGGTGTTGATGTGGTTGATCGCTTCGGTGTTGACGTTTGAATGGATCACTCGTCGATTGCACCGTTTGGCATAACCACTGTTTCTTTTTTCTTCCTTTTAGTTTGAATATCCGATGCATCCGAATCTGCAATCACTGTTATCGCGACTGCGAAATCAGGTGCGTCGGTACATCGTTTGGGAATCCGCGTTAGCGGTTGCCGCGTTGTTGCTGGCGGTCTTTTGGCTGGCGTTCCTGATCGATTACATGCCCGTCCGCATCGGCGGGAGTGAGATGCCGCGTTCAGCCCGGGCGGTGGTGTTGATTGGCACGCTGATTGTTGCCGGCGTGTTGTTATGGCGTTTTTTGGTGTCGCGTCTGCAGCGAAAACTACCGGACGATTCGTTAGCATTGTTGATTGAGCGACATCACCCCGAGATCGGCGGTCGTTTGGTCACTGCGGTACAGTTGGGCGACCAACCGCGACCCGGCGACGCACACAGTCCGACGTTCATGAAAACCGTCCACAGCGAAGCGGCGGCGAAGATTGACCAGGTGGATTTAAGCCGAATTTTTCGTCCCGAACCGATTCGCCAGAAATTGATGATCGTCGTTCCGTTGCTGTTGGCGCTCGTGGTGATGGGCATCGCTAGCCCGCAAACGTTCGCTCGTGCGATGGGTCGGTTGACATTGTTTTCGGACTCACCATGGCCGCGTCAAGCTCAACTCACGATGGTCGGTGTGGAGGTGCCTGTGATCGCCGCTTCGGAAAATGATGAAGGTGCGACGCAGTTAGTGGAGTTCAATAAAGGTGTTGTGCGGCTGGCACGAGGCAGCAATGCGACGCTGCGAATTCGTGCAGCGGGCGAAGAGTTCGGACATCAAATTCCGGATCTGTGTACGGTTTCGTACGTCGATGATGACGGCAATCGGGGGCAGAGTAATCTGCGGCGAGTGGGCCGTGTGGTCGATGGCTATCAGTCATTCGTTTTGGATGGTCCGCCGCTAACTTCGCTGGCCGGTTCGGTGTCGTTGACGATTCGTGGGCTGGATGATCGCTTGTCGGGTTATCGTATTGAAGCGGTTGATCCGCCCGCGATCGCGGAGATGCAGATGCGAGTGCGGTATCCAGATTACTTGCGAGTAATCTCGGCGGAGCAAGATTTCGATCAACAACTTGACTATCAAGCAGGTGTGCGGATTCGCGAAGGCAGTTCATTGACGCTGATCGGTAAGACCAGTTCGCCGCTGGGTAGCGTCGATATCGTGGCGTCGGGCGCTGCCGCCGGTAAACTGACAGCCGACGGAAAACCGGTCTTGCCAACGAGCCAAGATTTGTCTGCTGAGCTTGCCGACGATGGCATGAGTTTTCAATTGCGGCTCGACGATGTCCGCGAAGCCACGTCGATTCGAGTCGTGCCACGAGATCCTGATGGTATTTCAGCGCAAGCCGCTTATCGTTATTTCGTCGGCGTGGTGCGTGACGAGCCACCTGAAACCAGCATGCGTCTTTCGGGGATTGGGTCGGCGATCACGCCGATTGCGTTGTTGCCGATTTCAGCTTCGGCGACCGACGACTACGGCATCGAGTCCATGTCGATCGCGATGACGTTGCGAACACCTGTGGAGCCAAAGGCCAGCACGGACGCTGCGAGCGAACCGACGGAACAGATTCATTCGATACAACCGAGACTGGATCGGGATGGTCGCGCGGAGTTGTCGATTGATCTGCGCGAGCTGGTCGACCAAGATGTTTTGCAGGAGGTCGTTCCCGGTGCGACAGTGATGATTGGTACCTCGGCTCAGGATCGCTTCAATCTGGGCACGTCACATGTGACGCAAGGCGAACTGGCTCGTCTGCAAGTCGTTACACCGGAGACGTTGTTAGCGACGTTGGAACGACGTGAATTGGAATTTCGATCGCGACTGGAACAGGCCATTGATGAAACGCGTCGTTTGCGTCAGAGCTTGACAGCGATCGAGAACGAAGCGACCGAGGTACTGAGCAGCCCAGCGGTGAGCGAAGAAGAGCCACCGGTAGCTGAGTCATCCGATGGCGGCGATTTAGGTCCGAATGAACCGACGAGCGAAGCCGAGCGAGACTTATTTCGTGCTCGCCAGCGTGTTCAATTGCGAATTCGCCAAGCTGAGTTGCAGGCGGCCAAGACGACCGAGGAATTGGCCGGCATTGTTGCTGGGCTGGACGATATGTTGCTGGAAATGGTCAACAATCGGATCGATTCGGTGGACCGCCGCGAACGACTCGAAGCGGGCGTTCGTACTCCCTTGGCGAATGTCGTGGAGGAACCTTTTCCCAATTTGAGACGTCAAATCGTGGAACTGGAACGGATTTTAATGACCGTTGAACCGGACCCAGCTGCCGACACGGACGGCACTCCCAGTGTTAAGATGGAACGGGCTGTGCGGAGTGCTGTAGCGACGAACGACGAAATCTTGCTGCAACTTTCCGCCGTGCTGGAAAAAATGCTGGACTTGGAGAGTTTCAATGAGATATTGGATCTGATGCGGGGTTTGATTCAAGACCAAGAAGGCTTGCTAGAAGAAACCGAAGAAGAACAGAAAAAGCGAGTCTTGGATTTGTTTAACTGAGTGAGTCTTTCGTTTGACATCTATTTTCATGGCCTAACATGCGACGCCAACTCTCTCTACGATCTTTGTTCTCTAGCCGGGGTGTCCTGGGTTGGTTCGTGATCCACTTCACTTTGATGCTGTTAGTCACTGGCGTGTCTGTGATGGCACAGTCCGATCGCGACCAGGCTGAACAGTCTGATCCATTGGTGGCCAAACAAACCAGTGTTGCGTCACGTTATGCTCGATTGGAAGAATTGTTATTACGGTTGGCAGATGTCGAGTCGCGGGAGAATCCCGAGCGGGCGGCGCTGCTTAAGCGTGTTGCGCGTCAATCACGCGAGCGGTTTGTGCTGGAGAAGATGCGTGGTGCGAGCACGTTGATTGCCAGCGGTCAGTTATCGAAAGCGCTTGATGATCAAAAAGTCGCGACGTCGGAACTCGAAGGTTTGCTCAAACTGTTGCTAAGTGAAGATCGCAGTTCGCGAATTCGTGATGAGAAAAAACGCATCGCTGAGATGATCAAGCAACTACGATTGACCGAGCGTAATGAACGTAGCGTGCGAGCAAGAACTGAGAATGGTGTTGAACTAGAGGAGGTCTTGAAAGAGCAACAGGAGATCGCCAAACGAGCCGAAGAACTACAAAAGGAGTTTCGTGACGACGACGAAGAGTCGGGCGATCAAGAAAAAGGCGACCAAGAGAAAAGCGATAAAGAAAAAAGCGAGGAACAGAAAAACGATGGCTCACCCGAGCTGTCTGATCCTAAAGCGAAAGAACCGTCGGATCACTCAAAACCGTCCGATCAGTCTGATCCCAAACCGAAAGAGCCGTCCGCTCAGTCAAAACCATCGGATCAGACCGATCCCCAATCACAAGAGCCGTCGGAGCCAATGGAGCCGTCCGAGTCGCAACCATCAGAGCAGGGGCAACAGCAAGAGTCTCAGCAATCACAGTCTCAGCAGCAACAACCCAAGTCGCCTGAACAGGATGCTCAAGATCAATTGGAAAAAGCGATCAAGCGAATGAAACAGGCCCAGGAGAAACTCGCTCAAGAAAAACGTGGTGAAGCGACGGAACAACAGCGGCAAGCGGAGGAGGAGATTCGCAAAGCAATCGACAAGCTCGAGAAGATCTTGCGGCAACTGCGTGAAGAAGAGATCCAACGCGAACTGGCCAAGCTCGAAGCTCGATTGCGGAAGATGGCCACGATGCAGTCCGCAGTGCTCGACGAAACCGTTCAATTGGCGAAAACGCCCGCTTCGCAGCGAGACCGGGCGACCGATTTGAAGGCAGGAGATCTGGCGTTTGAAGAACAGAAAATCACGCTCGAAGCCGACCGGGCAATGCTGCTTTTGCGTGAAGAAGGCTCAAGTGTCGCGTTTCCCGAAGTGATTTTGCAACTTCGCGAAGATACGAAACGAGTAGCCACCCGATTGGGGCAGAGCAAAATCGACGTGGTCACGCAAGGGATTCAAAATGATATTTTAGCCGCGTTAGAGGAAATGATTGCCGCCCTGGCAAAGGCTCAACGAGATAACGAGAAGAAGCAGCAAGAACAACAGCAGCAGCAAGACGGGCAATCTGGCCAGGGATCTGGGGAAGAACCGCTCGTCCAGGCACTTGCTGAGCTAAAATTGCTGCGAACGATGCAGCAACGGATTCAAGGCACCACGAATCGCTACGGTGATTTACTGGATGAGGACAATGCGAGTGATAACGATTCGGAGGGCGAGGAGGTTTTGCCCCTGCTTCGCGATCTCGCTCAACGACAAGATCGGTTGTACCAGATCACTCGCGATCTCGTGACCAAACGCAACCGCTAGGTTTACACAGGGAGATGGTATTGATGCAAACAGCGATTCAAAACGACTCGGCGACCGCGAATGATCCATTATTCTTTGATGGGCATTCGCGTTTAACAAGATTGTTGGCACGGTTGTCTCTATTGAGTTTGTTGCTCTGCGGTGGAGCATTAGCCACCGCCGCTCCGACCCGCGCAGCGTTTGTTGCCGACGAGGATGCCCAACCGGATTCGTTGATCCCGAAATCAAGAATCCCTGACTCGCTGATTCCCGAGGAGAAGGCCCAGCCGATTTCGCCGCAGCATATTGGCGAGCAGCGGGTCGGCAGTGGTGACGAGGCGTTGGAAAAGAGCGCAGATTGGCGACGACTTGATACTGAGGCCATGTCCGAGGCGCTGCGTCGTTCACTCGACACGATGGGGATTGCCCCAGAGAAAATTGGACGTTCGGCAGAGCAGTTTTTAGCCGACGTGCGACAAGAGGACAGTGAACCATTGACGGCTTGGGTCAACGCGATCGCCTTGCAAGTCAAAACGGTCGATGAGATGTTGACGCGGTCAAGTGATCGGTTGCTCGAACTGGCCAAGCGGTTGGATCCGAGTGGACCGGACTACGCGAGCATCGAGTCCATGCCGCCCGAGACACGTGCCGCGCTGCGAACTTGGATCGGACGCGAACTCGTTCGCGCACGCTATTATGACGAAGCCTTGCCGATCTTTGCCGAGGTCGATCCATCGCTCTCGCCCGATGCGGCCTCATTGTTGTTCTATCGCGGCGTTTGTTATCACTCCTTACTGAAAACCAAAGAAGCGCTTGCTGATTTACGAACGTTGCTGCAACACAAAGACGAGATCCCGGTTCGTTATGCGCGCACCGCCGAGATGATGATTGCTGACATCCAACCACTCAAGGAAGATTCGCTCGATGAGATTTCACGCTTAATGACGGACGTCACGCGTCGCTTGGATCTCGGTCGAGCCGATGAGCCGACAAAGCAGCGTGAGCAGGAGATCATCGACAAGTTAACAAAACTGATTGACAAGATTGAAGAACAACAGCAACAGCAACAACAGCAACAGCAACAGAGCGAAGGTCAGGGTGGCCAGCCACGCGGTGGCGATGCGAAACCCATGGACGATAGCCAGATTGCAGGAGCCAATGGTCAGGGCGACGCGGATCGTAAGGATTTAGCGGACAAGAACAGTTGGGGTAACTTGCCGCCTGCCGAGCGCCAAGAGTCATTGCAACAGATCAGCCGTGATCTGCCGACTCACTACCGCGAAGCGATCGAAGCGTATTTTCGCAAACTCGCGACGCAGAAGTAGCGTTACTCACGCACAGGCATCCGCACCACTCGCCCGTCAACCGATTTCAATGCCGCGATGGCTTGCGTCGCCTTGCAGGCCGCGCCTTCACTGGCTTCGTGTGTCATGATCACCAGGGGCACGAAATCTTCGCTGCGCGCTGAATTTTCACTATCGCGTTCTTCGTGCTGAATCACCGAGGCGATTGAGATTTGATGTTCGGCAAGGACGCCAGCGATCGCTGATAGCGTGCCTGGATGGTTGGCCACGTGCAGTCGCAGGTAGTAGCGACCACGAAGCTTAGCCACATCTCGCTGGACTGTTCTGGCTGGTCGATCTTCGGAAAAATACTCGAGCGTTTGGAACGTGATCGGCGTGCGTCCCACGGCCGTGTCAATGATGTCAGCGACAACGGCCGAGGCGGTTGGCATTTGGCCAGCTCCCAAGCCATGGTAGAACACTGGGCCAACCGCATCGCCGACCACTCGGATCGCATTGTACGCGTCACGCACTTCGGCCATCGGTGTGCCTTTGCGAACGAGTGTGGGGGCGACTGACAATTCCAATTCGCCGTCAACGAGTCTGGCTGTGGCAAGCAGTTTGATTCGGTAACCGAGTTGGGAAGCGTAACGCAGATCGGCCGGATCGAGTCCATCGATGCCACTGCGTGGGATGTCACGCCAGTCGACTGTTGCGCCGAAAGCGAGATGTGACAGAATCGCGAGTTTCTGCGCCGCGTCAGTGCCATCGACGTCCATTGCCGGATCGGCTTCGGCATAGCCGAGCTGCTGCGCGACCTTGACGGTTTGTTCATAATCGGCACCTTTCTCGTCCATCTGTGAGACGATGAAATTGCTGGTGCCGTTGAGGATACCTTCGAGCGACAAAATCTGGTTCGCCGATAAACACTGACTGATATTTGCGATGATCGGAACGCCACCGGCGACCGCTGCTTCAAACGCAATGCTACGTCCGAGTTGCCGTGCTCGCGTGAAGAGTTCACCCCCGTGTTCGGCGAGGAGCGCTTTATTGGCCGTGACGATGTCCTTGCCCGCTTCCATGGCACGCAGCATTGTTTCGCGAGCGGGGCTGAGTCCGCCCATCAATTGCACGACGACATCAATTTCGGGGTCGTTCATGACCTCGTCGATGGAATCCGTCAAAACGCCTTTGGGCAATTCGATACCGCGAGGTTTTTTCAAATCACGAACGACCGCTTTGGATAACCAAATTGTTTTGCCGGCGTGGCGTGCGGTGCGGTCGCCATGATCGATCAGCAGTCGAGCGACCCCCGCACCGACGGTGCCCATGCCGATGATGGCGACATTGGTACGAGAGGGATCACGAGCGGCACGCGTTGATGTCATTTCAGTGCAAAGGGGTCAAGGGACGGCGAGGGATTAGACCGGTTGAGCATGATAGTCAAACGAATGCGTTCACGGCACCCTAGTAGGTAACGGAGGCCGTCAAGACTTTCGGCAATCACCCGGTGTCGATCGAAACTCTTGACGAGTTTTGCTTCCTAAAACCCTAGGCAGTCATCCTCGCGATGAAATAGCCGAGCACTAAAGCCGCGACGAACAGAGCCGCGATGATCGTCCCCAATAACAGCGGGTCCATCGCCTGCCGCTGAACTTTCGCGGGTCGTCGCAATTGCGTATCACTGTCGATGATCGCTTGATCCTCTTTCCGCTTTTGATTGCGGGGGTCACGGAATCCGGATTCAATTTCCAGGTCAATCAGACTGCCGGTTGAGGAGTCACTCAGCGAATTGAACTTGTTGACTTTCACCAACCGTCCACTGCTGCTGGCCAGTTCGTCTTGTTGGCGAATCAATTTCGAACGGCTGCTGGCGAGCGTGTCGTCATGTTTGTTCGCGACTGTGTCGTGGTGCACTTCTTCGTCCGTCACACCGCTGCCGCTGCTTTCGTTAAAGCTCAACGAGGACAAGGTGCCGCTTGTTTCTGGATCGTCCCCCAAACCGATTCGAACGGGTTGTCCCTTTGGAATCCGACGTGAGAACTTTTCAAAAACCTCCGCAACTTCTTTGGCCGTCTGATAACGATACTTGGGATCCTTTTGCAGCATCTTGACGCACATACCTTCGAGTTCGCCAGGACAATCAGGGCGAAGCTCGCGGATCGAACGCGGCATTTCATTTTGGTGCTTGATGATCCGTTGAGCCAACGTTCCATCATTGAACGGCGGCCGTCCCGTCAACAAGTAATACAACGTACATCCGAGTCCATAAATGTCGACCCGATGATCGACTTTGTGACTGTTGATGGCTTGTTCGGGAGCCAGATAATCGGCCGTTCCCAATACGTTCTCGTTGTTGGCAACGGTGAGCGAATGGTCCGCTTCGGATTCCATCAACGCCAACCCCATGTCTAGCAATCGCACCCGTCCGTCTTGATCGATCAACAAGTTTGCTGGTTTGACATCGCGATGAATCACACCTCGTTGATGGGCATGTTCGAGACCACGAGCGGCTTGCGAAATCAAATCCGCCGCCGTCGAAAAGTCCAGCGGCCCGTCACGGCGAACCAGCATCTGCAAATCCAGTCCGTCAACGTACTCCATCACAATAAAATGCGTGTCACCTTCATTGTCGATGTCGTGGGCCAGCACAATGTTGGGATGGTTCAATGACGCGATGGCTTGCGCTTCCAGTTTGAAGCGGGCCAAGTAAGAGGCATCATGCACACGTTTTTTGGGCAGGACTTTGATCGCTCGTTTATCATGCAAACCGACGTGCTCGGCCAAGTACACGCTACTCATTCCGCCGGTGCCGATGTGGCCCAGCAATTTGTATTTACCCAAGAAAAAACCGCGATACTTACCCGCGAAAATTTTCTCGACATGCCACTCCGTCAGCAGCCCGGCGCGTTGAAAAGCGGTCGCCAATTTGCGAGGATTTGATGGTAGTTTTCCGCCACATTTACTACGAACCTTCTGCAAGAACCGCTCCAGCGTGTTCTCGTCGATCAGATTGCTTTTGGCAATCATCGTGACTAAGCGTTCGGAAGTGATGGAAGACATGAAGAAAGGCCAGCCGAGATCCCGCCCAGATTGGTTTGGTGACAGCCATGAATCGCCGATCGCGGGGCTGCACTAGTAGGCAGTCTAGCTAAACGGGCACAGGCTGGGTGCATTTTTTACTCGTTTTGTTAGCATGTTTCTAGTCGCTGACAGGTGTTATGCCCGCATAATCCACCCTAAAAAACGTTTCTTCAGGACTTTTTCCATGCCCGCTCGCAGCGCGGTCGATGACTGAGTCCACTGCCAACGACTCTCGCTCGACCACTGCTCGGCGAGATAGCCACGACTTCGCTGCGGGGCCGAGTCAAACACTGATTGCTGAAACAGATGTCCACCAGCTATTTCTGTGCCATTTGTCGCGAGTTTTGTCACGGTCTGGCGACATTCGAAAAAAATGGGTTCACCATCCTCATGAACTGGTCGATTTCTAACGCATTCTGGTTGAAACAAGGATCTCCGAGCGGCAGGTCATCGATCAGGGTGCCGGAAATCTGGGCGACCGGTTGTTCTGACGTGAAAATCAGTCAGGGAGACAGAATCGCGTTTTTTCGCTCCAATGGCCACCATGAAATCATTTGCTCCTCTCAACAACTCGTAGGCAAACTCTATGATCGACACAGCGGTCATCGGTAGTGGTGTGATCGGTCTGTCACTCGCCTGGGAGCTCACCCAGCGAGGTCATCGCGTGGTTGTCGTCGAACGTGGTTGTCCGCCAGATTCACGATCAGCAATCGCGCCTGAAACCGCTCAAAGCACATCATGGACCGCCGCAGGCATATTGCCGCCAGCGAATTTCAAACTCGCCACCGATCCGCTCGATCAGATGCGTGGGTTCAGCCATCATTTATGGCCAGACTATGCTGCTCGCTTAAAAGAAACTTCGGGGATCGACGTGGGCCTAATTCGCTGCGGAGGCTATTACCTCGCCGAAACTGCTGGCGAAGCCGCTGCGATGATCGGTATGAAAGGCTATTGGCAGGAACTCGACATCGAATGCCAGCCCCTCAGTCAAACTCAACTCGCTGAGCGTCTGCCGCAACTCTCGCACTGGATCGCTAGCAACCCATGGATGAACGAACATCCTGATGCCTCCGCTTGGTGGTTGCCTGACGAGTATCAAATCCGATCCTCGCGTTTAGTCAAAGCATTGGAAATCGCCTGTCAGCGTTCTGGGGTGGAATTTATCTATGAGACAACTGTCGCGGGCTTTCAAGAGTCCGGCGAATCGGTATCGCTCTATCGTGACGAAGATGTTGCGGCAGCAAACATGATCGCGAGGGCACGGCATGTCGTGTTGTGTGGGGGCGCGGCGACTGGGAACATCGCCGCTGCTGCTCGACTGGAGCAGGCGTTGATTCCGATTCGCGGGCAAATTCTGCTACTGCAATGCGATGAATTCCAGTCCCCTGAAGTCATCAACATTGGCAATCGTTATCTGGTGTGTCGCGGTGATGGCTTGGTGTTGGTCGGATCGTGCGAAGAAGAGGCTGGGTTTGTTCAACACACAACTTCACAAATGATCGACCAGCTCCGTCAGTTCGCGACGCATTGCTGTCCGGCGCTCGGCGATGCACCAGAGATAACACGTTGGGCAGGTTTACGGCCGATGACGTTTGCTGGCTTCCCGATGCTCGGAACATTGCCAGGAAACCAGCGAACGTTTGTTGCCGCAGGCCACTATCGCAGCGGCATCCATTTCACGCCTGCCACCGCCATCGCAATGGCGGACACGATCGAACACAAGAGAACCTTTATGGACCTATCGCCTTTCTCGGTAGGGAAACAACAAACACACGCATGAACACTGAATTTGACGATTTCCCCACGCTCGATCCACCCGGCACCATTGTTGTTCTCGGGACCACTGCTGTCGGTATCGAAGCGGCGTTGTACGGACGCTTTTTGGGCTACGATGTCACCCTAATCGCTGCACAAGATGCTTGGGCACCACGTCCAAACCCCAGTTTGGCAAGTAACCGTATTGGACCCACGTTTCAAAACGATTGGTTCGCTCAACACTGGCTCGGTGAACAAACGATCGGCGATCGTTGGAATGATCCGATGCCGATGTTGCCCGACCAAAGTCTCTCACCGTTGGCGTGTTCGGCGCTGACCGCACAACGAGAAGGCGACGCGATGGTATTGCCGATTACGATCCGGCAATGGATCGAAGATGGATTGCAGGCGGTCTTGGAAACGGATTTGCTGCGCGGTCGTTGTTTTCCCGATACGTTCTTGGAATCGGCAGAGCTATCACCCGTGATCGCTGATGATAGCGAGGAGGATGACGCGGAGCAGGATCTTGATGTCCCGCCTGATTTTTTGCTCTCTCTAAGTGGTGCACCGGTTAACGAATCAGGAGACAATTCGCTGCGATGTGAATGCTTGATCGTCGCTGATTTGATGATTGCGAAAGAGCGGTTCGCGTTCGATTTATCCGCAGATTACTTTCATCAAATCACTTCTAAAAACAGCATCAATGCCGCCGACGAACTGCGATCAGGTTGGCAACAGATCGCCAAAATCTATGCCTGCCTCGCCGGTCGAGATGACCTCGATCTCTATCGACCCCAGCGTGTGTAGGTAGGACCATCCGGGATTATCGTGGGAAAGTTGTTGATGTTGGATTTTTGGAGGCATAGCAGCGGTGTCCTTATGTATTCTCTTGATGTCAAAAAACGCTTACGGCAAGCAAACTTTTCGGACACTACCGCCATCCCTAAAAAAATCCCTCGCTCTGGATGAATGCACGCTAATCCCGGATGAACCAGTGGTTCTTCGGGGATTTTAGTGGCTGATCGCGTGAGACGCGTAAATTTTGTATTTTGCGTGGATGAACGATCTCAACCAGCACTACCGACTACTTCTTGGGCTCAGCGACGACTGGAAAGTTGTCGATGTTGACCTC
>JBGSMN010000289.1:0-10513 GCA_041740155.1 Rhodopirellula sp.
AATCGTCGACGCTCATCGGGCGGCCTCCTGCCGATTGTTGATCTGGATTTAAGCACCTCGATCATCGCAGGTTGGCCGCTTTTTTATTACCCAGATTCTCAACTCGCCCGTTTTCTGACCGGCGGAACGCCGGTCACACCCGTTTGACTTGAAGGTCTACGATCCGAACTCAACCCTGGAAACACCTAACATCGATCGTCTCGCTGCCGAAGGCATGGTCTTCGACGCGGCCCACCAGATGGGTGCATGGTGTGGCGGCGTTTGCACTCCGTCTCGTCACATGGTCATGTCAGGCCGCACCCTTTGGCACATTCCCGACAAGACAATGCCTGGCCGGAGTCCACTTTCGGCTGATCCCAAGTACGTGCCCACGGACTTGCCCCGTCACACCATGGCAGCGGTCTTCAATGACGCTGGCTATGATACGATGCGAACCTGTAAGCAAGGGAATAGTTACGCGGCTGCGAATAAGCAATTCACCGTCGTTCATGACGCTGTAAAACGAGGCGGGACCGACGAAACGGGAAGTGCGTGGCACGCCGAGCAAGTGCTTTCCTACCTCAGTGACCGCGAAGCCTCGAACGATAGCGATCCTTTTCTGATCTACTTCGGGTTCTCGCATCCGCACGATACTCGCGACGGCAAACCCGAACTGCTCGACAAATATGGCGCAGTCAATCACAAGGACCGAAACTCGCTCCCCGCTGCGAATCCGAAACAGCCGCCGCTACCTGTCAACTACTTGCCGGCTCATCCGTTCAACAACACGGACATGAAAGTGCGCGATGAAATGGCGGTCAGTGGTGTCTGGGGCAAGCGTGATGAACGCACCATTCGTAACGAAATGGGACGTGAGTTCGCTTGCAGTGAAAACATCGACATTCAGGTCGGTCGAGTGCTTGAGAAACTAAAGTCCATGGGCGAGCTGGACAACACGTACATCGTCTACACGTCTGACCACGGAATGGCGATCGGTCGCCACGGTTTGCAAGGCAAACAAAATCTTTACGAGCATACTTTTCGAGTTCCGTTCATCGTCAAAGGTCCCGGCATCAAGCCCGGTTCACGAGCGACAGCGAACATCTATTTGCTGGACGTGTTGGCCACGATCTGCGACCTCACCGGAATCGAAGCCCCCGAGACCTGCGAAGGTTCCAGTTTCAAGCCGTTTCTAGAGGGCAAATCGGAGTCGGTCCGTTACGTGCTCTATGGAGCCTATTGCGGCGGCGACAAACCTGGCATGCGCTGCGTCAAGAAGGGTGATTGGAAACTGATCAAGTACGAATCGACAAAGGACGGTACAAAAGAGACTCAGCTTTTCAATTTGGCCGAAAACCCGAACGAACTTTTGCCGGAGCATCACGCTTCCCATGTGATTGCTTTGACGAAAACCACTCCGAAGCCAAATCAAACGAACCTCGCAACGGATCCAAACTATGCCGAAAAGCTAGCAGAAATGGAAGATCTGCTTTTGACCCAGATGCGCAGTCACGACGATCCATACCGGTTCTCCGACCAGCCCAATGATGAACTTACAATTCCTATAGGGTTTGACGACCCGCGTCCGACATTGAAGCAGCCTCGCCAGCGGAAATCCATACGTTCGAATCAATGACCTACTTTCTGAAAGGCAAGTTGTCGACATGCGAGTCCACACTGGTTGCCCCTCCCCGAACTTCGCTTCGCTGGTTCGACCCTCCCCAAACTGCGTTCGGGGAGGGTGAAGATGTTGGCGTTTGCCGAGAGGAGTCTCTTTTGTTGGTCTAAAATCCGACGGTAGCGAGTTCAGTTCACTGTTTGAAACAATCAAACAAACAGGAAAACGCTCGACGGACGAAAACCTTCGGCGGCTAACATTCTGCCAATTCGACTTCGATCGATTCGTTACCGGTCGGACAGAACTGGCAACCTGTTCCGCCGCTAGTGCCGGATTCGGCCATCCTCGCGTGCTTTGTCTAACGCTGTTGCCAAATCTTTGACTATGTCGGCATGCTCTCTCGCAACATCATTGGTTTCACCCTCGTCAGTCGACAGGTCGTAAAGGCTATGAAGTTTCTGCTGGTCGCTATCTGTTGATTCAATCAGCTTCCATTTACCCGAACGAACGGCAATTGCATCGTCCTTTGTGTCGCCTTGAATGAAAGCGATCGTGCGAAGTGAATTTGGTGATTGATGGCCCAGGAGCACGGGAAGGACACTGAAAGAATCTTCGCCGGCATTGACGGGGAGGTCGACATCGAGGACATCTGCCATCGTCGCGATCATGTCAGTGAGGACGAGCAGTTGTGTCGCCGACGAAGCGGGCGCGATACGACCGGGCCAACGTGCGATAAACGGTACCCGATGACCACCTTCATAGGGTGAACCTTTACCGTCGTGCCAAGGACCGTTGGTCATGTGTCCCAATTCTCTCGCATCAGCCTTTGCCGATTTGAACTTTTTGCGAATGTCGCCTGAGTCGTCAGCAAGATTGAGAACCACGTTTTGAGTTCCCTTGAAGTCCTTGGGCGTGTTGCCGTTGTCGCTCGTGAAAATGAGCAGCGTGTTGCTGGCGAGATCGAGCTCTTCGAGCGTGCTGAGTATCTCGCCCACATGCGAGTCGAGTTCTTGGATGTGATCACCAAGAGTCCCAGCTTGGCTCGTTCCGCGAAAGCGTGCCGCAGGAGTGACGTGAGTGTGTGGTGCGCAAGGTGTGAAGTAGAGAAAGAAAGGACGATCAGCGTTGTCACGAATGAAGCCCACCGCTTTGCTCGTCAGTGTGGTGTCGACTTGGTCTTCGACCCGCGGTTCGGCAAGTCCATCGGGAAATGCTTGGCCCTTCACGACACGCAACTTTTGGCCGGGTTTGAGACCTACGAAATCGTGATTCTCGATGAAGGCACGAAGCGCGTCGTTATGATTTGTCGGAACGCCAAAGTGGTAATCGAATCCCGCTTCGAGTGGACCAGGACTCAAAGGGCTTTCCCAATTCGAACCGTAGCCAAGATGCCATTTGCCGATAGCTCCACTACGGTAGCCCTGTTGTTTGACCAGCGATGCCAACGTCGTGCGACCTGGTTCTAGCTTGTAACCGTTTCCTTTGCGATGAAGACGCCAGGGCGATCGGCCAGTCATCAAACCGTAACGCGACGGAGAGCAGACCGACGCAGCGGTATGTGCATCGGTAAACATCATGCCTTCACCAGCCAGTCGATCAATATTGGGCGTTTTGATCTTCGTCGCGCCGTAACAGCCAACGTCACCATAGCCCAGGTCATCTGCCATGATGATCACAATGTTGGGACGAGAATCATCAGCAGCAAGGGTACCGCTAAGGATTGCAAGCAGAACGAAAAGTTTGAGGTGGATACGCATTCGATTTGGATGGCGGAAAGCAAGAGTTTGATAGACAGTAATCAGTGAACCGATCGGTAATATATGCTAAGACGCACTGGATTTGTTCAGCAAACGAATGAATTTGATTTGCTCAGTATTTGTCGCATTTCGTTAGTGCCGTGTCGCTAATTGTAATTGTCAAGACAGCCCTGCAAGCTTTAATGAACTGTTCGACAGTGCTCGATCGGTCAAGATTTCTCTTGCGTCATTCACCGCATGGTTAGCGTATTGAGTTACGATGCGTGCGTCGATTCTTCGGTTTGATGCCGACCCCGCCAATGCCCCCACATGGTTTCTTGCTTCTATGAAACACCTCTTCACTACGATCGCACTTGTCCTTTTCACGCCGTTTTCTGCAATTGCGGAAACTCAGCCATCAAAGCCCAACATCATCATCGTGATGCCCGACGATTTGGCGTACGGCGACTATGGGTGTCTCGGCAACCCGCTTCTGAAAACTCCGTCTGTGGATGCGTTTATGAAGGAGAGTTTGCTATTCACGCAGTTCCATGTCAGCCCGACGTGTTCGCCGTGCCGCGCGGCATTGATGAGCGGACGCCACGAATTCAAGAATGGCGTGACGCACACGATTCTGGAACGTGAGCGGATGAGTTTGGACACGATCACGATGCCTCAAATGCTGAAAACAGCCGGTTACACGACTGGTATTTTCGGCAAATGGCATCTCGGAGACGAAGAAGCGTATCGACCCGAGAGCCGTGGTTTTGACGAAGTCTATATCCATGGTGCGGGAGGTATTGGCCAAACGTTTCCCGGTTCCTGCGGAGACGCTCCTGGTAACAACAACGTCAATCCGACGCTTTGGCACAACGGCATGTTTGAGAAAACCGAAGGCTACTGCACCGACTTGTTCTTCGATCAATCGATCAAATGGATCGATGCCAAACGCGAAGGCGAGCAACCGTTCTTTGCTTATATCTCGCTCAATGCCGCCCACGGGCCGCACGTCGTGCCTGATGAGTATTGCACAAACTATATCGGTAAGCCGAATGTGAACGAAGATCTGGCAAAGTACTTCGGGATGGTGGAAAACATCGACACAAATTTTGGCAAGCTGCTGGCAAAGCTAAAACAGTGGAACATCAAGGATAACACGCTGGTCATCTACATCGGCACTGACAATGGAGGCGGCATCAGCCGGCGAGTCTTCAATTCGGGCTTAAACGGAGGCAAAAATACCGTGACGCAGGGCGGAACTCTTTCGCCTACTTTTTTCCGTTGGCCTGCCGGTGGAATTCCCGCGGGACGGACCTGTGATGCGTTGAGCGCGCACCTGGATCTCTATCCGACTCTAGCTGAAATTGCCGGGGCAACGATGACACCAAAAATGCAGAAGCAAGTTGAAGGCCGCAGTCTGGTTCCGCTGCTGAAGAACCCGCACGCACCGTGGGCTGACCGCACGCTGGTTCATCATACTGGACGTTGGAAAATTGGAGCTGCGGCGGAATCGAAATACAGCAAGTCGGCAATCCAAAACTCACGATTCTCCCTGGTCGGAAACACGACGCTGTGTGACCTAAAAGCCGATCCAGGTGAAACAAAAAACGTGATCGACGAGCATCCTGAAGTAGTCGCTGAGCTACGGGCTGCGTACGACAAGTGGTGGCACGATGTGCAACCGCTGCTCGTTAATGAAGATGTCACGCCAGTCAAGATCAATCCGTTCCAAGAGTTGTATTACAAACAGTTCAGCGGGAGTCCGTCAGAGCAAGACCTCGCGAAGATGAGTGGCAATCCTGAGCGGACGACTGGATCGCAACCGAGTGACAAGAAGGACCGCGCGGCTCAAAGGCGAAAAGCCAAAGAGCAAGCGAAAGCCAAAGAATTGTAAGTGGTCGATCTTGGGGTGCTGTCCAGCTAAACTCATTCTCAAAAAATTCTTCGCAAATGAAAATCTCTGTCATTAAAGCCGTATTTCGATTGCTGGCAGTACTGCTCTCAGTATCGTTTGGCCTATTGGGCAACAATATCGCTTGCGGTCAAGATATAGCAAAACCACGCTATGACGGCAGTTGGGAATCGCTTCAAACGATGCCGGTGCCGACGTGGTTTGATCACGGCAAGATCGGCATCTTCATCCATTGGGGACCATACAGCTTCATTGGCTACAAGAAGGGCCATCGTGGCTATGCCGAACATGTGCCGAAGCTACTCTATGCCGAACCAGATCACTACTATCCGTACATGCAACAGCGCTGGGGAGCGACACCTCCAGAGTTTGGTTATAAGGACATTATCCCCGAGTTCAAGGCAGAGAAGTGGGATCCCGATGCCTGGGCCGAGTTGTTCGCGGACGTGGGTGCCAAGTATGTCGTGCTGACCGCCGAGCACCACGACGGTTGGGCCAATTGGAATTCACAACTCACTCCCTGGAACGCCGTCGACAAAGGTCCAAAGCGGGACCTCGTGGGCGACCTAGGAATAGCCGTGCGGAAACGCGGTCTGAAGTACGCGCCGTCATATCATCGCGAACGTCATACCGGCTTCTTTGCCAAAGAACTGTATGTTGTCCACAGCGAACCGCGAGCCGACATTGCCGCAGAGATTCGCCGTGTTCCCGCAGCGGCCACATTGTACGGCCCGTTCGATCTCGACAAAGCCTTTGTTGACGACTACGTCGCCCGCTGGAAAGAGATTCAAACCAAATACAAGCCGGACTTCATGTGGATCGACGATGTGCCGATTTTCACTCGTGACGGCAATGACACTCGCAAGGATCCCCAAGTTTTCAAACCCGAGGTGCGGTACTTTTACGACCAATTCCGGGCGATGATCACTGACTTCATGAACGATGCCGCGGCCCGTGGCCAAGAAGTCTATTTGAACAACAAGGGTGCCAATCGAAACTGGCCCGACGGCGTCGGTTGCTTGGAAAAGGACAATCTAAAGCTCAAGGTGATCGGTCCCAAATGGGAGAGCTGCACGACCTTCGGCAGTTCATTTGGCTACTTGGAAGGGGATGGATACAAGTCGGTCGAAAGCGTGATCCATGAAATGGTGGAAGTGATTAGCCGAAACGGAAACTTTCTGATCAATATCGGTCCCAAAGCCGACGGCACGCTGGTTCCCGAGCAGGTTGAGCGGCTGCGCGCGATGGGTGACTGGTTGAAGATTAACGGCGATGCCATTTACGGCACCCGCTACTGGAAAGAGAGCGAGCAGAAAGACGAGCGACTCGCGTTTACCACCAAGGGCAAGAAGCTGTACGCGATCAAGCTGACCAAGCCCACCAAGCCGTTCACCATCAGCGGTACCGCCGGATGGAATGCCGATCAAGTGCGGGCCGCTCGCTTGTTGGGTTCCGAATTACAAGTTCACTGGTCGATGACGCCCTCCGGTTTACAAATTACGCCACCCGCAGATCTTGGCACCAGCGAGTATGCTTGGTCGTTCGAGATTGTGACGGACCAAGAACAACATCATCCCAACTCCCTCGTGACCAATGCCTCAAAAGCCCTTCAAGGCACGAAGAACGTCGAGTTGGAAGGAGGCAAATGACCCATGATGCGACACCCTAACCAACCCAATTCTGTTTCAATGAATCCCTCCATCTTTGTTTCGATCATCGCCCTATGGGTTTGCGGCATCCTGCCGTCTGCCAACGCCCAGAACAGTTGGACCGTGGATAGCCAGTCCGATTGGTTTGACGGCACTGCGAGTCAGTCTCACTTGAAGTTCCAAGACGGAATGGCGGTACCGACTGGCAAAACGGCCACTCTGAAGAGCAAGATCAAATCGATTGACCAAAAGCGGTCGGCCAAGTCGATCACGGTAACGCAGTCGCCAGCTTGGCAAAACTGGGAGCAAACGGATGATCTTGGTCCGGTGAACCTCGGTGACGCTCCGGTAATGTTGAGCCTTGGCCCAGATAATTATTGGATGTTTGGTCGCTATGGCAGTGGGCGAAAGAAAGGCGACTCGTCCAAGCGTCCTCCCTTTGTCCCCGAACCGTCAACGCTTGATGGTTTTGATGTTCCACTGCAAACGACCCAATTTCCAAATCAATTCGATGCGCACGGAGGTTTGAAACCAAGGCTCGGCGGATATCACGCTTGGCAAAGTAAGGACATGGTCAATTGGGTTCACCATGGGCCAATCACCGAAAAGAAGTCCGCGTGGATGACGACGGCGGAGTACGCCGACGGCCAAGCGTATTTCTATTACGACTTTCCGAACGACCAGGATCCTCACGTCTATGTCGATGCGGACATGTTCGATGGCATTCCTGGGGACAACAAAGGAATGGCTTACGACGATCCTTCGCACGGTTCAGATTGCGCGATCATTCGAGACCTGGATGGCAAGTTCCACCTGATCGTAGAAGACTGGAGTCCGATCAACGCACAAACCCATGCTTGGGATTCTCCATTGGCTGCGCATGCGGTGAGCCCCGATGGCATTCAAGATTTTAAACTTCTAGCACCGCCAGTCGATCAACGCACAAAACCGACGGGCAAGACGGGAACTTACAAGCATCCGCATTGGGTGAAAGAAAACCCCGAGCGTTTCAAGACCAACGTGGCCGAGTACGAGATCCACGAACCGGAACAAGATGCCTTCGGCGATTGGGCGGCGATTTCGATTGGAGGACGTTATTACTTGTTCTGTGATTGCGATCCCGCGGAAAGCAAGTCCATGAGCGTTGGCTGGTTCACGTCCGCCAGTATCAACGAAAAGTTCACGTGGTGCGGCAACATCGGAAAGGGACATCCTGATCCAGACATCATGTTCGCTGAGGGCAAGTTCTATCTGGCGACTCAGCAACCAATGGATTTCATCAGCCCAGGTCCCTGGGTCGAAGACGTGCAGGTTCGTGTTGGCGTCGATACCGACAACGACGCTGCGATCAACCAGTGGACCGACTGGGCAACTGTGAAGGAAAGCTACGACTACATTCCGGGTTTCGCGAAGCAGGTCGCGAAGACACCCGCAAGGCTAGACCTATCCGAGTTGCCAGAAGGATTTGGTTTTCAGTTCGAGATCAAAATCAAGGACACCACCGAAAACCCCTCTCAACCCATCCTCGACAAAATCGAAATCGCATTTTGAGCGAGCAATTGATAAACTCTAAAATGAATCAACATATGGTTGTCGCCTTGATGGCGATGATCTTCGCGGCTTTGGTTAGCTGTATCGCTGAGGCAGCAAAACCCAACATTGTTGTCGTACTTTGCGACGACCTCGGCTATGGCGATGTTCAGTGTTTGAATCCCGAGCGAGGAAAGATCCCAACGCCCAGTGTCGATCGGTTCGCGAGAGAGGGAATGATTTTCACGGACGCACATTCCGGTTCATCGGTTTGCACACCCACTCGCTACGGTTTGTTGACGGGACGTTATAGCTGGCGATCTGAATTGCAAAGCGGTGTGGTGCAAGGATTCAAGCCGTGTCTGATTGCCCCAGATCGTCCGACCGTTTCCGGATTCCTGAAGTCGCAGGGCTATCACACGGGGATCGTTGGAAAATGGCACCTCAATTTCGATTATCAGGATGCGGCGACGGGAGACACTCTTAAGCGAGGTAAGAAAAACGGTCTGGCTAGCGTAGGAAGCAAGGTACCTGATGGTCCAATCAGCCGTGGTTTCGATTATTATCACGGTTTTCATCATGCAGGCGACATGAAGGCCGTGATCGAGAATGACGAAGTGATCGCTCATGATGATGAAATCAACATGCTGCCGAGACTGACGCGCAAAGCGGTCGAGTATATCGATGACCGCACAAAGACTGCTGCAGACCAACCTTTCTTTCTCTACGTACCTTTGGGTTCGCCGCACACACCGATCGTGCCTTCGAAGCAGTGGCAAGGTAAAAGCGGGATTAGCTCCTATGCTGATTTTGTGATGCAGACCGATGCGGGGTTTGGCGAGATACTCGCAGCGATTGATCGAAATGGGCTTCGCGACAATACGCTGGTAATTTTTAGTAGCGACAACGGTTGTTCCAAGGCGGCCAACTTCAACCTATTACATGAGTACGGACATTATCCTAGTGCGAACCTGCGCGGTTCCAAAGCGGATATCTGGGATGGCGGACACCGGGTACCGTTTATCGTTCGCTGGCCAGGTGTGGTGGCTTCGGGATCGACAAACGCTCAAACCATTTGTTTGACGGACCTGTTCGCGACTTGCGCCGACGTGATGGGCGAATCCCTTCCTGAAGGATCGGCTGAGGATAGTGTCAGCATTCTCCCAGCACTCAAGGGCGAGCCGATTGTTTCGACCCGCGCCGGCGTGATTCATCATTCCATCAGCGGTCATTTTGCCTACCGATTAGGAAAGTGGAAGCTCTGCTTGGCGAAGGCTTCGGGAGGATGGAGTAAACCGACTGAGAAGGACGCAGCCAAAGACAGCCCCGAGGCACAGCTCTATGATCTTGAAGCCGATCCAAGTGAAACCACTAACCTGTACACATCAGAGCCCGAGATCGCTGCAAAGTTGCTCAAGCAACTCGAAGCAGACGTGCAGCGCGGTCGCAGCACAGCGGGATCAACCGCAACCAACGATCTGGAAAAAATCAAGCTTTGGAAATCGCGTTAGCAGCGGTCTTTCGGCTTCCATCAAACTTGTCGTACCAACCCATAACATCGCGATCGACTGTAGCCATGCCCAGCCATCTTGTATTCTTGACGTTCGTCACATTGCTGTTGAGCTTTCAGGTTGTTCATGCAGAGAACGCCAAGTCTGGCCTGACTAAACCAAACATCATCGTCATCTACACCGATGACCAAGGATATGGAGACGTCAGCGCACTCAACCCGGACGCCAAGGTGCAAACGCCCAATATGGATCGTTTGGCGAAAGAAGGCATCGTGTTTACAAACGGCCATAGCGCGGACTCGATATGCACCCCGTCACGATATGGACTGCTGACCGGTCGCTATCCATGGCGAACGACTCGCAAAGAAGGCGTCATGGGGGCCGAAGGCGAGTGTTTGATCCGGGATGGGCAAGTGACCTTGGCGACTTTGTTGAAAGACAACGGGTACCACACGGCGATGGTTGGGAAGTGGCATTTGGGCATGGATTTTCCTGGCACAAAAACCGATCGCGATTGGTCGCAGCCGATCAAGGACATGCCGCTGGATAAGGGATTCGACTACTTCTTTGGCGTCCCC
>JBGSMN010000290.1:0-9517 GCA_041740155.1 Rhodopirellula sp.
GTCGAGACCGCGGATCGAGCGTTGGCCGAAGAAATCAATGAACTGTTTGAAGAGATGCAGCTGGTCAGCGATCAGGAAGAGATGATTACTGAGCTTGAACGTCGATTTTCTAGTCACTCTCACTACCATTTTCAGGTTCTCGACAACCAACTGCAGCCGATTTTTACAAGTCGCTTTTTAACACATCTTTCACTGCCGCAAGCGACTCCACCAGGTGAGATGCGAGGTGGCGAGTTTTCCGATATCGAGTTTACTGGACTTGGAAAGTTCCGGCTATTGGACCTGGCAATGCGGGATTCGCGATCAAATCCGATTTTGATCCGAGCGATTTTGCCGCGTCAAGCAATCGATCGTGACTTCCAGAGTTATCTGTGGATGTTTGCCACTCTTGGTCCTATCGCGTTGATCGCTGCGATTTTGGCGGGTTATGGTGTCGCCGGTCACGTGCTGTCTCCAATTAAGCAGATAACGGCGAAGGCGAGATACATTTCAGCAGATCGCTTGGATGAGCGATTGCCGGTAGTGTATGAGTTTGACGAACTGGGTGAGCTCTCAACGACGCTCAACGAAACATTTGATCGCTTAGAAAAATCAGTAGATACGATGAAACGTTTCACATCGGACGCTGCACATGAGTTGCGTTCGCCGGTCGCGGTTCTGAGGACGGAAGCTGAAATTGCTCTGCGAAAACCGCGGACACTCGAGGAATATCGAGCCGTCGTGGAGACGACTTTGGCCGAGACGATTCGGTTGGGCGGTCTTGTTGATCAGTTGCTCACGCTCAGTCGACATGATGCTGGCGTGGAAAAGCTCGTTACAGAGGAGGTTCCGGCCGGAGCGTTACTGGCGGATGTAATTTCGCGATTCGAATTGACCGCGAAGGAGAAAGGTGTCGAGCTTGTAACCGATGCCTTGCCCGACTGCGATGTTGACGGCCATGACGTTTGGATTAGTCAATTGTTTTTCAATTTGATCGATAACGCCATCAAGTTTACACCAGCAGGCGGCACAGTCCGAGTAGCAGCCGAAATGAGTGCCAATGAAGTGGGATTTACCATTCGAGATTCCGGTGTTGGAATTTCTTCTAACAATCTTCCACACGTTTTCGAACGATTTTATCGCGCCGATACCGCCCGCGAGCACTACCGCGGTACGGGGCTTGGATTAGCGATCTGCAAGTCGATTGTCGAAGCTCACCAGGGCAAGATCGAAGTCACAAGCGAATTGGGAATAGGAACGGTTGTTACAGTCCACTTGCCGAGATCGCTGAATGGCGATCGAGTTGGCGACTCGACCGCGTCGGTGTCGTCAGTCAGTCCTGCGAGTAATCCGCATCGCGTAGTGAGCGTTCCGTGATCGAAAGGCATTTCCATGCGACGCGAAGGCTTCGTGTCGGCATGACGCTCATAGAATTGCTTGTCGTGATTGCGATCATCGGCATGCTGGTTGCTTTGCTTCTGCCTGCCGTGCAAGCTGCGCGTGAAGCATCGCGTCGATTGTCTTGTCAAAACCATCTCAAGCAAATTGGTCTGGCGGTTCACAACTATGAAGCGACTTACCATTGCTATCCGCCAGGCGGTATTTTCACCGGCACAACGTCCTGGTCCGCCCACGGGCGAATCATGCCCTATTTGGAACAGGGGGCCGCGTTTGAACGAGTCCGATTGGATATCGATTGGCACCATCCAATCAATCTCTCCACGGGAGTTCAGCATTTGAGGATTCGTGAGTTCGCCTGCCCCAGCGATCCCTTATCGGATGATTTGTTTTACGACGACGAAGGTGCAGTACGTCCAGTGAACTACGGATTCAACTTTGGAACGTGGTTTGTCTTTGATCCGCGCGATAACACATATGGCGACGGATGCTTTCATGTCAACGCTCACATCGGCACGCATTCGGTTACCGATGGTTTAAGCAATACGCTTTGTATGGCTGAAGTGAAGACATTTACTTCCTATTTCCGCAATTCGGCCAACCCTGGGCCTACGGTGCCTGCTGATGCCGGATACTTGGCGATGTTTGCTGGAGGTGCTCAATTCAAGCTGGGGCCGGGACAAAACGACAACGCCGGTCACACGGAATGGTGTGATAGCCCCGTGCATGAGAGTGGTTTCACAACCGTTTTCACTCCGAATCAGAAGGTTCCGTATGTGCATTCCGACGGTGTCACTTACGACATCGACTTCAACTCTCGTTACGAAGGAACAAGTTGGACGGAGCCAACCTATGCTGCTGTGACTTCTCGCAGCTACCACCAAGGGTTAGTGCACACCTTGTGGATGGACGGTTCAGTGCGAGCAACCAGCAACAGCATTGAGCTAAATGTCTGGCGAGCGATGGGAACTCGCAATGGCCAGGAAGTTCTGCCTGCGAATCAGTAGGGAAATCGTCTCAGATTAACTTTCGCTTAGAAAAGTCGGAGCGGCAAACTTCCTTGCTACGATTGCCGATGTCGAGAGAACACACGGCATGCTCATGATGTCGCGAGGCTGTTCACGTCCGACGCATTTTTCCCCAAACAATTGAGAGTCGATCATGGGTTACGCTCGTAAACGCAATACTGCCCGCCGGGGCCGCTCGCTAAGAATGGAGTCACTAGAGCGACGCAACTTGTTAGCAGGCGACGGATTCCACAACTTCATCGACCCTGCGGACGTCAACAACGACGACGCTGTTTCGGCGGTCGACGCGCTCACGATTATCAATAGCCTGAATCGAAGTCAAGAGTTCGGCGAGGAGATTGGGTCGACATCCGATAGTTACTTGGACGTCAACGATGATGGATATGCGTCCGCTGTGGATGCGTTGATGGTAATCAATCAGCTCAACCTTAGCTTAGCGAGTACTTCTGGTGAACTCCAAGCGAGATTCTCTGGTGTCGCTGGCGAGCGCGCGAAAGTTGAATTTGAGCAGGCAGGTCAAACTCGAAAACTCGAAGTCAAGATTCAAAACGCTGCAGCGTCAAGTACACTCGATGTTTCTATCAACGGTGCGACAGTCGGTACGGTGACGACGGATGCGAATGGTCGTGGACGTATTGAACTCCGTGAATTCAATTCCGCTGGCCAATCCTTACCGTCCGTGAGTCCTGGTGACACGGTCACAATCTCTGGACTCGGATCCAGTGTGCTCAGTCGCAACGATGATGATTTCGGCATCGGTGAAGGTGATGGCCACGGGATCGACAACGACGATAACGGGATCAACGATCTTGATAACGGTTTCTCGGGCGACCTCGATGATGGAGTGAACGATATCGATGGTTCTTCCGTCAATGACCGGGACGATATCAACGGGATCGATAGTGACAACAACGGAATCAACAATCGCGATGACAGTTTCGGGGACGATCTCGATGTTGGCATGAACGATTCCGACGGTTCATCAGTGAACGACCGGGACGATTCCAACGGAGTCGACAACGACGGTAACGGGATCAACCATCTTGATGACAGCTTCGCAGGCGATCTCGATGATGGAGTGAACTCGAATCAAAATCCGCCGATTGCGCCAGTCGCTACTGGTTCACTTTACGGTGAATGGCGAGCTGTTTTAGCCGGTGTCGGCTCGGGAACAGCTGAGTTCGACCGTGAAAGTCGTGAATCAGACTTTGACGTGGAAGTGCGGGGCTTGGCTCCCAATGCAACGATCCCAGTTTCGATCAACGGGACTGTCGTTGGTCAACTTCGCACCGATAGTCGTGGGCGAGGTAAGTTGAAATTTGAAGTTGGCGATGATGACTACCGCCCGTTCCCCGCAAACTTTCCCGCGATCGTCTCAGGCTCGACGATCCAAGTGGGCAGCAGTTTAGCAGGAATATTTGCATTCCGTGCTAGTGGTCACGACAACGATGGTCATGACAACGATGACGATCGCTATGGGGATCATGACGACGACTGAGTCGTTCACAGGTTTACGTCGCAATACCAGCCCGCTCCGAGAATCCTATCATGTATCACAAGCAGACCAGAAAACTCGCTCGCCAAGTACGTGTCGAAGCCTTAGAACAGAGAAACCTATTGGCCTTCGGTTTGAGGTCGTTCTTGGCATCGAGTTTAATTGACAGTAACAAGTCGAGTGCGCAATCCGTACCTGCCATTGTCGCGACCCCGCTGACGGAGGTTTTGAAGCCGGTTTCGGTAGTGGCGTTTGCCGCGTCAAACCAAGCTACCGTTTCTAGTCGGGAGCCGACAACTTCGATGGCTCCCGGAAGTCTGTCTCCTCCTGCAGTTGCGTCACTACCTGTTGTCGCGACCGCGCGTACGTCGGGTGAACAGCCCAATGTTGCAGCAAGGTCGCTGGCTAACGATACATCAGTAGCCTCAACGCCAAAAATGCTGAGCCTGCGAAAGATGTTGTTGGCCATTGGCAGTGCAAACACGACGTATACGCTGAATAATGATGGAAGATCTGTAGGAGAAGTCACAACGGACGATACTGGCAACTTGTCGGTGGTCCTGACGCCCAAAAGCACGCCCGGCGTCAGCAATGACGACTACAGCAAAAAGAATGACAGTGATATTGAGACAAAAGTCGCTCCCGAAGTGGATATCGAAAATACAGTCGACATTCAGAGTGGCAGTTCGATGGCAAGCGACTCACTGGATGAGCTGTTTTCTTTGATCAAAGACGACGAACTGGGATCGAGTGTCGAGTCGGTTAGCTTGCTGGCGGTTCAGAGCTCGGACAGCCAAAGCCAATTTGCCGATTTCGGCTTGTCGTACAGTGATGATGTTCTCGATGCGAGCGTAAACGATGATTTCGACGACGGCCTCTTGAGTGACGATTCGATCGGCAATCTGGACAATGGCGTCAACGACTCAACCGGCATCTTCGATGGCGACAACGACACTGACGATTTCGGGAACATCGGAAACGATGATCTGAGTAGTAACGCTTTCGATGATGGTGTTCTTGGCACTAGCGTAAACGATGATTTCAGCGACGGCCTCTTGAGTGACGATTCGATCGGCGATCTGGACAACGGCGTCGACGACTCAACCGGCATCTTCGATGGCGACAACGACGCTGACGATTTTGGGAATATCGGAAACGATGATCTGGGTAGTAACGCTTTCGATGATGGTGTTCTTGGCACTAGCGTAAACGATGATTTCGGCAACGGCCTCTTGAGTGACGATTCGATCGGCGATCTAGACAACGGCGTCGACGACTCAAATGGTGTCTTCGATGGCAACAACGACGCTGACGATGTTGGGAACATCGGAAACGATGATCTGAGTAGTAATGCTTTCGATGATGGTGTTCTCGGCACTAGCGTAAACGATGATTTCGGCGACGGCCTCTTGAGAAACGACTCGATCCACGATCTGGACAACGGCGTCGACGATTCAACCGGCGTCTTCGATGGCGACAACGACGGTGACGATTTTGGGGACTTTACCATTCCAAGCGGTTCCACATTGGCGACTGCGAGCTATGGAACGTGGTCTGCGAGTCTATCGGGATCTGGAATCGGCTACGCCGAATTTGAACGTGAAGGATATGAAACTGAGTTTGACGTGCAGGTCCGGGGAGCGAGGCCCAATGCGGCTCTCGATGTTGTCATTGGAAGCGTGACAGTGGGCCGAATCCAAACCAACAACTCTGGCAGTGGACGACTCAAGTTCGACAACGAACACGGTCGCTCGTTACCTGACGGTTTCCCAGTGATCGTGCCTGGGGTCACTGTAGCGATCGGAAACTCACTCAGCGGTGTATTCGGTCAATCTCTTGGCCACGACAGCGACGATTTAGACGACCATGGTAACGGCAATCACGATAACGACCATGACGATTGAGTGCTACTCAACCGGGAGTCGCACGTAACTTGAACCTTGAAACGAACGACACGATGAACAAATCGCTTGCCCTACAGCCCTTTTCTACTGTCCCAGTCGGCTTCCGATTTCATTTCGAAAGCAAAGTCTACGAGAAGCTGGATCACTCCTCAGCGAGCCAAATTCTGTTCCGAGAGGATGGCTCGCTGGAGCCTCTCACGGCGATTCGATTTCAACACGGAACGTTGGTGCAACTGGTGCAAACGGGTAGCGAATCGACCTAAGATATTTTTCGCTTAGAAACGCTAGTCAACGCCGGTCAGCAATGCTTGTTCGCCCGTCCGTTTCCGATCCAGCTCCTCGAGCTGCCAACTCCAAAGAGGCAAACCAAAAGAAGGTTTGGGAGCACAGGATTGGTGATCCTCAACTTCATGAGTTTTGCTTTAAGTAAGAACTGATGCTTATCTCGCTAGAGTAATCTTGCGGAAGCCGAACCAATAGTTCCAGGCGTACTGGACGCCCCGAGTTGGCTCGATTTAATGCGATTTAGCATTGAAGACTCCTAAGATTTCAACAAGCGTGAGCTCACTCATGAAACGTCAAACCTTAAAACAAAAGAGTATCGGCTCGCCAGGGTGCAATTTTACGCGGCCAATGGATGGTTCGCGATAGCGCTCGGTGGGTAAGTTCGTATTGGCACCTCATTGGCCTTCAAGGCCGCGCCGTAGGTTGACTCCCACGTTCCGCTGAGCAGGATCGTTCGCAGAGTCAAGATTCGGCCAGCACCTTCATGACTCCAACGCATCCCCGACAATTTCAGCCGCTGCGTGAAAACCGTTTTGCACGCCGCTTCCGTCACGCCGCTACCGATCGGAAGGTGATCGCGTTTGCAATCGTAGTACTTCATATATTTCGTTCGCGTCTGGATGTACCGGTACGCCTTTTCAAAGTTCTCCATTCGCGTCTTGCCCAATTTGCGGCGGCTTCGCAACCTGGCCGCCGAATGAAGCACGCGGCTGGCACCACTGGGTTGCTTCAGCTTTTTCATCATCCGTCGCGCCCAGGCGTACGACTGACGCTCTTGTGACTTCGTGAATAAGGCGTCGGCCATCGCCCACACCCGCTCACTGACATGATAGAAATCCGTCACCCGAGTCCAATCTAACTTCTTGCCGCTGATCGGATGCTTCATCTTCTTCAGAACGCTGCGGAAGTATTCCGTTTCATTGCTTCCCGCGTCTGTCACATAGGCCAGTCGAGGAAGCGGCCCGTTGCATTGCCTAAACACTTCTTGGATCAATCCCGTCAGCATCGCATCCATCGTCCCTTGGCCAAGTTCAGGCGGGTGAGCCAGGTAGAACGTCCCCAGTCGCTTGCCTGCTCGGTCGTACACACTCAGCGTTGCTGCGGTCGCCACTTCAAAGAACCCTTTGCGGTGACGCAGCGTGATTCCGTCGCGACCAACGCTCAGCACGGGCTTACGGCTACCCTTGTTTTCGCCAGCGATTCGCAGCATTTCCACGATGGCATCGGCCTGATACGATTGACGAAATGGCTCCATCGTGGCAGCCAAAGACTCGGTGCAAGCACGCAATCGCTTCACTCCCATAGCAACTCCCGAGCCACGCCGGATCACAGCGAGCGTGGCTTGTTGACTCATGCCGGCGGCAGCAATTTCCTGTCCGATCCAATCGAGCATGGCAGGTGAAACTTTTTCAACAAGTCCTAGCATCAACTCCAACGGGAAGATCGTTTCTTCGCCTCGCTGCCAGCTTCGGTAACCAGTCCGCCACAACAGGATGTTTCCAAAGCGTGTGGCGATGCTTCGATTGGGAGTTTGTTTGGCACGACGTCGGTATCTGCCACATTGGTAGTACAGATTTTTTGGGAGCGAAGTTGCATCGGATGGTTCGAGTGATTGCACGACAGCTTGGAGAAGTTGGTGTCCGATTTCTCGCACCAAGAGCAGCAGGGCGAGTTCAAATCGGTGCAGGTCTGAGGGACTTAGTGGTTGACGGAGAAACCCCTGGACGGCTTCAACGAGCCGAGGACGGATCGCATCAAAAACCTGCTCGACGATTTCCTGCGCTACAGTGTTTTGCTGAGCCTGTGTTGCGTGCTGGTGACCCCAGCGATTGTTCTCATCCATGAGGGTGTCCTGTTGTTGCGTTTTTTGTTTTGCAACACCAGTGTGACGCAGGACGCCCTCATTCTGAAATACCAATCCGAAGTTACGCAACCCCGCAAAACCAACGCCGCTCAATCAGCCGTCGAATTGCGCCCTGGCGGGACCACACCCTTTCCGGCTCAGCCGAACGCGAAAACTATTTGAACTCGCTGGATGTTGCTCTTGCAGAGTGGGACGCCGGGCATTCAGATGCCGCCCTCGCCAAACTGGGGCTACTTGCTGGAAACTAAACCAGTGAGAATCTTCGGTCGTATTCATTGCAATTTCAACCACGAGGACAGAATCTGTCCATGGTTGTGGTGAATGCTTTTCTCTCATCGTTACCCGGCTTTCGCGGCAAAACGCTTTACAGGCTTAAACATTGAGAAAACACACCAAAAACGGTGATGGCACAGTTCGTGCTTAGTGACAGGTCCGACCTGACGCAACTCACCATTTAATTAGCCAACCGCAATGACCGACGTAACCCCTCAACCGCACTTTCCTGTACGAAAGCCTAGCCTCGCTGAATCAATTGCCAAAGTCGGGCCGACATTGTTCGTGCTCGCCGTCATGGCTATCGGCTGGTTGGCTGTTCACGGGACTAACACTGGGGGCCAGAGTGAAGAAGAACTTGCCACGGTCAACGAAGAAGCAATTCCGGACACGTTGACGTTAGCTGACGGCAAAGTTGATGCTGCCAAGTTCGAGTCAGTTCCGGCGCAGGTCGAACCTCTAGCCAATTCCGGAGCGATTTCCGGTAGGACCATTCGCGAACGCCAAACGGAACGCCAAGTTGTTGAGAATGCATTTCGCACGGCCCGAGATCAGGCGACCTATGCAGCGAATCAAGCTAAAGTCAACGCGGAAGCCAAACTTTCTGAAGCGGATCGTCAGTTGAATCTCGCTTGGCAAGCTGTCGAGACATTACTTGGATACAAAGAGAATCGAGAAACCGTCAACCTGAATGATGAAGAGGCTTTATCTCGTCTGGAAGTTCGAGCGTCCTTCTCGGGGTCCGTCGAGACGCATGGATGTGCCAAGAATGAACGTGTGATGCGAGGCGACTCTCTCATCGTTCTCGCAAACACGGATACACTTTATGTTGCCGCCAGCATTCGCGAGAGTGATTGGTCGGCAGTTTCACTCGATCAAAACACAATCGTATCTGTCTCCGTGCCTGCCCTCGGGGATCGTGTCTTTGAAGCGCGCGTCCGATATTTTGGCCGCGAAGTTCAGGCAAGCACAAACTCCGTTCCTCTGGTAGCAACAATCGATAACAGCGAAGGGCTGTTGCATCCCGGCATGTTTGCTCGCATGACGATTCCAATCGGAGAGTCATTAGAGGTTCTCTCGGTCAAGCCAGAAGCGGTGGTTCAGCATGAGAATCAATCGTTTGTGCAGAGTCGGCAAAGGCGAATACGATCTTTGTGGGCGATGGTATCAACGACGCGCCCGCTCTGATGGCAGCGACGGTGGGAATTGCGTTTGGCCGAAATAGCGACGAGACGACGGAGGCTGCCGATGTTGTCATCCTGGACAGCTCGCTAGGAAAGATTGACGAGTT
>JBGSMN010000294.1:0-1769 GCA_041740155.1 Rhodopirellula sp.
CACATCTCGCGATAGTTGTCTAGGTGCAAACCATGCGTGTCGGCGTAACGGACTAAGTCCAACCAGTAGCGTCCCATGTGTTGAGCGTACGCATCGGTTAGGGTCAGTCGATCGATCAACTTTTCGTATGCATCGTCCGACGTGTCGCTCAAGAACGTATCCCTCTGCTCACGCGTAGGTGGTAAGCCGGTCAAGTCCAAGCAGACTCGTCGGAGGATCGTGCGACGATCGGCCAAGTCGTTGGCGGTTAGTCCCGACGCGGCAATCGCTCCTTCAAGAAACTCATCAATCTTGGCTGCCGTCTGCTCCGGTGTTCGCATCGTTGAATCGCTGCTCGCGTCACGCACTGGCGGTACGAATGCCCAGTGCTGCTCGAATGATGCACCGCTACCAATCCAAGTTCGTAAGACTTGTTTTTGCTTTTCCGTAAGCGGTTTGTGAAACTCCGGCGGTGGCATCAATACGTCTTCGTCGCTGGACACCAACCTGGCGAGCAACTCGCTTGCGTCCGCATCGTCCGTGTCCACCACCGATGCCAATCCGTCAGCGGTATCAAGCCGCAGTCCAGATTCGCGTGTGCCTTCATCAGGGCCGTGGCAAGCGAAACAGTGGTCCGACAAAATCGGGCGCACGTCGCGGCCAAATTCAATCGCGTCGTTGCCGTCGACGGATTGACTGACCAAGCCGACGAGTGTGCAGGCAAGAAGACAAGATGCAATGGTTCGGAAGTGAGGCATACGTCAACCAAGCGGTCGAGGATGGAGAGCTAAACGATCAGCGGTGATCAGGTGGGGCAGCCAGATTGCCAATCCCTATGTGTTAGGGACCGTTGGCCAGTCATAAAGTCTAACGCGTCCAAGTGAGTTTTCCATACTTCGTTTGAGCGAGTTTGCCGGGCAAGCAAAGAAAAAGCGATCAGTCGAGCACGCTCGGTGACATGACTTCTCCTGCAAAAACGGTATCTTGGTGAAGAATCTCCTTGTGGGAGATTTCTTTCAGTCAATTTCACTCTACTTTTCTGTTGCTGGATTCCCCGCTCATGCCTTCCTCTGAAGATCGGATCGTCGAATCGATTCGTATGTACCGCGAAGCCCTCAAGGAAACTCAAGCTCTTTACGTGGAAAGCGGCGAACTGATTCGCGGATCCTACGGGTGGCTCGGCGGCAGCGAAGGAGGCAACTCGGCTTCCGTCGCAGAGCAGATGGATGACTTGCATCAAGGCTTTTTGATGAAAGTGTTCGCGTCCGTCGTTCCCGGCACCGATTCGCGATCCATGGAACAACGCCAACTCGGACGCGCGCTGCTGGAGCACATCTGGGGCAAGTCCGTCATGGGCAACCAATTGCACGAAGCGGTCGATTGGTTGATCGGTGCAGCGGGTGATTTTGAGTGGTCTGATTTGGTGCGTCCTTTTGCCGAGATTCCCGCGATTCGCGACCGTTGGGGAGAACTCGAAACGCTGGCGATGCGGATGACCAATCTGCTCGCTTCGGTCGATGGCAACATTAGCCTTGAAGACAACCAAGCGATCGCGTCAATGCAGCGACAGTTTCGTGAATCGCAAGGGAATGCACCGGAGAGCCTGGCGAATGAGGTCGATACCGGCAACGCGCGCGACGCGCTGAAGTGGTTACGAGACGAAGCGAAGAAGTTGCGGGAAGGCGTCAGTGTCACCGCCGCTGAAAAACCAACGCCAATGGCAGGTCCCGGAGGTAGCGGGGCAACGAAGCCCAAACCAGCGAAAACGGAGCCAGCACCGCCGGACGATC
>JBGSMN010000099.1:0-2692 GCA_041740155.1 Rhodopirellula sp.
CTGGAATGAAATCGTGCAAGTGTTCCAACATCTCGATCTCAGTCGCGCAGCCGATGTGATCTGGCAATACGACTGGAACGAAATCGTGCAAGTATTCCAACATCTCGATCTCGGTCGTGCAGCCGATGTGATCTGGCAATACGACTGGAACGAAATCGTGCAAGTATTCCAACATCTCGATCTCGGTCATGCAGCCAATGTGATCTGGCAGTACGACTGGAATGAAATCGTGCAAGTGTTCCAGCACCTCGATCCCAGTCATGCAGCCAATGTGATCTGGCAGTATGGGTGGAGGGAACTCGTACAGGTACTTGAGCATCTCGATCTCGGACGAGTTGTTTCGATCGTCTCAAAATACAGTACGTCGCGACAGTGGGAAGTTATGGAACATGTCGGTAGTTCTCTACGAAAGGAGTTGCTAAGCCACCTCGGACTTAAAAAGCCTAGTTATTGGCCATTCTAGCGGTCACTTCTGTTGAGCCGCTGGCAGAACTGCAAATCAACGCCCTCAGGGCTCCGCCTTTCTTCACGCTGCATGATAGAGAGGCAGAGACTCGCACACAGTGCGTGCCCAGGCAGAACCTGGGTGCGAGATTGCAGCCTGGGTACTTGGCAAATTAGTTGGGAAAAGATGAGCCATGCTCTGCACCGACTGCCATAATCCACAAAGAGAGTTGCCACGACGTGAAAGACCGTTGCATACGAATCGCGTATCCGTCGGAATCCTCACATCGTCCCAAATTTTAGAACGTGAGCTATTCAGGAGAATTCTGTTGTGAGCGTTGCCTGCACTCCACCGATTTTGCAAGTAGATCAACAATCCAATAACAAAAAGCGATTTTTTCCGGCTTATGGTCGCACATCGTTGATGTTTGCGTTTTCGACAATCTTTTTCGCAAAGGTGTTTAGCTTTGTTATCCAAGGACTAAGCGATTGGGAAATCGCTGCCGAAATTCCTGAAGTTAGAATGGTCCTTTCGATACTTGTTTGCAGTGTCATCCTTGTCACAAACGTCGCGGCGGTCGTCTTTGGAATGCTGTCATTGCTTGGGCTTGGGAAAATCGACGGTAAGTGCCATCGTGTTTCTGGATTCTTTGGATTGGTAATGGGTGTCGCACTTCTGAGCATCTGGGGACTCGTTGGAATCGACGCTCGAGCGGCTCATGGCAGAGAGTCACAGAAGTCGATCGACAACACAAACAATACGCAGCAGGGCATCTTGGAACTGTACCAGCATGTAGAAACCGGCCTGACAGTCACCAGTCCGGGTTCGGAATGGCGGATCTATGAAGGTACGCAGGCAAAGGCGGTCAATCCGTTGGCGAACGTCGTCGTCGTAAAAGGACGCTCGTTGGAGCAGTGTGAGGAAGTTGGCGTGATTATCATCGAAGCAATTGAACAGGCCATTCCACCCGATGTCGATTTGGTGGCCTTCGCAGGTGAGATGGCGGCGATGTCGCCGCTAGCAAACAAGAAGATCGAATTCTTGGGACCCAGCAGCGTCGATGGACATCCAGCCGGGAAGCACGTCCTGACGGGAGATGTTGCCGACGGCCAACGAGCACGCGTTAGCAACGTCTTTCTAATCCACAGCCGTCATCTCATTCAGATATCTGCATCCGCGTCAGCCGCCAGCACGACCATCGATGATCCTGACTTCGATGCGATTCACAATTCAGTGCGTGTCCCATTAACGTCATCCCAATCGCGATGATCGAGTGTTTTGTATTAGTATGCCCTGATTCTCCAGGCATGCTCTCCGTTGCTTCAAGCCTCTTCAGTCTCTAGTGCTTTCAGACTCATCACACCGTTTGCTTGCGCACCAGAATCCAGCGTGGGGTCACGATTGTCACGAGTGAGAGTAGGGAAGCAGAACGCCGGGGTACAAGGTAATCACGAACGCGGAATTGCAGGAATTTAAAGGGCAAGCTCAATCCTCAATCACAAGGATTCATTTGTGCACTTCGCAGTTCCAGCGGGTGTACAGTTACTGTACTGCGTAGGGCGCTACGGTATCTCCGGTCTCTGCTCCGCTCTCCGGCTTCGCTAATGGCTTACTGTGCTCGAATGGAATTAGGGCCACACGCAAACCGTTACTGATGCTTTCGTACAACGGCGGATTTGAGTTGCGGCTCGCTGAACGGCAGAACCAAGCCTTGGTGAGCCAGTTACCGCCACGAAACACACGGTAAGAGCCTGCGTTCACGCCCGAAGGGTCAGCTCGCACTCGGCCAAAGCCATAGTTGGTGTACCAATCGTGACACCATTCGTCTACACTGCCGTGCATGTCAAAGAGCCCCCGAAGATTGGGACGTAATTCCTTGGCGAGATGCGTTTGACGGTTACTGTTGTCCTGGAACCAGGCGTAACGATCGAGCCAACTCTCATCGTTACCGAATCCGAACGTTGATCTCATGCCGCTGCGCGCCGCGATTTCCCACTCAGCTTCGGTTGGCAATCGAAATCCTGGTTTTTCCAAATCAAGTGGCCAGTCCTTCGGAAATGTTTCCGGATTGACATAAGCTTGTTCGGCTTCCGAGAAACCCGCTAGCTCGGTCAACCAGCGGCAATACCGCACACCGTCGTACCAGGACGGACCGACCATTGGATGTTCGGCGGTTGGACAATAGTGCATGTTCGGTCGATTCCTAAAGCCAGACGCCTCGAATTCACCGCGAGTGACTTCGCGATC
>JBGSMN010000310.1:0-1994 GCA_041740155.1 Rhodopirellula sp.
ATGGATTTTCCCACGCGGAGTACAACGCGACGGCGGTATGGGGGGAAAAGGTTTTTCGTGGACCAGCAAATACGGAAGCGTCGTCGCATCAGTCTACGAAGCTGGTACCGCCGATGGCATGAACGAGAAAGGACTCGTCGCCAACCTGTTGTTTCTTGTCGAGAGCGAGTATCCCGGTCCCGATGCTGACAATCGTCCGCTCATGTCGATCTCAGCTTGGACGCAGTACGTGCTCGATACTTTTGAGACGGTAGAGGAAGCTGTAGAGGAACTTCGCAAAGAATCGTTCCGGCCTGTCAGCGTCGTGGCACCCAACGGTGTCGAAGGCAAGATTCACCTATCGATGTCCGATCCGTCCGGCGACTCAGCAATATTCGAGTATATCAACGGCAAACTGGTGATTCACCATGGCCGGCAATTTCAGGTAATGACCAATTCACCTACATATGACCAGCAATTGGCGCTCAATGAGTATTGGAAGCAAATCGGCGGAACCGTAATGCTTCCAGGGACCAATCGCGCAGCAGATCGTTTTGTCCGGGCAAGCTTCTATATCAACGCCGCACTCCAGTCTGCTGACGCCAAGGAAGCCGTTGCGTCTGTGTTCAGTGTCATTCGCAATGTCAGCGTTCCAAGAGGAATCAGCACACCAAACCAACCAAATATTTCGTCAACGATTTGGCGGACCGTCGCTGATCAGAAAAATCGGGTCTACTATTTCGAGGATACTGCCAGTCCGAGTGTCGTTTGGGTCGACCTGAAACGGGTTGACTTTGCCGAAGGCAGCGGAGTCCGGAAGTTGGATCTCCACGGTAAGTCGATCATTGGCGGAGATCAGACCGATGGATTCAGTGCCGCAAATCCCTTCGTGTTTCTGGCCCCCAAGTAGCTTGCATCAATACGGAGTTTATTCTTACTTGTGATCGATAACTCGCCACAATAACTCAGTGACGCTCTTCGCAACGACAGTTCGCTCGGGCGAGTCATGCTTCAGTGATATGACTTGGCCACGTTTTCCGCCCTTCGCTGGCGACAAGTCCAAACAGAAGAAATCTCCGCCAGTGTTGCTGGCAATTGGTATCCAATTCTGGTTGTACCAAGCAGCACGTACGCCGGGATCTGGCGTGACAGAATCTTGCGAAAACTCGCCGCTGGACAACAGCTCATTCCACGCTTTCCACTCACGAACGATGTCGGTCGTCGACAAGAGTCGGTATTCGTCGTCGAAATGATCTACTGAGAACAAACCTTCGGCAGTGGTCCGTTGACCATTATTAATCTCCCATAGTTTTCTAAACTCAACAGGCAAAGGATACTTCGACAATGCTTGAACTGACTCAATTTGCTTTTCCGTGGCACCGCGCTGCAAAGTCTTGACAATCGCTGGTCTTGACGCCTTAAGATGCGCGACAATCGCTGGCCACAATGCATCTGGATCGATGGGCGGCTTGTCAGATTTTGGCTTTGATTTCGCCCCTGCACGATCCACTTTTTGGTCTTTCAGTTTTTGCGTTGTTGGTTTTTTCTCTAGTGCGGACTCTAAGGCAGCAATGATTTTAAGATCGAGTTCCAACTGCCTGGCGATCTCAATAATGGTCCTGCCTGCGGTCTTCTGTTGGGACAAGTCTTTCGACGCCACCGCCAATGGATCTGCTCCGCACTGAATGAGTGCTTCAATGATGGGAAGCCTCGCACGCGAGATTTTCGTTTCGGTGGGTTTACTTTTGTGATACGCAAGTTCATCAATGACTTTCATAAGCGGAGTCACTCCTTCCATGGAAGCGTTAACTTCAGCACCAGCGGCAACCAATAAATAAATCGCAGCAGGGTCTTCGTGGTTATAGGTTTGATGGATCGGCGAGCGGCCATTTTTCAATGTTGCAACCGATCCGCCGGCTTCGAGTAACAAGGGAAGCAGCTTGGCGGTCTTTGAGTTTCGCAGCGCTTGCATTACCGGAGTAAAACCGTCTTTGTCTGTTGCCGAGGGGGATGCG
>JBGSMN010000363.1:0-1723 GCA_041740155.1 Rhodopirellula sp.
GACTTCCTCCCGGGCCGCAAATCGGGCTGATTCCCCAAGCTCCACTTGCTCAGCCTTCATTGATGCTGCCATCGCTCGAACGATCGCGCGGTAGGTGGAGAACCAACGCGTCAATCGTAAAGACCGATAGTCCGACATGGATTCAAGATAAGCATTCGTGAAGCTGCGTGCCAAATCGACACGCCCGCGAAACGCTAAATCCATGGAAAGGAACGCCGCGTCGCTCAGGGTGTCAATCCAACGCAACCGATCATTAAACTCAATGCCATCGAATAGCACGAGTTTCCCGTCCAAATTGACGACGTTCTGCAGATGCAGGTCGCCGTGGCATTCGCGGATATAACCATCCGGGATACGTTGCACAAAAAGCTCTCGATGCTCTGCCAAAAAAACATCTGACCAGCACCTGACGACGCTCAATGTCGTTGCCAAATGGGATGGGGCGGTATGAGTAAGCTGATCGAACAGGCTGGCACTGTTCGTTTCCAAAAAATCGTACCAGCCATCCGCAAATTCGCGATCGCACACTCGTGCCGATTGGTGAAAAGTAGCAACCTCCTTCGCTAAGCGAATGACGGCTGACGTGCTGAGGGTCCCCGCGTCCGCCTGTTCACTTAATAACGCCCCCTTGGGAAATCGACGCATCATGACGGCATACTCGATCACCGAGCATTCGTCATCGACATGAAGCCGATGGTTAGACCAGCCGATTGGGACGACTTTCAAGTACAAGTTCCTCGCGTATCGACGACCCAGCCTCAATTCTTCTTCGCAGTAGTATTTCCGTTTCTGCAGGGATGAATAGTCGAGGAAGTCAGTCTTTACCGGCTTCCTGATCTTGTAGGCAAAATCACCCGCCAAAAAAACAACGGATATATGCGTTTCGTGGACCTCGACTTCACCTTTGACATCGTGTGCGTACGACGATGGATCCTTCAGGTATCCTATAAGATCCTCAGGTGAGATGATGGTTTCCGATCGCGTTGACACAGTCCTGTGACTCCCTATTGGTTCAACAAGTCGTTTCGATGTTTTCGCATGTAAGAATGACATTCGACACAGCGAACGGTCAGTGCCACGTAGCCAATGGCCGCGCGATGAATATCTTTCTCTTTAGCAGCAGCAATGATCAGATCCGCCGAACGTCGAAAATCCTGGCTCTGCGCCGCATACTCCTCCGTTTGAATGATATTCCAACCCGATTCCATACTAAGCAAACGCAGCAGTTGGGCATTGGTAGTAATTTTTTCGAAGTCTTCCAACGCCAAGCCCTCCAGAATGGATTTTGACTTGTCAAGCTTCATCTGCATGAGCGGCGTCAATTGGCTCGGCGGCAATGGTTCAACAAGTGCTGGCGGATCGGCTGCGTACGCAAACGATAGGGAGAGAACAGCGACACATGAAAATAGTAAACGTTTCATAACCTTCATTCATTAAAGTGGTAAACAGACACTATGAACTCCAGGCGGTCTCTGCCGCCCATGACTTCTATTTTGATACGTTGATCAATCGGTTGCGTGTGATCCAAACACTGCATGGTGCGTGTCGCAAGACAAAACGAGTCGTACTTCCCATCACGACGCGACCCAGTCGAGTGCGTGGTGTCTCCCCGACGACCATGATGTCGCAGTGGTGATTCTCGGCAAAGTTCACCAAGCCTTCACCGATATGATTTTTCTCGATCAGGTGCGAGTGTGCACCGGCAGCGATGCCGCGAAGTCGC
>JBGSMN010000369.1:0-10037 GCA_041740155.1 Rhodopirellula sp.
GATTCAAACGGACGGCAGGCAGCCGGAAAAGTTTACGCTCACACGTCAAGGGAAAACATCAACGACCGAGCGAAAAGTCACGGTTACGGAAGCCGGTCGCAAGCAATTCTGGGTGGCTTATATGCACGAGCAGTCGAAGCCACAATTTGAGGAGAGTGATTCCAGTAACGGTAATCTCGTTGTGGAGTCGCTAGAGATCAGCGGACCGTACATCGATCTGGAGAGCATTCCTGCATCGCACCAACGTCTCTTTGTCACTGTCCCGAGTGAAACGAAGTCGCGAGAACAGGCTGCGGAAGAGATTCTTGCCGCGTTACTACCGAGGGCATTCCGCCGACCTGTTGCCGAACAAGAAGTCGCTAAGTATGTCAACTTCTTCAAGCTGGCCGATCAACCAGGCGAGTCGTTCGCATCCGCGATGCTCGCGCCGCTGAAGGCAGTCCTTGTTTCGCCCCACTTCCTGTATCGCGTGGAAGTCGACAAACCTGCAACAAACGGTGCCTATTCTCTTGGGCCCTACGAACTGGCGAATCGGCTCAGTTATTTTCTCTGGTCGAGCATGCCTGATGAAGTGTTATTTTCATTGGCAGCGGATGGCAGTTTGACAAATCCAGAAGTGCTTGAATCTCAGGTCCAGCGGATGCTTGCCAATGCGAATGCGATGACGCTCGCGGAGAGTTTTACTGCCCAGTGGCTTCAGATACGCGGGCTCGACACATTTCAGCCCGCTCCAAAAATGGGCAAGCTGGGCACGCGATTGCGTAACGCAATGTTGCAAGAACCGACGCTCATCTTTCATGAAGTCTTAACGCAGAACCGATCGCTAACTGATCTCATCGATGCTGATTTCATCTACGCCAACGCAGAACTGGCCAAGCACTATAAATTGCCGCTCATTCCCGAACACGATGACAAGTTGAAAGAGAAGGAACGAGATCGAGTGTTGCGTTATGAGTTGCCCGATGGCGCACATCGCGGCGGATTGTTGACCACGGCAGCCGTGCTGACGGCGACTTCGCATCCCGACCGAACAAGTCCTGTGAAGCGAGGTAAATGGGTGCTCGATGCCTTGCTCGGTGCACCACCGCCTCCACCGCCACCCGCAGTGGAAGCTCTCGAAGATTCACCCGAGTTGAAGGACAAACTGACGCTTCGACAACGCTTGGAAGCTCATCGCACTCAGTCAGCTTGTGCTTCGTGTCATAAGCGGATGGACCCACTCGGTTTTGCTTTTGAACATTACGATGGCTTGGGTCGATGGCGCGATAAAGATGGAAAGTTGGCGATTGATTCGACGGCTGTGTTACCTGAAGGGAAGTCGTTGGATGGAGTTGTCGGCCTGCAATCGTACTTGTTAACAGAGAAGGACGCTTTCGCTCGCTGTCTCACAGAGAAGTTGATGACGTATGCTTTAGGTCGCGGAGTGGAGCCTTACGATGGCCGCGCGATCGATGCGATCGTGGCTCGCGTGAAGCAGGACGACTATCGACTGTCAAGCGTTGTGTTAGGTGTCGTCACAAGCGAACCGTTCCGTCGCCGAAATCTGCCGGAAGTTTTAACAGGAGATACACAATGATCGTGCATAATTCACTCACGCGACGCACCTTGCTGCGAAGTATTAGTGCCGTTGTCGCTCTGCCGTGGTTGGAATCAACGCTCTCCGCAGCCGAGATCGCCAAGCCGCCTGTGAGAATGGGATTCCTGTATGTGCCCAATGGCGTCGAATGGCGACGATGGCATCTCGAAACGGCAGGCAAGATCAGCGAACTTTCGCCCACGCTTCAGCCTCTGGACGATGTGAAAGACGATCTGCTCGTGTTTCGTGGACTGACGCTCAACGAAGGACGCGATCACGGCGATGGCGGCGGTGATCATCCTCGGGCGACGTCCAGTTTTTTGACGGCAGCACATGCCTTCAAGAGCTTTGGCAAAGACATTCGCGTCGGCGGCATTTCCGTCGATCAACTTGCGGCGCAGAAACTTGGACACAATACTCGTTTACCATCGCTCGAACTTGCTTGCGATCGGCCTACGCCAGCGGGCATGTGTGACGCGGGCTACAGCGGCGTGTATCGCAACGCGATCTCCTGGCGAACGGCGACCAGTCCAGTGCCGACCGAAACCAATCCGCGGCTGGCCTTCTTTCGACTGTTTGGTGACCCATCCGCGAAAAGCGACACGCGAAGCCGCCAGAGAATGTTGGACAGCAGTATTCTGGATCTCGTTCTCGAAGATTCCCAACAGCTCAACAAGTCGCTCAGTGGTACCGATCGGCACAAGTTAGATGAATACTTACATTCCGTCCGCGAAGTGGAACGTCAGATTCAAATGGCCGAGAGGTTGCCTGCGAAACAGCCGCCAGCAGGAACGACTTCACCCGAAGGTATCCCGCCGCAAGTCGCCGAACATATCCAAGTGATGCTCGACTTGATGGTGCTTGCTTTCCAGACGGACAGTACACGAATTGCTTCGACGATGTTTTCAATGGGCGGCAGCGATCGAGCGTTTCCATTTCTCGGCTTGAAGTCTTCGCACCACAATTACTCGCATCACGAGAAGAAGGCCGAGAACCTGGACGCCTTGCATGCGATCGATCGCTTTTACATCGAGCAATTCGGTTATCTCATTCGCAAGCTGAAAGCGATCCCGGAAGGCGACGGCTCGTTGCTCGACCACTGTTTGCTGATGTACGGCAGTCCGCTGCGCGATGGCAATCTGCACGATCGTGGCGACCTGCCAATTCTGCTCGCTGGCTCCGGCGGCGGCACGGTTTCCCCAGGCCGAGTCGTTCGTTGCCCCGACGAAACACCGCTCGCGAATCTGTTCCTCAGCATGCTTGATGCGTTCGGTTTGAAGGAGCAGCGGTTCAGCGATAGTACCGAGCGATTGACGACGTTGAAAGTTTAGCGCATAGCGAGAGACGTGCAGCGACTTGGACTGCGATACCTCAAGCAGATGAATCGCTTAACTCAAGTACGTTAGTCACCAGCGATTTCGATGGACCTGTAATTCCAGCGGTAGCCGCGTTTTTATCAGCATTGAGTTGTCCGCATGACCGACCGCAATGACAAGCACCACAGTTTGACTCGATGGGATGCCCAGAGCTTTGCGGACCCAATGTTCGCCAAAACCTTCCATGGGACAAGTTGCCAAACCGGCAGCCTCTGCGGCGAGCATGAACACCATCGCTGACAGAGAGACCTGCTTTGCTAACCAATAACTCTTGTGTACGGCCTGGATATTTGGAATCGGAGTGAACCGCGATGCGACCGCACCAACAATCGCTTTCCATAACCATCCAATACTGACGGGTCCTTGATCGAAACTAAGCGGCACAGACCACCGTAACAGCTTCTCATACTCGGCGTTGATTGCACCTGCTTGCCGATCACATTGCACGACCTGTTCAAAGTTATTCTCGTAGACGTGGCGATCACCGGTAAACACGACAATCGCGCCGGCCTCCAGCGCTTGTCGTTGTTTCATACACGCGCGATAAAGTTTCGCTTTTACCTCCGGCTCTGTTATCACCACAAAGTGGGTCGGCTGAAGATTGAATCCACTCGGAGCCCAGCGCGCTGCCTCTAACAGTTCAGCCATTAGGTCAGGTGATACAGGGTCAGAGCGAAAATGTCGCGTTGAGCGTCGAGAGCGAATCATCACCATAAACGAATTCAGGCGTTCGTCCGACTCGCCACTGGTCGCGTTGCGGCTTTCTTCACTCGTTTCGTTACACATCACGCCTTCACCGCTGAACCTTTTAGGAGCACGTTTAACTGCTTGTCATCGGATGGAAAGCTGATGCGTCGCAATGAGACGTTGGACGGAAGCGACCTATGTAGAAGATCGCGACTGCCGTCCGAGTTGCGTCAGTATAGCGGAGGATGACACCATTCAGCTACTCGGCGACCGCAGGAAGAATTGAAATGCCATCCCTGGCAATCCAAAAAGTCGATCCGTCGTCTGGCTGTCAGTAGTATGGGAAAGTTTCTGCGTCTAAACTATGAGTCGATTCATTCAATTCCTGAAGATTCGTTGCGATGGTCTTGCCAGTGTTAGGGAGTTGACGCTTCTCGCTTAGTCAAATTCTGGGATTGATTGTCAATCCCGAGTCTCGTACTACCGCGCGTCGGTTCGCCAAACCAACAACCGTTTGGCTGCCACTCCTCGTCTGTCTTGAAAGTTTCCAGTGAATCATCAATCGCTCGCCGACCAACCTCTCCGTTCGGTTCACACGTCCAATTTGCCTGAGATCCTCGATCAATTGGGGGTCACGATTCTGGTCAGCACTTACCAGGCGGGAAAGCTCGTGTTACTGCGCAGCGAGAACGGAGTGCTCAATACGCACTTTCGCCTGTTTGAGAAACCGATGGGTTTAGCGGTCGAGTCAAGTCGGTTTGCAATCGGGACAGCGATGCAGGTGTGGGAATTTCATAACGTTCCAGCGGTCTGTGGGAAGTTGAATGAGCCCGAGAAGTTTCCGGCGATTGAAGACGATCCGCTCGCTTCATCGCCTCGCGTTAAGCCACCTCGGCCACATGATGCCTGTTTTTTTCCGCGGATCGCACACTGGACTGGCGATATCGACATTCATGAAATGGCTTGGGTGGATGATGATGTGATCTTCGTCAACACACGTTTCTCGTGTTTGGCAAAGCGAAGCAGCACTTATAATTTCGAGCCTGTCTGGCGACCGCCTTTCATCACCCAATACGTTCCCGGTGATTGTTGCCACCTCAACGGAATGACCGTTCGCGATGGAGTCGTTCGTTATGTGACGGCCCTTGGTGAAACCGACCAACCAGAAGGTTGGCGTCAGAACAAACGCGATGGTGGCGTGCTGATCGATGTCCCTTCTGGCGAAACCATCGCGAGCGGATTATCGATGCCTCATTCGCCGCGATGGTACAACGGACGACTATATCTATTGCATTCGGGGACAGGTGGCTTTGGCGTCGTCGATCCGGCATCGGGCAAATACGAATCGATCATCGAGCTGCCTGGGTTTACTCGCGGTTTGTCGTTTTGTGGACCACTCGCGTTCATCGGTTTGTCTCAGGTACGTGAGTCAGCGGTGTTTGGCGGAGTGCCGATCGCCGATCAAGCGCTCGCTGATCGGAATTGTGGCGTGTGGGTTGTGAACATCGAGAGTGGGCAACTCGTCGGATTCGTCAAGTTTGAAGACGCCGTGCAAGAGATCTTTGCAGTCGAAGTATTGATAGGCTCCGTCTATCCCGAAGTGGTCAACGAAGACCGCGAATTGCTGTCTCGGACATATGAACTCGCTGATGAGGTTCTGCAGGAAGTGCCTAGCGAATTTCGGACGCGATGATTGGTCTTAGCCCGGTAATCCATAGTCCTATGCTTAAGAACAATGACTACTTTTTTAGCTTGTAGTCGAATTCTATGCATACTAGGGCTTGCCCCCTATACCACCGCCCTGCTAACAAGAGACGAATGTTCACATCATCGCGACGTTCTGATTGTTCTTCACGAGTCGATCTTTGCGTCAATTGTTGAATGTCAAGTCGTGACGGCAAAAGGCCAGACGGCGACTAACGATGGAGTTGCTCGAAACTCACCGAGTGCTGGCCAGCTTTGAAGTCACATCGCTGCTCGATACGACGGACGCTGGCGATGGAGTGGTCACGCTTCGGGAAGCGATCGAGAGCGCCAACAATCAAGCCGGTGCCGATACGATCACGTTTGCAACGAATCTGATCAACAACGCTCCCAAAACAATCACGTTGACTCAGGGTGAGTTAACGATCAACGAAGCGCTGACGATCACCGGTCCAGGGCAAACCTTGCTGGCCATTGACGCAGATGAAATGTCACGCGTCACCCATGTGGTCAAGCCGTTTGATCCACTTGATCCGTTGAATCCTACGGAGGCGAGCATTGATGTCACACTCGACGGATTGACGCTCACCGGCGGCAAGACCACAGGCGATAACTTTCCAGATTTAGAAGAACTGAAGACGGTACATAACGGCGGTGGCGTTCGCTTCGCATCGACGGGAACGTTGACCCTTGTGCGCAGTACTGTCACCGGAAATACCATCACTGGCAACGAAGCCAAAGGCGGCGGCGTGTTCGCCGACGAAGGTTCGATCACGCTGATCCCTAGTAGTGTCATCAACAACAAGACCACTGGCAGTTATGCCGATGGCGGCGGCATTTCCAGTGGCATCGCCAGCGTCACGATTTCATCCAGCCTGATCGCGGGCAACACACTCGAAGGAAACGAATCTTTTGGTGCGGGCATGCTGGTGCTGGAAGGCAGCGCCAAGATCACCAACAGCACGATTTCAGGCAATCGCGCCACCGGTGCAACGTCCGATGGCGGTGGCATTTGGACTGACAAAGCGGCTCTCACGATCGTCAACAGCACACTCACCGCGAACACCGCGACTCGTTCTGGTGGGCAACAACGCGACTCCTAATGACTCAACATTCAGTGGCGGCGGCATCCACTTCGATTCCACCGACCAGCTCGCCTTGACGAACAGCACACTCTCGGGGAACAGCACGGCAGGATTGAATGCACGCGGCGGGGGCATCTCTACGCGTTTCGCTGCGGTGACGCTGACGGGCAGCACGATCTTGTTCCACGGTCCGGCCGCCAGCTTGGCGGTGCTCGATTTTACGGGAACCAACGGCGACGGCGATTTTGGCATCACCGGGACATTCATCCGCAGCGGGATTTTCTTCGTCGAAGTTCCTTCCGATCAACTCGCCACACTGGATCAAACGCATTGTTCCAACCTCGACCAAGTCCTGCGGGAATGGCGTTGAATTGGCAAGGAGAAGGCTTGCGCTGGAGTCAGTGACAGTCTTCGTGTTGCTGAATAATCATTCGGAAGATGCTGTCCCTCACTGTAAGCTGCCCCTCAGTGTACGCTGCTGACCCTCGGCATCGGAGGGGTGTGACCGGCGTTCCGCCGGTCGCACCCCTCTACAGAGCGTCTTGCAGTGCCCGAAAGAATTTTTGTTTCTGGCGTCTCTTGATGATAAGTCATTGAAGAGAGCCATATGATTTGTCAAAGACAAAGAATCCAGTGAAGTAAGGTAATTTCGATGAAGGTCACGGCTGTTTTGCTTCGTTGGTACAAATCGTTCAATCTTAACTATGTCAGCTATCCAGATAGGAAGTCAGGCGTTGCATCTCGACCATGGAATCAACTCTCACGACACACCAACTCTCAGGATGAATATGCGACAATTCGACCAACAAAGGGAATAACGAGATTTCCATGACTCATCCCGCCACAATTCGAAAGCCCGGTGAAGGTCGAAGGATCGGTATTGTCGGCGACGTGTACCGATTCCTCGCCACTGGGGATGAGACGGACGGCAAGTACGCTACGTTTGAGGCTATCGCCCCGCCACCGAGTCAAGCAGATATCGAGAAACTACTTGAAGCTGCATCTCGGTACGAATTAAAGTGCCGCATGAGTGACCAAAACGCCCCACAGCATCAAAGCTCAGACGCCTCTGGTCATGTTGCTGACGCTGCTGACGTAAACCTAATCCTGTTCGTGTCGAAAATGGATGGAGACCACTAATGCAGTGCCAGCTCTGCGGGAGCAACGAAGTTCACAGCGAACATCATTTGATCCCCCGACACTGCCATCGAAAGAATTGGTGGAAGCGGCACTTCACCAAGGAGCAGATGCAGCAGACGATTCTCTTATGCAAGATGTGCCACGAGTCGGTGCATGCGTTGATTCCAGATGAGAAGGAGTTGGGGCGGGATTTTTACACGGTTGAGAAGTTAAAATCGCATCCCGACATCGCCAAGTATTTGGACTGGAAGCGAAAACGATCAAACTGATCGAGGTTGAATTCGACTGTGCTACCCTGATTTCACGATCGATCATGATCATTGACTCAACTCACTTTTATTCAGTAAATGAACAGGACTGCGAACGATGAATGATGAGCCGACGAAATCCGACATTTCGAGCCTCCGACGCTGGAAATGGCAGTTGATGATGGCGGGCGTGCTACTCGTCGGCGTCTGCGGTTACGTCTATATCGCACAGTCTTGGTATCCGCTTTACAGGGCAAACCGGACTCCTGGCCGAGCATGGTCGGCGTGGGACGCTGCCGACCATAACGTAGACGGCACGCTGACTCGTGAAGAAATGGACCTCTTCGGAAGGCAACAGCCGCATAGAAATGTCGATCAGCTTTTACGGAACTTTGATGCCGCTGACACAAATCAAGATGGAACCATAACGCAGGCCGAAATCGATGCTTACGGAACCGACATCGGCAGCAAAGACCCAGAAAACCATCGCAACGAACGGTAAACTCTCCCTCATGAAAATCCTATTTCTCCACGGTTGGCACAGCGTCGTCGGCGGCGTCAAACCGACGTTTCTGAAGAACGCTGGGTACGAAGTTATCAACCCGGCACTCGATGATGAAGATTTCGACGCAGCGGTCAAAACGGCTCAATCTGAATACGACCAACACCAGCCAGATGCAATCATCGGTTCATCTCGTGGCGGTGCTGTCGCCATGAACATCGAGTCTGGCGATACACCGCTCGTCTTGTTGTGCCCAGCTTGGAAAAAATGGGGAGCAGTGAAGAGGCTCAAACCGAATGCTGTAATCCTGCATAGCCGAGCAGATGATGTGATTCCCTTCGAGGATTCCGAAGAACTCGTTTTCAAAAGCGGATTACGAGAAAAAACGCTGATCGAGATCGGCGACGATCACCGATTGGCTGATCCTGGGTCGTTGGTGATGATGCGAAAGGCGTGCAAACGGTTATTTACTATGCTGGACTACCCAGTATTTGATATGGGAAACGTAGAGACAAAGTTTGCAGGGTCCGTTTGTTCGCCCAATGAACTTCAAATGTGGAGTCGCCCGACGTACTACCACAAATGATTGTAACGACACACAAAAAGGCCAATCGACACAGGAAGACATGCATCGTTTGCAGACGCTCGTTCAGTTGGCGAAAGAAGTGGGAGAAGGTTTGGGACGACGTGAAGTATTGTAGTGACAAGTGCCGCAAGAACAGTGACAACATGATATCCAGCAAGTCTGAAAAATCCTGAAAATATTTGTCGCCATTCTCGGCTCTCTGCTTCTTCTAGTCGTTGCTGCATTCTGTGGATTCGGTTTCTTGGCGACGTTTGAACCAACCGACGATGTGACACAATTCATGGCGTTTCGGATCAGTTACGCTGTGATCGGTCTGGGGTGTCTCATCGACATTGGCTACTTGATCAACACCACCGTTCGCAACTGAACTCAACCAAGGAGAAGTTTAAATGGATCAGAAGATCGTCAAGAAGCTCGAAAACGAGATTGAGGAGGCCATTGCTGAGGTCATCATCAAAATGGGCATGAAGCGATTACCGCTTCTTCCAAGTCACCAGACCATCCACCTGATGTCGAAAGCTGCGGTCACGGTCTACGAAACCGCTTGTGGGTCGGAAAGTGTTCCAACCAAACAGAGAAGTTGGGCGAGCATCCTGCTTACCAATCGCATGGAAGCTGTAAAATGGACTGCCGCAATCATAAGGGGCGGCCAAAAACACAAACAGTCTCACTCGTTCGCCAAGCCGATGACCACGTTCCACTGTCGCGACATCATCGAATCCGATTGGCCAACGATCCTCCGCATTCAAAGTGAGGTCTATTACGAATTCTCTCCGGAATCGGAAGCCGTGATGCGTTCCAAAGCAACTTGCGGTCCCCGCACTTCCTTCGTTGCCGTCGACGAGCAGCATGCCATCGTGGCCTACTGCCTCGCCCATCCGTATCCGCCGAACCAAGTCGCGGTTCTTGGCACCGCTGACTCGAGCGAACTTGAACCAACCAACAACCTCTACTTGCACGACCTCGCCGTCGAAAAAGCATCCGCGGGTCGCGGCGTCGCGCAAACACTCTTCGCCCACCTCACCACCATTGCTCAATCAAGTGGCTACCAAACCATTTCGCTTGTCGCCGTTCAACAAGCCGCCGGCTTCTGGACAAAAATGGGTTTCAATCCATCCACGCATGCTACGATC
>JBGSMN010000428.1:0-111079 GCA_041740155.1 Rhodopirellula sp.
GCCAGGATGAATAAAGGCTGGTTGACCACCATCGCGAAGCTGAGTCAAGCTGACCCGATCCAGTGCGTCCAGCGGATGCCCCTGCCCGTCATGGCATGAAGCACAGCGATCTTCGATGATGCTGATCGCTTGCTGAGCCAGGGAGACGGATTCGGCAGCCCGTCCTGGCGTCGCCACACCGAAAGGAGTCATCCAGACAACCAGCAACAGGGCCGGCAAATATTTTGTGAAACCGGTGCTTGAAAGGGAAATCGCCATCTCAGTAACTTCTCAAGTAGTGGGTGAAGGACGCTCGTTGGTGTGGCCAAAACAAAATGACTGTCAGACCGTTTATCAGGGACAGGCACGCTCCAGACTGGAGAACGATATCTCTTGGCTGCATGCGGGGGGGATTATCCACTAACGTAATCTCAATGCGTATTCACGTCAGTTACCGGACAACATTTTTCACAGAATGCTTCACTGCATGGCATTTAGTCCACTTAAAATCACTAGTGATGTCAAAATAGGGGGGCTGGGCGCAAATGTTTAAGAAGGGCAGATACGAATCACCGATCGAAGGATTGTGGCCCGTTCTCGATGTAACTGAAGAGGGCGGCATCTGACCCCCGAAACCACCGCAACCCCCAACGGAGCGTCTTTCTGAAGAAGAAGGAAGCTCTCCACTTTGATAAGGAAATCAAATGTTCACTCGTTCCACATCACGGCGGCGACTTGCTGCTTGGATCGCCCCAGCGTTGGGCCTGTTTCTTGCGGGCCAGACGCCGGAAATCATGGCGTATGACGACGCATGCTGCCCCCCTCCGGTTTCGGACCCCTGCCAGCCCGGAATCTGGCTGCCGACGACCCCGATCCAGTCCGGTGGGCAACCTAATGAGAATTTCGCTCCAGAAAATTCTGCTGGAATGGCTCCAGGCAGCACCAATGTCCCGAGCACTCCAGCGCCGGCAGATCTCCCCCCGGCTTCTCCCGTTCCAGATAACAGCAGTTTTCAAAACGACGATTTCGCCGCTCCGGAGTCGTCCAACTTTGATGTTTCATCAGGCTTGGCCTCTAACTTTGGTCAAGGCGGTGCAACGGCGTTAGCGTTTGCCGACACCATCAACACACCCGGATATATCGACAGCGCGATTATCCAAAGCCGCGTGCGGGTACGGTATGACAATGCAACCGGCGCGAACGAGCCGGGACGTGCAGGGTTCTTGTATCCGACGTTGGGTCAGGGACTAGATTACGAGGGTGGCCGTGGTCCTACTGGCATCGGCATCAATACAGGGGAAGTGGACATTGAACAAATTTCAACGTATCTCGAAATCGCTCTCCGCGAACGATTGTCGGTCTTCATCGACGTCCCTGTCCGTTTTATCGGTCCGATTGATTTAGATGGAGGAGGACCACTTCCTGAAGACACGCAGAGTGGGTTCAGTGACCTGTCGGCGGGATTCCGCTGGGGCTGGATCGCAGAACCTGACGAACATCTGACATTCCAGCTTCGCGCCACCGCGCCGACCGGGCGTGCCCGTGAAGCACTGGGAACTGGAAACACGACCATGGACTTCAGCTTGCTTTACGATCGCAAAATCAACGATATCACGCGACTCTATGCAGAGATTAACGATTGGCAAACACTCGATGCGGTGGATTTGAGAAACACGAACATGGGTCCCGGCTCGACGTCGATCGGCCTACTCAGTCAAGACGCCAACATCATGCGGTTCGGTCTGGGGCTGGGAGTTGATTTGTGGTCCAACGAAGATCGCTACAAACCTGTCACCGTGACCGGTCTGTTCGAGACCGTGGCCTGGACGGTGCTGCAAGGTGTTAACTCGCCACTCGACACAAATGTTCCTCTGGAAGACGCCTCTGGCGATACGATCGTTAACGGCAAGTACGGCATGCGTATCAGCGGTAAGAAGAACTCGATGTATGTCGGCTACGGTCACAACTGGAGTAGCGACCGCTGGTACAGCGACCTGTTGCGTATCGAGTTACAGCACAATTTCTAGTCACTTTCGTAGGGAAGCTTTCCCCAACGATTGCCATTCATCTTCCACCTCGTTTCAGTGTTCGCTGGAGCGAGGTGGTTTCGTTTCACAAGGTGCCGGACTGGCCTAAACCCTTGACGAGTTTCATCGGCTACGCGGCGGAAGTGCAACAGAAGTTCTTAGCGATCCAACTGTACCATCTCGACGGGCATCATGACGTCTTCGCTACGAATCAAACGGATGTTGTTGCAACGATTTAAATAGAACTGACGAGGTTCCTCACGGCACAGACACAAACCCAGGAATCGATCGGGTGTCGGAAAACGAATGGGACTGACCATGCGACGAGTCCGCTTGCCTTTGCTGTCGGCGTATTCCAGCTCAATTACCCATTGATCGCTATCGAGCATCGCGACTCGCAACATGTGCTGCGGCGTGAGCGGTTTTTTAGACTGAGGTTGGCGAGCGGAATGCAGCGAAGGATTGACAATCGGCACTGTGGTGGATGCCAGCATCGGTGGGTGGAGGAGCAATGAAGGGGACATGATTTTGGGAGCAGTTGATTGTGATTGAAACGATGTGGCCCTGTGGCTGAACTGTTTCTATCATCAGGTCCACCTGTGACACGTTTGGTCCATCGACGTGGTGATTTCGTCAGAACCAGTGTTTTTGCAGGGAAAAGCTATGAATGATGTTCCCTGAAAGTTTCCCTGTACCTGCTCGCTCCGCTGCGCCAATGAACATTTTCTCGCGATCCCTCGTGCTCGGCCTGATTACATTCGGGATGACGATTAACGTCGCCGCCCAATCCACGGTCACGGCTGGCGTCTCGATGACCCCTGAGCAGACTCGGCGATCGGTGCAGTGGTTGGCGGAGCAGTTGCTGCTCCACGTGCCGCGTCGAATCGAGGGGGATGATGATTGGGGCGATACCAAGAGAGTTTGGGCAGGCGTGAAAGTCCATCGTGAAGGCTGGGAGCTGAAAACGAATCGCCGCTGGCGAGACCTCAATCACGGCCGGTGGATTCGCTACGAGATTCATTTGCTGCCGCAGGCGACTGAGAACGCATTGGTTAGCGAGAGTCTGGTGGCGATTGAAAATGTGGTCGCCAATACCGCCATAGTCGCACCGTCGGGCGCGGTTCAAATTCACAGCGTCAGCCCGGTCACGTCACCTGACGGGGTAAACGCTTGGCGAGTGGACGCGTCGCTCTCAACACCGGCCAATTTTTCCGTGCGCATCGAACGCTGGAACTTGGGCGTGCAGTGGTTCAGTGTGGAAATTTCTGGAAAGATGAGCCTGTCAATGCGGACAGAACTAACGATGGGGATGGCGGCAGATTTTGCCGAGGTCCCGCCAGCGATGCAGTTGGAGGTCAACATTGAAAAATCCTCTTTAGCAATCACTCGTTTCGAGGTGGAGCGAATCAGCAAACTGGGCGGTGACGTGGCTGAAGAGATCGGCGATGTGGCCGAAAACACGCTCGGTAAAGTCTGGATTCGGAAAGAGAACGCCAAGCTCAGCGAACGGCTCAACAAAGCAATTTCGGAGAATCGTGATTCTCTGCGGTGGTCGATGGCCGATTGGCTTGCTCAACTGGCAGGATGAATTTTCTGTGTCACGCTCTGCCTACCCTCGACTCGCCAGTGCATGCCATCTGTACTGGCATGCCCGATTTTCTGTCTGTGATCGACCGAAAAATTCGTGCGAGAGGGCGGGCAGCCGAGCCGTTTCTGCGATCTGACGATGCTGTGATGCGAGCGGTCGCGGGCGGGATCATGTCGCATATCCACGACGATCGTTGGTTTCATGGTAGTGAAACGTTCGTACGGATGAATTTAGAATTCGCGGTGCAGTTGCGGGATCGACTGCCCGGTGACGCTGGTTTTCGACCCTCGTTTGTAGGGCATATTTTGATCGAAATGCTGCTCGATACGAATTATGTGATTCAGCAGCGACAGTGGGCGGATCGCTACTATCAACTTTTTGCCGACGCCCCGCTGGGCGACATCGAGGCTTGTGTTAATCGCATCACGGGGAAACCGAGCAACCGGATTGCCGACACGATGCGGCGGTTTGCCGACACCCGGTTTCTCTACGATTACGCCGACGATGAGAAGTTGTTAATGCGTCTGAATCAAGTCCTGGCCCGCGTGGGCTTGGCGGCATTGCCCGCCGCAGTGCAGGATTGGTTGCCAGAGGCCCGCCGTGAGGTGCTTCGCAATCACGTCCGGCTGCTCAGCTATCCAGGGCAATCGACGAGCTATCCGCCGCTAGGGTAAACTATCACTGCAAAATTCACGCATCCAGTTTCCCCCCAGCGAGTTAGGTAGAAAAATTCGATGAAGTACGGCATGAATCTGTTGTTATGGTCCGGTGAAGTGACCGACGCCATGTTGCCCGTTTGTGAGCAGCTCAAAGAGGCTGGTTTTGATGGCGTTGAACTGCCGTTGTTCAATCTCGATCTCGACTACGCCGCACTTGGTAAACAACTCGACTCACTCGGACTTAGTCGGACGGCGGTGACGATTCGCAACGAAGACGACAATCCGATCTCGTGTGACCCTGCGATTCGCAAACGAGGTGTCGAACTCAACAAGAAAACGCTCGATTGTTGTGCCGCTGTGGGTGCGGAAACACTCGTCGGACCGTATCACTCCGCGATCGGACTTTTCAGCGGCAATGGGCCGACAAGCGACGAATGGAAGTGGGGCGTCGAAAGCATTCGAGCAACGGCTGAGCACGCGGGGTCTGTCGGTGTCCAATTGGGCATCGAGGCACTCAACCGTTTTGAATGCTACTTTCTCAACACGCATGCCGATTCCGCTCGATTTGTACGTGAAGTCGACCATCCCGCGTGCGGGATCATGTACGACACGTTCCACAGCAATATCGAAGAAAAAAGTGTTACCGATGCGGTCAATGCTGGCGGCGATAAACTAGTGCACATCCACATCAGCGAGAACGACCGCAGCACCCCCGGCACGGGCGGGATCAATTGGCAAGAGAATTTTGATGCGATCCACCAGTGTGGTTATGACGGATGGCTGGTGATCGAAGCGTTCGGATTGGCTCTGCCCGAGATCGCAGCGGCGACCAAAATTTGGCGACGGATGTTTATCGATGAGTTAACGCTCGCACGCGAAGGTTTGGCGTTTATGAAATCGGAAGTGGCCAAACGTCAAGGGTAAGCTCGCTTCTTTTTACAACAGGGCAAGCACTGCATCATGCAGCTTGCCGTTGGTGCCGATACCGTCTCCGCTGCGGATGCTCGGCTGGCCTTGCCAATCGGTAAACCGCCCGCCTGCTTCGCTCAAGATCGGTAACATCGCGGCGACGTCCCAAGCATTGCAAATGGGGTCAACCATCATGTCTGCGCGTCCCGTGGCAACCATCATGTAGCCATAACCATCGCCCCAAGTTCGAGTTAAAAAACAAGCTGCTTGCAGCTTTGCATAAAACTCGCCATTGCCGCGTTTCTGAAACGATCCGACCTCACTCGTCACAAACACGGCATCTTCCAGTTTGTCACATTGCGAGACCCGCGCGACCGACCAGGTTCCACCATCGGCATTCCGCAGCTCCTCATTGTAAAATGCCCCATGGCCGATCGCTCCGACGACGGCTTGGCCCAGTGCAGGAATCAGAATCATTCCGCCGAGCGGTTGCCCTGCATATTCAAGTGCCAGCAACGTCGAGTACAACGGCACGCCACAGATAAACGATTTGGTGCCATCGATCGGGTCGACGGTCCAGCGGTAGTCATTCCCGCCGGTTTGTTCCGCGAACTCTTCACCCGCGATCGTGTCATTCGGGAATCGTTTGGCGAGTAGTTCACGCGTCAGTAATTCAGCCTCGCGGTCCGCAATCGTGACGGGAGAGTTATCGCCCTTGCGGATCACTTCGAGTGAGCGATTTTGAAAATGCTCCAGCGTTCGATTGCCTGCCGCGATCGCGACTTCGATCATAGCGGCGAGTCGCTCTTCATGAGGTGCTTGCCATTGATCGGGAAGCGTTGCGAAAGAAAGCATCGACATGTGGTTTGCCTAAAGAAAAATCGATTCGTATAAATGTGAGTGTCGACTGCCCAACCGATTTAGAACCGACGATCCATCACGGGTGGGTTGCCGATCGGTGAGCGATTGACGACGACGGCAGCGATCAGTCCGGCTGCGAATCCGCCTGCGTGCGCCCACCAAGCAACGCCGCCTGCGACCCCGCCGGCCAGTGAACCGATGCCGCTGTATAGCTGCATCACGAACCACAAGCCCAGAAAGATCGGTGCGGGAACCACAATCGTGGTGAACACGATGATCAACGGCAAGAGGGCTAACACGCGCGCGTGTGGATATAACAATGCGTACGCGCCCATCACGCCCGCGATCGCACCGCTGGCACCGAGTGTCGGCAGGGGGCTGGATGGCTCCGTGATGAAATGTGCCAAACCCGCCAGCACACCCGTGCCTACATACAAGACTGCAAAACCCACGTGGCCGAGTCGATCCTCCACATTGTCACCGAAGATATACAGAAACCACATGTTGCCGAGAAAGTGCATCCAACCTCCATGTAAAAACATACATGTGATCAAGGTCATCCAAGCAGGGATTGGTGACGGACCAATTTCTTGGCGTACGTTGACAATCTCGATTCCACGCGGCGTCTGCACCGCCTGCTGCATTTCAAGCACCGGAGTCGCCTCTGGATCACTCAATCGCAGCGGCACCATCGCGAACGCCGATATAATTCCTTCGCTCTGATCACGCGAACTTTGCTGAGCAAGAAATGCAAGCGAACAAATCGCGATCAAAACATAATTGACGATCGGCGTGGTGCGGCTGGGGATGTCGTCGCGAAGTGGGATCATGAGAGAGTCGAACACTCAGCGATCAAACCGGTAGCGGTATCGCACAAAGACTTTGCTTCTTGCGCTGTCTCTGCTTCAGCGATCATGCGGACAATCGGTTCAGTGTTGCTGCCACGCACGAGCAGCCAGCGATCGGCCCATTGCAGTCGCAGGCCATCACTTGAATCAGCCTCAGCATCCTGAAAGTGAGTTTTGAGTTTTGCAAAGATCGCTGGCAGTTGAGCAACCGAAATCTCAGCTTTGTCTTTGTGAATCGCTAATTTTGGCAACTCATCGGCAAGCACGCTGAGTGGCTTGCCGGTGCGAACGAGCAAATCTAGTATCTGTGCCATGCCGACAAAACTATCGCGTACATAACCGACTGTGGGATCGATCGGACCGCCGTTGCCTTCGCCACCGTAGGCGGCTGAGCTAGCAATCATTTGATCAGCCACATTTGCTTCGCCAACCGCGCTGCGAATTGTTTCGACTCCGTATCTCTTCGCGACCACCGCGCTCATGGAACTGGTCGCGCCATTGATCACGATCGGGCCGCTGGTGCGACCAACGATCATCGCACGCGTCACACACAACGCGAGCGTGGCTTCCTCACCGATATAACGTCCGGTTTCATCAATCAACGCTAAACGATCCGCGTCTGGATCTTGGCAGAAACCAACGACACACTTGCTCGTGGGAATTCGTTTGGCAATCTCGGTGAGGTTATCTGCGGTCGGTTCCGGCACGTGAGCAAATAAACCTGTTGGTTCGCTACCGACGGCTTCGACATCGCAACCGAGCTCCGCCAAGAGTCGTCTGCCGAGCAGTCCGCCAGCTCCATGATTGCTGTCAAGCAAAACCCGGAATTTCGCTTGTCGAATCCGTTCAATATCGATGGTTGCCAAGACTTTGCGGAGATGAGGTGCATGTGGATCAGTTTCAACGCAGGTCTTCCCAATCGCATCGTAGGGGCACCAGGCCATCGTGCCGTTGAGATAGCCGTCACGAATTCGGCTGCCTGACTTGGCATCGAGCACACGTCCATCGCTGCCGAAGAGTTTAATGCCGTTGTAAGGTGGAGGATTGTGGCTGGCCGAGATCATCACGCCACCGGCTGCGGCTCGTTCGCGTACCAAAACACCGATCGTGGGTGTGGCTGCCACATCCGCATCAATCACATCGCGACCACATGCCGTCAATGCCGCCGAGATCGCGGACTTGAGCATCGGGCCAGTCGTGCGTCCATCGCGTCCGATCACGATCGGCCCTGGTGGGATGGACGCTGCAAAGCTGGCGACATAACGACAGGCAATATCTGGGGTCAAGGTTTCACCGACGATGCCGCGGAGACCGCTGACGCTGATAATCAATTCGCTCATAAGGACGTATTTGAAAAGTTAATGAATAGAGTGAGGGGCGGCGTAGTCTAATCGCTAGCGGGAGAGCCGAAAATGAGTGACCTCGGTCCCGACCGGTTACTCTCTCTTTCGGTTAACCTGGACTACTTTCAGAGGTGGTTTTGTGTGATAATCCTCGCACCAACGGCATTCATTCAAGCTACCTACAACTTCTGTTATTTACCCCACACATGCTGACCCGCATCCGAGGCAGTCGTTTGATCGATCCTGAACGATCAAGTGGTGCGCTCACAGTGAATCGGGAGAGTGACGGTTCAGCGATCGGAATCGAGCAGGATCTGTGGATTCGCGATGACCAAATCATAGTAGCGCCCGATCAATCGGTGATTCCGGACACTGACATCGACGCCTGCGGCTGTATCACGATGGCGGGCGGGATCGATTTACACACCCATATCGGTGGCGGCAAAGTGTCGCTGGCCCGCATGTTGTTGCGAGATCAAATGCCGCCTTGGCGAGTGGCCCGTGGTGACGAGACGTCCGTGCCCGCTGACTCGCGATTCTTGCCCGCCGCAGCAACAACCGCTGAACGTTATCTGGACATGGGTTACACCACCTGTCTCGAACCCGCCGTCATTCCCTGCAACGCTCGCTCGGCACATGCGGAGATGGCCGACGTCCGTGGAATCGACACCGGCGGCTATTGCTTGCTCGGCAACGATGATGTGTTAATGCAATTGATCGCCGAAGAGGCACCACAACCGAACATCAATGCATACGTGGCTTGGATGGTGTTGGCCACGCGATGTATTGCAGTCAAGGTCGTCAATCCAGGCGGTATCAATGCGTTCAAATTCAATGGTCGCTCACTTGATGTGGACATACCGCATCCGGTGCATGGGGTGACTCCGGGGCAGATCATCCGCGTTCTCTGCCGGGCAGTGCATGAAATTGGATTGGCGCATCCGCTTCACGTTCATTGCAGTAACCTCGGTGTGCCTGGCAACATCGCATCCACGTTGGCCACGATCAAGGCTGCCGATGGTTATCCGATTCATTTGACGCATGCCCAGTTCCACTGTTACGGAACTGAAGGACCGTACCGTTTTTCGTCCGCCGCGTCGCAATTAGTGCAGGCAATGCAACTGCATTCCAATGTAACGATCGACGTAGGACAAATTCAATTCGGACAAACGGTCACGATCAGTGCCGATACGATGCACCAATTTGAAAACAGCGGACATGCGAAACCTCGCAAATCGGTGCTCGTCGATGTTGAATGCGAAGCGGGATGTGGAGTCGTGCCGTTTCGTTATCGTCGTCGTGAGTTTGTGCATTCGCTGCAATGGGCGATCGGGCTGGAGTTGTTCTTGATGATCGATGATCCATCGCGAGTCTTCTTGACCACCGATCATCCCAACGGCGGACCGTTCACGGCCTATCCGCATTTGCTCGGACTGCTTGCCGATCGTTCGCTACGAGAAACTGCTTTGGCGGAAATTCATGCCGATGCAGCCGCGTCGAGTTCGTTGTCGGGGATCGCTCGTGAGTATTCCCTGACCGATATCGCGACGATGACACGCTCAGCTCCGGCAAAAATTCTGGGGCTGTCCGATCGTGGCAAACTCACCCCTGGCAGCACGGCTGATGTGGTGGTCTACGACGAACAAGCCGACGTCGAGAAAATGTTTGCTGTCCCTAAGTATGTGTTTAAGTCAGGAACACTCATCCGCCACAGTGGCACGATGATTCAGACGGATCATGACCAGCCCGATCGAACGCTCGCAGCTGATATTGGACGCAACGGTTTTCAGATCGACCGTCAATTGGTTGCTGACTTCCGCTCCCGCTACGCCCTGCACGGCACGTTTGCCATGGATCGGTTGTGGATTGAAGAAGCGGAGATGGAAGAGGTTCTCGGCTCCCGGTTACAGGGTGCCGGTTTACAATCAGAGGTTTCCGATGGATGAAACGAACGGAAACACGATCACATCGGCCACGAATTGGATCACAAAGGCGTCGCTACGGATTGCGGGCGTGCCGATCCAGGCAACGTTCGCAGAAGCATTCGACATGAAAATGACGCGGCTGATTTTAACCGCTGCTGATCGACAATGGTGTGACGATGCGGCAGCAGCGATGGTCGGATTTGGAACGAGCGTGATTGCCTGTGGACTCGAGATCGCTGTGGAATGTGAACTGTCGCCCGACGAGACGCCCGACGGTCGACCGGGGGTGGCGATTTTAGCGTTTGCGGTTTCAGGCAAAGAGCTAGAGAAACAAATCCCCCGTCGCGCCGGACAGTGTGTGCTGACCTGCCCCACGACGGCACTTTATGCAGGCTTGCCTGGCGACCGACGGGTCTATCCCAATCGAGTCCCAATCGGCAAAACACTGCGTTACTTTGGCGATGGATATCAAATTAGCAAACAACTGCGACATACCACTGCTGATGGTCGTGTCGAGACGATTCGCTATTGGCGGATTCCAGTGATGGATGGTGAGTTTGTCTGTCAACACGACGTCGGCCGCACGGATGCCATTGGTGGCGGCAATTTTATTTTATTGGGTCGATCCATGGATGCGGTTTCAACAGCTTGTCGAGCCGCGATCGCCGCGATCCAACCGCTGCCTGGCGTGATCACACCGTTTCCTGGTGGTGCAACGCGAAGTGGTTCCAAGGTAGGTTCTAAGTATGCCGCGTTGTTTGCGTCGACCAACGAAGCGTTTTGTCCTGCACTGCGAGAAACCGTGACGACGCAATTGCCCATGGAAGCCACCGCAGTGCTCGAAGTCGTGCTGGATGGAATGAGCTTTGACGAAATCGCGATGGCGATGTCCGCTGGCATCAAGGCCGCCTGCCAGTCGGTCGGTGATGCTGGCTTAGTTGGCGTGACGGCCGGAAATTATGGCGGCAAACTGGGACGTCATCATTTTCGTTTGCACGAGCTGCTGTCAGGAGCCGACTCTTGAAAACGATCACATTGAGTTTGCATGCAGATTGCGAAAACGCGGTTGATCTAGCGAGTTTACGGTTAGACGAGTTGATCAAAATCACATCTGACCAGATCGCCCGCCAGCGAATCCATGTCTCGTCAACGACCAAGCAGATCGGTGATGTTTTTCACGTTGAGTGTGAATCAAACGATGCACCCGAGCCACGCTTGGTCCTACGAGGTGATTGCCAATCCGTGCAGGGCCTCGGGCATCAACATCGTGTCGGCACGATCGTCGTCGAAGGCGATATCGGTGACTACTGCGGTGCGTGCATGAGTGGCGGGACGATTCGCGTACAAGGTAGTGCAGGAAACTATTTGGCCGCCCCGAGTGGTTCACGTGGAGTCGGGATGAATGGTGGCCGGATCATCGTTGAGCAAAATGTTGGCGAGCATGCTGGGCAGCGGATGCGGCGCGGCGAAATCTGGATTACTGGCGATGTCGGAGCGGGACTGGCGTCTTGGCAAGTCGCCGGTACGATCGGAGTTGGTGGACAGGTCAGCGAAAAACACGTCGGCTATGGAATGCGTCGTGGCACGTTACTCCTGGCCACACCCATCGAGCTACCGACAATTCAGTTCTCACCACCAGTGGCGTTGGACACACCGTTCTGTGCGTTGTTGTTGAGGCGAACTGAAACACAGCAAGATTGGCCACCCGCCAAAGCTCACTGTTTCTCCTCTGACTGGCTGGTCAGTCGGGGCGATTTGAGCATCGGCGGGATGGGAGAAGTCTGGCAGCGTTTGGTGTGACGCGTTGATTGTGATCCAACGAACCGGTATTACTCCGATGATAAATGTCTTCACACCACTCGCACGACAACACGTGTTCCCTGTTTGGCAATCACTCGGACGGGTTGGCCGGAGTCCACGAAATCACCTTCGGTGACCACATCGACCAGCATATCATCGACTTCTATCCGCCCTCCCGGTCGCAGCGGTGAGACCGTCCGCCCAGTTTGGCCAATTTCCACTCGCTGCCACGGTGGTGAGGCATCTGTTGTCACGAATGAATCTGCTGGAGCAATCTCAGCTTGCAACGTCAGCCGACTTAGCCCAGGGATCTGGCCCATGTAACTTGTCAGCACAACCACCACCACTGCGAAACCCACGAACGCCCCGAGCACCGTTACCACGTCATTGCCCAAGTTCGTCCAATCCATTTGACCAGCCGGGCCGACAAAACGACGCGACGCCATCACCAGCGAACTGAGCGTCAAGGCCATGCCCATGATTCCGGCCACACCGAAGCCTGGAATCACAAACACTTCCGCCGCGATGAACATCAATCCCATCGCGAACAACAGGACCTCCAACCAACCGGACGTCCCACCGAGAAACCGACTCCAAAAGAACAATCCGAAACACAGCACACCGACCAATCCACCGATGCCCAAACCGGGCGCACTGAGTTCAAACGCGATCGCTGACAAACCGATCAACAGCAACAGAAACGTGAAAAATTTCATGTTCAGAATTAACACGAACGTGTCCACCCAGCTTCGCTGGATCTCCTCGATCGGCGACTGCACATTCAGCACCCGCGCCAGATCCTCCTTACCGGAGATCGTTTGATCGGCCATGCCCAGTTCCACGGCGCGACGTCCGTTGGCAATGAAAAACATTTCTTTGCCGGCTTCGCGAACCGGTTTGCCAAGCTCCCACTCCTCAGCGTCTTTCATCGCTTTGTTGTCTTTATCGGAGAGAAATCGTTTTTCTCCGGTGTTTGTATTGGTTGCCTCGTAAACGACGATGTCTTTGTCCGTCATCTTTTCGGCCAAGGCGAGGGGGCGACCGGTGGCCTCCGCCGTATCTCGTGCTTTCTGCGCCAGCACACTGCGGCTCTTGGCTTCCGTATAACGAAACGCCCCGTCTTCACCCATCACAATCTCACCAGCATCGCCGATCCGCGCATCGGGTTTCATCAGGATCGTATCCATGGCAAGTGCGAACAAAGCCGCACCGCTGATTGCGTCTTTCTCGATGTACGCTACCGTCTCGACGTCTTTCGCATCGAGCACCATATCCATCAATTCCAAGGTGACGAAGGTGAACCCTCCCGGTGAATGGATGTCGAAGATGATCACGTCCACGCCTGAATCCACGGCAGCTTGGAATTTGCGTTTGAGCAACGCACCGCTGAGCGGATTGATGTCTTCTTTGAAGGGTAGGATCACCGCAGTGCGGGTACCTTGCGGTGCGATCTTTGCGGGAACGACTTGCGGAACATCCGCCCAGGCCGTGTTCACGCTGCAACATAGCCAGACGATCATCGCGCTGAGCATAAAAGCACGTGGACGAATACTCATTGAAAACATGTCACACCCTTCGCCAAAACGACGGTACGAACAACAACAGAACACTAAAAATTTCAACTCGTCCGAGCATCATCAACCACACGAACAGCAACTTCGCCCCCTGGCTGAACCCAGCGTAGTTTCGCGTCGGTCCGACCACGCCCAGCCCAGGGCCGATGTTGTTGAGCGTCGCGGCCACGGCACTCGCACTGTCAAGTAGTTTCTCATCTAACGTGCCATGAAGCAAATCTTTGCCTACAACGGCACCCAGTTCTAACTCGCCAACCGTGTTTTGTCCTGTCTCAATCGAAGTCTCTCGGGCGATCGCATCGTTGGTCACACCCCACGTCGAGTTCGGCTCGAACGTCACCAACGCTAACCATGCAAACACAAAAATCGCCAATACCAAACAAAAGTACAGCAAGATATTATGAGCCAAACCTGGATCATCAACTGTTTGGCCACTGATTCTTAAGGGCCGGATCACTCGCGGTCGGTGGGCGCGCTCCATCTCCAGAAACAGGATTTTATAGAATAAAACATGCCGAATCACCTTCAACCCGCCGCCCGTGCTGCCCGCACACCCGCCGACGAACATCAGCAACAGCAAAATTCCCCGTCCAAAATTATTCCAATTGTCAAAGTCAACCGTGCCATAGCCCGTTGTGGTCACGATCGAGACCACCAAGAACATGGCATTACGGATAGACCCCAGCAGCGTGTCGAAACCCTCATCTTGATTTTGCATACCAAAGAACACGACGCCCGCCGTCACCACTCCGATCATGGCGATGTAAGCACGAAACTCAACGTCACGAAACATTCGCCACGGGCCGCTGATCATCGTCAAATACAGCAGCGTGAAATTCGTTCCCGCCAGCACCATGAACGCGATCGTGGTCGATTCAATCAAGGGGCTATTGAATCTGCCGAGCGAGGCGTTGTACGTACTGAATCCGCCCGTCGCCATCGTTCCAAATGCATGGCACATGGCATCGAACGCGCTCATGCCTTGGAGGAAATAGATGATCGCCAAGATGATATTCAAACTCACATAGATCGCCGCAAAGACCAACGCCGTGTGCTGCATGCGTGGCATGCTGCCGTCTTTCGTCGGCCCCGGCATCTCGGCACGCATCATCGCCTTACCAGCCGAACCTTGACCCAGGATCGCGACGAACAACACCACGATGCCCAAACCACCGAGAAAGTGTGTCCATGATCGCCAGAACAAAATGCAGTGCGGGACGAGTTCGGGTTGTTCCAAATCCGTGAGCACGGTCGCGCCCGTGGTGCTGAATCCAGATTGCGATTCAAACATCGCTTCAATGAACGTGACGGGCATGCCCACCGCCGTTTGCGTGCCGCTAAAGTAATATGGCAATGCCCCGAGCACGGTCGCACTGACCCACGACAAGCCAACGATGGCCATCGCCTCTTTGCGAAACAGTTGCCCGCCTACGCCTGGTTTGTGGCTGCGTCCCAGGAATCGAAACAACAAACCGACGCCAAAACAAACCGCCATGCTGGCGAGCAATCCATACGCACCGCGTCGTTCAAATTCCTCAGCCGCTGGCAGATGCGTTCGCTGAGCCATCACGGGATACGCGAACGGAAAGCTGAAGCTCATCGAACCACCGATGAGCAAACAGATCGTACCGAGGAACCGGAACAGAAGTGGGTAGTTCAACTGCGTCGCCACCCATACGTCTCGGCCAACGAGCCGCAGACGATATCTCGCAGCACGCTCAGCCGGATGGGTTTGTGCAGCACCCGGTAGGCACGCATCCGAGCAGCCTCACGTTCGATTTCTTCATTCATCATGGCACTCATTAATACTGCGGGAATCCGTTTGGGCAGGCCAGCGAGCGAGCGGATCACCTCGAGTCCATCGACGCGAGGCATGTGGACATCGACGAGTAACAAATGAATCGTTTGCTGCTGGATCACAGCGAGTGCTTCATCCCCGTCACTGGCTTGATGCAAATTCAAGCCATGATGAGATAGAGCATCACACAGGGTTTGCCGAAACCCAGCATCGTCATCCGTTATGAGAACATTCGGAGTCATGGTTCATACGTTGGTCAGCTCACGGACTTCATCGTTCGTGAAAGGGGTTGCCAAACGGGCACCGAGTTGCCCGACGACGCGGGCGGCGGCGTGGGAGGCGAGGTGCCCAGATTGCTTCCATGTTAATCCATTGGTGATCCCGTACAAAACACCACCCGCATACATGTCGCCCGCCCCCGTCGTGTCGACGGCCTTGATGGTCACTCCTTCGATCGCGATGGCCTCGCCACCGTGCATCAGGATCGAGCCTTTTGGCCCCAGCGTCATGGCGACGTTTTCAGCCGATTCGTGAATTTTATTAGCACAGGCAATCGGATCGGTCAGCCCCGTAAGGCTGGCAGCCTCCTCTTCGTTGCAGAAAAACAAGTCGACTGGGCCACGGATGAGTTCCCAAATTTCGTCACGAATCATGTTGACGAGAAACGGATCCGAAGCCGTGAAAGCGACTTTCACATTATTGTTCTTGGCCAGCTCGATGGCCCGGTAAGCGGCCGCTTTGGTCGAATCGCCGGTGAACAGATAACCTTCGACGTAGATGTATTTGGATGCCGCGATGGCTGCTTCGTCGATATCGTCAACGGACAAGAAGGCCGACGCCCCGAGGTTGGTGAGCATGGTTCGCTCGGCATCGTCCGTGATCAAAATCGCACAAGTTCCCGTCGGCGAACCCGGCAGCGGATCGACGTCGATCGTCACTCCCAAAGCACGCAAGTCTTTGAGGAAAAACTCACCGGTTTCATCATCGCCGATTTTACCTACAAAGCAGGCTTTACCACCGAAATCGGCCACGGCCGCGATCGTGTTGGCGGCCGAACCGCCCGCGCAACGGTTCAGAGCAGGCAAATTGAAATTTGCTAGCACGCCAGCCTGCCGCTCATCGTCGACCAACGTCATGATGCCTTTTTCAAACGCGAGCTGCTGAAGCATCTCCGCACTGATTTGGGCTTGGATATCAACGAGAGCGTTGCCGACGGCGTAAACATCGTGTTTCATGAGCTGAGACTGAGATCGAGGAAAAAAGGCAGCGATCAGTGAGACCGCCCAACTCGACACAGAATGCGGTTTTCAGTTCAACAGGGCAAGTAGGCGAAAGTCGGTCGCTGGAGCGGATCGGCTTCAATCCGCCTCAGGCATCCCGATCTCGCGGATGCGGATACCGAATTTATCGCCGATCTTGACCGTTTCGCCCGTCGCGATGGGATGACCGCCGACGGACATTTGCAACGGCTGATCACAGTGAGTCTCAAAGGTTACCATCGAGCCTGGGACCAGCGACAGGATATTGCGAAGTGTCTCTTTCTTTTCCGCTAACGTCACCGTCACCGGCGTCTTAATGCTCAACAACCGCTCACGATACGAGGTTGGAGAGATCGGTGATGTTGTTGCGGATGATGACATATTTCCAGATGAATGCAGGCTGTCATCTATCATCGGCCCTCGACGCGGGCGTCTTGAGTCGGATTCCGCCGAATCAAGAGCAACCCAACCTGAATCGTTTGCTACCTGTTACCGCGATTTTGGATACCAACCGCTTTCTTGCGATTGCTCGCGAACGTTCGTCTGCCAAGCGTTTGCTTTGGGGGGTGGCGACAACACAGGCTCCGTCAAACTCGGCCGCAAACTTTGTTGCGACGAGCTGGATGGTATGCGATCTCGTTGCCCTTGAATCGACGCTTCGCGGACCGGCACACTCAATCGTTGCGGTTCGTTGGAATATCCAGATGCCCTTTGCACGCCGTTGTCGTACGGCGTGTTGGGTCGCGGCAAAGCGGGCAATAAATCAGGTGCCTGCAACCGCTCGGTCGAGCGTTCAAACGGATTGCGGTAATTTTGCGGAGCAGGGATCGGGCGGACTCGCGGTGCGACCGTCGCTGTCTCGGTGACATAACGTTTGCCACTATCCAACGATGGCACGCCCGTTGTCAATTCACGCACGTCACGCTGATCACGCTCGACCTCCCAACGGGTGCGCCGTCGAGCCTCATCGACCGATTCAGGTGACGAGTCCGATGACCGACCATTCTCCGGTGGATTGAGTTGATAATACGAATCCGTCGAGGGGCGATCAGGTTCGATTTGGGTATCAGATTCTTCGTCGTTGTCAGCATCGTCGTAAAGACTGCGTGGCTGCTCGTACGGTGTGTAGGCAGGCTCAGACGCGGACTTTGACTCCTCGCGGGTTGCTGCACGGCCAGCTTCGTATCCTTGTTGCCAAGCCTCGTCAGCAGCCTCGCGTTCATCAGAAAGAGAGTAGTTCGGTCGCGCTGCTTCGATGCTTGGTGCTGGCATGGGTTCTTGGTCAGGCTGCACTTCGCGTCGATAACTCGGCGAGTCGCCCGTCAACGGACTGAGATTCGTCGATGGAAAAGAATCTGTCGAGGGACTGCTCCACGATGGTTCCGAATAAGTCGGCGTGTCGGCTGACACGGACGCGTTGGGATACGTGAAACGACCTGAAATACTTGGCTGCGCCGATGGCAACGTCGGCTGCGACATGGGCTTCAAATCACCGCTAGTCATGCCGAGGCCACTGCCCATGCCATTGCCATTGGGTGAACCGAAACCGGAGTCGAGCGAGGTGCTGGGGATCGGCGAGGCACCGTAAACCGACCCGGTCGATGGCCCGTAAGGCGACGTGGCACTGCACGGATCGATCCCCGTATAAGGATCGACGCCACACGATGCACCACCTGTTTGCGTTTGCCCCAACATCGGTGCAGGCTGCAAGGTCGCGTAAGGTGATCGTTGCAGTTGTTGCACGGTCGAAGTGCAGGGTTGCTGAACCGTGACGGTGGTGCCGGTGACTGGGTCAAATGACGTCGCCGGTCGGTAGTAGGTGATCGGAGCGGTGTAGTACGAAGTGCGATAGCCAGTGCCTAACAGCGAATCAAAGAACCTCGCTAATCCGCTTCGCACGGGAGTCGGATACGTCGGCGCAACGGCCAGCGGCACTGACGATCCATAATTGGCTTGGTAAGCGGAGCCACCAAATGCACCCGATGAGGCAGACGCATAATTGTTCGGGTACATATTGCCCGTTCCATAGAACGAGTTCCCCGTCGTGGCTACACCACGATAGCCGGACGTGACAGGCAGGCCCGTGTATACCGATGGATTATCCAACGGCACAGCTCCGTAGGCCGGTCGCTGCACCGCATACGGCGCAGGTGGCGAATAGATACTCGTGCCCGCCAACGGCAATACCATTGAATTCGCCGCAGGTGTCAACAGTGGTGTGTAGCCCGCAGTGTATGGAGTGTACCCTGCCGCGTATGGCGTCACGTCACAGGCACCCGTGGGTGCATAACCGACTGTGACCGGTGCCGGCGCGACAACAGCGTAAGCGGGCGCACGACCGTACAACCAATCGGTCAAGCAGCACGCCGTTACCGAGGGTGCCGAGGCACACGATGCGATGAACGCAAACAGAGCGTGACGAGCAGGTTTCATTGTTAAGTAGTGGGCAGCCATGGGCCGTTCCAGCGGTTAGTGTCAAAGACGATTCGCAAGTAAATAAGCAGCGTGAAACTCGCGTTCTTGCACAACGGATTTCCAGTGCGCAAGCGGGTTCCGGTGCAAGTGAACGTCTCAGCCACCTCCCGGTCAATGGTTCTTGAGCCTAAAAACAAACCTTGGAAAGGTTTACCACTCGTGGAATACCGATTAAACGGGTTAGCTAGATTTTTCCTGCGGGCGACTCAGACACATGGTTGATTCTTTGTGAATTGCCAAAACACGGCGTCCCGGCTCAGGATTGTTGCCCATAGTTCCCAAGGCGAACTCGATGTTTCGCGATGATGAGTTGACTTATCACGCCACGAGCCATCGCCAGCACTTTAAGAACTGCGGAGCAAGCGACACGATGGCCACTTCAACGATCTCATCCCCAACTGAAAAGCACTATCAACCCGAGATTGCACATCTCGCCATCGATCAGGCATGGGCAGAATCCACATCGAGTTCGTACGCTGACGATATTCTGCAACGTATCGACGACACACTCGCCCTCATTGCTGAAGCGCAATCAACGTCTCGCGGTGCGACACCACAGACATCGTTCGATATCTCGATCATTGTGCCTGTTTTCAATGCCCGCGAAAGTTTGCCACAAGTCTTGGATCGTATCGAAGAGGTCATGCCGCCATCTTGCGAAGTGATCATTGTCGATGACGGCAGCACCGATGGAAGTTGGCACTACGCTCGCAGTCTGACGTCAAAGGCTAACTTCACCGTCCTACATCGTCGCCGTCATCATGGTCGTGGTTCAGCGATTCGGATGGGGCTGCGTCATTGCACGGGCCGTGTGGTCGCGATTCAAGATGCTGACATGGCTTACGACCCAGCCGATTTGCTAGGCGCGATCTGGCCGATTCTCGAAGACAAAGCCGACGCGGTTTACGGTTCGCGCCGTTTACGTCGTGATACTCGTCGCGACATTTCCGTGGCCTCGCGTCTATCGGGACGCATCACGACTTTGGTCGCTAATCTTTCGACAGGTTTGCGAATTTCCGACATGGAAAGTTCGCACAAAGTGTTTCGCGGTGACCTGATCCGTTCACTCGATCTGCGTGAATGCGATCGCGGATTTGACGCGGAAGTCACCGCCAAGATTGCTCGCCGCGCTGGTGTGGTTATGGAAGTGCCCACGACTTTCGAAGGTGAGTTTCTGGCCGACGAGTTTCGTCCGCGCTGGAGCACGTTGCTGCAAACCGTCCGCAGCTTGGTGCAGTACCGCCGGGCGTAGGTCGCTGTGTTATGCCTGGCAGTTCTTTTCAAGATTCGTTAATTCAAAACCCGATCTGCGAAATCCAGATATCGCAGCCAATCTACTGTCTGCAAATCATGCGGACCGCTGCGCAAATGATAATGGATTGTGCCTTTGGTAAACCCGTCATCGGCGTTCGGCATTTCATCGGGCGTGTTGCCCTGGCTATCAAGTAACCCCGTCAAGCCGAGCAGTTCGTAGACCGGCGAAGCGTGTTTCGCTGCCAAAAACTCGCCTTTCGGGTCCGCCCACTGATCACCGGTCGCACTACCGATCGCGATCCCGCGCGGAGCGGCTAATGCGATCAGTTGGTGTGAATCGACAGGTAGCGAATTCTCATTACGGTTGTATTTCAAGAACCCATCGCAAAACCAATGGGGGAAACTGCTATTGATCCGGCCCACCGTTTCACCAATCGCACGCCGTGATAACGCCGCTCCGCCACAGCCCGAATCGTTACTGATCACGAGCGAGAATCGCGGGTCGCTAGCGCCCGCCCAAAGCGCCGTCTTGCCCAACCGCGAGTGTCCGAGCACTGCTACACGCGAGGCATCGATCTCGAGACTCGGTGTCTGCTCGATCGCATCAAGCACGCACGACATGCCATATGCCCAACCGGCAATCGATCCACCGCGCTCGTCCGCTGGCAGGCTGGCTAAATACTCAGTCAATAAACCATGCACACCGTTTTCGAAATCGTCATCAAAATCCGGATCAATGTCGCCGTAATAGGCCGTGATCACGGCATAGCCACGTTCATTGATTAATTCCATTGGCCAGCGTGAGGCGGAGGTTCCCCGGCCTGCCTCGGTCGCTCGGTTCCTGTCCGATTTCGCTTGCGGTCGATCGGCGACCCAGGACTCGGTCACTCGCACATTGGGATCGATCGTGACGGTGTGATTGCCAGCAAAGTTCAATCCGAAAAACGCGGCCACGGGTGCGGTCGCGTTAGCAGGCACGTCGACGAGTACCTGCACCGTCACTGATTTCTCCGCGTCATCGCTGTTCGCTGGTGCTCCCCGCAAGGGCAGGATTTTCACATTCAATTCATAGCGAATCGTTTTACCATCGTTGAAAGTCGCGTCCCGACGCACGACCTCGGTTTCCATTCGTCGCTCACGGGGCATCCGACCGAAAACGTGTTTTTCAAACAGATCCAGAATTTCGCCGCGCCGCCCATTCCACTGAGCTGGCGTCGTAACTTTTTCGCCCGACGCGGTGGTCAACGGATCGGGCAGCTCGTAAGCCGGAATCTGGGCTTCGTCATAGTTCGGTTTGAAATCCTCGCCCGTTGCGGGCAGCCAGCCCGTCATCGCCAGCAGCGTCAGGAACGTAAAAGATGGGATGAACCGTCCATTGCGTGAACAAAAATGTTGTGAAGTCGGTGTCATCATGGAGTTGATTGTCTTGCGTTTAGAGGGATCGGGCAGCTACTCTGGCAATTCTCCGGTAGTGCTGCGCGCTGTCGCGAACTTATCTCATCCGCTGAATTCATTTGACCGGAAGGCCGTTCTGGCCGCTCATCATAGACCGTGACCACTCCTGATTCGACTACCGACCCCACGAATTCGGACGGCCCCGCGAATTCAGATCATGTGACTGCAAGCTCCACGGCTCGTCACGCTAGCGACAGTGCGGCTTGGTCCGCTCGACTAGCGGACCGTTTTGCGATCGACTTCGGCGACGACCTGAACCATTGGTGGGACGAACTTTGCAACCACTTGCCTAGCCCACACGATTCTCGTGCAGAGGATTTCTGCCCCGGCGAATTCTGCTATCCCGCCACGCCCCAAACACTCTTGTCGACGGTCCCTGACCCGATCTGGCCGCCACTGATGCCGCCGAACTTCTTGCCATTGGTTGGAAATGGTGCGGGGGACTGGCTCTGCGTCCGTTTGCTCGATCCCGATGTGGCGAGGCAAACCGGGGTCCAAACCGACATCTGTCAGTGGTACCACGGAGGCGGTGATTGGTTGCCATGGGGCAACCATTTATCCGAAGCCTTGCTGTTCGACTGGTTGCTACCCAAATTGCCGCAATCACAGCGGCGGCATGCCGAGCCAGCGATCGAGAACGCCGCTCATACCGATTCCGATCCGAGCGAAACCCCGTGGCGTGAACACCTATGGGGCCAATGGGTGATGGCTCAATTGCCAGCCATCACAACACTCGACGCAAGCGATCCCCAGCGATTGGCGGCTGGATTGTTATCCGCAGGAATCTGCGAAATCCCGGTTCGTTGCCAGCTCACGATTGATGCGTTAGCCAGTCAAATCAGTGGCCTGGTCGGTCCTCAAATTGCTCAAGACCTGGGCATTGCTTGGAACGACTTGATGCGTTGGTGTTTCGATTTGCGAACAATGCCCAGCGAAGTGTCGCAGCGATTGCAAACCGCTTTGAACTTACCAGCATCCGCTTTGGATCCAGCTCAACAAAACTGGGGCGATGTTGCCTCACATGCAGCCGCAGTCAATCACATTCGCAACGACTTGTCCTGGAGTCACGATTTAGCGGGCTACGTTCGCTGGTCCGAGGGCGATGTCGATGCCGCCGCACACGCGTTTTCAAGCGGCCTTCGCTGTAGCGTGTTCACCGATCAAAGCGTCCGCATGCGCACGCACTGGGCGACCTCATCCGATGGGTTTGCAAAATTCTCGGCAAAGTTTTTAGAGGACATACCCGCAACGGCAGCCAGCGATCAAGATTCAAACGAACAACTCGGTTGTTTGCCACGCCTGATCAGCAATGCCCGCTTGCTCGAGTATTTTGGTCGTGGATCGCTGCAAGGTTCCGAATCGATACGGCAACGGTATTGTCAAATGCTCGTCGAAGAATCCGCTTCGGCGGCATCGCCAGCGACCTCGGCGCGGCTGCTTTATGCAGCAGGTTGGGATCTTGGTGCCGAGCCACTGGGGCGGTTCGGCGAACTTCTCGATCAATACATCATCGCCTGCCGAGGTGCCGGTTGGACCAGCCACGAACGACTCGCCAGTGTCCATCGGGACGGATTGAAAGCTCGTTACAACTTATAGATTTTTTCATGCAAGATTCTAAAACACCGACCACCCGCGGCAGTTCGCATCACATTTCTCAAAACATCGTCTGGCACGAACAAACGGTCAACCGTGAAGCTCGCCAAGCGAACTTGAAACAGCGTGGTTGTGTGGTCTGGTTCACCGGGCTGAGTGGTTGCGGCAAATCAACGATCGCCAATGAACTCGATCGATTGCTGATCGCTCGCGGTGCCGCGGCAACGCTGCTTGACGGAGACAATGTACGGCACGGGCTGTGTGCCCCACCGTCAGTCTTGGCCGAAGAACATGGTGCCGTTTTCGCCGAACGTTTTGGATTGGGTTTTTCGGCCATCGATCGTGAGGAAAACATCCGTCGAATTGGAGCAGTGGCCTCGCTGATGGCCACCGCTGGTTTGGTCACCTTGGCTGCTTTCGTCAGCCCTTACCGTCGCGACCGCGACCGCGTCCGGCAAGCCGTCGAGAGTGATGGCCAAACCGGCGATTTCATCGAAGTCTTCGTCGACACCCCGCTAGAGATCTGCCAACAACGCGACCCCAAAGGGCTTTATAAAAAAGCCATTGCAGGTGAGATCAAAAATTTCACCGGTATCAGCGACCCTTACGAAGCTCCACAAAAACCGGAGATTCATCTACAATTCCGCGAAGGCATGACCCCCGCCATGGCTGCTCAAGAAATTTTGCAGGCCCTGATCAACCGTGGGATATTTGCGTAAGCGTGTCTTCGTTGCCCGGCTAATTGAGCATTGGACAACCGGTACTGATCGTCGAAGCTGTTTCCGAAAGCACGCGACGAGTTGATGAGGGTTGATTTGTCTTCAGTCATCAGTGCCCAGCAAGGTCACACAATTGCCAGACATCCCCTGTTCGCGCTTACTGGACGCAGGAGAATCGGAACATTGATTGGTGTACTACCGCGACCAGACGTAAACCGGCACGTAGTACGTCGGCCCCGATGGAAAAAGGCTCGCAGTCATCGGGTCAGAGATCCACGATGGCCGCAATGTCGGTCGCAATCCCCAGCGAGCGGCTTCGAGTCGCGCGAACCGGGCACGGGATTCCGCCATCGCACGAGCTTGGCGAAGCTGCATTGCGGTGGGTACCGTTTGACTCGAACGTGATCCCTCGCCATCGACTAGTCGCAAATCCGATGGGCTGGGAGCGGGGACATCACGGTCTTCCTCACGCCCAGTGATTTGACGGGATGGTCGTCGCGGTCCAGTCGCCTGGAATCCCGCTGGTTCTTCGGAGTCCTCACGAAACGCATCCGCTCCGAATTCGTTTCCAGCTTCATCGTCGACTCCGTCGTTCGGGAACGCGAATCGGATTTCTCTAGGTTGGGTGAACAAATCATCCAACCCCTGAGCGTCTGCCATCGAGAGCAGTGTGAGCGAACAACACATCGACATCAAAACACCCGTGAAAAGATGATTGATTCGTGTAGAATGAAGGTGCAAGTTCATAACAATGGCTCAGAAGAAATTGACAGTCGACGGAGTTATCGTCGAGTCACTCTGTGGCAATCGACCGGCACTCAGGTTTTTCTAGTTCACAAATGAACGCGGCCAACGGTTGCTCCAATGGCGGTGACTTTGCCGACTAATTCCGCTGGAAAGTCCAGCGGGTAGGTGCAAAATCGAGCGTCTTTGTTAATCTGAGAGATTGATGTAAGATCCAGCTTACTGGGTAGACCCAACCGAAAAACTTTCCACTACGAGTGAAACCATGTCCAAAAACATCATTTATAGCGTGTTCGCACTAGCCCTCCTGACAACCACGTTGGGCTGTCCACCACCAGCTCCAACAGGCGGTAACGTTGATATCAGCACCGATCCGACGGCGACTGTCACCGAAACGCCTGGTGACAACATGACTGGTCCTGGCGATAACATGACGGCTGTCACCGAAACGCCATCGGATAACCTGACCACTGGCAGCGAAACTCCGTAGTTTCGGGCCATGCGACTATCAGGCGTGGGTATCGAGCAACTCGCCCAACTCGCTCACGCCCTCGTGGTGACGGATACCATGGAGACCGCTGGCGAGCGAAATGATGCCCCCACGCGATCTCGCTGCTTTGGCTTGGTCGGCACGTTGGGGGCTGGCAAAACACGATTTTGCCAAGAGATAGCCCGCGCGTGCGATGTTGATCCAGCGGAAGTCACCAGCCCCACATTCACGCTATTAAAAAGTTATCGCTGTCACGATGCAAACGATCGCGGGCCGAGAGAACTGCATCATCTCGATCTCTATCGGGTCGTCGATGAAGACGAGGTGTGGGAACTCGGCTTGGAAGAATTGTGGGAAACCACCGGCGCATGGACGTTGATCGAATGGGCGGACCGTTTCGCCGACTCCCTACCCCGCGACACCATCTGGATACGGATCTTCGCCCCGGCTGAGTCCGCTGGTTTGCGTGAGATCGAATTGGAGACCTCCGATGTGCAGCACCAACACTGGCTGCGAGAAGTTGCAGCCGAACTCGTCAAAATCGGATTCACCGGCACGATTGCGTTGGACTAGCGTGCTCATTTGCGTGCATCTGTTTGCACAGTCTCACATGTGAGCTACCGTTGGGTATGAAATGTCACGAGCTAGCCGAGCAACTCAGCCAGGATCGACCCGAATTGTCGCCCGTCGAGATTGCGCGTCTGTGCTTGATTCTGCTCAACGCCGCCACTGACACGGAGCAATTGCGTGACCGCGATCAGCGCATGTCGGCTTGGCAAAGTGCAAGTTTTCGTTTGGAAGCCACGTCGGACCAACACGCCGCCATCGCCGAAGAACTCGACAATCTGTTCGGCGATGAGCCGACCACGTTCCACCCTGACCAGTTGTGGACACTCGTGCGAGCCGTGAAAATCCAGAGCCAAATGCTAGAACTTTATATTGACCAAGTCTCGTTGGCCTAAGCAGCGATCAAACACTTCGGTAAATTGCAGCTCACGAGCAACGAGCCTGATTAGGCGAGCAGCAGTCAAAAACATATCTTAATGCGACCGTTGGGAGAACGAAGCTCCTGCTGAGTCGAGCGGACTCATCCTTACTCGCCAAACCATCTACGCCATTGAAAAAACAACGATGACGCAGGCAGCCAAATTCGGGCGGGCGCCACCAGTCTGGCTGGCATGGTCATCTCGGACTCGGTAGCGTGTTCCAACTTCACCGTCACTTCATAGTAAACCTCATGTGGCGTACTCAAGTGATGATCATTGATGGTAGCACTCGCCCAACCTGCCGCGATGATCTCAGCAGGCAAGTGATCAACAGGATCAGCCGAAACGGTTTGAACTTGACCACGCCAGCAACCTAGCGGCAGACTTGTCAAACCAAGTGAGACCGATTGTCCGACACGTACTGAACCAATGAAGCGTTCGGGAACATACAGCGAGAGAAACCGCTGCGAAGGATCACCGCTGCGGCCCACCAACGTGCCACTTTGCAAGGTTGCACCAACGTTGTTCGCTGAGAGCGGTGCGCCCGTCCAGCACCAACGGCCTGCCGATTTCTCAAGCTCAGTGACACGTCGATGCGGAGTCGCGAAGAGCTGATGATTCGGTGCAAGTTCGTGCATCAAATTTTGCATGCGCCCGTTTAATTGAGCATGCTTCTGCAATTCGCTGGCCAGCTCATCGGCGAGGATCGGTTGCAGGGCGGACATGCCAGGACGATCGAGCCGACCAATCCGACTGGCTTCTAACTCGGCCTCTAACTCAGCGACGCGACCCGATGAGATTTTCTCCTGTAATCGCAATCGCCAGTCGTCGAGTTGATACAGCAGATCGGCAGCGGTTGATGCGACCGGACCGACGAGCGTTCCGGGCTCCCGTACATAGACGGGACGTTCACTCAGCGGACGAACCAAGCCGCCCACGCGAATGCTGCGTGGCAATGGTACTAGCAGGATCAAGACAACAATGGCTGCTGATCCCCATTTGACCATCATTGATCGTCGCTGTGCATTGCTAGAACGAGCATCGTTCGAGTTCACGGCGAACCAGTTTTTAAGGCGTGGGCTGAGCAATGCAAACCCCAACCATGCGACCATCGGGACGGCGACTCCCATGCCGAGCGTATTACTCAAAAAAGCGAACACGACCGACACGACCACACCCATAATAAAGATGCGATACAAGCCGCTAGCGATCGCATAGACAACTAGCCATCGACCGAATGTTGCATGCGAATACTTGTGGCTTGGCTCGCCAAGGCATCCTGCCACGAATTGCCGCAGCGCGGTGGACGCTGCTGCGGACAGGTTCGGCACGCCGGTCCAATCCGACAGGAAGTAGTAGCCATCATAGCGTAACAACGGATTGCCGTTGACGAGCAGCGTGTTCACCGACGCAACCACGACAATCAACGCGGAAACGTCATGCAACCATCCGGCTGGCATTATTGCCCAGACGCACACTGCGATCGCAGCAATAATCCATTCCGCGATCACGCCAGCGGCCGATACCAGCATGCGATCGCGACGCCGCGACATCAACCACGCGTCACTGACGTCACAATACAAACACGGAATCCCCAGCAGTAGCAACACACCGATTTCACGACACCGACCACCGAACGCATGACAAGCCCAAGCGTGTGCGAACTCATGCACGATTTTTGTGACCGCGACAGCCATCGCAAACGCAATCAAGGTGCCACTCATCGAACTCCATGACAACGTGCCAGCGCCAGCCCCGAGCGGTGACAGCAAACGTGTGCTTGCGTTGGCTAGGTCCGCTAGAAAAACATCAAGTCGCATGCCAAGAATCAAAACGGCGACAGCAGTCAATGAGGCGACAGCAATCAGCACAAAGCGAACAGGCTGCGTTAGCACCGCCGGAACAATGACTGGCGTAGCGGAACTCGTCAAGAGTTTCGGTCTGCTAGATAAACGAAATTCTTGACGACTTCCGCTACGTCCAAACTCGACACCTAACGTTCCGCCGTTGTTTAGCACACGGCCGTGATTCGGTTGCGATTTGAAGAACGCTGGAACCATCACGTTGAGCATGCGATTCGGATCCAGGCCAGGCAGTCGTATCGCGAGCGGGTTTTTCCGCCACGCCGGGCGATCGCAAGGTGGGGAGGGACGCCACGCCGGTTCGTGCGGAATTTCATCTGGCGTGACCAGCAGCCCCGCACGCGTGGCTGCGGAAAGAAACCGAGCCAGCACCTCGGGTTCCAAATATTCGCGGTAGCGACGCGCGATCGATACAAACGATTCACACTGACGCAGCGAATGCAAAATCGCGTATTCGGACTCATCGAAATAATGAAACACTCGTGACAGGGGATCTTTCAATACCCACACAGCACGATCACGCAGCATGATGCGGCGAGTGATCAGATCGGCTCGTAACTGCAACCGTGGTATCGCCACTACGGGATCTCCAACGTTGCTTTCGATCCAGGCAAGACGATGTTCTCAGTGTTCTCAAACTCAACCCACAACCGCACCTCCCCCGTCACGGCATCCATCTCAGGGCTAACAAAACGATCCGCACCGATGAATTTGATGGTTGTTTCATCGCCCTGCGAGACAACGACTCGGACTTCGTTGGCTCGACGCAATCGCTCAGCCTTGGCTGCCGAGGTAAACCCCTCAACACGGAGTCGGTTCAGTCCAATCACGCGAGCGACGACTTGGCCCCGGCGCAACCAGTCGCCGACATGCACGGACGTCGAAACGATGGTACCGCTGATTGGCGAGCGGAGGTAATGATCGTCGGTAGCGGCGGTGGCGAGTTCCCATTTGAGATGTTCAATCTCGGCTTCGAGCACGCGAACTTCACCTGCCGACTGAGCCGCTTGCAAGGCCACCTTAGCCGTTTCGAGCTGCCATCGCAATGTTTCACCGATTTCGCGATCGAGTCGCACTTCGATCGCAGTCATCTGGCGCTGAAAGATCGCTTCACGCGTTTCCAATTGACTGCGTTCATACGCCAAACGTAACGCTTCGATCTCGGATGAGGAAACCGCATCGGCAAAATTCTGTCGCGCCGATTCAGCACGCGTCCATTCGTTCTTAGCAACGAGCTCAGATTTCTCTGCCGCCTTGACTTTTAAGTCGTTGGCAGCTTGTCGTTCATTGAGTTCACTGCGAACGAGATGTTCGGCAATCAGTTGCTGACGCTCGGAGACTTTTATCTGGGCGGCATCGATCGCGTCTTTCGCGTCACGTTGATTCTCCGCGATACGTGCCGCTCGCTCGGCTAACAATTGTTCGATCTGTGACTTTCGATTATCCAGTTTGACAATCGTTTCACCCGCCGTCACGGTCGCACCTTCACCTAAGACCAACTCACTGACCGTGCCTTCGAGGTTAGCGGTAATCGCAGCTTCCTCGACCAACACGACGACCAAATCAGAAATCACGGTGTTGGTGGATGCCGTTTCGCTCGCACCAGCCGTAGGGCCGCATAGCGCGCCGAGTAAGCAACAAGTCAAAACAATCGCAGAAGATTTTACCATCCGTAGCTCCGGAGAAATTCAACGAGGGGACGAAACCAAACGAAGCCTAACGAACGTCGACCGACGTCGATCGTACCGACCACTGTGCCTCCGATTTGGCTGGTTGCTGGCACGTCATTAGGAATGGACATAGTGACCTCGACAACAGGATGACCGCTGGGGGTCCACTGGATAGTATCGGCAACGTTGACGACGACACCGTCCAAACGTGTGTCCGGTGACGAACGAAGTCGAAGAGATCCGTTGACAACGGCTTCGCGGTCCAGCATCGCTTTGTTTAGGTAACCGAAATCTTTCTCTGGCAATTCCAACAAGGCTTGGTATCCACTCTGTGGGTCGACAATCTGCATTAACCATTGGCTCTGACCAATGTTCTGTCCGACGAGGTCCGCTTGGTCGTCCCGCAACATCACGCGTCCGTCGATCGGAGCTTGGATCGAAAGCGATTGTTGGATTTCGTTAATCAACGCCGTTTGCTGTCTGAGAGATTCGATTCTCGCTCGTAACACGACTTGTCTCGCTCGCTGGTCGATTGCGGGTGAGATTACGTTGTGGTCGGAATTGTCGGACGCGCCCCGTCGCAAGGTGGCCAGTTCGGTTTCTGCGGAGGCCAGTTCGCCAGTGATACGTTGTTGCTGTAAATCGATTTCAGTGTTGTGGATGACCGCCAGCAACGTGCCAGCGTCCAAGTCCATGCCATCGACCACGTGCAAGTCCGTAAGCGTACCCGATGCGGGAGCAAAGATACCTACGGTGCGCGCTGGTTCGAGTCGCCCTGTGACCGGCAAATAAAAAGGGACAGGAATGTTTACCAGAACAAGCCCAGCGATTGCTGTGATCGCCGCGCCAACCCAACGCTGTGCACTCGTCGCTCGCCGCCAAGACGCCACGACGAAGTTTTCAGATGGAGTACCCGCGTGCTCCAACGCGGCGGCAACTGCGGTCGCGGCTTTGTTGACATCGTCTCGAATCGACGTCAACGACTGCGAAATGGGTGTCGCACGGGGAGCATAACGCTGCGCCACCACGACTGCGACGAAGCGATTGGTTTCTTGATCGGAATAAACAGGAAACGCGATCGTCTCTAAGGCGGCGTCGGGTTCAGCTCGCGAGTCGAACTTCTGGATATCACTGGTGGATTCCACTGTCGTGAGAAGGACTTGGTCCGCGATTTGGCGCAATCTCGGCGCCTCATCACTGCGATGATCCAAGACCTCGGTCGCGGAACTCGCGACTAGTTTCGCACCACGATCGGTGGCCAAAAGGAAGCTAACCCGATCGGCGGACGTTGCACTGGCGATCTCGCAGCACAGACCCCGTGCCTGGACGACTGGTGCGGTGATGGCATGAGTGCGACGCAGCCAAGCGAGTTCAAAGACTCCTGGGTGGGGATCGTTGTCAGAAGGAGGGAGTGGACCGGTCATTAGCGTATTTTAGCCAAAGATCCTGGCAAACCGCAGGAATGTCTGGCGTTTCACGGCGTGGAACTGATCATCAGTACCTTTCATAGCGATTTAACTGAATGGGATTGCATGGGTTCGTCGAATAAAAAGACGTGTACGGATTATGCCGTTTTGGAACGTTCGTTTTTTCACGCAGTGTTTTGATTGCAACATCGAAATTGGTCGAGGAACCGAAATCCGGCGGATTGCCTGATTTACGGGGATCGCTAGGTACCGGGCTATTGCCCGCTTCGCCTCCGATCATGATCGCCTGCGACGTCATCGAGGAAACGATCGCGCGTCCCATTCTTACACGCCGTGGTTCGTTCGTTTGGGCGATGCTGTCAATCTGCATCTGGTCGTTTGTAACAGGCGGCGTTTTGATGCTCTTCGCAGGATTGCTAGGATGTCGCAGCTATCACAGTCTTCATGAAACAGTCGGTAACGACACACAGTGCATCGACGCGATCATGGCCAATATCGACGCAGGTGCACCGCCGAGTCAGATGTCCGAAGCGATCACGTGCAGCACCGCGCCGGTGCCACCGATTACGATTCGTGATGCGGCGTCGTTAGCCAATGCTGCGTACCGTGATCTGACTTTGAGCGAAACGATCCAAATCGCATTGTCCAATTCAGCCGTCTTGCGCGACCTTGGCGGCACGATTCTGCGAGCGCCCGATCAACTCGCGACCGAGCAAAATCTGCCACTGGTGCAAACCGATCCGCAGGCGGGTATCGACGCAGCCTTGTCCGCTTTTGATGCGCAGCTCTATGCACTTGGGAAATGGCAGAACAACGATCGCCAGTTCAACAACCGCTTCTTCGGTGGTGGTGCGAACGCGTTCAAACAAGACACGCACGACTACGTGTTGCAAGCATCCAAACGTACCGCCACCGGTGCGGAGATCGCCCTCCGCAGCATCACCGATTACGACGCAAACAACGCCACCGGCAACCTCACTCCGAGTGCTTGGCAAACCCAGTGGCATGCGGAACTGCGTCAACCGTTGCTGCGTGGTGGTGGGTTAACGTTCAACCGCATCGCTGGTCCCGCCGCCCTGCCGGGCGTTTACAACGGTGTGCTGATTGCCAAAGCCAATAACGATATCTCTGTCGCGGAATTTCGTCGCGACACTCGTAATTTTATTAGCAACGTGATCAATGCCTATTGGGACCTCGCTTACGCTTACCGTGATGCGGACGCCCGAGCCGAAGCACTCGAACGCAGCCGATTGACTTGGCGAAGTTATGAAGCACAGAAAACGTCAAACCGCCGTGGAGGATCTGCCGAGGCACTCGCGCGGGAACAGTACTATCGCTTCCAATCGGAATACCAAGATGCCGTGGCCGGAAAACTGGTACAGCGAACACAAGTCAATAACTCGACGTCGGGCGGCACATTTTCAGGCATCGGTGGCGTGCTGGCGTCCGAACGACGATTGCGATTATTGATCGGGTTGCCTGTCAGTGAAGGCGTGTTGTTGCGACCGGCCGATGAGCCTCTGACAGCTCCAGTCGTTTTTGATTCCGAATCGTTGACCAGCCAAGCGATGCGGATGCGTGAAGAGTTGCAACAGCAGCGACTGCTTGTCAAACGTCGAGAGATGGAATTGCTCGCCGCCAAGAACTTTCTGCTGCCCACGCTTGACCTTGTCTCCACCTATCGCGTTCGCGGCTTAGCTCAAGACCTGGCGGGTTCTGATTCTGCGTTGGAAGAACTCAGAGACATGGACTTCCAAGAGTACGAGGCGGCCTTGGAATTCCGCATGCCCGTTGGTTTTCGCCAAGCTCACGCGGCGGTGCAACATGCAAAATTACAAATCGCTCGCGACCAAGCGGTGCTGCGAGAACAGGAACGCCAAATCATTCACGACCTCTTGGGCGTCGTCGCTGAAGCCGACCGAGCGTATGCGTTGGCCGAAACGAGTTTGAATCGATACCTCGCTGCCAAGGACGCCCTGGATGCTTTGGAAGCCAATCGGGAAGCAGGGTTGCCAATCAGTTTGGAGCAACTACTCGATTCGCAACGACGACTCAGCGAGTCGCAAACTCGCTACTATCTCGCCGTGACCGAATACATGGTCGCGATCAAAAACGTGCAATTTGAAAGCGGCACGCTGTTAGAAAACACGCAGATCATGGTCGCAGGTTAGGCGTCTTGCAAACGAGGGCCGAGCCAAATCAAACCCACCGATTCTGCGGGCGAGGCTCATTTCATTTGATGTGATCTCGATTGGCATTCATGATGCGGTTCCACGATTGATCGTAAAGATTGGCATTTTGGCCCGTCAGCGGCAGGCTTGGCAACCAAATGTCGGGACGCACTTCCGCGACCGCATCCAGGGCGACCGTGTATCTGGCCCGTTCCAATTCGGAAGCCTGAATTTGGGTGCGCAAATCGGTCGCCTGTGGTTGCAACAGTGAGCCCGTCGCCGCGCCCGATTTACGCGAGACCCAGTCCAAGGCAATGTTGCGCGGTGCAGATGATGTGACGAGGACTCGTTTCTCGTTAATGGTAAACACGTACGCGAGGGCGAAGGGATCTGGATCGCCAATGGAAATGACCTCCACGGGAACATCCGCCAGATCTCTCAATGCCTCCTCGTCAAGTACTGGCCTGCGTTGATCATCTGTGCCAAACGCCTGGTGACGGCCAGATGCCATCACAGGTGTTGTGGGGGCAATGTCCACCAAACCGCTGGAATCGGTTTCTACTAATGACGTTAGCAACACCGCATCAGGTTCACGGAATTCAATCGCCAACGTTTCAAACTGGTCTCGCAACCACTCGGTCCATTGATTGCCGCCCGGTGCGTTAATGACAATGAACGCATCTGCGGAGATCAGTCCGTACACCGCGACATTCTCTAGGTTACCCAAGTAATACAGGCCAACCTCGATCTCTTTGGGGATTCCGTCGAGATAGTCTTTACCATCTTCTTGCTGTCGCTGAACAACCGCTTGGACTTCGTTTCGAGCAGGCAGTAGCAACGCCCGCCATTCTTCCTGGCTCATCTTCATCGATCGCGAAAAAAAATGTTGACGTGGATGCCCTGGTAACAACAGATCAGGCACCTCTCTTTCAAGCAGTCCGTTGATGGTCTTCAAGTACGTTGCTGCATCGCCTCGGTATTTCGGTGAAATGGAGACGGGATACGTGGCAGGTCCGAATCGAAACGAGGCGATGACATCGCCGCTGAATAAGATCTGCATCCCCTCCTTTTCCGTCAGAAAACACATGCTGCCGGGCGTATGACCGGGGCACGCGATCGCGTGGATTGTCGTAGCACCCAATTCAATGGTATCACCATCTTGCAACGCTCGATCGACAACAATGGGAGTACCCGAAAAGTCCGTTCTTGGAAACAGTGAGAACAAGGCAAACTCATCAGCATTTTTTAGAACATCGACATCTCCAGCACCCACACAAACGGTTGCACCGGAGACTTCACGAATGCGGTTGGAACCAAACACATGATCGTAATGAGCGTGCGTCAGGAGCACGTACTTCACGTCCTCCATCTTCAATCCGAATTCGATGAGTGATTCTTTCACGGCGACGGCTGACTCGTGTACTCCCGTGTCGATCAAAATCACGCCGGCCCCGGTGTCGATCGCATACGCAGAACTTGGGTCGAGCCTTCCCAAGCCGTAGATTCCTGGTGCGACCATCGCATTGCGTGTACCCGACCAATCTTGTACCGGTACGGAGGCTACAGGTTCCGCAGGTTTTGCGGATCGCGATTTCGCCAGTTGCTGGTCTTTGAGGCGTTCCTGAATCCTGATCGCCTCAGTGGATTCGCCGCACCCAACCACAGTCATCCCGATGGCCAGGACCACCAGTACGAATACCCAACCAGGCAATGCCACGCTCGAGAACAGAGGACGGGGAGAAGCATCGCTCATACTATTTGTCACTAACTGCGGCTTCGTCGTTGGATTGTTCACGAATGGTTAAAAGTTGGTTGGAAGGAATGGGACCTGATACGGTTTGTCGTGTGCCCGATGGCCAATTGATTTCAATCTTGTCGACAAGGTCGGTTGAGCCCAGTCCGAAATAATGCGGCATCCGACTTTGAGCCAAATACCCCGATTTGCCATCGTGTACGGACAACATTTGCTGTTCGCCGATGTGTACAAGAACGGTTGCGCCCAATCCATCGCGATTGGATTCACTTCCGATCACTTCGATCTTGAGATAATTCAGTGAAGGTTGTTCACTGAGATTACTACGGAGAACCATGGGCGTCCCACCAAAATCATTGGTGACGATGTCTAAGTCGCCGTCACCTTCAATATCGAACATCACACTACTGCGCGTCCCCGTCGCCGCGATCACGAGCACCTTGCCGCCACAGTCTTTGCAGTGCCGGTTGTCCCGATCAGTGCCGCTGCAGTCCAATTCCATCTAGGGCTGAGCAGTCCCCTTGGCACGTGGTTCAACTCCCAAGATAAATTCGCTATCGACGAAGGTTTTTCCCGCATCGTTGAGGAGCAGCGAATTGATTCCGTAACGATACGGATAGTTCATGCTGGCTGCGATAAACACATCTTCAAATCCATCCGCATTCAAATCGCCCACACTGATTCCCCACGGCCAGTAGTTCTCCGCGTTAATGCGATCTGTGATTTCTTCGAATGTATCTTTGTCTCGTTTGCGAAAAAACGTATTTCCGAGCTGGTGGTTACCGTCGGTGGCGAGTACTTGCAGCGGCAGGTTGCGTCGCATTTTCAACTTCTCCTCATGCGGCTCCAAATCATGAACCATGTCGGTGTGCATGTCCGTGATATAAAGATCCAATTGCCCGTCGCGGTCATAGTCGAAAACTTTCACTCCCATCGTTCCCCAGGCTGTCTTGGGGAATACTTCGCGACTCTTCTTCAGGAATCCTTTGCCTGATTGGTTTTCGTAATACTCGTCATGCCCCTGCATGTTCAGCAGATAGATATCGAGCCAACCGTCATCGTTCGCATCAATCGGTGTCGCATCACCGGTCCAACTCACGTCGTTGAAACCCACGGCTTCATTAACGTTTTCAAATCGCAGCCCACCCAAGTTTCGATAGAGGATACTCGCTTCGGCGCGGTCAGCGTGAAGGTGCCCTGTGAACGCACCAGCGTATGCACTGTAGAACCCCTCGCCGCGATCCTCGGTCGTGTATTTTCCCACATTGGTTAGCAAGAGATCGAGCAGTCCATCGCGGTCGTAATCAAAAAAGATACTTCCCGATGAATGCCCGACATAATCCACACCGGCGGATTTAGAAATATCCTCAAATTTGCCCTGACCATCACCAACAAACAGTTTGTTCGGCGCGCGAACCCGAGTCACATACAGATCCACGTTGCCGTCGTTATTGATGTCGGCAAACGAGGCCCCGACAGAAACCTCATCCGGTACCGCCACGCCTGCGGTCGCTGTGATGTTTTCAAACTTGCCATCACCCAGATTTCGCCATAGTTCGTTTTCGCCTAATTGGCACACGAAATACAGATCCAGTAAGCCATCATTGTCGACATCCGCGACAGCGACGGCGCTACCGTGATCATAGTGTGCGGCTTTGAATGTTTTCTTCACATCTTCAACCACCTTATCGGTGAACAGGATACCGCTCTCTTTCTGAATATCTACAAACTTAAAATCGTGACGAACGTTCGCTGTGGCAAAACTCTCCTTCTGTGCCGCCGCTCGCTCGCTCAGCCAGGCAGGATCACGCACGTCTTCGGGCACCGCCAACTCGCGAACCAGATTTTTCCAGTCTGGGGTCTGCTGATCGAGTAACGTGACGATATCGTTTTTCAACTTCTCGTTGGCTTGCGGTAACACGCCCATGTAATAACTGCGGATTTGATTGTCGCCATCCATAAGGATGAACATGGGACTGTACGAAATCAATTCGTCTCCATCACGCGGTGACAGCACGGGCAGTTTGAAACTGTCTTTGCTGAGATCCCAGATCGTGGCCCGATCGCCCGTCAAAAAATGCCAATGCTCAAAATCGGCAGACGCTGCCTTGCCGTACTTGGCCAAGACTTCCGGTGTATCGAATTCAGGGTCCACGGTGATGGAGACCAGTTCGACATGTCCCCACGCACCACTGCGTTTAAGTGATTCTTGGAGTTTGGTAAACGCAGCGGTTTGAGCAGGGCAGGTGGCACCGCAGCGAGTGAAGACAAAGGTAACAACCCAAATCTTTCCCTGCATCTGACTACTGTTGAAATCGCTGCCTGCTTGATCGACTAGAGAGAACTCAGGTACCTGCCCGAGTACGACCAATTCCGATGGCTCCTCCGCTGGCGTGGTGGTCGCAGCGGCGTCCGTGCTGGACGACTGCTCGACTGAAGACCGGTTGCACCCGGTCGGCAACCACAACCACAACACCAACAACCAGAGCGGAAAAAACGACAATGTGCGGCGAATGGTGATCATGGCTGTTTCAAGATGAGTGATTGTTTGGAAAGAGTCGTCATTGTACGGTCGAAATCGTCTGTCGCCTGAACGACCATCTTACCGAGTAAGCCAGGATGATCGTAGCCACACATTTGACTGCCCAGTAAATCATACGTCTGCGGTATCGATGCCTGCACGTGAGCGTTGAAGACTAAATCGGGAGCAGCCATTTCGTAGACTTCTCGGGCTGGAATCTCCATCATGTAGATGTAATCAAGGCTGGTCAGTTTCAAATGGACATTCGCCCCCTCAGGCACGAATAGCGTCCCTGAACCATAGCGATCATCCTCGCTAAAGAGCACGCGATCAACGCCGGGGTAGCGAAAATAGAACACGAATTCCGAGCCGACGACCTCAATTTCGATGTCTCCATAGGGATCTGACGTTGCACGCTGAACGAAAAACAGCCACAGCAAGATACCTATGGAAGACGAGGTCGCTAGCAATCCCCAAAACCATCTTGTCAATGGAAAGTTCACGACACGCCCTCTGCTCGACAGACAATCATTCGGGGGTTGGATGGCATGGATCAATGCGAACGCACGAATGCGGAATCTTGATTCTCGACGATGAGGTAGCGACGATTGGGTTCAATATCGGTCAATCGCTGTTTCACGCCTGAGGGCCACTGCACCAAGACTTCCTCAATCCGTTCGTGCAGGCCGATTCCGATGTCCAGTAGCGGTTCGTTGCTACAGAGAAAGCCATCGCCTCCTGTGACCCAACTCGTCCAGCGTTCTTCGCTACACACGATCGTGACCTCGGCCCCGACTGCATCGCGTTCACTGGTAACACCCACCAGTTCAAACTGCACCGCATTTCCGCCGCTCGTTCGATTCTCGAGTAAAGCGGCCGGAACATCCAAGTGGTTGCAGACCAAGTCCAACTTGCCGTCCACGTTCCAATCCAGCACGGCCATCGTCCGGCCGAGCGTCGAACGCTGCCAATAGTTTTGAACCGATTCATCAGGGGATGCCAATTCATCCGCCGCTCGAAGCTGGAAACCACTGGCATCGCCAGCGAACAACTGCGGCCGCATCCGGAAGGGTTCCGAGGTCACATGGCGATCGATCAAGTGACCATTGAGCACGGCCAAATCGAGCCAACCGTTACGATCGAAATCAACGGCTTGAGTGCCCCAAGCCACCGTTCGTTTGGTCGTCTCATCTAAACCACGATTGATCGAGGCATGAATAAAAAAGCCCTGGTCGCCTTGCAAGTACAAGTCAGCGGGTTGGTTCCAGAAGTTGGTGACATGAAAATCCATTTTACCATTGCGATCAAAATCACCAGCAGCAATTCCCATACAGCCTTGTTGTTGGCCCAGCACTCCCGTCGCACATCCATGCAATTGCGAACGTTCACTCAGCCCATATGCAGACGGATTGACTCCATCGATACTGACAGATTCATGCACCGGAGATTCCACCATTTGGCTGAGCCACAGATCATTGGCGACTCGGTCGTTGGCGATAAATACATCGCAACCTGACTGGCCATCAAAATTAGCGAGGATTGCGGCGAAGCCGTAGGCAGGCTCGGGGGCGTTTAGCCAGATGGAATCACCACTGGTGATTTCGCCGTCATTTCGAATTTGCCACATCCGATCGACGGCTGGCTTGAACTGGCTGGGGTTGCACTGCGTGTTGTTAGGCTCGCAATAAACCTCGAATGCGGTCGGGTCGTTGATGTAATTGATCTCAACGATCTCAGGCAGTCCGTCACCACTGACGTCGCCACACGCAATGGTGGTGGTCCATTGGGAATGAGTCTCCCAAAGGTCCGCATGCCGTTGTTGAAACGTCCCATCACCTTGGTTGATGAACACACGATTCGGGCCAATGTTCGCCACCACCAAATCAGGAAATCCGTCTTGATTCAGGTCCGCGACCGCGACCCCTTGGGCATAACCCTTGTCGCCGGTCTGGGTGCTGGCACTGGCATCCTGGAAGTGGCGCCCGCCGAGATTCCGGTACAGTTGATTGGGTGCTGAACCTGCCTCATCATGAGCATCGCCACCTGATTGCGTGAAGTACAGATCCGGCCAGCCGTCGCAATCCATATCCAAAACTCCAATCCCTCCGCCTGTGAGTTGATGGAGCAAGACCCGCTCGCTGGCAAAATCGGCACCGCTTTGATATTGAAACTCAAGGCCGATCTCACTCGCTACATTGACCAAACAAATGGGGACCTCGATGGATGGTTGTTCGCCAACAGTAGGATGCGACGAATCTGACGGCGTTGCGATTGGACTGTTCGGAGTGGGCAGTGGCCAGCGATTGAGTTCGAGTCCACCAAGTACAAACGCATCCCAGTCATCGGACTTGTCCATGGATTCAGGTTCATCGCGGGGCAGCCTGCCTTCGGAGTCGAGACGATTGCGTTGTTCGATGAGTTCATTCATCGAGGCGGGCAAACCGCCGAACCGTTTCAGCGCCAACGCTCGCCAAGCGATCGCTTCCGCGTCGCGACGTAGTTCATGCAACAGATCGGCGAGTCTATGCAACTCCGCTTCGCTGCCTGGACGACTGCCGAAGGAGTAAGCTAACTGAGTAGCCTCGTCTAACACGACGAGTTTCTGCTGCACGCATTCTGCGGCGTCCTCTTGGCCGAGACTGGCCAAGGCACGCGACAACTCTCGATAGGCAAAGCGATTCGTGTGATCTCGCAACAACGCCTCGGCAAAACAGCGGACTGCTTCCTTGGGTTGCGATTGCTGGTTTTTCAACACACCGAGAGCCAACCAATATTCGGGTTGAGCTTCCATGCCTGGTGGCAATTGAGAGTGCCACTGGAGTAATTTTTGAAGGTCGTGTAACTCGGCATACAATCGACCGCGAAACGCCGCGATGCTGGTCGAATTAGGGAAATTTGCTGTTAGCGTTTCAGTTAGCTTTGTCGCTCGAGTCAGATTGCCATCATGACGTAGCAACTTGGCACGCAGCAGTTCACGTAAACTAACCTGTTCAGCCGAATTCGGTTTCGGTGGCGTGCTTTCCACAAACGGATCACTGTAAGCGATCATCGCATAAAGTTCTTTCTCGCGAATAACGCCTTGGCAAGCCAGCCAAATCAGATGAGGTTTCGCAGCTAGCCGCTGATCCGATTCGTTGAACAACTCGGCGAGTTGACGATGGGCACGTACGCATTCGGGTGATTGCGGATTGGCCGTGCAGCCGACGATCACTCGTTGCAACGTCGCTGCGGCCTGCCCATCGTCACCTGCTTCGCGGAACCATTTGGCCGCGAGAAACAGCAAACCAGACGAGGGTTCCGAAACGCCCTCAAGATGATCCATGAGCATCGTTGCTGCGCCCCTGGGATCGCCCAAGGCGGCTTTCACCTCAGCAGACAACTGCATGACTTCCGGGTGCGAGCTGTCACTGATCAGCAACGGCCGCAACGCCGCCTCAGCCGCCTGCGGACTCCGATTGTCGAGATACTCACGAACGTCCTTTATCCGCTCGTCGTCGGACATCGGTTTCGCCGCCTCAGTCGCTTCGCGAATTTTTTGTTGCTTCACCAACTCCTCGACGGTCGGGCCGGTGTCCCCTCGTCCGCAACCTGCTAACAAGACGCTCGCGATCAACATCCATGTCAGTAACGTCGTTCCATTGGCCGATAAATGATGCGGTTGAATAATCATCATTGCTCCCACAAGCTCAAGGCATCCGCAGAGCCTTCGACCAGCAAGTAATCGTGGCCAACTTCCAACACACCGAAGGTTTCGATGCGGCCCGATGGCCAAATGACCGCCACATCACTGACTTCATCCGCTTCGCCGCATCCAAAATGAATCCGCCGCTCATTGGATGCCATATAACCGTCGCCGGTCGTCAATTGGGCTGCGACCTTGCGAGTACCAATCATTGCGGTGACGCGTGCGCCAATGGCATCACGTGGTGACGATGTTGCCTTGAGCTGGATACCGATCGATCGCCCTGCATCAGGTGTTTGATTGATCAGCAAGGCTGCGGGGTCATCGAGATGGCTGATCGCAACATCAACTCGTCCGTCCCGATCCGCGTCCATCGTCACAAGTGCCCGTCCCAAGTGATCGCGGGTAAAATACTCGCCTAATGCGGATGAATCCCATTGTTCCCAGCGACCGCTCGCAGTTCGCGAAAACAGTTGTGGAGGCATCCGATAGGTCACATCCTCACGGTCGACGCGGTCGACATGGCCATTCGTGATGATCAATTCGTTCCCGCCGTTGTTGTCAAAGTCTGCCCACTGAGCACCAAACCCGAGCAGGTTCATCGATGGTTCACTCAAGCCGAGTTGGTGGCTTCGATCACGCCAAAAACCAGGCGTGACTTGCTCGTAGTAAGTGTTGTAGTCGTCTGCGAAATGCGTCATGAAGAAATCAAGATCCCCATCGCCATCCGCGTCCGCGGCGGCGATTCCCATCGAAGCTTGCGAATGCGACGTGCCGCTGGTCCCCACGCCTCGAACCACACCAAGATCAATTAATTGAAATGGCTCGCTGTCGCGACTCGACGACCACAAGTGATTCACTGTCATGTCGTTGCCCACGAGCACGTCGATGCCCGGTCGTTCATCGAGTTCGCCCGCCACGAGTCCGAGTCCTCGGCCAGGTGATGTTTCATCCATCCAGATGTCCGACATCTCAGTGAAGCGGCCATCGCTGCGACCCTGCCAAACACAATCCGGTTCGGCATCAAAGATCAATGGTGTGCATGTTCCGAGTCCATACTTGTTGTGACATTCCCGCTCGTAAGGAGCAGTTCCCGCACAATAATTGGCCTCAAAAAGATCCAGCAGCGAGTCGCCATTCAAGTCAATCATTGCAACCGAGGTGGTCCACTTTTCGCCGGTCAAACCGACTGCATCCGTGGCGTCCGTGAAGGTGCCATCACCATTGTTGCAGTACAGCCGATTACGACCGATGTTGGCATCGAACAAATCCGCAAATCCGTCTTCGTTGTAGTCACCCACCGCGATGCCTTGTCCAAACCCCCGGTCCTGATAACCTGCAGCCATCGAGACATCGACGAAGGTTCCATTCAAATTCCGGCTGAGTCGATTCGGTGATGAGTCGTTTTGCAGAGCCTTCCCATCAAGGGTTGCCGCAGCCAGATCAGGCCATCCATCGCAATCAAAATCAATCACTGCGAGACCGCCACCCACACTATGCTGGATCGCATGACCACCGACCTTCGGAGCGGCAATGGAGGTGTGGAGCCAACTTCGCTGGCGAGCCTGTTCCTCAAACTTGATTTCGCCTTTAGTAACTGATGCAGACGTGTCCACCCGAGCGATCGCATGGTCGGAGGAAACACCAGACAAATCGCTCAGGTCAATCATGGACGCGGGAATCATGTCGGGCGACTGCCAAGGGCTTTGCTCGTGCAGTTGATTACGGATCGCCATGTATCGTTCACGCAAATCGGGCTGTTTATCAAGGGGGAGTGACACCGCTAGCCGCGCCCATCCCTCCGCTTCCCACACGCGACCGAGATCCATGAGTGCATTGGCGACGCGCAGACACGCTACCTGCGACTGATCGTTTCGTTCGAGATGAATTTTCAGGGCGTCTCGCAACTCCGTCTGTTTCACGATCAGCTCTTTTAACTTAGCCGTATCCCCGGGCCGCTGCAGTGAATCGATGGAAATCATCAGCAGCGTCAACACTTCCGGATGAATGATACCACCGCGCCGCAGCGATTCCCAAAACGCCTTGGCAGCCTGTTCGTGCTGGCCGCGGCATTGTTCCCATTGACCGAGGACCAGCCAATACAACGATGAATCGACGGCGGATGCGGGAGCCGAATCTCGCCATGCAGCTAGCTGCGCGTGCTCGCCGGTTTCTAACATCGCCTGCCCATACAACGCATGCGCTGGGGCGAACTGAGGAAATTGCTTCACGATCGGTGCCAAACGAGTCGCGACGGCCTGCCAGTCTTGATGCGAGGCATCCAACTGAGCCAAGCCAAACTCGACGCGTTGATCGGCACCGGGTATCGCGAGCACTTGCTGGCAACTCTCAACATCCGGTTCGACCCGCCCTGGATCCGCCAACACCATCAACGACTCAGGATCACTCTGGCCACGCTGAACGAGCCAACGCAATCCCGGCAGCGCCGCTTCCGGCATGCCAAAGGCCGCAGCCAATCCCGCCAAGTCGTACCGCGACTGAACATCATTCGGAAACCGCTCAATCAACGTTTGCAACGCTTCGATGGCATCATACGGACGACCTGCTCGAATCAAACTCTTGGACCACTTATCCAATAACATTCGATCCAGATCATCTCCGCGAGCTTCGATCGCTGATAGATAAAACGTCGCCGCAGCTCCCGCATCGCCACGTCGACTCGCCAAGTCAGCGGACAGTTCCAAGGCCTGCGGGTCATCGGGATTGGTCAACAGACACTGCTTCAGAGCGGTCTCGGCAACATCAAACTGCCCTTGATTGATCGCCTGAGCGGCTCTTTGGAAGTGGTCGATTTTGATATCGTTTGCCTCAGAAACTGGCGAGTCCGCTATCACGGTTGTCTCATCATTTGAGCCGCTGTCAGTGGAGCGACCACACCCAGCCACGCTTAACAGAGTGGTCGTCAACAACGCCAGGACGATCAACTTAAAATCGACCGAGAACTCACGAGTGATGCTCCTCCTGAAATCCCATAAACGATTTCGCTGTTGGGTAGAAAGGAGACCAGGAAGCACGTGTGAGCCTGCGGTGTGAAATCGACAAATGAGTTTGCAGTAAACTGCGGTTTCGGTAAAGAATGAAAGCCAGCAGTGTAGCATATCCTTTGCCTCGCACACGCCGCACCGAATCCATGAGCCGAGCCTTTGAGAAACCGAGGCATAAAACTTTCGTTTCAGCAACAGCTTGCTTATCTGCTTTTGTAGGCTCGCTGGCAGGTGGCTCCAAAGCAGTTTGCGACAGTGATTAGAGACGATTGCAACCGCATGCCGTCAGAACGCTAACGCAAAGACCATAGCATCGGAATAAGTGAATCAGAGATGAGTGCTTTGGATTCGCTATCGAAGACTTCTGAGCCTTGGTCTTTCTTTGTATCAAGGATCGATTTTAGTTTTGTTCCACGGACTTTCGGGACCTAAGTTTGCTGTGGGGATTCGGACAAAGTCATTTACACGGCACGTTCATTGAACTTCCAATTTGGAATAGCTGAGTGGAAACATCTCGTTGTCACCCTCGACCATTAAGTAGCATTGGTCGGGCGAAATATTCTTTATCGTTTGTTCTTTGCCGCTGGGCCACTGAATCGTGATGTCGTCAATAGTCGTCGAGTTCCCTAAACCAAAGCTGAGATGATCTTCATTGTGGCAAAAATACCCATCACCAGCGATTGACCAATGCGACCACATTTGTTCTCCACATCGGACAGTAACTTTTGCACCGATCGCATCACGTTCTGAGGCTGTTCCCGCAAGCCGAACTTTCACCCAATGATTGGTAGATTCGGTTTTGTTCAGAATCAGTGCCGTTGGACCATCAATGTGCGTGACAATGAAGTCTGATTTTCCATCACGATTGAAATCCAGTGTCGCCAAGGCGCGTCCAACATGGCCGTTTCCGAAATAGCCTGATCGATCTTCCACATCGATTAGTTCGAACGTCGCCCCCAAATTTACGAAGAATTGTGGTAGTTGTTTGAATGGTTGGTTGGGGTCTCCGGTGTTTTCCACGTGGCCGTTGGTGACAACGATGTCCTCTCGCCCATCATTGTTGTAGTCGATGCTTTGACATCCAAATCCCAACATGGTGAGGCTGTCGACGGACAAATTGTAATGAATGCTCCGATCCTGAAAGGAATTTCCGCGGTTGAGAAAAAAGCTGGATGATTCATTTTCAAAATTAGTGATGTAGAGGTCGAGCGAACCTGATTGATCGAAGTCAGCCGCCGCGATTCCCATCGAAGCAGTAGTGCTTCCACTGTTACCTAGCGCACATCCGCTGATCGGAGCCAAATCAACCCAATCGGATTGGGCGTCGGATCCAGGTTGCCATTTCCATAGATTGTCTGGACGAAAATCATTACCCACGAAAATTTCGTTGCCTACGGAACCATCGAAATCGGAAACAACAATGCCTAAACCGGTAGCTTTGACAGATTCAGCCCGGCTTATTGGCGTCACTTTGCGGCCCCCAAGACCATCATTGATGAGAACTCTCGCCATGCCGGGCTTGAAATCTAGCGGTGCTACCATTTGGATTATCCCTTTGGCATCAAGAGAAGGCTTTTTTGCCATGGTTGGGTCGTCGAGATAATTCAACTCAATCATGTCTGGGATTGCATCGTTAGTCACATCGGCAATGGCGAGGGACGTTGTCATCACGGTTGCAACATCAGCGTCATCGGACGGATCATTTCGGAATGTACCGTCTCCATTGTTGATCATCAAACGATTTTGGCCGAGATTGGCAACCATTAAATCTGGAAACCCGTCTTGATTCCAATCGCCTGACGTGACACCGATGGAATATCGATATTCATTGGTTCCAGAGACCGTCGTAACCTCGGAAAATCTGTTTTCGAGGTTTCGATACAATTGATTGGATTGTTTGCCGATGTATGTCGGAGGATCACCGCTTCCTTGCGCTAGATAGAGATCAACCGCACCATCAAGATCAAAATCCAACACAGCAACGCCTCCACCGACAAATTGATAAATTGAAAACATACGATCGATAGGCTTGCTTGCAACTTCGAATCGATGCTTTATGCCAAGGGACGTCGCGATATTCTCAAATCTCGCAGTGTCGATATTATCCGATGCAATGACTTCGACAACCATCGACTTTGCCGCTAACAGTGAAAGGGACTCCCATTTCGGCATTGGATAATCGTCAAGCCGAAGTCCACATAAGTTTTTTGATGTTGATGCGAACGCCATCTCAGAACGCGCCAGTGATTTGCGTCGCTCGCTGATCTCGGTTAGTTCAGATGATGGCAATTCTAAATAGAACGCCTCAACAAGCTGCCACAAAGTTGCTTCGAGGGGGCGTTCCAGGCGACTCAGTCCATCGATCACTTCTGGGAAAGCAGTGAGGTCGGGTTGTTCTTGCGCGCCTATGCGATTGCTCGCTAACGTGACGTCACGCATCGTAACGTACTGATCAAACCAACGCTCAGCCACTTCTTTCTCACCAAGGGCTACGAAAGATTGATTGATTCGCCGGAGTGAACGCAGGTCCGAAGGATCGAGGCGAATTGCTTCTCCAAGCACACGAACCGCTTCGGCAAATTGTTGGTGCTCAACTAGGTAAGTTCCAAGTCCTGCCCAAAATTCAGCATGCTGCTTCGTGGATTCGTTTGCGAGTTGCAACCAAGATAGGAACTGAGATTCGTTCTGAGCTTCGGCCAACGCACGGCCATAAAATGCGTTTATCGAAGGTGGAACGTTTTCTTGATTCACAAATTCTTCGAGTAAACTAGCGCATTCAACATACCTGCGTTCTGTAAATGCGATGCGAGCTCTTCCGGAGGCTCCGATGGGCAACATGGATGTTCGAGGTGAATTCAGATTCCGAGTTGCTTTTGATGGGTCGTCGTAGATCGCATCTGAAAGTGATAGGAGCGAATGCAGTTCTTCTTGATTCACATCGCCAATTCGGCAAAGCTCGCGGATGTGTTCCGCAGCCTCATGTCGTCGACCCTGACGATTCAGTAGCTGAGCTAACTTTCGTCTTGCCACCCCGAATTGCGGGGCGCGTTCGATTAACTTTCGATACCGCCGTTCGGCTTCGTCATACGCTTCGATCTGAAGACACCAATCGGCAGATTGCCCGATCGCGGGCAACGCTGCTTGAGGGTGATCAGGACGAATGCTGTCAAGTAACTCAATCGCCGCTTTCAGATTGCCCTGTAATGCTTCAATATTGGCATAACGAAATATCACCTCTGCATCTTCGGGTTGCTCAACGAGAACACGGCGCAGCAAACTCGTAGCCTTCGAAAACTCGCCATTCTTCACGAGGTCATCGCTTAGCTGCAGGGCCGATGCTCGATCAAGCTTCCCATCGACAAAGGTTGAGGTCGCATCATCCGATCGAAAAAGTTCAGATTCCGACGCAGAATCAACGGACAACTGATTGTCGGTTGACGTCACCTCTGTGGATCTCGAACCCATTGTTTCTGATGAACCACAACCAACAATGCTCATTAGCAAAAAGCACCACAGCAAAAATGCAACCACACGAATTCGCGAGATTGCATTGATCGTACGAGGCAAAGACATCTTAACGTCACGTTAAAAGACCCATCGGGACGGTGTCTCAATAACCGTGCTCTTTCATTTCTTCAGTGGTGGGGGGAGCGACTGATCCGTCGTATCCTTTCATGGCTGAGGCATCGGGCGCCGTGCTCGTCGTCGGGGTATCTGGAGAAGCTGGAGCTACGGTGAGCTCATCACTGCCACCACACCCAGTGACTGCAACCATTGCAAAAGCGAAGGATAGAACCAAACCTAAATAACGAACCATTGTAACAAATCTCCAAAACGAAAGGGTTAAATGAAAGGAACGCGGAATTAGCAACTCAAGTTTATGAAACTACGGAACGTATTGCTCTTTTGTAAGATATTATCGGAGAGAGTAGACTAGGTGTCACTTCTCCAAAGCTAGCAGAATCGCAACGGATGATCTTCCCTGCGGTGATTTTGAAGTCCGTTCTGATAAAGCTCACTTACGAAAAAAGCGGATAGGAAGCTCGCCCCATCCGCTTCTACGTTTTACGTGACCACACTTACAAAACCGAACTAGAGAGTGGTATTTGTCTCAAAGCCATCTTTACTTCCTAGTGCGCCCCAGATGCCGTACGGGCTTTGCATTCCCGCGTCAGCGCCGCCACCGGCGCAACCAGGAGCTGTTCTGTTCTGATTCCCCGCCTCAACCGAGTCGGTGACAAATTTAACCGCACCATCAGCAATCAGGACGTGGCAACCTCCTTGGTGGCGGCTCGCAGCAGTGCTGAAACCGAAGTTATCAGCCCAGCCACGGCTCATGCTGTAGCTATTCGGCGGGCGGATGGTGTGGAAAGTCCCAAAGTGTGCAGTTCCTTCTTGCCAACGACGACCACGTGAGTTTCGCAAGGTGTTTTCCCACAAATTGCCGCCACCATTTAACGTAAATTGCGGGCGTGCGGGATCGATGTCAGTTGGCACGTTATAGCTCTCTGGTGAGTTACACCCGTTACCACCACGGTTCATCAATATAGTCCCTTTCACTTCGTGACGACCTGAGTCGACAACGATTTCACCTGCGGCAATCGTGTTGGCCGTCCCGTCAAGGATGTCACGGAAGCGTGTGAAATGATGTGCACGGAAGACGCCACGTGCCCATCGAGCACCGGCTTGATCGCCCCAGGTTCCGTCGGTGCTGGAAACACCATTCCAGTTGATGCCGGAGTGGTGTTGTTCAAAGTAGGCATCACCACCACAGGCGTAATAATTAGTAAACGCGAAATCGGCGCTTTGAATCGTCGGATCACTGGGGCAGCGATAACCGGGCACTTGAGTACGCCAAGGAACATATGCCGTGTTGTCCGTTTGTGGGCCCATCGAGGGAAAAGTGCCGCCCGTATTGTTGGGGTTAGCAATTTGCTCCCATAGAGCTTGTTGCTCGATGAATGGCAGAATGCCTACCAACCAACTTATTTTGAAATTGTTGTCCAGAGTGGCGTGCAAATCATAAGTTCCGCCTGTATTCATCGGCAGCATGTCGTAGGCAGCATGGTAGTTATGAATTCCAAGTCCTAGTTGCTTGAAGTTGTTGCTGCACGACATACGACGAGCTGCTTCTCGAGCAGCCTGGACCGCCGGCAACAATAAGCCGACCAAAACTCCGATGATCGCGATTACGACCAACAATTCGACCAGGGTAAAACCTGGCCTCATCCGACCCAAATTCTTCATAATTGTGTCCTTAAGACAGAGTTGAGAAAAGTCACCACACTTGCATTTCCAACGCGTAATCGGCCTTTAAAAACGGCATCTGCAGACAACAATATGCGTTGGCTGCAAGAAATTTTCGATCGGTGATCGTTAAGGTTTGTTGGCCTTTAGCGGTGAACTGCGCCTCATAGTATCTGTTTTACGGATGCGGATCAATGATAAAGCATCTTAGTTAAGTGGAGTTTTTTTATTTAATCTGCTGCGACAGTCGAAGTCTTCACGGTAACCCCTCTAATGGGTGTATTAGAAATAGATCGATTGGGTGCGTTAGAGTAAGTGATTACGGTGACATCTGTCGCTGGCGCTGCAGTGGAAGGTGATCGCGGACGGTACAAGGGATTGTGGTTGCTACTTTTTTCGCGTGGCCGGCGAAAACTGCCGAATGTCTCGGTGACCTTGGCTACCGCCTACGGAATTTCCGCTAAACTGTCCGCCATGTCCAATGCCACATCTGCTGCCAATCCGCCGAACCCGTCTGCTTCAGCTACGCCGACCACCACCGTGAATCCGGCGGGGCCGTTGCTTTCGCCCGCGTTGCTGCAGCGACTCGAACGGCTTGAGCTGGTTTCTCGCAAAATTTTCCGGGGGCGGATGAAAGGGGAACGAATTAGCCGCCGGAAGGGGCAAAGCGTTGAGTTCGCAGATTTTCGTAATTATGTGCCTGGCGATGATCTACGGTTGATCGATTGGAACCTCTACGCCCGGCTGGATCAGTTATTTCTGAAACTGTTTCAAGAGGAAGAAGATCTGCACTTCTATGCGTTGATCGACACCAGCGCTTCGATGAACTTCGGCACGCCCAATAAATTGCTCGTCGCCAAACAACTCGCCGCCGCACTCGGTTACATCGGGTTGTGTCGCGGCGACCGCGTCAGTGTGCAGGCACTCGGACCAGCGGGCCGGTCCGCGCCTGTCATTCGGTCACGTAGCGCATTGTGGAAAATGCTCAAGTATCTGGAAAGCATCCAGCCCGCGCCGGCGAACAATGTCGAGGCGAATGTTTCGCTGCATGACGGTGTGAAGGATTTTGTGTTGCGTGGTGTCTCCACCGGAGTGGTGGTTCTGATCACGGACCTGATGGACAAATCGGGATACGAATCAGCGATGCGGATGTTGATCGGGCGACAAATGGATGTGTTCGTTTTGCATGTACTTTCGCAAGAAGAACTCGATCCTCCTCTGCGTGGTGATCGTCGGCTGATTGATGTCGAAGATGGTGACGCCGCTGAGATCACGGTCAATCAGTATGTCATCGACCGCTATCAAGAAACACTCAAAGCGTTCTTGCATCAAGCCCGTCAATACTGTGCCCAACGTTCGATCATGCACGTGTTGGTGCCGACGGACACACCCGTGGAAACCGTGATGACGAAGTATCTACGTTCACGGGGAGTCGTGCGATGATGGCGTTGACGACTTTCATGGCGGCGATGAGTTGGATTCCGGCGTTATCCAATTCATGGCCCTGGGCGGTGCTCGCAGCAGTCCCGATCGGGATCGTGTTGCTGTACTTTTTGAAATTACGACGTGAACCTATTGAGGTGCCGAGCACCTATCTGTGGACGCGGACGATTGAGGATTTGCACGTCAATAGTTTGCTGCAACGACTTCGCAACAGCATCCTGTTGTTTTTGCAATTGCTGGCGGTGTTGTTGGCGGCGATCGCGTTGTTTCGTCCCGGTGTGCGAGACCAGACCAGTTCTCTCGGGCGGATGGTGTTCCTGCTCGATACATCGGCCAGCATGCAAGCGCCGGCAGCGGTGCCCGGCAGTGCCGAATCACTCACGCGATTTGAACATGCTCAGCAAAAAATTGGCGAACGAATTGATTTGATGCAGGATCGTGAGACAGCGATGTTGATCACGTTTAGCGACCGCGCCGAAGTCATGCAGGCGTTCACGTCCGACCGTGCTCGCTTGCGAGACGCACTAGCCCGTTGTCAAGTCACCAATCGCCCAACAGATATTCTCGGCGCGCTGCGAGCTGCGGACGGATTGGCTAACCCGCGTCGGACATCTGAGATCGGCAACCTCGATGACGTGCAAGTCGCCGACGCGATGCCAGCGGAACTTTTGCTGTATAGCGACGGTGGATTTCAAACAGTGACGGAATTCAATCTCGGAAATTTGCAGCCGGTTTATCACGCCATCGGAGCGACCAAAACAAAGAACCTGGCGATTGCTTCGTTTTCGGCGACACGCGATTTGCAAGACCCGACCAAGATTGAGGCCTTCGCGACGGTGCTCAATACCGGGGATGAAATCCTGACTGCGGAAGCCTCGTTGCATCTGGAGGGACGCTTGATTGATGCTCGATCGCTCACGCTCGCACCAGGCGATCAGACCGGGGTAGCGATCCCCGTCGAAGCCGCTGATGCGGTGCGATTGCGGTTCTCTCTCGACGTCGAGGACGACTTGCGATTGGACAACACTGCGTACGCCGCGTTGACACCCTCGGGGTTGGTTTCTGTCCTAGTCGTGACGGATGGCAATCGACCATTGGAATTGGGGTTGTCGACGGAAAAAGCCAAACGGATTGCTGTTACCGAGTACGTTGCTCCGGATTTCATGAAAACAGACGCGTATACCAAACGTGCTGCGGCAGGCGATGATGACTTGATCATTTTTGATCGTTGCCGTCCTCCGAAAATGCCAGCGACGAACACGTTCACGATTGGTGAGTTGCCCACCGATGAGTGGAAGTGGAGCACGCCTCCGGGCAGTCTGACGTTGATTGACATCGACCGCACACATCCGATATTGCGATATTTGGAAATGTATTCGCTGTTGATCTTTTCAGGACGTGCCATCGAAGGCCCCGATGGGACTTCTAATCTTGTTGAGTCAGACATTGGTCCGGTGATGTCGATCGCTCCTCGTGGTAGTTATCGCGATCTTGTGTTGGGGTTTGAATTGGTCAGCAAGAATGAAGAGGGCGACACACAAGCCAACACGAATTGGTATGCCGAACGATCTTGGCCGGTGTTCTTGCTCAACACGCTTCGGCATCTCGCCGGTGCCGCCTCGTCTTCGGCGGCTCCCTCATTCCAGCCCGGCGAAACCGTGCCGGTGAGACTTGAAAGTTCTATTCGTGAAGTCACGCTTGTTCGCAGCAGTGAAAAAGACGCGGACGAGGAACTCGCGGAGATTGCCGTTAACGGAGGCGGGAGTGTGGATGTCGTCGACACACAGCAGCCTGGCAACTACCAGCTCGTGTGGACCGGAGTACCCCCAGCGGATGGCGACTCAAAAAACGCGGTGGTGGATCGGTTTGCGATCAATCTGTTCGATGCCCAGGAAAGCCGCTTGTCGGCGAAGGCGGACGTGGAGCTGGGGTACGAGACGGTCGCGGCAGCCGATGTGGGCATCGAAACTCGCCGTGAATACTGGCGTGCGCTGCTGATGCTCGTGCTCGCGGTCTTGGTCGGTGAATGGTGGTTGTACACGCGGCGGTTGAGTTAGTAATTATACTTTTCGCATGAACACGTCCCCATGCCGCGAGTCACTCGCTGATCCCTTGAATACAAGCTCCACTCCTGAACGAACCGACGACGTTTCGTCACACCACCATGATGCGATTTATCTCGGCATAGACGTGGGCGGGACGAGCGTCAAATTGGGGTTGGTCGATCACGCCGGTCGGATTTTTGCCCAGGACTCGGTTCCCACGCCAACCTTCGAGACTCCCGAGCGGGTGTTTGAATTCGCAATGCAGTTCGCATATGAGCGAATCGCTAACAGCAAAAGAACCTCGGAATATCAGCCGACGAAATTATGCGGGGTTGGTTTGGCCGTTCCCGGTGTGCTCGATACCGTCGTCATGAAATTGCGTGAAGTCGTCAATCTGCCCGGTTGGCTCGATCAACCGCTGTTGGAACAGCTCACTCGCGCGAGTGGATTGCCATCGATGGTCGTCAATGACGCCAATGCGGCGGCGCTGGCCGAACATTCGCTACGAGGACTCGGCACCGAGTCGTTGGCACTCGTGACACTCGGAACTGGTATCGGTTGCGGCGTCGTCGTCAGCGGCAACCCGCACAGTGGCGATCATGGTTGTGCTGGTGAACTCGGACACATCGCAATCCGATTCGGTGCAGAGGCATTGCCGTGTACATGCGGCAGTCGCGGGCATTTGGAATCTTACGCAGGTTCGGCGGGCGTGATCGCGAGGTTGCAAGCGGCATATGCAATGGAACCATCCGAAACAATGCCAGCTTGTTTCGCCCATTCTGAAATCACGCCTAAGCAGATTGCGGAACAAGCAGCCGATGGCAATGCGGTTTGTCAACGCGTGATTGATGAGACCGCCGTTTACATCGGTTCTGCGATCGGGTTGTTAGGCCAAGTGCTCGATCCCGCTGTCGTGTTGTTAGGCGGTGCGATGACCTTTGGCGGCTCGGGCACTGTAACGGGTGAGCGGTTTCTCGAACATGTTCGCCGCGCGGTACGTCAGACCACGCTCGCCCAAGTTGGACAAAACCTGACAATCGAATTCGCGTCACTGGGCAATGACGCGGGCATTCTGGGCGCGGCCCAGGTGGCCAAACAAGCGGCTGCTGACACTTCTCCTACTCATTCCATGAACTGACCGAACTGAAATGATTGCCAATCCCAATGAACGGATTCCTTGTCGGATTTTTGATCGTGCGTCGGACGCCAGTGTCGCGGCGGCGCAAGAGATTGCTGCTCTGATTCGCCGCTGTGCCGATGCAAATCGTGCTTGCGTATTGGGACTGGTCGCCGGGTCGTCGCCTGTCAACGTGTACAACGAACTGGTGCGGATGCACCGCGAGGGGTCGTTGTCATTTGCCAATGTGCATACGTTTAATTTGGACGAGTTCTACCCGATGCAGCCCTTCGAGCTACAGAGTGTAGCGAGATTCATGCACGAGCATTTGTTCGATTGCGTTGATATCCCGAAGACTCAAGTCCATCTGCTCGATGGCGCGCTGCCTCGCGAAGAAGTTGCGGCCCATTGCCAAGCCTATGAACAAGCGATTCGCGAACTCGGCGGGTTGGATTTGCAGTTACTCGGCATCAACCGCGCCGGTCACATCGGACTCAACGAACCTGGTTCCGATCGAAATTCTCGCACACGGATGATCACGCTCGATCAGATCACTCGAACGGACGCCGCCAGCGATTTCTTTGGTGCTGAAAACGTACCTCGTCATGCACTGACAATGGGTGTGGGCACGATTCTCGAGGCGAAACGGATTGTGTTGCTGGCCTTTGGCGAAGGCAAAGCGGACATCGTCAAGCGGACTGTGGAAGGTTTTACCGGCGCGAGCGTGCCATCGACCTTCCTGCAAAGTCACCCGGCGGTGATGTTGTTGTTAGATACAGCGGCAGGCTCCAATCTAACGCGAATTCAAAGTCCATGGTTGCTTGGCGAGGTGACGTGGGACGCCGAAACAATTCGCCGCGCCGTGATTGATCTTTCTGACGCGACCGGCAAAGCGATCTTGAAATTAACGGATGCGGATTACAACGAGCAAGGCTTGCAGGATTTGCTGGCCGCTCACGGCAGCGCCTATGACATCAACTTGCGTGTGTTCCGACACTTGCAATCAACGATCACAGGATGGCCGGGAGGAAAACCCGATCATGCGAAACAGGCAGGTGATCGGCCAGGCAACCGCGATGACATTTTTCCGAAGCGGATCATCTTGTTCTCACCGCATCCGGATGATGACGTGATTTCGATGGGTGGCACGTTGATTCGTTTGGTCGCGCAAGGACATGAGGTGCATGTCGCCTATCAAACATCGGGTAACATTGCGGTGTTTGATGAAGACGCGCTTCGATACGCAGAATTTGTCGAGGATTTCTGTCGCCGATTTGATTTAGTCCCGCCGGGATTGGATGAACTCGCCGAGCACGTCGATGCGTTTTTGCGAAATAAGAAAGCGGGCCAGATCGACAGCGAGCAAGTGCAGAATATCAAAGGGTTGATCCGCCGCAGCGAGGCCCGGCAAGGTGCGCGGTGTTGTGGTGTACTCGATGAACGATTGCATTTCCTCGATCTTCCGTTCTATCAAACGGGACGTGTGAAAAAGGCTCCGATCTCAGAAGCCGATTTGGAAATTACAATCGACTTGCTGCGCCGAATCCAACCGCATCAAATCTATGCAGCCGGTGATTTGTCGGATCCGCATGGAACGCACCGCACGTGTTTATCGGTCATCTTGCAGTCCTGTTTGCGCTGCCAAGAGGATCCGTGGTACCCGTCGTCGGCGGTGTGGTTTTATCGGGGTGCATGGCAAGAGTGGGCACCGCATCAGATCGAGATGGCGGTTCCGTTAAGTCCGCAGGAAGTGCAGCAAAAGCGCGTGGCGATTTTCAAGCATGAATCGCAAAAAGATCGCGCGCTGTTTCCTGGCAGCGACGCTCGAGAATTCTGGCAGCGGGCCGAAGCCCGCAACGCTGAAACCGCCCGCCGCTACGACGCCCTCGGACTCGCCGAGTACGCCGCTATCGAAGGCTTCGTCCGTTGGGACGGGAAAACAGGCGTCGAGTTGTAAGCGTCTTCAACTCTCGGCATGCTGATACGTCGTGAATCCGCCACTGAGATTGCAGACATTATAACCCTTCTGAGCGAGCAAGCGAGTGGCCATGTAACCGCGTTGACCGACTTTGCAGTAGGCCAGAATCGTGCGATCAGGCGGCACTTCGGTGATCCGTTCACGAAGTTGTTCTAACGGGATATTGACCGCGCCTGAAACATGCCCTGCCGCGAATTCCGATGGTGTCCGCACGTCCAACAAAAAGGCGTCTCCTGGTTCGGGCGTATCCAACATTGCGATCGCCCTGACATCCACGGCGTGAGTGAGCGGTTGATCGCCGCGCAAGACACTCGCGGCGACGAAACCCGCCATGTTGATCGGATCTTTTGCTGAGCCGTATTGTGGTGCGTAGCACAACTCGACTTCTTCGAGATCGTACACCGTCATGTCAGCCTGAATCGCCATCGCAATCACGTCGATGCGTTTGTCCACACCGTTCGTACCAACGGCTTGCGCACCGAGAATCTTACCATCCTCGGGAGCGAATATGAGTTTCAATGACATCGTGGTCGCACCAGGATAGTAGCCAGCGTGGTCATTGGGATGAATGTAGATTTTTTCAAACGGACGCCCCATTCTTAGTAACGTTTTCTCGCTCAATCCTGTCATCGCAACTGCTTTACCAAACACACCGACGATCGCGGTGCCTTGCGTGCCACGGTATTTGGTTTCGCGTCCAAAGATATGATCCGCAGCGATCCGGCCTTGCCGGTTTGCCGGGCCTGCTAGTGGGATCTGAGTTGCGTTGCCAGTCACCGAGCAGCGCACCTCGGCGACGTCGCCGACAGCATAAATATCAGGATCATTGGTGAGCATGTGGTCGCTGGTGATCACGCCACCACGCTCCCCGCAAGCGATCCCAGCCTTTAACGCCAACGAATTTTCTGGCCGCACACCGATACTGACCAGTGCGAAATCCGCTTTCAACTTTGCACCGGATCGGAGCGTGATCAGCAACTCCTTGCCGTCATCTTCAAATTGCACCGCCGAATCACTCAACCGCAAGTCCACGCCTTGATCGGTCAGCAGTTGATGCAGCGGCGCGATCATTTCACGATCCCACGGAGGTAGGATTTGGTCGGCGAGTTCGACGAGCGTAGTGTGGATGCCACGATGGATCATGTTTTCAACGACTTCGATACCGATGAACCCAGCCCCCACGACGACCATGCGTTTCGGACGGTCGTTGGCAGCATCCGACGTGACGTGTTGAAGCAAACGATCAGCGTCGGGAAGATCACGCAGTCCCAGCACGCGTGGCCCGTCGATGCCAGGGATGGGTGGTTTGAAAGGCGACGCGCCGGTCGCCAAGATCAGTTTGTCATAGGATTCCTGATAGGTTTCGCCGGTCTTCAGATTGCGAACGGTCACTGTTTTATCATGACGGTTGATTTCAGTGACTTCGCTGAGGATGCGCACGTCGAGCCGATAGCGCTGACGCAGACGTTCAATGGGGGCCACGAGCAACGAATCACGTGACTTGATTTTGCCGCCGACGTAATAAGGCAATCCACAATTGGCAAAAGAGGGTTCGGGGCCTCGTTCGAGCAAGAGAATCTCAGCATCTTCACTCAACCGGCGTGCTCGTGCTGCGGCCGAAGCACCGCCTGCGACGCCGCCAATGATCACAATCTTCATGATGGTTCCTGTAGGAGTAAAAAAATGTTCTCGTCAAGTCTGCAAAACGGCTGAAATTTAGAAATCGCGATCTTACGAGACGACGATGTGTTTGGGTGGGAACAAAAACGCTTCGTTAGCCAGAGAACTTGCCGTTTATTGTCTGTTAGGAAAGAAAGCGTCCTTCGATACAGGCCATCAATTTTTCCAAGTGCGGCTCGGCGACTTGATAGAACACGCGTCGGCCTTCCCGTTCGCTTTCAAAGAATCCGCAGCGTTGGAGCAATCGCAAATGTTCAGAGGCAACATTGTCAGGGATTTCGCAATCGGCGGCCAGTTCACCCACGGTGTAGCGACCATGTAATAGCAATTGGACCATTCGCAGACGAACGGGATGCGCTAGCGTTTTGAGACATTCAGCTGCCTCAGTAAGCTCTTTCACGCTCCCTTTGGGTTTGCTCATTTCGCTCGCCTTGCTGGCAGATTTTTTCATTAGTTCTTTGCTATGATTGTGTCGACGCGGCCCATCCATTGAATACATCCAATATATCGGTAGGTGACGACATGTCAATTGAGATTATTTTGACCAATCGAAGCCCTCAGGTTTCTACATGACCCCACGTTTGCAACTCACCGACATCCAAAAATCATTTGGTGCCACTCGCGCTCTCGATGGTGTTGACCTGAGCGTCGGCGTTGGCGAGGTCCACGCTATCATTGGCGAGAACGGGGCTGGCAAGAGCACCTTGATGAAAATCCTCAGCGGTGCACATCGGCCCGACGCGGGTGAAATTCTGATCGATGGCAATGTCGTCGAATTGGCGAACCCGCGGGCTGCCCAGGCCGCTGGGATCGCGATGATCTACCAGGAACTGAATCTCGCACCGGAACTCTCGGTTTGTCAAAATATTTTGCTTGGCCACGAAATTCGTGCGAGCGGTTCGCCGCTCCGCTCGTTCGCGGGCAGGTTGGGTTGGATCGACCAAAACACCGAGCGGCAATGGGCAAGCGAGGCTCTGACGAAACTGAATTGCCAACATCTGCCGCTCGATCGTACGGCAGGTGAACTTTCAATCGCTGAACAACAAATGGTTGAGATCGCACGTGCCATCGTGTCTTCGCAACACTCGCCTGGACAATCGTTGGGGCTACTGATTCTCGATGAACCCACCAGCAGTTTAACCCAGCCTGATACCGAGCGATTGTTTGCGGTAATCGAGCAGTTGGCAGCCGTTGGCGTGAGCGTGATCTACATCAGCCATTTCTTGGAAGAGTGTCAACGGATTGCCGATCGTTTCACGGTGCTGAGAGATGGACGAAGTGTTTTCAGTGGACGAATGCCAACTCAGACACGAGTTTTTCGTGAAGGAGAGCCCAATTCGGCGACCGTCAATGATGAACCTGAGACGTCGATGAGCGAGATCATTCACAGCATGGTCGGGCGAGAGCTGTCGAGTCTGTACCCTCGCTTCACACACCAGCGAGGCGATGTCATGCTGAGCGTTAAGGCACTGAGCGTTAATGCACCGGACAGCAACACGCTGAGCAGCGAGTCTGGCTCCACGACCATTACCTTCGACGTGCATCGTGGTGAAATCCTCGGCTTGGCTGGATTGATCGGTGCGGGCCGTACCGAAACGTTACGCACCATTTTCGGATTGGACCCTACCACCGGTGGCGAGGTGTGCGTTAACGGCAGGAAGGCCACAACCAGACGCGCCGACCTCAGTTGGTCCCGTGATCGAATGGGTTTGGTTTCCGAAGATCGCAAGAACGAAGGCTTGTTTCTCTCTCGCAGCTTGACCGACAATCTCACCATCACGCGAGTGAAGACTTATCTCCATGGCGGGTTTTTGTCCGCACGAGCGATGTCTGCCGACACGGCCGCCTTTATGCGAGAACTAGACGTCAAAGCAAACTCGCCTGAGCAACTCATTGGAACATTGTCGGGAGGAAACCAACAAAAAATCGCCTTAGCGCGATTGTTGCATCACAACTGCGAGATATTGCTGCTCGACGAACCGACCCGAGGGATTGACATCGGCAGCAAGAGCATGATCTACGAGCAAATCGGAAAACTCGCCGCCGCAGGCAAAGCGATCGTGTTGGTGAGCAGCTATTTGCCTGAACTGCTCGGTGTCTGCGACCGGATCGGTGTCTTCTCTCGCGGTCGATTGGTGGGGGTTCGTGAGGCCCAACAATGGAGCGAACGCACGCTGCTCGAAGCGGCAATCGGGCAAACCTGAGTCGCTAATCCGCACAATCGGACCAACCTGCAAAATTTTCCCTGTCATTGAAATTTCCCGTTTGCATTTCTTCAGTTTAGTGGACAGGCATCCCTCTCAAACTAGCTTTCAGCACACCTTCTAGTTTGTTCGGACGTCGCTCGACGATCCGAGATGTTTGTACCTCCAAGGAAATCCCTGTGAAGAAACTGTCCCTGACCTTCGCGGTCGCTTTGACCGCCGTTTGTTACGGTGTCCCTGCCAACGCTCAGTGCTGCGGTTCACCCGCGCCAGCACCCGCCTGTGGCGGCTGCTCCGATACGCTCGCCGCTGATTATGCCGGCCCAAGCGTTAGTGCCGATGGCGGCTGTGGCCCGACCATGACCACTCAAACGATCATGGTCCCACAACAAGTCAACGAAACACAAACGGTGACTGTTACCGAAATGAAACAAGAAACGCGTGAGCGTTCTTACACCGTGATGAAGAGCGTGCCACGCACCGAAACTCGCACACGGACCGTCACCAAACAAGTCCCACGTCAAGTCACCAAGACTCAGTCGTACACCGAAATGGTGGCAACTGAGCAGTCGCAAGACTACACCGTGCAAGTTCCAGTGACGACGCAAGTCGCTCAAGAATACACCGTGATGGTTCCAAAAACCGAAGTGGTTCAAGAATCCTACTCGGTTCAAGTTCCTGTCACGACGCAAGTCGAAGTTCCTTACACCGTGTGCGTTCCGTACACCGAAACGGCAACTCGCAGCTACACCGTCAACGTGCCTTACACCGAAATGGTTTCGCAAAACTACACTGTTTGTGTTCCTTACACCGAACATGTTGAGCAAGCTTACACCGTTCAAGTTCCTTACACCGAGCAAGTCGAACAAAGCTACACCGTCAGCGTGCCGTACACTGAGACCAGCGAAGTCAGCTACAAGGTCAACGTGCCTTACACCGAAACGATGACCGGCAGCCGCACTGTTTGCCAACGCGTTCCAGTGACGAGCTATCGTACCGTCAGCAAAGACATGGGCAGCTACCAGTGTGTCAGCGAAGAAGTTCCAGCCGCTAGTGGTTGTGGTTCGTCATCATGTGGCGGATGTGGTTCATGCGGCGGATGCAGCAGCTCATGTGGCTGTGGCGATAGCTGTGGTGGCGGATGCTCGACAACGGTCACTCGCAAAGTCTGGGTTCCAAACGTGGTTTGCGAACAAGTTCCTTGCACGACCTACAAGACTGAGCAAGTTGAGCAGCCTTACACATACGAAGTGACCAAGAGCCGCTGCGAAACTCGCACACGCCCTGTCACTGTCACCAAATGCCGTAGCGAAACTCGCACTCGGATGGTGGCCGTTAACAAGTGCCGTACCGAAACACGCACTCGCAGCGTGCCTGTGACTCGCACTCGTCAAGAAACTCGTACTCGCGAAGTGCCAGTGCATCGTTGCCGTCAAGAAACCCGTACGCAAGAGTACAACGTCACCAAGACACGTACTGAACAACGTACTCGTTTGGTCAGCAAGACGAGCTGCAGCACCGAAACACGTGTTCGCGACAAGAACGTGACCACCATGGTTGCTGAAAGCCGCACTCGGATGGTTCCACAAACCACGATGACGACCGAAACGCGTCAACGCAGCGTCACCGTCATGGTGCCACAAGAGCGGACTCGTGAGTACACCGTCACCGAATGCGATACGGTTTCGGAAGAAGTCCCTTACAGCGTCACCGTCGTTGACCAAGTTCCTGAAACGAAGACGGAAAGCTACACCGTTTGCGTGCCAGTTCAAGTTCAAAAAGAAGTTCAAGTTTGCAAGACCATCATGGTCCCACAAACCGTTGAAGTCCCAGTCGCTAGCGGCTGCGGCTGTGGCGACTCCAGCTCGGCTGATTGCGGATGCGGTTCGGCTCCAGCCGTTGCTGCTCCAGTAGCCGGTTGTGGTTGCGGAAACTAGTTTGTTAAGCTGCCTTGACTAACAAGGCAGCCCAGACAATTCATCACAGCGCCGGTTCCTCAATTGAGGAGCCGGCGTTTTTTCGTATCGATGTCTCTATCCTAATGATTCTCAAGGTGCCGATGACTTCGATGAGGGAATCTCAATCGTGATCGTCATCTCGGTGTTTTCTTTCTCGATCACTACGGTCAAACGATATGCTTGATTACCGACTGTGATATCGAACTCGCCTCGTTGAGGATAACTCACATTGGTGATGTCCAAGTGGCAGAGGATTTTCAATCGTGAAACAATCGCCGCTAACATTCGACGTGGGATCTTATCTCGCTCGACGATTGCTCCCTCAATGAGATAGCTGGCGGCAATGCAGGCGTCGTCGCTACGAAGCTCAATGCGCGATGCCCGCAATTGAATCGCCTCGGCAATCAGCAGACTCACCAATCGCACGACTGGTGCCGTGTCGGTTTCAACGTGTCCAGCACTTCGCTCTCGGGCCTTCGCAGGGCTGGCAGGCGGTGGTGGAGCAAAGCCAAACGAAGTCGCATCTTCGTCATCAAAACCGCCACCATCGGTTTCGGTAAAATCGATCGCGGTGTCGGTAAATTCCTGTAACATCGAGTCAGCCGAGTCGCCTTTGATCGTTCCGTAGTACGCATTGATTGCACCAGCGATCGCCGCTTTGGGAGCGATGACCGCTTGAATTGTTCGGTTCAAGATGAATCGAATTTTTTCAAGGAGATCTAGGTCACGAGGATCACTTACAGCGATTTGTAACAACGCTCCGATTTCGCGAATCGGTATGATATTATTCTCGCGAGCAACCGATTCGGGCACCAACTCAATCACGCTCCGCTCGATCGGAGTGTGCTGCAAATCGACGTACGGAAGTGCGTGCGTCGTCGCTAGCACGCGAGAAACCTCTTCTGCAGTCGCATACTGCAGATGAACGAGGGCATCTGCCACGCTCCAGGAGATGTTCTTGGCCATCTCTTCTGCCTCGGCAACTTGTTCCAAACTCACGATGCCCTTGCTCAGCATCCGTCGGACGAACTGTTCTTCACCGGTGTCTGCACTGGAGCTTTGTCCGCTACTGCGATTGGCCAGTGAGCGCGGAATTAATTTCGATGCTGGAATCGCACCAAGTGCTGTGGGACTCCATCCATCCGGTAATTCCACAGGCTGCACCATGCGATGAGACCGCCCACTTGTGTTGACGATTTCACTTTCGTCAACAGCCACGAACGCTGTGAACCTTGACAGCACTCCACACTCCAGCGAACAATCCACGATTTGAGATTTCAGTTCCTTGCTCGGTTTTCCACTAGCGGCCATCGCGTCTTCGAGTTGACGAACACGTTGTCGCCCCCACAACGGCAATAGCAGCGGTGAGTTGTGCTGCGGCAAAGCATCCGTGGAAACCGCTGATGCAGTAAGTTGATGCGTCCATTCGGCTCCGTTTGCCAACCGCCCACGCAACAAAATCGACAGCGGTTTCGAAGTGTCGGCACGACCATAGATCGACACTGCCCGAGCTGAATACAACGTCCGCCGATTGCTCGGTGCGAGCGTCATCGCGAAGTCATTCTCATTGCAGGATAGAATCTGCAAGTCTGTGATCGCTGGCGAACCCATCTCTTCACTTAACCGCGTCATCACTTCATCAAGTCGCTGCTGCGATTCAACAAGTTCAAACGTGCCATCGGTGAGTTTCGTCAAGCGTTGCAAGACGCTGGCATTGACGGCCCGATCAACGCCCAAGCAATAAATTCTAGGACGCTCCGGTTCAGGTAGTTTGCCCAACACGCGCAGCACGGAGGCTTCACCCGAAATCTGACCATCCGTCACGAGCACGATCGAGCGTGACCGCAAGGCGTCATCGGATGTTGATTTAGCAAACAAATTCACCGCCATGTCCATCGCCACGCCCATTTCCGTGCCGCCTCGCGAGTTGATGTTCGCCAGCCAACGAACAGCTTCAAAACGATTCGAATCCGTTGCGTTGACCCATTGCGATTGATGCCTACGTTTCAACGACCATGGTGATTCAATTTGATCATCGAACGCGAGAACTTGGAAACGATCATGCGGTGCCAGCGTGTCGATCAGTCGACTGATCCCACGTCGTGAAGCCGACATTTTCCAACCGCTCATGCTGCCGCTGCGATCAAGGACAAAGACAATGTCGCGAGGCCCTGTTGCGTTAACGATCGGCGGCACGATCTGGATCACTCACTAATGAGCCGAGATCAATTGAAACGGCCAAGCGGAGGTCAACGGGATTCGCGAAACCCGGCAACCAAACCGGCGGCGTGACCGTCGACGCATCAGGAACTTGATCGGTATCATGATGTGTCCCATCACCAACAAAGTCGCGCGGTAGCACCAACCCAGAGGTGTATTTCGGAGTCACAACCAACGGCATTCGCAGCGTCCATTCACCGCGAACGACTGGTAACGTGCCGACGCACTGGATGCGAATTTGAACCGCTTCGCCTGGCGGGATGTTTCCAACTTTCATCGAGAAAACTTCCGGGCGATTCTCTTCTAACAAAGCTGCCCGATAACCTCTCGCTATCGCTCGCTGGTAAGCCTTGCGAGCTTGCCCGCGTTCTTGCAAATTCGCATGAATCACACGTTCGCCTACCCACATGTCACAGGCCGTGACCGCTTGCTCGCCTTCGAGTGGGAAGATGTACGTCGCTTCGATGCAATCATCGAACGGATTGTAATAAACTTGCGTGACCGTAGTTCGCACCGCCAATCCAACGACCCGAGCGTGATAACCGAGTTGTTTCAGTGGCAGATTACCAGCCGACGTGGACAGACTACCAAACCCTGTCTCGCAACTTGGCAAAGACTCATGCTCAGCGATACGTGGCAACACAAATGTACTCATCACCATCTCTCCCATAAGAGTAAACAATTGACTCAATCGTCCTTCCTGAAAACCAAACACACTGAATTCTCCGTTACGGCAACAATCCCTGTCGCCTCAACTCCGCCAACAACACGTCCGTAGCTTCGCGAAGTCGTTGCACATCAACCGTGGGCCGACTCTTCGCTGGTACGTCAACGATCACTTCCACGTCGCTATGAATGCGAATGCGAACAGAAGACCGCACGTTGATGTTGGCTCGTTGTTCATTGGGCGAATGCGGAGTCGCTGCCACCGTGGCCCAGAATTCTGTTTCGGAAACGTCTGTTTCGGGCGTGCTCGCCTGCGCTGAATTGATTTGATGTGATGTTTGCAGAAACGTGGCGGCTTCCTCCCAAAATTCAGCGGGGAGGTTCGCGATTTTCGCCAAGCTTTTCGGTGGCAGGCCAGTCAGGCGTGACTGGATATCTGACAGTGTGAGGTTTTCAGCTTGTAATCGCTTGATCGCGACGAGTTGCAGCACATGAGTACGATCGTAAAACGCCGTGCGTCCGCGCATCTCCGCCGGACGATCGAGCAAGCCCAGTGTTGTGTAGTAACGAATCGTGCGTGTGTCCGGCACGTCCCGAACGCGCGCCGATGCTGTCGGTTCGTACCCGCTGACAGCCAAGCCTCGGGCCACGAGCGAACGGAGATCGGCGATGGTGAATTGAAGTGCCATGCCGTGACGATAACACTGTCATGTGACAGTGTCAAATAGAATTCTTCGCTTCTAAAAATTTTGTGCGGTCGCGTCGTGGCGGGGCAACGGAATTCATCACGAATCTTATTTCGGAGCGAAGCACAGCCTGCGGAAAAGTTTTCTGTGCACCGTTAGAGCGTTAGACACACCTTTTCAATCCACCGATGATCTCACACCTCGCTCGCATTCGCGCCGACGAGGAAACATCACTGGCGATCACACGTGATGCCGTGGCGATTGAAACGAACAATCAAACAACCATTGAAAAGATGGTTGCATTAACAAAACGCTGGATCAAAGGGCTTAGCGAAGTCCAGGCATATCAATCGCGCCTGACACGTCGACACTCGTTTCGTCCTGCCGCGCTAGCGTCGTTTTTGCAGAGCATCGCTCTTTCGGGATCAGGCCTGCAATACCTCATCGTCCGTGGCAGCTCGATCCGCCTCAGTCCACGAGCACAAGCTGGTGCGATGCCGATCGGAGATGCTGAGCGGTTGCGAGTGATCGTTCCGGTGTTACCTATCGCCGACGAGATCAGTTTTTGGAGTGATGAAACTTCGTAAACATCTGCCGTCACCGTTGACAACCTCGTCGGTCGATTATGGCTCGTGCTGAGTCCAACGATGCACCGTGGGTTCTCCGGTGAAGGTCAAGTGTTAACGGCGCTGGCCGATGAACGTTGGCAATCGGTCGTCGACGATCTCTACGATTGCCTGGGTTGGCAAAGTCAACTGGATCCTGCCGAGTTGGCGGCCCGATTGGGCTGTACAAGACAAGCCGCCGAAGACGCTTTGTACGCGCTCTCCACACGTGGGCTAGCAGGTTTCGATGCTCATAGTGGTTACTATTTTCATCGCGAATTGCCACTGGACACTAGTGCGATTGAAAAGGATCAACCTCGATTGTGAGCCGCTCGTAAGCATCTCGAGAATAACGGCGTACGTATCTTGCGAGAGCAAGCCGGAGAAGTGGATCTCGAAGTCAGCGGCACCAATGCCAATCAATTTGTGCGACTACGTTCTGACGGGGATCGCTGCAGTTGCGTTTGGTTCAGCCGCCATCAAGGTCAACGTGGTCCCTGCAAACATGTTTTGGCAGCACGCATCGCACGAGCGAAAAGATTCGCATGATGAGCTTAGCCCGATATGGATTGACAGGATTTGTCTTGAGCATCGAGTACCTTGACGACGATTCCGGTCATATCGTCCTGTTGGCTGTGAATGTCGGCAAAGTCACAGGCCGATTGACGCAGCGCAAGAAAGATCTCCCGCGCGGACGCAGTTCGATTGCTAGCTACCGATTCCACGATCCGAGTGTCGCCGAATTGCTCGTCATATTCGTTCATCGCTTCACGAAAACCATCGGTAAGAAATAGCAGGATATCGTCAGGCTCCAACGAAACAGTGGCGGAATCGTCATATCGACTATCCTGAAATAATCCTAAAGGATAACCGCTAGATAGGACTTTTTGTTTCTGATTGCCATCTCGATCAATAATCATGATTTCTTCGCCCGCGCCGCCGTAAGTAATCGTCCGCTGGCCAGGGTGAAGCTGTCCGAGAGACAACACTGCAAACTGGCCGTCTAATCTTCGTTTACAAATCAACCGGTTGCAAAGCGTCAAGATCTCGTGAATGTCGGTATGGCTTTCCGCTAACACGTCCAGGTACGCTGCCATCGTTGCACTGAGGATCGCGGGTCCAAATCCCTTGCCACTGACATCGCCCACGACAAGTCCCAGCGAACCATCAGGAAACATGAGGTAGTCGAACCAATCACCACAGGTTTGCTTCGCTGGGAAAGAACCGCCAAAGATGTCGAAGCCATCAAGCTGTGGATGAAACGCTGGCAGCAATCCCTGTTGAATCAACCTCGCAAAATTGATTTCGTGATCGAGATTTCGCCGTTCTGTCACATCAAGCGCGATACCGATTGCTCCAACAATACCAGTCTCAGGTTGATGGAGCGGATCAATTTTAACCTCAAACAATCGGTCGTTGTAGCGAGACTCCAGTGATTCGGCGTGCCCAGCTATGGCACATTGATGTGAATGAACGAAACTACTGCTGGCGGCGTCATCGCAGTCCGATTTCGCAAATAGGGTAGCATCGAGGGATTTTCCCAACACTTGATCAGGGTCCAGAGCAATCTGTTGCAGACCAGCGCCCTGGACGCTGGTGACCAATAGATCACAGTCGGTGGTCCAAATGATCGCCGGAACATGGCTAAGGATTTGCCGAAATTGATTCTCTTGTTGGGCAAAATCTTGATGAAAGTGAAAACGGTCGATCGCGTATTGCAATACTCTCGCCATCGCGGACCCTGGAAACGCACCTTTGACCAAATAATCTTGGGCACCACTTCGAATTGCCTCGGTAGCTAACGCTCGATCGTCGGTCCCGGTCATCACAATAACAGGGGTTCCGCGAACAGCAGACACCACGCGCTGGCACGTTTGCATACCTTCGGAATCAGGCAGCCACAGATCCAGAAGAATCACATCAAATGATGCCTTCGCTAGATGCTCAAACGCTTTCGATAGCGAATCACACGGCACCAGATCGCATTCAAAGTCGACGACTTCACGGAGTGAATGAGTGACAAACATTCGATCAACCGCACTGTCTTCGACAAGTAGAATCTTCATACCCTTCTGCAATCCTCAGTGCGGCGTCAGTACCAGGGGCGTACCCTCGAATATACTAGGCGATTACTCGCCAATCAAGCTACACCGCTTTTTACTGCGTACCGCCGATCCCAGCCGTTTCGTTTTTTTCATTCTTTGCAGAAAAGACGTTCCGAATGAATCCCGACAAAATTTTAACCAACGTACGCCATGAATTGCTGATTATGGCCTTGGAAGTGATGCCATCGGGCGTGATTGTCGTGAACGACTCTGGTGAAATCGTGTTCGTCAATCAGGAGGTCCAACGCCTGTTTTGTTACGACAGCAACGAGCTTTTGAATCAACCAATCGAGACATTGTTGCCTGAGCTTTTTCTCGCTGGGTACCCAAACCTTCGCGATGGTTACTTAAGCGATCGACAAACGCGAAGACTAGGCATTGGACGCGAGTTGTTTGCTCGACGAAAGGATGGCAGCGAGTTTCCTGTTGAGATTGGATTGAATCCCTTTAATACCTCACAAGGTTCGTTTGTTCTGGCTGCCGTTGTTGATATCAGCGAACGACTTCGTACAGCCGCGAAAATCTCGCGAGATCAGCAGATGGCCGCGATCCAGTTAGCTGAAGATGCTGCGCTGGCCAATTCACAACTCGCTGGAGTCCTTGATGCATCGACACAGGTCGCGATTATTGCAACGGATGTTAACGGCCTAATTACAGTTTTCAATTCCGGCGCAGAGAATCTGCTGGGTTATACAGCGGATGAAATCGTTGGCAAACAGTCGCCTGCCATTTTGCACGTTGCCGCAGAAGTGATCGCTCGTGGTGAAGAGCTGAGTCGTGAGTTGGGCTACGCCGTCGAAGGTTTTGATGTATTTGTGAACCCCGCGAAACGCGGATTATTTGACCGACGTCAGTGGACGTATGTGCGAAAAGATGGTTCACAGTTTCCTGTACGGCTCGTTGTGACCGCCGTGAAGGATGCGAAAGGAGCGATCACGGGTTTTCTGGGGGTGGGGGAAGACATTACCGAGAGTCTGAAAATGCTCGAACGAGTTCGCGCCATCATCGACGCAGCTCCCACTGCAATGTTGGTTGTCGATGCAACGGGCAACATCCTGCTCGCCAACCGTCAGGCAGATGAAATGTTTGGCTACGATCACGGAGAACTGTGTGGGCGGCAGGCGGATGTTCTAGTCCCGCGACGGTATCGTACAAAACTACCAAACCATCGCAAAAAGTATTTTCAGAATCCCGTTCAACGCGACATGAGCGAAGCGTTCAGACTGTACGGATTGCGGAAGGATGGCAGCAAGTTTCCCACGCAAGTTGGCCTCAGCACAATCGACACGGATGATGGACCCGCCGTGATCTGTGGCATCCGAGACGTCACCAACGAAAAATTAGCGATCGAAACACTCCGCGCGGCCAAAGAGACTGCTGAATCCGCCAGTCGGGCGAAGAGTTCGTTCTTGGCGAACATGAGTCACGAAATCCGCACTCCGATGAACGGCATCATTGGCATGTCCAAATTATTGGCGCAGACGGAACTGCGATCGGATCAGCGTGAGTATTTGGCGTCGGTCGACGAATCAGCACACATCTTGCTTCGCTTGCTAAATGACATCTTGGACTTCTCAAAAATCGAAGCCGGTAAACTCGAACTGGAATGCGTGGAGTTTCAACTTTCCGAGTGCATTGCCCGTGCCTCGCGACTATTTGTTTTGCGCGCGGCAGAGAAAGGACTTGAGATCGTTTGTCGCATTGCCTCTGAAATTCCCGACCGTTTGCTGGGCGATGCTGGTCGAATCCAGCAGGTCCTGGTCAATCTGCTGAGCAATGCTATCAAGTTCACAGCAACAGGCGAAGTTTGCGTCAACGTCTATCCAGAAACGATATCGTCAAACAGCGTGCAGCTACATTTCTCCGTTAGTGATACAGGCATCGGCATCCCCGCAGACAAGCTGGAGCTTGTGTTTCGCCCCTTTGAACAGGCCGAAGCGTCCACAACACGGCAATTCGGTGGGACTGGCCTGGGGCTGACGATCTCGAAGCAACTCGTTGAAAAGATGCAAGGGCGTATTTGGGTCGAGAGTGAGCCAGGACGCGGTTCCACTTTTCATTTTACCGCAGTGCTCGGTATCTCCGAAGTTCAAGACTATTGTCAACTCATTGAACTGAATTCATTGTCGCTCGTTGAATCCAATTCGGCGGTCGTTCCACGCCGTGTTTTACTGGTTGAGGATAACGAAATCAATCGACGTGTCGCTTTGGGACTGTTGAAATCACGTGGGCACCAAGCGGCAGTGGCCGTCAACGGCCAAGAAGCCGTCAAGTTGCTGGCTGAACAAGAGTTCGATGTTGTGTTGATGGATATGCAAATGCCAGTTATGGATGGATACGAAGCCACTATCGAGATTCGCAATTGCGAACGCGAAACGGGTGGTCATATTCCGATTGTTGCCATGACCGCCGAAGCGTTGAAAGGTGACAAAGAGCGATGTCTCGAAGTTGGTATGGATGACTACGTCTCCAAGCCGATCGTCCCTGAGGAAATGTACCTCGCCATCGAACGATTCCCAGCGATTTGTCTGGGGACCGATTCTGTGGTGCCTGTTGCGTCGCGTCCGTCAGGAGCGGGCATGAATGAGAAACACTCAAACGAAAAGGCAGCAGACGTTGCCTTGCCGTCAGCATCCAACTTGAAACCGGCCGTCAATTGGATGCTCGCGAAAGAACTCCTTCCAGGCGGACCTGAAGGACTGGCTCAATTTATCAGCCTGGTTGCCAAAGAGGCACCGGAGCACCTAGCAACGATTCGAGAATCCATCGTTAAGCGAGATGCAAAAACATTACAACGTTCAGCTCACACGCTCAAGAGTTCGGTTAGCTACTTCGGTGCTGCTGACCTTGTCGAGCTGGCAATCGCGATGGAGGATCATGGAAAGAACGCGTCGTTTGAGCAGGCCGAAGCGTTGTTTACCGAGATCCAACAGCAAGTCGCTCGGGTGATTGCGGAACTTAATACCTATCGCGCTGACGATGCCTGAAAGAATCAGGTTAAAGACGAGTTGCGGCCATCAAGCGAATATCCGTTGTTTGATCAGACGCCATATCCATAGCATCCCGCCGAGCAGACCGAGCAACGCAACGCTGAGCCACAGCAAGAGGTTACCCATCAGTGCGATGTTGATCCGTAAGCGGTCGTTATAAACATCGTCCCAAAAGATCAGCGTTAACACCGTTCCGGCGCAGAGATACGGTCCAAAAGGGGTCGCTCGGTCGCGGGTGATCACGAACTGCACAAGCACGATCACGATCGCCGCTAATGGCGCGAGAAAGAACGCGATCACAGAACCTTGCCAACCGATGTAACCACCGATCATCGCCATCAAGGTCACGTCGCCAAAACCCATCGCTTCGGTTTGCATCGCCCAACTTCCAACCAAGCGTATCGACCACACAATGCCTCCGCCCACGGCCACGCCCATCAGCGAACTCGCCAGCCCTAACCAGGCGCTGCCTCCGAGCTGATAGACGCCAGTGATCGCGACCAAACCGATCAACCAGATGCTTCCCAAAATTTTCCAGCTTGGATGACGAACCAAACGAGCAAAGAAATATCGAATCGCTTTCGCGAAACCATGACGCAATCGCACTCTTCGATCGGCCAATGCGAAACACCACATCGACCAAATGAACAAGCACATGAGCAACCCATTACCCGTTGTCCACCACTTGGCCCATAACAGCGGATGCTGCAACATGACCGGCGAGATCCCATTGGGTTCGATGCCTGGCAGGAAAAAGGCGGGTGTGAGGCAGGCTAAGATCAACGCGAGAATTGTTCCAGGAATGGTGATCAAATCGGGAATCGTGCGTTCGTCAAAGTCGATGAACGTGGAAGCCACCATCATCACCAATAACCATGCGTGCACGAAGAACAGCAGCGTCATCCAAGGTGCGAACAGACCGAGCGCCGCAGGCGGCAATCCGTCAGGCAGCAATTGCTGGTGCAGCCAATAGTGATGCATCACCGGCAAGGCGATTGCCATGCTAAGCTCAATCAAGATCGGACGCACCCAAAATCCTCTGCCGTGCAGTGCCGACTCGCGCCGTAATCGCAACCAACCGATGACTGGGATGCGATCGAGCCACGAACGGGCGGGCAGCTTGTCGGCGATCAGTCTGTGTTCGTCATCCCATGTCCAGTTACCCATTCGAACCCAGGGCGAGATCGGGCGTGGGAACCAACACCATGTTGTAATTACGTGATTGGCCAGTGCGCCAGCAAGAATGCCCATGATGACCAGGATCACGGTGACCTGTTGCGGTGGCAGAGTCAGCCAAGCGTTGATCGGGGCGGTGAAGGGTCCGAGGTTCAAATGAATTTCCAAATCAAAAAAATTAAATTGCGAATTGTAAACGCTCTCTTAAAACCCACGTTGTAGTCCTGGCGTGATATCTAGATCTAGCGAAGTGAAATCGCCACGGTCCATTTTTTTCCACGCGATCGCGCCCATCACGGCATTGTCGGTACATAACTCTGGCGGTGCGATCAACACTTCAAAACCATCTTCCTGTGCCGCTAAATTTAACTCTCGACGTAACCGCCCGTTCGCGGCCACCCCGCCACCCACCAACAATCGCCGGACACCGCAGGCCGAGACAGCGCGTCGACTCTTGGCAACCAACACATCGACCACGGCGGCTTCAAACGAGGCGCACACGTCCGCTTTAACTTTTTCGCTTAGTTCTAACGTTGAAAAATCCTGGCGTCCTGGGCCGACGATCGCGTAACGAACTGCCGTCTTCAAACCGCTGAAACTGAAATCATACGAACCATCATGCTGTTTCGAGCGTGGGAATGCGTAGGCCTGATCGTTGCCCTGTTGTGCATATCGCGCGACGGCCACGCCGCCTGGAAACCCCAACGACAACATCGCCGCGACCTTGTCAAACGCTTCGCCAGCTGCGTCGTCGATTGTCCCACCGAGGTATTCCAAATCGATCGCACTGTGACACTGATACAACGTGGTGTGACCGCCACTGACGATCAAACCCACGGCAGGATAGACGCTCGCGTGGTTGCTCGGTTGGCTGAGCTGGCACGCGTACAAGTGGGCGTGCAAGTGATTGATCGCAACGAGCGGTTTGTTCCAAGCCATCGCTAACGATTTTGCTGCCACCACACCGACGAGCAACGATCCTGCTAAGCCGGGGCGATCAGCGACCGCGATCGCGTGCAAATCGCGGCCCTGAATGCCAGCTTGCCGGAGCGTGGAATCGATCACGGGCAAGATGCGTTCGAGGTGCGCGCGGGCGGCGATTTCCGGCACGACACCAGCAAATTTCTCGTGAAGTTTTTCTTGCGTGGCGATGCACTCGCCTAACACCCGTCCATCGCGGCTGACCACGGCAGCGGCGGTTTCGTCACAGGTTGACTCGATCGCCAACAACACGTCTTGATCGCAATCGCTCAACTTACAATTCCACCGTATCCATGACGTTGTAGGTGGGGCCACGTTTTTCTAGAAAACTGCCGATCACCTGCACGCACATCGCCGTCATCTCGCCCAGCGGCTCGTCTTCGTAATGACTCCACTGCTGCACCACAGATTCGGAAATCCGGCGGCTGCCGCTACGAACCCGGCCGAGCGTCAAATGCGGAACATAATCGCGTGGTTCGCGTTTGAATCCCAGATCAGCAAATCGCTCCTCAAACAGTTTCACCATCGCGGTGAGGGATTGCGTGGGGTCTTCGATCGCGACCGTTAACACGCGGGCACGAGCTTTGTCTGGCAAAAACCCGGAACCGACGAAATTCAGTTCAAACGGATCGAAACCGCTACAAACGTCCTCCACGACGTTACAGATTCGCGGCACCTCGATGTTTTCGACGTCGCCCAGGAATTTCAGCGTCAGGTGCAGATTGTCTTCGGGAACCCACTTGATCCCCATCGCCGACGACTCGGATTCCGGCGATACTGCGTGTTTTCCCTTCATTTCAGTGATCCACTCCGACGCACTTTGAGTAAGCGATGTGGGCAGGGGGATGGCGAGAAAAGTGCGAATGGTTTTCATAATGCTTAGTTGTACGACAATCCGCTCGGTTGCCCAAGATGCGGAGGGTTCCACAGTGAAAGAGACTGCTGTGAAGAAAGAATCTGCAGTGAAAGATGTCAAGATGAGTCGCTCAGCAATCAACCCACAGTGGTTGGCGGATTTTGAGATTCCAACGTTCGATCCGCACCCGATCCTTCGTGGTGGGCATCTGCAAACGCTGATCGGTGCCCGGATGAGAGAAGCAGATTCCACTTTCCCAGCCACGCATCGCCGCCATCGGATCGATTTAGCCGACGGTGACGCGCTCGTGATGCACGACGATGAGCCGCACGACTGGAAGTCACGTCAGGGATCTGTGTTATTGTTGCATGGGATCTGTGGTTGTCACGCGGCGTCTTACATGGTGCGGTTTCAACAACGATTGAATCAACGCGGAGTCCGCACGTTTCGGCTGGACATGCGTGGTTGTGGTGACTCGGCGGAACTTTGTCACTCGATCACGCATGCAGGACGCAGCGAAGATGTGTTGTCAGCGATGGAGTTCATCACGGGTCTGATCGACGACGAGTCCAGTCCACTCGGAGCAGCGGGGGTTTCGTTGGGTGCGAACCAATTGTTGTTAGCGGCTGGACGGGTCGGCATCGGCACTCACCAGCCTCCGACGGGTTGGGGCCGAGTTGGGCCAATCTTGGCGATCGCGCCACCATTGGATTTGCAAACTTGCAGCGATGCGATGGAGGCTGCCCGACTGCGGTTTTACAACTGGTATTTCATCAAACATCTGCTCCGCCGGGCCTCACCGCGACTACGCAGCCGTGAGGATTATCAAGCGATGCTGCGTCAGCGAAAACCGCGTACTCTGCGGGAGTTCGATCGATTATTTACCGCACCGCTGGCGGGATTCGCGTGCGAACGTGATTACTATGGTCAATCTTCAGCGATCAACGTGGTGAAAAACATCGAAGTGCCGACACTGATTGTGACTTCTGCGGACGATCCATTGGTGCCGGTTGCCTCGTTTGACGCAATCACTCGCGAGAATTCGGCTTCACCGGAGACGGACGCGGTTCGGCTGCACATTTCCCCACGTGGCGGGCATCATGGATTCTTGCAGCGGGACCGGACGGGATGGACGGATGAATTGGTCAGCAAGTTTTTCGCGGATGCGTTCGCCTCCGTTCATCCTGGGCTGTGAAAATCTGCCGATGCAGTTACTCTACTGCTCTGTACGGTTTCCCATTTTAACGTTCCACGCGAGTTATCCGGTTTGATCACGCCCCCGCACCAGCGACGTACTGCGGCGATGGCGTTCATCCTGTTGACGCTGTTTATCGACATCCTCGCGATCGGGATCATCATCCCGGTGTTACCGGAATTGGTCAAAGAGTTCGTCGGTGGTGACGACTCTGCTGCTGGTGAATACTCACTGGCGGGCCGATATGTCGGCATCATCGCAGCGACTTATTCCGTGATGCAGTTTTTCTGTGCTCCAGTCTTGGGTGCATTGTCCGATCGCTTTGGCCGCCGACCCGTGATCTTGGGATCGCTCTTTGGGTTGGGCATTGATTTCATCATCACCGGTTTGGCGACCTCCGTCGCCTGGCTGTTCGTGGGCCGGTTCATTGCCGGAGTGATGGGTGCGAGTTTTTCAACCAGCAACGCTTACATCGCCGACATATCTAACGACGAAAATCGAGCACGCAACTTCGGTTTGGTTGGGATGATGTTTGGACTCGGTTTCATCATCGGGCCAGCCTTGGGTGGATTGCTTGGTAGCGTTTCGCTGCGGTTACCGTTCTTCGTTGCCGCCGGTTTGTCGTTGGTGAATTGGTTGTATGGTTATTTCATTTTGCCTGAATCGCTACCTCCCGAGAAACGCAGCGAGGCAATCTCGCTGCACAGCATGAATCCGTTCGGTTCGATCGCGCGACTGCGAGCCTACCCGATGGTGCTCGGTTTAGCCGCTGCGTTTGTTTTCAGTTCACTGGCGCAGCGTGGTTTGGAAAACGTCTGGGTATTGTCGATGGGTTTTCGATTCGGCTGGGACGCACGCACCAACGGGATGATGTTAGCGCTCGTCGGCGTGATGGCGGTGATTGTGCAAGGCGGGATGGTGCGACCGGTGATCCGCCGATTCGGTGAACGACGAACGGTGTTGATGGCGCTCACGGTGTCTGCGATCGCGTTCATGGGTTACGGATTGGCGACGCAGGGGTGGATGATTCCTTGCATCATCATCTTTGGTTCACTTAGTGGTTTATCAGGCCCAGCGATCCAGAGTTTGGTGACGAGCACGGTTGATTCACGTGAGCAAGGTCGGGTGCAAGGTGCGTTGACATCGCTGCTCAGCCTGACGAACATTCTCGCACCGGTGCTGTTCACATTCGGTTTGTTTCAGTATTTCACGCATCCTGACACGACGATTCGGTACGATGGGAAACCGTTCGCGGGCGCACCGTTTGTGTTTGGATCGTTGTTGTTGATCGTCGCGTTGGGGATCATGTACCGCGTGCTCAAACGATTCCCAGGTCAAGCGAGTAGTACGGCAAAACGTCCCGCGAACAGCATTGCTGAAAGCGAACCGTCGTAACGCTACGAACCATTTCTTGTTGGGGCAAACAATGAAAGAAAACTTGTCATGCGAATCTTAGTGACTGGATGCAGCGGTTTTCTGGGTAGCGAGATCGTGCGTCAATTGATCGCTCGCGGGGACGAGGTTGTTGGATTGTCACGGCGTGAAGTTCCCGATCTCGTGCGTCTGGGGATGCAGCATCATCGCGGTGATTTAACAGACGCTCAGTATGTCGAACGCACGGTCAATGATGTCGATGCGGTGGTCCATACCGCTGCGGTCGCGGGCGTGTGGGGATCGTGGAAACATTTTTTCAACAACAACGTGATTGCCACTCGTCACGTCCTGGCCGCGTGCCAGATCTCCGGTATCAACAGGTGCGTTTACACCAGCAGCCCGAGCGTGACGTTCAACGGTGAACATCAAAGTGGAATCGACGAATCAGCCTCATATCCGAAAAGTTGGCTGTGTCATTATCCACACACCAAAGCGATCGCTGAGCAAGATGTCATTGCCGCAGACAAGCCTGGTGGGCTACGGACGCTTTCGCTTCGTCCGCATTTGATCTGGGGGACAGGCGACCCGCATCTGCTACCGCGACTGCTCGACCGTGCTCGATCTAAAAGATTACGGATTATTGGTGATGGCCAAAACCAAATGGATACAGTACACGTCGGCAATGCAGCTGTTGCGCATCTTTGTGCTCTCGATGCTTTAGAAACGTCGCCGGAAACCTCGGCAGGCCGGACGTACTTCATCGCCCAAGACGAACCCGTATTGTGTTGGGACTGGATCGCGAAATTGTGCGATGCCTGTGATGTTCCGCCGCCAACTCGGCGCATTTCGTACCATGTGGCGTACGCGATTGGTGGCGTGTGCGAAGCGGTTTACAAAACGCTGGGCCGACGTGATGAACCGCCGATGACCCGCTTCGTCGCCGCTCAACTCGCGAAAGATCATTTCTTTGACATGACGGCCGCCAAAGAACGACTGGGCTACGTGCCATCAATCAGCATGGCGGCGGGACTAGCTGAGTTGAAGAACTCGCTCGGTAACTCGTGACGAGTCGTTGATCAATCATTTGATTTGGTTTCGGAGGATTGGTCAGGCTCACTATTTTTGCCCAGTGGCCCGAGGGCACCGCCTTGCAGCCCGCTCGTTTCGATCACCGGTGCCGGCAGTTCGTCGTCGGCGCTTGAAAGAATGGCCGCCTGCAACAACTCGTTCTCTGAGACCGCCTCGAGTTGAAAGCCTATCGGCAAAACGGTCAGCATGATGGGTACCTGCTCGGACTCGGTGGCACCGACGTCTTTCGTGTTGGCTTTGCGTTGCTTCGGTTCAGGCAATGGTTCTTCATGCTTCAGTTGTTGGTCGTCAGACTGCTTTGTCACTGAATCATTTTCGCGGTCCGTGCTCGCCGCCATTTTCTTTTCGGGAGTTTTCTCAGTGGCCACACTCGTTTTCGCTTTTCGATCTGCGTGGGCGATTCGCTGCTTGCGTTCGTCGGATGAATCGTGGAGCTGTTTTTGCAACTCAGCAATTTCATCTGACCGAGTTTGGACCTGTCGCAATGCTTCGGCTACGGCGGCGCGAGATTCCTCCAGATCTCGGGTGGTCGCTGTACGTTGTTCTTTGATTTCGTTTTCGAGACGTTCGATTTCCGCCAGATGGGCTTCGATCATTTCCTCGGAATGTTCGCGGAAGGTTGCCAAGCGTCGTTCGTATTCGAGCGTGGCTTCGAGTCTCGCGTTCTCTCGTTCCAGCTCCAACATGCGTTCCCAGACTTCACGACCGAGCGCGAGCAAGGGAATATCATCGCGTGTGAGTTCGGCACGTCGCAGGCTACCGTCGGATAACGAAGTTGGCTCAGCAATTCCATCGGCTGAATCGACCAAGACGCTCCGGCCATTCTCGTCGGTCGTTGTCTTCTTCGTAAGCTTAGGTGCTGGCAGTGTTTGTGAGCTGTCGCGTTGAGCTTGAGGGGTAACGATTCGCTCGGAGATAATCACTTCGCCCGGATAACGTGGGCCGAGGAAGTTTTGTGCGTTTGCTGTGGTCGCAATCACGCATACCGAGAAACAGAACAGTGCGGAGAGAGAACGCGAGAATGTTTGAAACCGAAGCATGGTGTTTGACTTACGAAGAGGGAATGTCGGAGGTTGAAAAGGCATCGGGCAACAAATCGGAGAGACGTCGCATTTGTTGGTCACCGTCAATCACATCGATAGTGTAAACAAAAACGTCCATGCCGAACTCCGCCAGAACTTGTCGGCAAGCACCGCAGGGCATCGCGCCTCCCACGCTAGCGATCGCGATTGCTCGGAAACTGCGATAGCCGCTGGCGACGGTGGTCGTCACGGCCACACGCTCAGCGCACTGAGTCAAGGAAAAACTCGCATTTTCAACATTGCAGCCTGCTACGATTCGTCCATCGTGAAGCAGCAGTGCCGCACCGACATAAAAATGACTGTGTGGAGCATAGGCATGGTTACGGGCTTCGATCGCGGCCTGCACCAAACGAGCGACCTCTTCGTCAGTTGGAACTTCACTATCGGAAGTGACCATCGCCTTGGAGGAATGGGTTGAGATGAGAGACATGTGAGTGGCCCAGATTAGAGGAGTCGATTCCGCCTTCACGGCACTACTAGCGTAACCGATTCTCTCCGCCAAACAATACTTGGTCGGCACGCCCAGGCAGCTTTATTGACCAAGATTGCACCCAAACGCCGTTTCGTAGATAGGATTTCGGATTCGAGGCTACTGCGGGTAAGATGCAAGTCGCCATGATGGGCTGCGGCAACGAATTTCGCCCCACATTTCCCCCCATTGAATGCATCGAGAAAACAAGATCATGTTCCACAATCGCACTTTCGCCTGCCAATTTTCTTCTTCGTTCAAGCGTGCCGTCTTGTTGAGTCGTCCCGTAGCCCTCGCGTTGACCCTCTTTTCCTTCCACTTGCTGTGGCCGATCGACGCCCCAGGACAAGAAGTCATCGTGCTACCCACGACAGAGGAGGAATCCCTGGCGACCGAGCCAGTGGACGGCGGGAAGGCTGGAAACACGGAGGAAAACGCCGTTCAGAGTGATGCACGGGCTTTGTCGAAAGCGTTCCGGTTCGCTGCTCGCAATGCGACACCAGCCGTCGTCACGGTGTTCTCTTATGGGCAAAACACGAGCAAACCTGCCGAACCGAGTGGTAACGAGGCGGAGAACGAAACCGAAAATATCCCGCCAGGAGACGAGGTTCTTGGTCCCTCGCCACCGCAGCAGTCCGAAGGCGATGGGTCACCGTTAACGGGACTCGGCTCCGGCGTGATCGTCGACTTGATGTTGGATACTGCCAGCGAAACGGTGCCCGCCAAAAAGGGCGAGAGAACCTACTGGGTGATCACCAATCATCATGTGATTGCGGATGCTCGCCGGGTTGTCATTCAATTGCCCGACGAAAGCGAATTGGTCGCTGACAAGGTTCATGGGGATCGTGATAGCGACGTTGCCGTGCTACGTATCCGGTCCAACAGTGAGCTAGCGACCGCTACACTTGGCAATTCCGATGAACTCGAAATCGGCGACTGGGTACTCGCAATCGGCAGCCCCTTCAAGCTCGAAGCGACCGTTTGCGCTGGCATCATCAGTGCCAAAAATCGCGGCATCACCAAAATTCGTCGTGGTCGCTTGTTTCAAACCGACGCGGCCATCAACCCAGGTAATTCCGGCGGACCGCTGGTTGATCTGAACGGGCACGTGATCGCCATCAATACCGCGATCGCCACTCGCAATGGAGGCTATCAAGGCATAGGGTTTGCGATCCCCGTGAACCAAGCGAAATGGATCGCTCGCGAATTAGCGCAGTACGAGCGAGTTCGGCGGGCAGCGATGGGCGTGCGACTTACCGAGCTCAATCCCAAGATGGCCAAGGCGCTCGATATGCCCAGTTATCATGGCGTGGTTGTTTATCAAGTCATTAAAGATTCCGTGGCCGATGTGGCAGGCTTGCAAGTCGCCGATGTCATTGTGGAATTTGCTGGCGAGCGGGTCCACAAGATGAGCGCATTGCAACAAGCCGTCGAACAGCAACCGGTTGGCTCAACACAAGAACTGAAAATTATTCGTGATGGCAAAGAGATCGTCAAACAGATTGTACTCGCACCGATCGAAGACCCAACCACGGCACAAGTGGATCAAGAATAAATGCGACTCTAGAAGAGTTCCGCTACCTCTTACTAACAAGGAATCACGATGAGCAATCAAAATCCGTTTGAGCAGCAGCCCCAAGATCCGAATCGAGCGGGGCCTTATGGCTTCACACCGATGCAGTCCGCCACGCCACCTCGCAAAACCAGTGCGTGGTTGATTGTCGGGTTAGTCACAGTGCCGTTGTTGTTCATGATGTGTATCTGCGCAGGGCTGCTCCTGCCTGCCGTGCAAGCTGCGCGTGAAGCGGCGCGGCGAATGTCTTGCAGCAACAATATCAAACAAATTGGGCTAGCGATGCACAATTACCATTCCACGTTTCAATCCTTGCCACCCGCTTACACGGTTGATGCCAACGGCAAACCGTTGCACAGTTGGCGAACGTTGCTATTGCCGTACCTTGAGCAGCAAGCCTTGTACGATCGAATTGATCTGAGCAAGCCCTGGGACGATCCAGTAAACATGCAAGTCAGTTTAACGGTCGTGCCGACCTACAGTTGTCCTTCGTCAGGAGAACTCAGCAACCTGACGACATATGTCGCGGTCGTCGATGCGGCAGGTTTAATGACTGGCGAAACGGCGATGTCGTTCTCCGATGCGACCGACGGCATCAGTAACACACTGTTGATCATGGAAACCGATCCCTCCTTGGCGGTGCCGTGGATGAGTCCTCAAGATGTGACGGCCAATGAATTCCTCAATGTCTCGACGGCAGGACGTACGGGCGGGCATTTAGGCGGAGCACACATTTTGATGGGTGATGGTGCGGTGCAGTTTATTACCGATAACGCTGACCTCAACATCCGCCAAGAGATGCTCAATCGCAGCGATCAAGAATAGATTTTTCTCCTTGAGCCAGCGACCTCCGCTACTTCGCGCCATCACTTAACTGCTGGCCTCGATTGCGGCGAAGTTGTCCGCAAGCGGCATCAATCTCGTCGCCTTTGCGTTGACGAAACATCACATTGACGCCCGCCGTTTCGAGTATTTGACGGAACCGGGCAATCGACTCTTTGTTGGGTGTGATATAGGGTAACCCAGCAACCGAGTTGTAAGGGATCACGTTCATCATCACTGTGCGTCCATGCAACACCCGCGTCAATTCGTGTGCGCACGCTTCACTGTCATTCACGCCGCCCAACAAGACATACTCGAACGTCAGCCGACGACCAGAACTCGCGAAGTAACGATCCGCAGCGGCGAGCACAGGTTCAATGCCGATCTTCTGATTGACCGGAACAAGTTTGCTGCGCAGTTCATCATTGGGCGCGTGCAGACTGACAGCGAGGTTGTAAGGCACACCACTGGCGGCGAGTTTGTCGATCGCTGGTGGCAAACCAACGGTGCTGATCGTGATGCGCCGTGGACTGATACCCAGTCCATCGGGATGGCGAGCGACGTCCAACGCGGACAACACGTTCGGCAGATTCGCCAGTGGTTCCCCCATTCCCATCATCACGATGTGGCTGAGTCGTTCGTCGGTTGGCAAACGATGCTGCAAACGAAGCATTTGCTCAAGAATTTCGCCGCGTGTGAGATTGCGATCAACACCATCGAGACCACTGGCGCAGAACACGCACCCCATCGCACATCCGACTTGGCTGCTGACACAGATGCTGCGTCGATCACCATCGCGGAGCAGCACACATTCGACTTCACCACCATCAACTAAACGCACAAGAATTTTTTCCGTGCCATCCTTTGAAGTGGACAGGTGCGCTTCACTAGCATTGAAAACATCGAATGTTTCGGCGAGTTCGCTACGCAGTTTTGCGGGCAAATCCGACATGTTCTCAAACGACGCCACCCGGCCGGTAAACACCCACCGGCGGATTTGTTTGGCTCGGAATGCAGGGTAGCCTCGTTCGGACAACCATTCGCTCAACGATTCATCGGAAGTATTCAGCAAGTGCCGTTTTCGGGCACCGGCATCAGAAGCCGAGACCGTGTCGCTGAGCGAATCGGTGTTGGTGGACGGCAGGACAGGCAGCGACGACATGGTAGCGAGAGGAGGCTGAGGCGATAGAAAACGAACCAGAACTGCTCAACGATACGCGAGCCAGCCAATGCGTGCTAGTCCTTCCATCCCCGCCCGCCTGCTCAGAAAACGACTTAAGAAATCGCTTGCTTCAGGTTGATAATCACCGTATGACGTTCACGCCACGTTCGGAATCACGCGTCGCCTGCTGTTCGTTGTCACCGCCCTTCAATGTGTCGTTGAGGAGATCGTTTTCATTGCCCTCCGCGTAATAGGTCGCGGTATCGAGCGACGGTTTTTGCTCCGACGCTGCCAGTTCGCCGCGCGGTGTCCATGTTCGCCATAAACCGACTTGGCTTCCATCTTGATAGTGTCCCGACGACTTGCGCATCCCGTTTTCGTGCCACCACGTCCATTGACCAGACGGCTGACCGCTCGCGTACTGACCGAACACTTGCACTTGGCCGTTGGCATACCACCACTGAGCAGCACCACTAGGTTCGCCGAGGTTGTAGGTATTCGTGTGTGCTAGCGTGCCGTTGGCATGCCACAGTTTGTAGTCGCCGTGGCGAAGCGGTTTGGTCTCATCGGCTTTGGCGTATCGGACCAGAGACCGATCCCACTCGTGCTCAGCAGCATGCATGGGCGACGGGATTAAAAAAGAGACTTCTTCCTTCTTGCGTTTTTTTGTTTTCTCGAACCAGTTTGTTTCTGTTTTCAATTCCATACCGCGAACCAAGGCGATTTCTTTCGGTGGGTTTTTGTCGGTTCCGTTCCACTGAAACATCGAGCCACTGGGCTGATTTGATTCGTATTGAACTTGCATCAGCTTGTGGCCCGCTGGACTGAACCACAACGACACGCCATCGCGCTTACCATTGGTAAACTCCCACGAGAAAACCATTTTGTTACGATGGTCGGTGATGACCCATTGGCCGTGCAGTTGCCCTTCGTTGAACATCGCCATGGATCGAAACGGAGCTTGAAATCCTTTTAAGTTCGTAGATAGGCTATTCGCGGCGGAATCGCTGACAATTTGAAACCACTCGCCATGTCGGCGACCATTTTCATATTCGCCAGATTTGACGATGTTGCCTTCGCGATCAAACTCTTTCCACGATCCATGGTTTACGAAATTCCCCGAGTCATCGAGTTGTACCCATCTTTCGATGTGTGGTTTCCCATCGGGATAACGTTCTTGTACACGTTCTCGAGCAGCGATCGGCGAAGTCAGCGACGAATCGCTCTGGTCACTGGTGATCGTGTCAGACATCATGGCGACGGTATCGGCAAAGGAGCCATCGCCAAGAATTGAAATGGGGGTGGAATGGTTGATTACGGGATCGGCCTGCACTGCACCGGAGATGACGGGGCCAGAGATGATGGAGCCGGAGATAACCGGGCCAGCCAAAACGGGCTCTGCCAACGTGGGTGATTGGCCAGCAGCCGGTATCGTGAAACCGATTACAACGATCATTCCGCCAATAGAAAGCAAAGGAAGTGAATTTTTCATGAGATAGATCTGCAAAGGTGAGGCATTGAGAAACACAACGATCACGCCTGGGCAATCGGGTTATCTCCCCTAGATTCGGCGATCATGTGTACATACCTGCCACATCTGCCATCGTTTTGTTGAACAATCATCGGAGCGACCCGAATGCGAGGAAGATTCGCTACAAATTGACTAGCCCGCAGATTCGGATTGGAATTGTTTTGATGTTAGGGATTCTATGGGGCCAAAACGCTCGAGCCGTTCTGGATTCTTAGCAGACGGTAGGGGACGGTCACAAAGAGCGAGCTAGATTTGACTGAAAAAATGATCAGCTCTCGATCCTTGTCGGTCTCACATGTCGCTCGAAATCACTTACCGAATCCTGACGAAATCAACGCGTCCTGAAGCGATCGAGATATTGGCTCGTGGTATCGCCAGTGGTGATGCAGAGACTATCAACCAATGCTGCCGCGTGCTCGCGATGCGAGATTGCCGTCGTTCTCATGAACTACTGATTGCGAGTTGGCCCCATCATAGTGACGCGATCATGGCGGCGATCCAGGGCTGCGAAAGCGGGTTTTGTGAAACCGTCACGGAATTGCTCGGCAATGAACTCGCCATGGACCAACAACCTACAAGTGATGGTGAACTATCCGCAGCGGGGCAACAGCGGTTGCGGACACTCACCAGCATCACGACCGTGCTTTCGATCCGCACGGCGATGCCAGCGATGATCTCAGCAGCTTGGAAACATCGCAGTCATGTGGTCCGTCAGTGCTATGTCGACGCGGTCGTCTCACTATGTCAAGTTTGGGGAAAACAAGCTCGGCGGCATTACGCAGGGGTGCGACCTGACTCGACAACCGAGCGTTTGCGAGGTGAAGTAAGCTCGCAGTTATTTGAAACGGTGAAGAATTTTCAAACGCATCGATGCGAAGATTTGATCGATGCGTTCTTGTTTCTCAGTTCTTGGGATGATCCCGCGCTGCGGAGTTCATTCGACGATGATCACCCCTGTCGGACGTTGATGATCCGCCGACTACGGAGCAGCCATCATCATTCAGTCTTAGAGTTACTGGCCGGATACATTCGCCGTCGCTCGATCCCCAGCAGTGTGTTGGCATTGATGATGCAGCGTACCGACGCGATGTACTGTGAGACATTATTGCATACGATCTCGCCCGAGCCGACGACAGCCACGTTCGGGAATTTGAAAGAGTACGGTCTGCCGGATTGTTTGCGTGGTGGTGTGGCCCTGTTGCAAACGATCGGTAGTGATCGTGATGCGGCTCTGGCGCACGCGTATGCCAATGCGATGCAGCATGACCCCGAAACCATCGCGGTACTATTGGAAATACTGCAACGACATTCCGGAGAAACTTCCGCCGACGTGCAGACTCGCGCTGCCGTCGCCATCTCCTTGGCACGCTGCGATATCCCCGATGTGAACTATTGGTTGCTGGCGTTTGAGAGTCAGCGAATTGACGAGTGGCTCAGCGACGATACCGCGATCACGCCGAGCAACAGCCGATCCTTGGAAGACCGGGCGGCAGAGGTTTGCATGCGGTTGGTGCAGTCCGTACATAGTCCTGATGCCAACATCGCTAAATTGTCGTTGCGTTTGCTGCGTGAACTGAACATCAACAACACACTAACATTGTTTCCAGAATTGTCCTCCGACCAGCGATTGCGAATCGGCCGCGTGTTGATGCAGATTGATCCAGAGACGCTCGATACGGTTCGCGATGGACTACGTCATGCCGTGATGAGACGACGGCTCGAAGCGATCGAGTTCGCTCAAACTCTCGGCTTGGTGGATTTAATGATCGAGCCGTTCACGGTGATCGTCAAGAACGATCATCAGTCGGTACGTTTAGCGGCAGCCGCAGCAATGGGGGCGGCCGTCAGTGAAGCATCGGCTGAATTACTGCGAGAACTTTCGGCATCACCACACGGGTCGCTACGAGAGACTGCGATCGAAGCGCTTCATCGTCGGGGAATCACGGTATGAATGAGTTTGGTATGTTTTTGGCGGTCACGCGGACCAGCGATTTAGCTCCAGAGTATCAGGATGTCGTAGTCGAGCCGGGCCTCCCGTGGTTTGCTATCGGGATGGTTCTATTGATCATTGGATTGTTGATCGTTGGTTACTGGTTCGTGCGTCGATTGCGGGTGCCCGCCTTGGCAATAAGTGATGACTTGACGCTTGAATTGTGTCGTGGCCACGGGATTGGTTTATCGCATCGCGCCGTGCTCGATCATGTCGCTCGCACCGCTGGGCTGTCTCATACTGCGGAGTTGTTTTTGTCGGTGCGTTTTTATGATCAAGCGGTCGCGGTAGCCAGTTCAAGGAAACGGCTGCGCGGTCGCCAGCGGGATTTACTGCACGAATTGCGGCGGTTGTTGTTTGACGATACCTCGCATCGATAGAACGCCCATCCGATAGCGAAACTAATCAAAAGTTCGGATCCCGCGCCTCGCCGATCGATATGATTGAGCGGTGGGAGGCGAATGAAAGGAGGCGAACGGTACGCGGGACAATGTCTGCTACTTTAGGGATTCACGCCTGCCTGCTAGGCTGTCTGTTCTGGTCAGGAACAACACACCTCTCTTCCGCCACCTTGCAGGCTTTTGTCGTGATTTTGATCTTAAAAAACGATGCGACCGATTCGCAGATCGACCATATCATCAGGCACGTCGAAACATTGGGATTGACGACGCACCTTAGTCGGGGCACGTTCCGTACGATCATCGGTTTGATCGGTGACGAATCGCTTGTCAGTCAGGAAATACTCAGCACCTTGCCCGGTGTTGCTCAAGTCATCCCGGTACTGCCGCCGTACAAATTGGCGTCGCGGGACGCCCATCCGCAATCCAGTGTGGTCGATGTTTCAGGCGTCAAGATCGGCGGCGGAAATCTCGCCATGATCGCTGGCCCGTGTAGTGTCGAAGATCGTGACCGGATGATGCGGATCGCCGAGAGCGTCTGTCAGTCAGGTGCCAATCTGTTTCGTGGCGGAGCTTATAAACCGCGAACGAGTCCCTATGCGTTTCAGGGATTGGGTGAAAAGGGTTTGGAGATTTTGCGTGAGGTTGGCGATCGATTTGGGATTCCCGTCGTGACGGAAGTTACCGATCCTCGCAATGTGCAGTTGGTCGCTCAGTACGCCGACATGTTGCAGGTCGGTGCCCGCAATATGCAGAATTTTGTGTTACTCACCGAGGTCGGTAAAACCCGTCGCCCCGTGCTGCTCAAACGGGGCATGAGTGCCACGATCGTCGATCTGTTGATGAGTGCCGAGTATGTTTTATCCGAGGGCAATACGGAGGTCGTACTCTGCGAACGGGGTATCAAGAGTTTTGATCCATCCACGCGAAATTTGTTCGACGTCGCCGCTGTGCCGATCGTCCAAGGGTTAACGCACCTACCGATCATCGTCGACCCGTCGCACGCGACGGGACGGCCTGATCTGATTCCGCCCTGTGCGTTAGCGGGATTGGCCGCTGGAGCAGACGGCGTGCATATTGAAGTCCACGATTGCCCCTCGGAAGCCAAGAGTGATGGACCGCAGGCCCTACTGCCTGAACAATACCGTGAAATCTCGCAACAAATGCGATCCTTGGCCGAACTGCTCGGCAAGACGATTTCACCGCTCGCGTCAATTGCAAAATAATCCTATCCTGTGCGGAAAATCTGCTTCCCTGAAAACCCTTTCACACCACCTCCCGAGGCCCACGCGTGACTCGACGTACACTGATTGCCGGAAACTGGAAAATGAACATGCGTTCGGCTACGGCCCGTTCGCTCGCCAAGGGGATCGTCGATGCGGTCGGCAAATCGCCTGACGTGGAAGTCGTCCTCTGCCCGCCCGCAGCCTACCTCGCCATTGTCACTGAAATCACCGCTGGCACGCCTGTCGAGGTCGGTGCTCAGAACCTGTACGCCGCCGAAGACGGTGCATTTACTGGGGAAATCAACGCCTCCATGTTGACCGATGTGGGTTGCCGGTTCGTGATTTTGGGACACAGCGAACGCCGTCAATTGATGGGTGAAACCGATGCCGACGTTAGTAAAAAGCTGCACGCAGCTTTGGCCGGAAACCTCGTCCCGATCGTTTGCGTAGGAGAAACACTGCAGCAGCGTGAGGCCGACGAAACCGAAGCCGTTGTGGAAACGCAAATCCGCGGTTCTTTGGCGGGACTCGACGAGGCCCGAGCGGCTGGAATCGTGATCGCGTACGAGCCAGTGTGGGCAATTGGTACTGGAAAAGTAGCCACGAAAGAGCAAGCCGAGGCTGTTCACGCCTACATCCGCCAATTACTCGCCAAAATGTTCACGCCCGATGTGGCGGAACAAATCCGAATTCAGTACGGTGGCAGCGTGAAACCATCCAACGCCGCCGAATTACTGGCTCAACCGAACATCGACGGGGCACTCGTCGGCGGGGCCAGCCTGAAGGTAGAAGACTTTGTCGGCATCATCAGCCCCCAATAACATCACCTCACCCCAATATTTCACCCACTTGCTGCGGACCCCCAGCGGCAGATAACCCACTCGACCACCAAGCTCGTAACAGCTAATAGTTAGTTGTTAACAGCTTTCCCAAAGGACCAATCATGATCAATTCTCTCGATTTCACGCAATTCTGCCTGTTGGCTGATTTCGGCAGCATGGTGCTGGGAATGCTGATGGCCTTCCTCTCCCTGTTCTTGATTCTGTTGATCTTGGTCCAACGTGGCCGGGGTGGCGGACTTGCGGGTGCCCTCGGGGGTGCCGGCGGTCAGAGTGCGTTCGGTAGCAAAGCGGGTGATACCTTCACGTTGCTCACCGTGTCGCTGGCCGGAGTCTGGATTCTGGTTTGCGCGTTCGCGATGTGGTCCCTTGGAATGCACGCACCTGCCGTGGCTGACTTGATCGAAACGGATATCTCCGCTGGACCTGGCGGCAACGACGCCGAAGACATTGCCAGCGGTTTGGTGATCCCAACCACCGAAGGCGAAAGCGCCACCGAAGGCGATAGCACAGACACCAACGTTGAATTGGTGCCTGCGGAAGTCGATGGGGACGGCGGTTTTGAATCGCCGGCTGAATTGGGCGAAGCGGAAACGACGCCCGAAGCGGAAACGACGCCCGAAGAACCCGCGAAAGCAGAGTAAAACTCACACCCTGGCTTCGCTTGCTCCTATTCTCTCGCCTCAAAATTTCACCTTCATGTCCGACGATCTCTACCCACATTTGCGTAGCATGACTGGGCAGGGACGCAGCGAGGTCAGCGGTGAAGCCGGCACGCTTGTGGTCGAATTGCGATCCGTTAACAATCGCGGCCTAAAACTGATCGTTCGTTCCAACGAGGCCCTGGCTGCTCATGAAGGCGACATCACGGCGGCTCTGAGAGGCCAGATCGATCGCGGTACTGTAACGGTTCACGCCACATTGCAACCGCCACCAGGTCAAGACTTGCCCCGACTCAACCAGCCTGCCATCGCCGCCTATGCGGAACAACTCGCAGGTGCCGTGGGGCATCTGGGCGTGTCCGTTAGGCTGGATCTAAGCGGTCTGCTGGCCTTACCAGGAGTGCTCGTGCCTCCCGAAACCGGCTCGACCAGTGACGATGAAATCGCCGAGCAACGAGGCAGCCTAATCGCCAAAGGGGTCGCCTCGGCCGTCGAACGATTCAATCATATGCGGCACTACGAAGCCGTCGCGATGGCACGCTCACTCGAAAACGACCTGGAAACAGTTCGCACCCGAGTCAAACTCGTTGAATCGCTGGCCCCCACCGTGATCGAGCGATACCAAGAACGGTTGCTTGAAAAAATTCGCAAAATGCTGGCCGAGCATCACTTGCCGACCGAACCGGTCGACATTATTCGCGAGGTCCAGTTGTTCGCCGATCGTAGCGACGTCAGTGAAGAACTCACGCGACTGTCCAGTCACCTGGAGTTATTCAGCAACGTGCTCGCAGGCACACACGTGGCCGATCAGAAGAATCGCATAAAAACGAGCGTTAAGGCATCTGACAGCGAACAGACGACCGAAGCGATCGGACGGAAACTTGATTTTGTGATTCAAGAAATGTTTCGCGAAACCAATACGATCGGCAGTAAAGCGGGTAACGCGGCGGTTGCCGAGCATATCGTCGAAATCAAATGCGCGATTGAGCGAATGCGCGAGCTTGTCCAGAATTTGGAGTGAACGAAGCGATGTCCATAGAAACCAAATCTCAGATACCCCAGCAGCGACAGCCGATGTCGACCAATAGCACCTCGCCGGACGAAGCGATTCAAACCGGACATCTCGTGATCGTCTCCGGCCCCAGTGGCGCGGGCAAATCGACGGTCACACGCCGACTCCGGGAGGTCTGCCCGCTGCCCATGGCCGCCTCGATTTCAGCGACCACTCGCCAACCACGTGATGGCGAAGTGGACGGCCAAGACTATTTTTTCTTAAGCGAAGAGGAGTTCCTGCGCCGCCGCGAAGCGGGTGATTTCCTTGAATGCAAGCAAGTTTTTAGCCTTGGACATTGGTACGGGACGCTCGTGGAGCAAGTTGCCACTGGCCTAAATGCGGGAAAGTGGGTAATTTTAGAGATCGATGTGCAAGGGGCGGTTACAGTGATGGCGGATCCACGCTACGACCCGGTGAGCATTTTTATTCACCCTGGCAGCATGCAAGAACTCGAACACCGACTGAGATTGCGGGGCACCGAGACCGAAATCGCCATCCAGTCACGATTGCAAACCGCCGCCGGTGAAATGGAATTCCGGGGCGTTTATCAACACGAAATCATCAACAAGACGGTCGACAAAGCCGTCGACGAGATCTGTCAAATTCTACAAAATCACAAGGAATCCACTTCGTGCTCGAAGAACTAAAAGAAGAAGAAATCGTCAACAAAGTCGGTGGACGATTCAAACTGAGTACGCTGATTCAAAAGCGGCTTGTCCAACTCAACCAAGGCTCTCGGGCGCTCGTCAACATCGATACGCATGACAAAATGTCAATCGTGTTGCAGGAGATCGTACAGAACAAGATTTTCCTCAACCTCGATAACAGTATCGAACTTGCCAACGATTTGGACGCCATCATCGCCGCCGCCGAAGGTCCCGAACTGGACGCCTCGGATTTATAAGGGCAAGCGTCCGTCGGCGTAAGTCTCGCCCGATCGCACAGGACTCTCAGCCGAGCACATCAGCCAAGGTTTGCACTCCCGCAGCGTTGCGTTCGGCGAGTTTAAGGTTCGCCAGCGTCTTCCAAGCGGGATGTTTGCTAGTCGGTCGCGATTGATGTGCCAGTCGCAAAACGTCGGCGATGAAGATTTTTTCCGCTGGTCGGGCCAGCGTGAGTTGATCCTCTTGCCCTGCACTGCCGGGAACTCGTCTCAACAAACCCCCTTTGATCAAACAGTCTTCTAACTCGTGGACGACCCGACTGCTCAACCCAAGATGCTCGGCAAGGACTTGTCGGCCTGTCGTTTTGCCATTGTGAAATGCTGTGGCGACCTCGGTCATGATCGGTAGCATCCAATCGGGATCACCCGACGGAGCCACCTCTTGATCGGAAGTAAAACCATTGAGCCGACGTCCTCGCATGGTCTGTGTAGTGTAAGTCAAGATCAAACCAAACAGCACTATCAACCAGGTCACGTAGATCCAAAACAAGAATAGTGGGATCAAGCCTAGTGATCCGTACAACGCCGAGTACGGTACCGCTTTGCTAACATAAATCTGAAATCCATACTTGGCAAACTCCCACAACACCGCGCCCACGGCCGCACCAATCCCAGCGGCGCGGAGCGAAACACGCGTGTTCGGCATCAACGCGTACAGCAAAAACAATAGCACCCATCCGGCCAGTAGAGACAAGACGTGTTGCAATATCCAAATTGGTCGCGAACCAGCACCGATCGTGCCGAACCAATCGACGACCTGGCCGGACAGGTACAAGCTCATCGCCAGCAGTCCGCTACCCAGCGTGATGATCGACCAATGGATCGCTAAACGCAGATGGATTGGTCGGTGACTGGGCGCATCGTAGATGATGTTGAACAAGTGCTCGGTGGAATCAGCCAACGCCACTGCGGCGTACAAAAACAACACCAATCCAACCACGCCAATGGAGGCAAAATCGAGCGTTGCGATTTGCGATGTGGCCACATGCAGCGTTCGCCGAATGCTGGCTCGCGCTTCGATCGCCGTCGCTGCTTCGTCAGCTTTCTGTTCCACCGCGTCGACGAGCGCTTCGTCAACGTCAACATCTGCGTTCGCTCCGAGTGGAGACTCGGCAAGAAGCTGCGGCGGTCGTTCGGTTGCTTCGTCGCCTGTCAAAATTTGTGAGATTCGCTGTCGAGATTCTTGTTTGGCTTGCTTGGATTCGGTCTCGAGTTCTTCGGCTTGCTCACGCAGGTATTGCGTAGGAATCTCAGGAACGCCAAAGAAGGAATACAATTGGTTCTCGACTCGCGACTGCACATCTTCGAGTCCGCCAACAATGCGAAACATCACCAATCCCAATACCACAACGGGGATCAAGGAAAAGATCGTGCGATAGGTTAGCTCCGCAGCCATCCCTTCGGCGCGATGACGTTGAAGTTGATGTCCGCAGTAAACGATCAAATCCCAGCCATAGCGAAGTTGATGTTGTCGTTTAGATAGCTCTTCACGAGGCTGGCGGATGGCATCGGCAACGTAGTTCATCCATTCAGGCAAAAGGCACCTCGCTTCGCAGGGGTGAGTTGTTTAATCCAGCCAAAACATTGTCCACAGCAATCATTGCCATCGCCTGGCGACTGGCGCTTGTGGCACTGCCAATATGCGGCAGGATGATCACATTGTCCAAGGCAACGAGCGGATGCGACGCGGGCAACGGCTCCGGCGTGGTCACGTCCAAACCCGCCGCGAAAATCTGATGACGTTGCAACGCCGCAACCAACGCCTCCTGATCAATAATCTCTCCACGAGCGGTATTAACGAGCACCGCCGTTGGTTTCATTTTGTCAAACGCCTCGGCGTCGACCAAATGCCGCGTCTGCTCGCACATCGCAACGTGAATCGAAATGAAATCGCTGCGCCTTAGCAACTCGTCCAAAGGCACGCGTTGACCATCGAGAGCTTCATTGACGTCGACTTGTTCGGATCGCGAAGTGTACAGCAGTTTCATGTTCCATCCGCCAACCATGCGTTGTGCAAACGCTTGGCCGATTCGCCCCATGCCGATCACGCCCAACGTTTTTCCGGCAGGTTCAACGCCGAGCAATCCGGCCGGTTCCCACGTTTTCCAGCGTCCCTCGCAAACCTCTGCGGAGGCTTCTTTCACCCGGCGGGCAGCCGCCAACAACAACGTCACGGCCAAATCGGCGGTGGCATCCGTCAGGACATCAGGTGTGTTGCCGACCCGAATCCCATGTTGGCGGGCGGCCTGCATATCAATATTGTTGTAACCGACTGCATAGTTGCTGATCACGCGGAGCCCAGGTCCAGCGGCCTGCATCACGCCATCGTCGATGCGATCACTCAGCAGGGATAATATCCCGTCACAACCGACAACGTTCGCGAGCAATTCCTCGTGACTGGGCGGTTTTCGATCAGGCCAAACCGTGACATCGCATGTTTGCCGCAAGCGATCGAGCTCCGAGCCAGGTAGTTCGCGAGAGACAAAAACCTTCTGTCGGGGGGAGTCAGACATCGAGCACCAAATGAAAAGTAGGATGGATAACCAGCACAAAGCGGGGAAATTACTAAGGATTGGCCTTCGCGATAGTTGCCAGCGCCGCCATAATTAACTACGACGTTGGCTCTCACACCTCGAGAGAGAATACGATGCCAATGTGCGCCGTCACCAGACGACTCACTAAAACTAGACTTCCCGACGAATCACAACGCAAAACCGCACGAGAATAGCAGGATGAATCGAAAACCAATGATAACGGACGGTATCGCTTTGAACGACCAATCCGCTGCCCAGCCCCAGATCTATCGACAAGAGCCTGTTTCGGGTCGATGGTTTCGTTTCGTCGCCGGTTTTTGGCTAGCCATGGCGATCGGTGTTGCCACGCATGCTGCCGCGCAAGATGGTACAGTCCAAGCCCCGCCTAACGAGTCAGCCCCGCCCACCGAGGCAGCACCGGTGGAGACACCTGCCGACGAAACGCCTGCCACGGACACGACCACTCCACAGATGGCTCCGCCGCCGATCAATATCACAGTCGATCCGGGCCAGAAGGATTTGGACGAGGCGGTGATGAAACGCATCGACGCAGAGTCCAACAACGAACTTGAATCCGTCGCGGCTCTGATCGAATCTGGTCTCGCCAAAGGTTTGAGTGATGAGAACGCCGCCTTCGCCCGCAAGATGCTTGGCAGTGTTCAGTTCCAACGTGGTCAAGGACTCGCCGGTGCGATGATGCGGTTGCGTGGCCGCCAACAACTCCAGGCCCGTGCCGACGCCGCCCGGGCGCTAGCTGATGCGGTCAAGTACGATCCCGAGTTAGCTGAAGCCCACATGCTGATCGCCCAATTAAACCTGTTGCCTGACGGCGACATCGAAGCGATTCGCAAAGCCACAACGGCCGCGATTGAACTATACGACGACAACCCGGGCGAACAAAGCAAAGCGTATTTGTTGCGAGCCGTCACTGAAAAAGACGCGGAGAAGAAACTCGCTGATTTGAACGCCGCGATCAAAGCGGATCCTCGAAATACCGACGCGTTGCGAGAGCGAGCCGGAGCACAATTGCAAAAAGGCAACGTTGAACGGGCTGTTGAAGACTTGCAAAGAGTCCTCGAACTCGATCCCACCAATCAACAGATAGCGCAAGCTACCGTTCAACAACTTGTTGACCTTGACCGCGCCAACGATGCCGTTGATCTACTCAGCAAAACGATCGCCGCTAGCCCCAGCGAAGGACTTTATCGCCTTCGCGCCATTCTCTACCGGATGCTTGACAAAGAAGATGAAGCGTTCGCGGATTTGAACAAAGCACTCGCGATGCAACCCAAAGATCCGTTGGCGTTGCTTCAGCGAGCGGAAATCGCATTGGGCCGCGATGACCTCAAATCTGCAAAACGAGATTTGAAGGCGGCGACGGATATTGCACCGCAAGTCGAACAAATTGATCAAGCGATCGTGGTCCGTTGCTTCATCGCGATCGAAGAAGGACGGATGGCCGATGCCATCAATGATATGCAGATTTTGATTGAACGCAATCCAAACGACACGTTCCGACAACTGCAAATCGCGAGCTTGTATTTGCAGGACAACCGGCCTCGCAAAGCGATCGAGACACTTACAGGCGTGCTCGAAAACGATCCCGACAATGCGTCTGTTCTGCGTAGCCGCGCCGACGCCTATCTCGCTGTCGGTGAACACCGTGAAGCCATCACCGACTATGAAAACGCTTTGAAAGTAATCGGCAGCGACAACGACGAGGAAAACAAGAAAACACTTGCAGGTATCTTGAACAATCTCGCATGGGTGTTGGCAACGTCGCCACAAGACGGCGTACGAGATGGAAAACGTGCGATCGAGTTGGGCGAACGTGCCGTGAAATTGACCGAAGAATCAGAGGCGCACATTCTCAGCACGTTGGCGGCAGGCTATGCCGAGAGCGGCGATTTCGTCAAAGCGATCAAGTGGAGTGAGAAAGCGGTTGCCAAGGGCGAAGAAGCGGAAGATCCTGAAGCCGCTCAGCTCGATCAACTCAAACAAGAACTCGAATCTTATCGCAAGAACGAGCCATGGCGAGAAAAACAGGAGACCGAGGAGAACAAGCTTCCAATCCTCAGCCCTGAAGATTTGATTGATACTTGATCAAGAGTCTTGGAGTGCGGTGACTCGTCACCGCATTCTTTTTAGGGAACACGACACCCTTCAAACGCGTCGGAGAATTTTCGGCGGCGTGAGGTTGACTGCTAGTTGCCAAGACATGTAAATAAAAATCTCCGACAAGACGGAGCACTCTAAACACGAGCGAACAATTCGCGAACACTGAAAAAGCCTGGTCTAATCTCAGTTCGTTGAATCGTCGACCGTGTAGGCTACGATTTCAAACGGATTGCCGCGATAGCCGTCATGTCCGCTGAGGTACAGTAGCACCGCGATGCAAGTTAAGTGGGCAAGAAAAACAGTCCCCAAATCGTGTACTGGCGGCTATGCACCCGTTCATGCTCGAGAGTCAGCGTCAACGCCTCATGGTCTCGACCGAACACGACGTGGCGAACCGGATGGTCGGGCTGCGTATGAAAAAAGTGCGATCGCTGCTGTTGTGCGATCAAGGTGGGAACAAAGGTGACAATGGTAGTTTTCTGGTTTCTGCGACGCCGCGAGTAGAGTTTGGCGGACGATCTCTAGATGGGTGGCCATCAGTGTTTCATCGGTGCAATCTGTGACTCAATCCCATGCGCTGGGTGACTACCCGATCTATCCCGATGGCATCGACCGCTACGCCGATGAAGCCTAATGGGTCGGTCTCTTTGATTGATTTCGCAAGTCGTCAACCACCGCCTGTATGACAGCTTCGGCAACTTGCAATCACAAACGAATGCTGCGGTGGATCATCTCTTCGGGTTCACTGGACGTGACACCGATGAAGTAGACGGTTCGCCCTACGACTACACCGACCCCACCGGCAATTCGTGGCTGAGTAAAGTGTTGCCGACCGAATTATGGGCGTAATTTTTGCCGAATTAGGACTGTAGGGATTTTGGTGTGTTAGGAAGCCTTTTGCCGAATAGCTATGAATTTTGGAGGAGGGATTCGGGGCGCGTGGGATGGGTCGGACCTGATGGGCAGTCCGGCAGTCCGTTCATGCCACTCGAGGGGCAAGTCATCTTGTGACTAAAACTGGATTTCTCTAGAAGAGGGAATGGATGCGGACGTGGCATCGTGAAAGTACCCCGCAAATGTGTTGGGCAAATGGTGCCGGACAAGTAACCTCAGACCAATCCAACCTGAATCAAGGGCGATTCACAAGTTATGCATTCATTTAAATACAAGCTCAAGGAACTCTACTATCGGCTGGCTAGCACCGAACGGTTTAGCACGTGGATGCTACCCGCTCCAGCAGTCAGCACTAGCCCTTCATCTCCTCGTGGCATGCTTGACGTTGAATTGGTGAGCCACTGCTGGAATTACTCCCACTTTCTGGCTTACCAACTCAGTTCGGTGATACTTTATGAACCGAAATCGATTCATCTCACGATGACCATCTGCTACAGCAAGCAGGATCGAGCAACCGTCGAGTTACTTGAATTCATTGAGCAGCAGCCCGTTTCCAACATAAGCTGGAACTTTTTGCCCTTTGATAAGAAGGAACTCTTTCGGCGAGCCATCGGACGCAATCGTGCAGCGCTCCGCACCCAGGCAGACTGGATTTGGTTCACCGACTGCGATCAAGTCTTTCATCGGGGCAGCTTAGATTCTTTGTCTACCTTACTAGAGGACCGCCACGAACCTCTACTTTTTCCTCGGGATGTGGCGTGCACCAAGCTCCTCCGCCCAGACGACGAGTCTCTTCAGTGGGCAAAGAGCGGCCTTCGACTCGTTGAAATCGACCCCAGTCAATTTGAGGTCAAGCGTCATAGTAGAGCCATTGGGGCGCTTCAAATCGTGCGCGGCGACATTGCTCGACAGATTGGCTATTGCGATCAGATACCCTTTTACCAGCAGCCTGTGGATCACTGGAGCAAGTGCTACGAAGACCGCACCTTTCGAAGGTTAATCGGTTCACAAGGGCACCCAATCGATGTCCCAAACCTTTTTCGGATTGAACATCTTCAAAAGGGCCGGAAACAACGGGCGGCCTAGCTCATGGCTCTCTGAATCAACCGATTTCAATACTCCACTTGACGGAATTGCAGCAATGGATAGCTATCTGATTAATCTTGACCGATCAACGGATCGACGCAACTTCTTTATGCGTCAAGCGAGTGAATTCGGCATTCAAGTCCATCGAATTTCTGCTGTTGACGGCAAACAGCTTTCCGATACTCAATTAGCAAGCATGACTCGACCCGAATACCACTTTCACCCCCTCAACGCTGGGGAAATTGGGCTGTGGCAAAGCCACAAAGACGCCTGGAAAAGATTAGTTGCCAGCGGGCAACCACACGCTGCTGTCTTTGAAGACGATGCCGTGCTATCCCCCGTGATCGCCGAAACGTTTGCCAGAATCGATGAGAGCAATGCAGAATACGACGTGATCAAATTGGAAACGACGCTTCGCAAAATCGTTTGCAACCGAGAGTTCCAATCTCTGGGTCGAGACACCCTGAGTGAGCTAAAGACTTGGCACGGGGGCACGGCGGGTTACGTCATTTCTGCTGCGTGTGCACAACGATTGCTCGAACAACACGAACGGGTTGCGGACCCAATCGACCAAGTTCTTTTCAATCCAGCATCACCCGCCTGCCGTAACCTGCGGGTGCTGCAAATTTCGCCAGCCACATGCATTCAGATGGATATTTTGGATAAAGACAGAGATCCAGCGTTCGCAACGACACTTGGACGTGATTTGCACAAAAGACGTCTGTTCAAGCATGGCGTGTGGGCGGACACCAGACGATTGTTTCGCAAGCAGGTCGAGTCCGTGCGGCGAAATATTTTGGCACGAACAGGCAATCACATGATGCTGATCGTCCCCTTTCACAGAACAGCCTCTAGTAAGGCCGCAGCCTGATGCTGGCAACCACTGCGACTCCGAATTCCCTATTCGATCTCAACGATCATAAGGAACCACGACGTTTTACGGTCGGTGTTTCTGGTGGACTTGGGAATCAACTGTTCCAGTATGCAACGGGACGCGCCTGTGCACTTCGAAATGGCTGCGAACTCAGACTCGATCTCTCGTTCTATCGTTCAGGTCGTCATCGATGCTTTGAACTAGGTGAATTCCCAATCGTGGCTGGCTTCGATCATCCGCAAAGCTCGCCCCGAGTCATGGTCAAGTTGCGAAACTGGCTTCGCAAGACGCAGCGATCACCTGAAACCTACATGGAACGTCACTTTCATTTCGATGCACACGTTTTGGGATTGACGCCGCCAATTCTGCTGAAGGGTTACTTTCAATCAGAACGGTACTTCGCAGATTTTGCGAGTACGATTAGATCCGAGTTACAGCCTCCCGTTCCAAGCGACCCTAGTTGCATCAAAATCGGGCTGCAAATGACACAGGCTGAGCATCCGACGTCGATTCACGTCCGTCGTGGAGATTACGTTACAAGCTCGAAAGCTCAGCAAGTATACGCGACTTGCTCAATGGACTATTACTCGCGTGCGATCGAGCGAATTCCTGGGACGGATCCGGTTTATGTGTTTTCAGATGACCCAGAGTGGGCTGCAGCGAATCTCCCCAAGTCGCGGTCACTGGAGTTTGTCGGCTTGCAGCAGCACAGAACTGGCCTGGAAGAGTTCTGGCTCATGACACAATGTCGGCATCACGTCATTGCCAATTCAACCTTCAGTTGGTGGTCCGCTTGGTTGAGCGAGCGAAACGACGGTGTCACAATCGCCCCTAAACATTGGTTCGTCGATCCTGCATTACAAGATCAGGATCTCATTCCCGCTCATTGGCAACGCATTTAAAAGTGAATCATCAATCGTGGACAATCTAATTTTTGACATTGGCATGCATCAAGGTGATGACACCGACTTCTACCTGAGAAAGGGATTTCGCGTCATTGCGATTGAAGCGAATCCCAAATTGGTTGCATCTGGATCAGAGCGTTTTGCTAACCAAATTGAGTCAGGTCAGCTCATCATTGTTCCTCGTGCAATTGTCGACGACGACTCGACGGAAGTTCGCTTCTTTGTTAACCAGAAGAAGCATGACTGGGGCACTGTTCACGAGAACTGGAACCGCAGTATGAACAGCGACTATACAGAGATTTGCGTGCCTGCGATCCGATTGGAGAAACTCATTGAAGAGCACGGTATTCCATACTACATGAAAATCGACATTGAGGGAGCCGATGCCTATTGCCTGCACTCCTTGCTTGCCATCGGCAAAGCACCAAAGCACGTGAGCGTCGAACTGATGACGCCCAACAACCTCAAAGGATCGCAGGTCAATAGCTTGGAGATTCTTTGCCTCCTGTACGCCATTGGTTACCGCTCTTTTCGCGTGTCGGATCAGTCTCGTTTAAAGCACGTGCGGTGCCCGAATCCAGCTCGTGAAGGCAACTACGTGGACCAGCAGTTCGATGGCTTTTCGTCAGGTCCATTTGGTGACGAACTTGCAACGACGTCCTTCTCAATTGATGAGGTAAGCCATGCCTACCTGGACTATTTTTACCAGCGCCGCAAGCCACTTCTCTCGACTTTGCTCGGTCAGGGGAAGAGCCCATTCCACCAAAAAGGCTGGTTTGACGTTCACGCCAGTTTGCCAGCGATGTCAACGCAAAACATCTGAAAACCGATCAGGTAGATATTTTTTGGGAATCGAGCAAATGACTAAACCCCGGTACAATGTACCAAAAGCGTTCAGCCTGTCTCTTTCGCAGCATACTTTCTGCCAGATCAGCTATCGCTACGTTGGGAGCGACAAGCCGATAACGGCGAACATAAGATTCAAAGTATTTCGGTTTCGTAACACGACAGGCACGGGGATGGCGCCAAACGAAACGCCATCGCCCCTTGGTCGGCTGACGCTTGGAAAAGTGGACTTTCTCGTGAATCGCCACCTCATTTCGACAAAAGAACCCAAATAGAAACACATAGTCTCCAGCGTAATAATCTGAAAATGCTGACTCCCAACAATCTTCGATGCATTGCTTTAACGATTCTGATCGAAAAAGGCCGTAAAACAAATTCGCCTTGCCAAGTTTCTCAGGCTCGTTCAGATACCGCTTGATATCCGAGTCGCGATCCCCCGTCGAACGAAGTTGCTTGAATGGGGGAAATTCATAGATCTCATCACCATTTAAGTTAATGACTTGTACGGCACCAAACGAAAGATTTGAATTGGCATGTTGATGCAACTGATGAAGGTTTTCTGCCATGAAGTTCGGATGCCAGAGGTCATCATCACTCGCCCACATGAAGTACGTCTGATCACTGCTCATCGCCGCAAATCGAAAGTTACTTATTATGCCAATATTTTCAGTGTGGCGATGATATCGAATCCGTGAATCCTCCTCAGCCGCTCGTCGCGACACTGATTCCACTTCTGGATTCGGTGACGCGTTGTCACAGATCAACGCAATCCATTTTTGGTGCGTCTGTTGTTGCAAACATCGAATCGTGTCAGCCAACCCGTCAGGCCGGTTGTAACAAGGAATCCCAACGAATACGGTCTCTTCAGAGGATGATCGTGTAACATTCATGAAGCCACAAACTCCTATTGCGGGAAGAAAAAAAAAACGATAAAGTCTTCAAATCTGAGGGATCTTAGATGAGTTGGTCAACAACATCAAGGATGATAGGAATGTCAGTTGTATTGCTAGCCGGAGGCCTGGGTACTAGGCTTCAAGAAGAGACGTCTGCTCGTCCAAAACCGATGGTGGAAATCGGCGGACATCCAATTCTATGGCATATCATGAAGCACTTCGCCCACTTTGGCCAAGAGGACTTCTACATCGCCTGCGGCTACATGGGCGACTTCATCAAAAGCTATTTCCTCGATAAGTACAATCTGGCGGGGAATCTCTCAATCGACTTCGGTCGCAACATGATCGAGCGTCAAGAAACGGAGGCTGAGAGCTGGAAGGTCAATCTGATTGATACCGGTGTGAACACTATGACTGGCGGTCGTCTACTTCGCTTGAAGTCCTATCTTGATGGGGGAACATTTATTCTTACTTATGGGGACGGCGTTAGCGACGTGAATGTTGCTGACCTGCTGGATTTCCACCATTCCCATGGAAAAATCGCGACGGTGACCGCTGTTCGCCCACCTGCACGGTTCGGCGGCTTGGTGATGGATGGGGATACGGTTAGTCGGTTCACCGAAAAACCAGTAGCAGGCGAAGGCTGGATTAATGGCGGCTTCCTTGTTCTCGGGCCTGGGATTTTTGACTACCTCAAATCCGACTCCGATAGCCTCGAAGTGAATGCGTTAGAAAAGGTTGCTGCTCACGGGCAACTCGCTGCTTACCGGCACGATGGTTTTTGGCAGTGCATGGACACCCTTCGCGACAAACACTATTTACAGCGTCTGTGGGACAATGACGAGGCTCCGTGGCGAACATGGGATAAAGATGTGCCCACCACGAGATTGCGTCTGTTGCCCGCCGAAAACCGTCGTGTTGCGTAAAGCAATCCACTTACAATGAAAGAGCTTGGAATGGACTCCTATGATAAATCGTTTTGGCGAGACCGTATCGTCTTGGTGACAGGTGCTACAGGCCTGGTTGGCGGATGGCTCGTGAAGAGACTGCTGGAAGCTGAAGCCGATGTCGTTTGCTTGATCCGTGACTGGACTCCAAACTGCGAGTTGCTGCGCAGTGGTGACATGAAACGGGTCACCATTGCACGTGGAGACATCTGTGACCAAGACACGCTCGAGCGGGTCCTTGGAGAATTTGAAGTTCAGACCGTAATGCACCTTGCCGCGCAAACGATTGTGGGAATCGCGAATCGCAATCCACTCTCTACTTTTGAGGCCAACATCGGAGGAACTTGGAAGCTACTGGAGGCTTGCCGACGCAGTCCAAAAATCGAGCAGATAGTGATGGCATCCTCGGACAAGGCTTACGGCGACGCTCAAACGCTTCCTTACACCGAGGAAACGCCGCTCCAGGGAATGCATCCATACGATGTGAGCAAGTCATGTGGCGATTTGATTGCTCAAACATACGCTCATACCTACGGACTGCCCGTGTGTGTGACACGCTGTGGAAACTTCTACGGTGGTGGCGACCTGAACTGGAATCGAATTCTGCCCGGCACCATCCGTAGTGTTCTCCGAGGTGAGGCACCCTTGATTCGGTCAGATGGACAATTCGTTCGTGATTATTTCTACGTCGAAGACGGTGCTGCTGCCTACATGCACCTCGCTGAGAAAATGGGATCCATGCCCGAGCTAGCAGGTGAGGCCTTCAACCTGTCTACCGAGATTCAATTGTCTGTCTTGGATCTAGTGTCCAAGGTTTTACGACTCATGGACAGTTCGCTTCGACCAGTCGTGCTGGGCGAAGCGAACAACGAGATCATACATCAATACCTGGATGCTGGAAAAGCGCGTCGAATGCTCGACTGGCAGCCCCTGTTTACACTCGACGAAGGACTGAAGAGGACGATTCAATGGTACGAGCAATTCCTGAGCCAGATGACCCCAGCCCAACGCAGTGCGTTTGCCGAGCCTGCAACCAAAGCGGCCTGATTCCCATATTGTCACTGGGTCGCACTCCGCTTGCAAACGCGTTACTTAACGAAGAGCAACTCGAGCATCCGGAGTCGCAGTGGCCACTGGACTTGGTCCGTTGTCCTAAATGCTCATTGGTGCAAATCACCGAAACGGTTCCTCCCGAGGAACTGTTTTCTGATTATGCATACTTTTCCTCTTTTAGCGACACGATGGTTGCTCATGCAAAACAAATCGCTCAACGACTTACATGTCAACAAAACTTAAATTCGAGCAGCCTCGTGGTCGAGGTGGCCAGTAACGATGGCTATCTCCTCCAATGGTACGAAAAATCAGGCATTCCCGTGCTCGGTATTGAGCCAGCTCAGAACATTGCCAAGGTCGCAGAGAAGGAGCGTAATGTTCGAACCATTTCTCGTTTCTTCGGGAAAGAAGTTGCTGACGAACTCTCCGGTGATGGCATCAAAGCGGACATCATCCACGCCAACAACGTACTTGCTCACGTCGCTGACCTAAATGGTGTTGTCGAGGGCTTCGCGACGCTTTTGCGTTCGGGCGGACGAGTCGTAGTCGAGGCACCATACTTAGGTGACTTGATCGATCACGTCGAGTTCGACACAATCTACCACGAACATCTCTGCTATTTCTCCTTGACAGCTCTGGTGAAGCTTTTTCAATCTCACGGTCTGGAGATCGTCGATGTCGAACGACTCGATATTCACGGTGGATCTCTTCGAATCTTCGCGGCTCACGAAGGTGAGATGACAACTAACGACCGAGTATACGAACTGCTTGCTTCCGAGCAGCGATGGGTTTTCAACGAAGTACATCACGCTCATTTCGCCGATCGAGTTGAGATCTTGCGAACTTCGCTTATCGAAACGCTAAGCAAACTCAAACGCGACGGCAACCGAATCGCGGTCTATGGGGCCTCCGCCAAGGGCAGCACCCTCATGAACTACTTTGGCATCGACGCTACCCTGATTGACTATGTGGTAGATCGTAGCACCGTCAAACAAGGCCGATACACTCCTGGAACTCATCTCAAGATTTACGACCCTCAGAAACTGACCGAAGATCAGCCAGACTACTGCTTATTACTGACCTGGAATTTTGCGGACGAGATCATGAATCAGCAGGAAACCTATCGCCTCAATGGTGGCAAGTTTATCATCCCGGTACCTGAGGTCCGGGTGGCATAGGTGTAAGCAATGGAGTTTCTACCGACAGATTTCGAGGGCGCTTGGCTACTCCAGGCCGAACGGCAGGAAGATGAACGAGGCTTTTTTGCTCGAACTTGGTGTCGCAACGAGTTCCAAGCGAAAGGGCTTTCAATGGAGTTGGTGCAGTGCAGCGTCTCATTCAATCGTCATCGAGGAACACTCCGAGGCATGCACTACCAAGCATCGCCTCACCAAGAAGCCAAGTTGGTTCGATGCACTCGAGGTGCCATTTTCGACGTGATCGTTGATGTTCGCGAGTACTCAGCCACTTTCGGAAAATGGCAAGGTTTTGAGCTGACTTATTTGAACCACGATGCCCTCTATATTCCCGAAGGTTTTGCTCATGGCTTTCAGACTTTAACCGACGACACCGAAGTACTGTATCAGATGAATCAGTTCCACCATCCAACTGCCGCGAGGGGATTTCACTATGCCGACCCAGCAGTTGCCATTCAATGGCCATCGACTGTTTCGATCATCTCGTTAGCTGATCGCCAACGAGCAAGCTTGACCGCTTAAGTGATAGCCTCAAAAACTGGGCTGTGCGATCGGTAAGCCTGGCCTGTCTGCTTCGTTCCAAACTCGACAATCATGACCAAACCTCTCACAATCCTCGTGCCCACTCGAAACCGCGCGAATTTCCTTCGGCGTTTGCTAACATATTTCGCTCACTTTCAAGTGGATGCGTCAATCAAGATTATCGATTCCAGCGATAGGCAGATCCAATGTGAAAATGCCGAGATGATAGCCCTTCAATCAGGGAAACTGGATGTTTCTCATCTATGCGACAACTCTGAGATCATCGCAAAATGCCTGCGTGCTGTTGAATCAGTTAGCACTCCATACAGTGTGTTCTGCGCCGACGATGACTTCTTGATGATTGACACTGCAATCGCATGTGTCGATTTTCTGGAAAAGAACGAGTCCTACTCAAGTGCAATGGGAAGCTGGGTATCAATGAATCCAGCAAGAAACAATCGCTGTCATCAAACTCGCTGCTATCCAATCGAGCATCCCGACCCGATAGTTCGGTTTAAAAAACTGTCAAAGCATTGGTTCGCAAATTTCTATGCCGTCTATAGAACCGATGTATTGAGACGAGCCTGGAAGGTTACCAAAGAATCGACCGATTATCAAAGAGCGAGGGTATTCCCCGAAACACTTCTTGCACAACTAACTGTAGTTTATGGCAAACTAGCAATCCTTCCAAAAATACATCTACTATTTCAGTTACATCAAGGAAATGAGCACCGAGCGACGCCACTGATCGCAGACCCCGCGTTTGCAAACGAGGCTTACCGTCGGTTCATTGATGCGATGGCCGCTGAGATTGCGAGTACAACTGACTCACGATTGCACGACTGTCGAACAATTGTTGAGAAACAGTATTCTTGTCTCAACCCGGAATTTCAAGCAATTTTCAGTAGAAATCAGGGGCTTCGTCGGCTATCAAGAAATTTGAAAAATCAAGTGTGGATACTCCGGGATCGGATGCTTGCAACTCCTTCAGACGTTTGGCTTCGACGTCCAATCGGTCAGACCGATCCATTGTGCGCAACTGATTCATGGAGACTGGCTTTCCAAATGGCCTCTGAGAGCCCAGATGGACTGCCGAACACGCACTTTCAAAATGACCTTGCTGTCGCGTAAACAACTGAATGAAATCGAATTCCGTTAGATCAAAGAATCAAATGACGCTGCCTATGCAATGCCGATCGTGTCAGAACATCGAGAACAACGAGCTGTTTGAAACACGAGAGCGTGTTCCTACGCTCCAAAACACAACACTGGCCACTGAAACACTCGCGAAATGCTATCCAGTTGGTCGTCTTGAGATGTATCGCTGTCCTAAGTGCAGCTTTGTTTGGAACGATGCATTTGATTCCGATCTAATTAGCTATGACGAGCAATACAATAACGATGTATCAACATCTGCGTTCTACCGGAGTCACCTCGATGCCATTGCGGAACGTCTTCTCGCTTCGGTACCCCAGCAACAGCCCATTTCGTATGTCGAGATTGGCTGTGGGGATGCCCATTTCATGCGTCTCTTGATTCGCAAATCAGAAGGCCGATGTGTGTCAGCTATTGGATTCGATCCATCATTTTGCGATGATGACAACCTGCCCGACAATGCCACGGTGTACAAGACATTTTTTGGTCCAGAACAACTTGAGTTGATTCCAAAGGAAGCGAACCTAATTTGCTCTCGACATACTATCGAGCATGTCCCGGATGTTCGCGCCTTTGCTGAAGCGTTGGCCAAATCGATGACGACGAGCGATAGACGACTGTTCGTTGAGACCCCTGATGCTGATTGGATCTTGCGTAATACAGCATTTCAAGATCTTTTCTATGAGCATTGTTCGATCTTCACTCCTCATTCGATCGCTAGATTATTCTCTGAATTCGGGTTGGCAGGCGAAGTTTCAAAAGTTTATGGGGATCAGTATTTGCTGCTGAATGCCTCCCGTTCAGTCAACGAAGAACTTTCCCTGCCAGTCATACAGCACGATTTCGAAGGGCATGCTTTAGTGGATCACTACCGACAACAACGTGAGGCAATGATTCAATACTGGTCAGCATACATATCAGATCGTCGGCGTAGCGGATCTGTCGCAATTTGGGGCGCAGCTTCGAAAGGTGTAACCTTCAATCTTTTGCTTGCGGACGACCTGCACGCATTAGTCGATTGTGCGATCGACTTGAACACGGAAAAGCAAGGGCGATACCTTCCTTCAACGGGACTGTCGGTCGTCTCCCCAGAGGAGGCCAAGCGAAGGGGCATTGCCACAGTGATCATCATGAACCCCAACTATGAATCAGAGATCCGAAGCCTAACGCAAGAACTGGATTGGGTGCCAGAATTTGCGGCGTTGAATTCGCTAACGTTGAAAGCCTATTAATGCGTCTTGTCGTCACTGGTGCAACGGGTTTTATTGGACAGCATGTTGTCACTGAATTAGTTTCGCGGGGACATCAAGTCGTTGCGGTAGCCCGAAGTCAAGAGCGATTCCAGCAAATGCGATGGGCAGATCAAGTCGCGTTTGTCGCAGGTGATTTGAGCGAACGAGTGTTGGATTTGGTTTCAAAGGTGGGTCAAGTCGACGCTCTCATTCACCTTGCTTGGCCTGGGTTACCCAACTACACGGACCTATTTCACATTGAGAGAAATCTGCCTGATGCCTATCACTGCATCCAAGCCTTCGTCCGGGGCGGTTGTCCACAAGTACTGGTAACGGGAACTTGCTTTGAATACGGAATGCAGGAAGGCGTGCTTCGGGAAGCCATGCCAACCGTGCCTTGCAATCCTTATGGTGTGGCCAAGGATTCACTTCGCCAGCACTTGCAAATGCTTCAGACTCGATTCCAATTTAGTTTGCAGTGGGCGCGTCTGTTTTATCTACATGGCCCTGGTCAGAATCCGTCTAGTCTGATAGCACAACTCGATGCGACCATCGACCGTGGAGAATCTGTTTTTAACATGTCAGGAGGTCAACAACTCCGCGACTACCTACCAGTCTCACAAGTTGCGACATATTTAGCGATGATCGCTGAACAAACGAAGTTCAACGGCCTCGTCAATGTCTGTAGCGGAATACCGACTTCCGTACACCAATTGGTCAAGCAGCATCTTGCCCAACGCGGTGCGACAGTCCACTTGAACTTAGGCCACTACCCCTACCCAGACTATGAACCGTTTGCATTTTGGGGCGACAATTCTGTACTCAATTCCATCATAAGTAGCAAGTAAATGAAAGATAAAGATCCAATCGAAGCGTTTCGCGCCGAATGTGACGAACGTGTCGCATCTTATGCCAACCAGCCAATCGCTGATGCTGGCCGTGCCTTTGTGTATGCAAGCACCCAACCAAAATACTCGTATAATTTCACTTGGATGGGCCGACCAATCATCCAATACCCCCAAGATATGGTGGCGATGCAAGAATTGATCTGGAATATTCAGCCAGATTTGATCATTGAGACAGGGATTGCTCACGGAGGTTCCCTTATTTTTTCTGCAGCGATGCTTGAGCTCAACGCAGTTTGTGGCGGTCCTTCTGACGCGACTGTGCTTGGCGTGGACATCGATATACGGGAGCACAATCGTAAGGCGATTGAAGAACACCCGTTGGCAAAGCGGGTATCAATGATCCAGGGATCAAGTATCGCTCCCGAGATTATCGAAGAAGTAAAGAGACGTGCGGACGGCAAAGAACGCGTTCTTGTTTGCCTAGACAGCAATCACACTCATGATCATGTTCTCGCTGAACTCGAAGCCTATGCATCACTCGCGACAGTAGGAAGCTACTGTGTCGTGTTCGATACCATTGTCGAAGAATTGCCCAGCCAGATGTATCCGGACCGCTCATGGGGGCCTGGTAACAGCCCTCAATCGGCGGTTCACGCCTATCTGAGCTCTTGCGACAACTTCGTCATTGATGAAGCGATCGACAACAAGCTACTTATTAGCGTCGCACCGAAGGGCTACTTGCGCCGCATTCGGTAGGCATCACCTGGGTATATGTCAGGTTTTGTAGACTTCAGGCTGCGGTTGTGGGTGCTGGATTTTCTCATCGCATTTTCACCGAGCCCGGGCTGGGGGAGAGAAATCGTGACAGCCGATCAACGTCACTGAACACGGTCTCCCGATGAAGGGTAATCACACGCGTTTACTTTATCTCACCCCAGGCTTTCGCTATGAAGATTTTCATCCAAGGCTCGTTCGACCGTTGCGATCGCTTGGCGCGAAACTTATAGATTGAGCAGTTCAAAACCGTTCTTTGGAAACCAGTCAATCGCTTCGAGTGGGACAAGGTTAGTGCCAACGAGTTGACTTCTTCGATTTGCGAATCTGCAAACCAAAACCTGCTGTTGGTAGATACGCGGAAACACTGCTGCCTCGTTCTGTTGCTACCTATTCAAGCCGTTGAGACTTAGAACAGCATACATGTTGTCGCTGATAGGTAGCTTTTCTCGCCAGCTTTGTCGTTTGACTTGGTAGCCGGTTTGTTCACATAAAATCGCAAGCGATTTCGGCGTGAAGTAATTCACGTGATCAGGGTAGCGAAACCCACACCACTTTTGGCCGCGTAGGTGTCGATTCCAGCTCGCGAAATTGGGTACCTTGAGGATAATCAGTCCGCCTTGGCGAAGCACTCGCCGAAGAGCGGTCAATAACGCATGAGGCTGAGCTTCATGTTCTAAAAAACATGACATCAGCACCACATCAATGCTGTTGGGAGCGAGTTGCTGCGCCCCCGCCAGTGCGTTGGCCTGGATGATGCGACCACGGTTTTCAAGTAGTGCTTGCCCGGTTTCGGCCTCTGATTTGGAGACTTCTATTCCGGTCAAACGGCTGTTAATTCCTTGGTCCGCGAGAGTTTGGTGCATTCGCAACAGCAGACCTCCTGTGCCGCATCCGATATCCAACAGGTCCACTTCTTTGCCGGAATGACCACTGACAAGGCGCACAATCTCCTCGGCAGCGATCGTAGAAATTTTACTTCGTTTTGGAAAAAGCCCGAACTTGAGCCGACTGGCTGCTGCCGACACATGAGAGACAATCGGCTCTGCTTGGTAGCGACGCTGTTTTTCTTCAACCGCCGTTTTCTCCCACGCAAGTTCTGATTCGAGGCATTCGTATTCGGGCGGATCAGCCAAAAAGACAAAGCCAGTCGTCTCACATTGAACAATTTGATAATCGTCACGTCGGAATCGAGTGAGACGGACTTTGGTAGAACGGCCTAAGATGGGGCAGATTTTGGTACTGGACATGAGAATCCTTCGGTCGTGATGGAATGGTAAATCGATCGATTAATTGGGGGTCTATCAACCACCAGAATCAAATGTCAATACCAGATTGATGCACCCAGGTTTTGGGGGGTGAGGTCAGCGTTTGTATCGGCCCAGCGCCTCTGGAAACGCCCTGACCAACCGCCCCGGCCAGGCAACCCTCCGCCGAACTCCACCCCTCATTCAAGCGG
>JBGSMN010000436.1:0-15981 GCA_041740155.1 Rhodopirellula sp.
TCTGCTCAGCGACGCTCGGCTGCGGCTGTGCCGACCCGTGACCCCAGTGCCGCACAGCCAACATCAAACCGCACAGCAACACCCCAGCTGGCTGCGGCGGCGCGGCCTGCTCCGATGGCGACCAACGCCTTCGGTGTCGATGAGGGCATGTTCAACGAACTCACTGATGCTGACTTGCAGCCCGTCGCATTGCCTCCCAAACCGGGAGCGATGCCGACAACGTCCGCGCCCAAAAAGGACACTGCCGACGAACCTGTCTCCAATGAAAACCGCAGGAAATGGCGGTGGTTCAAGCCAAGCAGAAAGCGGAACTAGCTCCGCTGCCCCGCCGGCTCGGTGCCCACGGATTCGACTCTTCGCTGTTCCTCCCGGCCGTGTTGATACCGAATGTGCTTACACGTGAGTCGATTTGGAGTTCATTTGGGCGAGGAAGGCACCTCGGTAACGACCGTTGATATCCTGCTGCTGGTTGGCATCGGCGTCAGTCTGTTGGTGGTATTCAGGCTGAACGCGGCGTTCATTTCGTGCAACGGTCAATCGATCGGAAAGATGCTCTTTGGACTGGTGATCGTGGATGAGGAAACCATCCAACCGACGAACTTTCATCAAGGCGTGTTGGTGCGGTGGATTGGTTGGCGATTGAAAACCATGATCCCCTTCTTGGGAGCCCGTTACGCGCGGCAAGACATGTGGTCGCTGTTTACCAACGAAGGCATCACCGAACACGACATCATGGCTGGCACGTTGGTCGTTACCAAACGCAGTGTGCGGGGGTGATCGGAGCGGTAGCGGCTGCTGGTTGTGCTCAGGGGCTGGAATTGGGATGATAAAGCACTGAAGTTCTCTGCAATGCCTCATCTCCTCCTCATTTCATCTCCACACGGCCTTTGATGTTTCCGTTGCGACGCACGACGAAAGAGCCTGAGGTGGATTGGCCGGCGCTACTGGGGCTGCTCGAAGACGATGATCGCCGAGGGGCTGTCGCGCGGCTGGCTCCGATCGTTGGTCGGGAAAGCTATCTAATGGCGCTGCGGCGGATGCACTCGTCGATCGTCGCGGAAACCCTGACTGCAGGTCGGCGTTTGGAGACGGCCTCGCGTTTGGTCGAACGGCCCACGATCGCTGTGGCGGGGATGCTTAACAGTGGCAAAACCAGCCTCGTCAGTTCCTTCCTCAGTTCCGCCGGGCAGCAGCGCACGTTGCGTGGCACGAGTAACCGCGAGGGCACGCATCGGTTCGTGTTATGGTTGCCGCATTCATGGCGATTGGATGTGGAATTGTGGAGCCTGTTGGTTTCGCGAATCGGCGAGGCCTTGGGGCATCCGCCTGAGAACTTAGCAGCCGATCCCGCCGAAGCGGCCGCGCAGTATAACAACCGCAGCGGCGACCAGTCTCGACTCGCCGTCGCTTTGTTGGCCACGGATCCCGCGCTGGACGATGTCGGCGTGGGCTTGTTGGATTGTCCAGATGTCGTTTCTGACGAAGAACTCGGTCTTGGTTCGCCGGAATTGCGAAAAGAATTATTAGGCAGGGCCGCGACGTTGTGCTCGGCGTTCTTGATCGTGACCGATGCGGCGTCGTCGCGCGACACGACACTGGCGGATTTGATGCGAATCGCTTCGGATTTAATGCCGGGCGTGCCGCGGATGTTAGCGGTCAACAAAGTCCGTCCGCGACTGACGCCCGATCAAGTTTATGAGACGTTCCAACCGCTGTGCAAAAACCACGGTGTTAAAGCCATCTATGCAGCGTACGATTACGATGTGCCTGCGAGCCGACCATTTATCCCCAAGTTCGGTGATGACGTTGATGACAGTCGACTGGCACCGGTACTGGACGCGGCGAACAATAGCGGGGTTGCGGGTGAAGCGGCGAATGCTTGCGAGCCTTTGCCGGTGTTCTTTGAGATTGCCGAGAATCCCGATGACAATCCGCCCGCCGCGATTGGTGAAGAGCGATTATTGATGTCGTTGCCGGGTCGACTGGATCGTGGCGTGTTGTTTTCGCAGCTCCATCGGGCATTGCGAATCAATCTCGAGCGCGTGGTGTGGGATCGTGGCCTGGAATCGATTCGTGAGAATGCGGAAGCGTCGTTTGAAAAGACACGGCAATGCCAACGGGTGCTACTCGATGCATCGTTGGAGTTCTTTGCACATCGCAAGATTGGTGGCGAAGTGATCGAGTTGCGGTTGCATCAAAGCGAACGGATTTTGCGTCAGCTTTCTGAATCGTTTGCCGCGACCGCACCGTGGTACGCCCGCTGGGGCGTGCGATTGAATTCAACATTGCGGCGTGTTGTCGGTGGGGCTGGCGATCTGCTGCGTTCACTGACACCCAGCGCGATGTCGCGGAAGGCTGCTGACGATATCAAGGGACGATTCAGTAGCGGCGAGTATGGTGGCTTGATCGCTCCAGAAGGTTTATTGGCCGAGATCGGTCGTCATGGCGGCACGGTGGTGTTGTCACACTACCGAGAACATCAAAATGAAAGCGAAGTCTCGCATGCAAATCAGACCACGCGTCCTCGGATCAGCGATGCTGGTTTGACATTAGAGTCGTCGGCGCGGTCGAAAGAAGCGGATGAACTATCCATGCAGGGGCTGAGCCGCGAAGACGAGTTATTGTTGCCCCCGATCGAACGGGCGGTGAGGCGTTTTGAACAAGATGATTTTACCACGCTCGATCCACGGCGACTTGACGAAGCGATTCGGCAGATGTGGACCGAGATTCCTGTGCATAAAAAACTCGCCCATGGTTTAACACCACTGGCCACAATCCTGGCTGCGTTTGGTGCAGCACTAATGGTACCGATTGATTTTGGACATAGTTTTATACTGGCTGCGTCGATTCCCGAATTGTTGGCGGCAGCAGGTTTGGGAGCACTTGCGGCGATGTGGGCCGGCAATCAAGGCGCACGTGAAGTGGGTCAACAAGCCGCTCGTCAACAACTCTCCGATTTCTTGGCGGTATTGTGCGATGAACTTGGTGTCGCGCGTCCTGAACCGACATTGAAAGTGCGAGTGGCAGGCAAAGAGATCAAGCTACCGCAATCGCGCATCAGCCGCAGTGAAACGAGCGGCCCGACGATGCCGGTGTATCGTGTTCGTGATGAGTTCGTTAGCGAATTGCGAAAGTTGTTACCTCGAACGGCGGCCGATAAAAAGTGAACGATTTCTCTTCCACAACGCTGCCTTCACAGGACCACGTCGTCTCGGGTGTAAGTGATCCCTTGGTTCGCCGGGTCGAGCGGGCGGCCGCTCGCGTGCTTGGAGGCAGTCCGGCAGGCAGCGAGATCATGGAGCTTTGCCAACACCATTTACAAGCTCGCCACAGCGTGATGGCGGATCGCACCGACAACGCCACCGTGGTGGCTGTCGTCGGGGCCACAGGGCAAGGCAAGTCGTGGATCACTCGGCAATTAATTGGTGACCCAGCGATCGCGGCGGCCATCCGCAGTGGTAATCAACTCGCTGATGCGACCGAGAAATTAACTTGGGTCGGTCCTCGCCCGCCTGCAGATTTAGATACACGTCATGAACGTTATTTAGCCTGCGACGCCAGCAACATGCAGTCCATTGGAAGTCCATATTTAATTGTTGACGCTCCTGGTGCGACCGATGATCGACGGTCCATTGCGGGGATTGCCCAGCGGGCGTTGTCGCTCGCCTCAGTGCTGTTGCTCGTCGTTCGTCGTGATCAACTGCGCAGCCAACGGGTGACGGGATTGGCGTCCGCTTCGGAAGGCACCATCGTGATCCCGATCATCAACATGGTCGATGATGATGACGACTTAGATGCCGATATTGAAACACTCGTCTCGCGGTTGCGCTGCACCGCACCGCAAAGCTATATCGCACCTGCGGTGTTGGTTCGCGATTTTGAATTAGACGGGCGAAGTGAAGCCGAAGTGGGTCGCACCGCCGCAGAACAAATCGCCGCCGCCGTGACTGCCGCCGTCAATGAATCGGGCGGCGGTGATCATCGGCGGGGAGCGAGACTCGCAGCGCTCGATGCCCGCTTCACTGCCGCCGTCGGTTCGGTGCTCAAGAATGAATTGCCGGAACTGACCGCTGCAGTCGCTCGACTCGATGCCGAGGCGCGGAAATTGCCTGGGCAAGTCGCAAGCACTTTGTTGGGTGGTGACACGCCGTTGCGGGCAGCGATTCGCAGTCGATTGCGGTTGTCGTTACTAGCGGACACGGCGGCGCTCTGGTTTCCATTTCGCACAGTGTTGTCCATTTTGAATCTAACGCATGGTGCCTGGGATCGTGTGCTGTTGTCGTTTTCTGGTTCGATCCCGTCGCTGGTCGGTGCGGTTTATACAAGCGTGCAAAATGTCCGTGGCAATCGCGATACCGCCCATGACCTTCGTAACGGTTTGCGGCAAAGAGCGAGTGCTGCGGTTGCCGATCGACTAGACCCGATGGCGACTCGGTTTCGGTATGAGTTACGCGGGCTGCACCGTGCCGGTGCTAGCGTGAACGGGACCGACGAGGGTGAAGATCAACCGCTCGCGACATTGTCGGGGATTGACGCCTTGCAAGAAGGTTCGCAAACGGCGTTTGACGAGAGCATGGAGCGAGGAAGTGTCTCGGGTGTGTTTGCGTTTTTCAGCGGCCTGATCGGCACGTTGATTTTTTGGTCATTGATGGCGGGGCCGTTGGTGGCACTCTATCACACTTACCTTGGTGCGAGTATCGACACGATTGGAGGTGTGTCGGGGGCGATCGAAAACACCACGCATGGCCATGATTGGCTAGCAAAATTTCCGCATCCGAGCGCCGCAATGTTACTAACAAGTGTGCTGTTATCGTTACTACCAACGGCAATCTTTGCCATGATCGTGCTTTCGATTTGCCAGTCCCAACGACGGGTCGAGCGAATCGCACGTTCTTTGCGAGAACAACATGATGTGTTGATTCGCAAACTGCAAAACGACGGTGTACTGCGTTTACGTTGGCGTGATCCGTTGTTAGCCGATGCGGAGTTCTTGTTGTCGATTGGTCGATTCGTGGAGGAGCACGCAGAATGATAATGGGCATGTTGATAGGCCAAACCGACACCACGATCCCACCGCAATCGACCGCCTCAGCATGGGAGATCGTGACCAGCGGTGGCTGGCCTGGTTTGATGATTCTGTTGGTATTGATGTCGCTCAGTATCGCAGCGGTGTACTTGGTCGTTGATCAGATCCTTTCGCTGCGTCGCACGGACATCATTCCTGAAGGTTTGTCAGCGGAGGTTTCGACGGCGCTGCGTGAATCACGTTGGGCGGATTCAGACGCCTTGTTGCGAAAACAACCCAGCGTGTTGTCGGGTGTGGTTTTGTTAGCACTTTCCAACCGCGAGTTCGGCTGGTCCGAAATGGAAAAGTCCGTCGAAGATGCCCTGCTCGAACAATCCGCACAGATGCATCGGCGGATCGACTATTTGTCGATGATCGCGAACCTCGCGCCAATGGTCGGATTGTTGGGGACGGTGACAGGCATGATTTTCGCGTTTCGCCAAGTTGCCGCCAGCAGTGGTGCGGCAGGCGCGGGTGATCTTGCCGAAGGTATTTATCAGGCTCTCGTGACCACTGTCGGTGGATTGATTGTGGCGATTCCCGCACTGGCTGCCTCCAGTATTTTGCGAGCGCGCGTGGACGAATTGTTGGCTGAGACAACACGGCATGCCGAACGCGCGCTGCTGCCACTGAAACGACGAACCGCGCCAGGCGCATCTGCGGTGGGAAAACCCAACCGAGTCGTGCTGACTCCGGCACAAATGCAAGGCACCCGGGTCAACCCGCCCGATGCTGGTGACGCGCCGCCACCGGCAGTGCCGATGGATGTGACAAGTCAACCTCCCCCCACTCGACCAAGGAAACCATCATGAACTGTCCTTTTTTAAAGCATGGCAATCAGTTGATTTCAATGATGTTCGTTGCAACACAGATCTCCTCCAAAATGGCTTTGCGGGAGGTGGTAAAAGGGGGCGTCGTATTGTTGATCATCACAGCGACTTCGGCGACCAACGTTCGAGGTCAATCACCGGGTGAGAGATTAGTCGATCCGCCCGTATTGACGGTGCCTAGGGACGATGGCCCCGATCCTGTCACGCCAACGCCAGATCCCATCGCTGCTGAAAAAATCCAAAAGGCACTTCGTGGCGAGACGCCAGAGGAAATCCCCCCCACTGTGCTTGGTGACGTGATTGGTATCATTCGTCAGCAGGGCAGCGTGTTGGATGGATCGAGCCTCGATCCACGTTTAGCCCACAATGATCCACTTCTATCGGGCACTCGCACTGATAGCGAGGATCATCAAACCCAACCAGCTAGCAAGCACGTACAAACGGCCGAAGCACTTTTGCGGGCTGCCCGCATGCTCGAATGCATCGGTAAAAACGCGCACGACCGATCGGCGCGAACGCTGCCTGTATCGGAGTTAGTCCGTCAAATGCGAATCCAAGCAACGCGGTTGCTGGTAAGCGAGTTTCCTCAAGCTATTCAATAAACGTTTGTCAACACAACTTTCTTATACCGCGTTTCTACGTCGACCGTGGACGTTAACAGTCGTTGCTACCATTGTGCTCATCGCAGGCGGAGTGATGGCCGACTATTTCAATGGATTACCCGCTGATGCAGTGGCCACCTACATTGGCCGCGACTCCTGTATCGAGTGTCACCAGAGCGAATCACACGCGTTCATGGGATCGCATCATGATCTCGCCATGGATTACGCAACCGACGAAACCGTGTTGGGCGATTTCAATGACGTCACGTTCGAACATGACGGCTTGAAAAATCGTTTGTTTCGTGCTGGTAAGCGGTTCATGGTGCATACTGAAGGCCCCACCGGTGAGATGCAGGATTTTGAAGTCAAGTATGTCTTCGGCGTTGATCCGTTGCAGCAGTACATGGTCGAGTTCGATCGTGACTCCAGACAAAGTGAAGAGGAGGTGGGCCGCGTTCAAGTGTTGCGAATCAGTTGGGACGTGAAACGCAAAGAGTGGTTTTATCTACGTCCACCTGATGTCAGCAACAAACTTGCTCCTGATGACCCGTTGCACTGGACCGGAATCGCTCAGCGTTGGCAAACGATGTGCGCGGAATGCCATAGTACGAATTTAAAACGAAACTATGACGTGGCAACTCAGCGTTATCACACCACGTTTTCAGAGATAGACGTTAGTTGCGAGGCGTGTCATGGGCCAGCCAGTCTGCATGTTGAACAAGCCCGCAGCCGTTCGCTGTTCTGGGATCGCCAGCGTGGCTTCGCACTCGCCAAACTGAAAACCGAAGACACGGCACCGCAATTGGAAACCTGCGCACCCTGTCACAGTCGTCGTGGCGTGCTCGATTCCGTGTCCCAGCCCGGTGATCCCTATTGCGACCATTACAATTTGGAGTTGTTGCGCAGCGACACCTATCACGACGACGGCCAGATCAAGGATGAAGTGTATGTTTACGGTTCATTCGTGCAAAGCAAAATGTATCACAAGGGAATCCGCTGCACTGATTGCCATGACCCGCACTCGTTGCAGCTAAAACATCCCGGCAATGAGACGTGCACATCGTGCCATCAACACGCCGCTGGGAAATATGATGTGCCATCGCACCATCATCATGCCGTCGGCAGCGAAGGGGCGATGTGCGTGAATTGTCATATGCCTCACACGACGTACATGGCTGTCGATCCGCGTCGCGACCACAGCTTCCGAGTTCCGCGACCGGATCTATCTGTCGAACTTGGCACACCCAATGCGTGCAGTAGCTGCCATGTCGAAGATCAACGCAAAACACTGGCTGCGAAAACGAGCGAGAAACTCACGTTGTATCAAGATTGGTTGTTGGCCGCCGAGCAAGGCAATGAAGAAGTCGCTGCCGCGATTCTCGCTACGGACGAATACTGCGACACTGCATGTGAAAAATGGTACGGCAAAGAAAGATTGCAGCCCACGCATTACGCGGAAGCGATTGCAGCCTTGCGATCCAATGATACCTCCGGCGTGAAGCAGGCACTAAGATTGATTGCCGGTTCCTCGGTAACTGGAAACGAATCCATGACACCCGTGATCGCTCGGGCGACGGCGCTCGATGAGCTAATGGTGCGCGGACACCGCGAAGCCGCTCAGGCGGCGGAGCGGTTAATGGACGAAGAGGAAAAATCGCCTGATTCTGTGCATCCCATTTTACTGGCGACAGCAGTTCGCGCGATCGGCATGATGGGTGCTGGGCAAGCGATCTCGCCCGACGCGGTGCAGCAACGGTTGCTACCGCTGACGGATCATGCCTCGCGTTTGGTCCGTAGCGAAGCGGCACGCTGGATCGTAGACGGAGGTGCGTATCAACGTATCAGCGGCGCACGTCGGGCGAAACTTGATAGACTGCTCGATGGTGATATTAAAGACGAGTTCATGGAAACGTCCGATCGGGCTGGAGCACACATGGCTTGGGCCATGCTGAGCGAACAACGTGGGCAGTGGGCCGAAGCGATACGATCCTATAGCAACGCGATGCGAGTGGAACCAACGTCAACGGGAGCCCGCACAAACTTGGCCGCCCTATTAGATCGTTTGATACCGCAAGCAGCGGACGATGCTAGCATTGCCAAGGTTTTGATGGCTGTCGGTGGTGCAGGCGGGATGGCGGAAGTACAGAAAAAGATCAAACAATTGCGGCGTGAAGAACTGCCGCTCTTGGCTCGCGATGCAGGATTGGCGCCGAACATTTCAGACGTTCAATATCGTTACGGATTAGCGTTGTATTTAGCGGGTGATTTGCCGGGTGCGGAAAAACAATTACAACGTGCCGTCGACCTCGCTCCAGACGTCGAAATTTTCTCGCAGGCGTTGCGAGCACTCCATCAACAACTCAAACAAGAATAATACGACTCAACAACATGCTACATGCAATCATCATGGCAGGCGGCAGCGGCACTCGATTCTGGCCTGCTTCGCGTCGAGCCAAGCCGAAACAGTTGCTCCCTCTGGCTGGTACACGTTCGATGATCCAAGCCACCTGTGATCGTTTGATCGGCCTCGTCGCTTCGGAGCGAATCAATGTGGTGACGTCGATGGACCTCGTCGATCCGATCGCCGAACAGTTGCCTGAATTGTCCGCAAACAATGTGATCGGTGAACCTTGTCGCCGTGATACTGCTCCTTGTGTTGCGTTGGCAGCGGTCTTGGTATCGGCGGTCGATCCCGACGCGGTGATGTTGGTTTGTCCTGCGGACCATGTGATCCAACAACATGATCGTTTCGCTGATGCGATCAATCGCGGTGAGGCTGTTTTAAAGGAACATCCCAATGCGATCGTGACGTTTGGCATTCGCCCGTCCTACCCCGCCGAATCGTTTGGATACATTCAACAAGGCGAAGCGATCAACGGGCATGATGCGTTTGAGGTGAAACGCTTTCGAGAGAAACCCAACGCAGCAACCGCTCGTGAATATCTCGAGGCGGGAACCTTTTTATGGAATAGTGGCATTTTCTTATGGCGTGCACAAACGATCCTCGACGCCCTCACGAAATACGAACCTGCCATGGCGTCGCATTTCAAGACCATTGCGGCAGCCGTCGGGACCGATGATTATGCCGAGACGTTACAGCGGGAGTTTGCTGCGATCGTAGGAAAATCCATTGATTATGCGGTGATGGAACGTCACGCCGAAGTCGTCGTGATCGAAGATCCGTTTGATTGGGATGATGTCGGTAGTTGGCAGGCGGTTTCGCGATTGCAACCGCACGATGCCGATGGCAACGCCGTTGTCGGATCGCACATTGGAATCGACTCGACGAACTGTATTATCCAAGCCGAAGCAGGGCATACGATTGTGACGATTGACACACATAATTTCATTGTCGTGCAGACCGCCGATGCCACGCTGGTCGCCCCACGTTCGAGCGAGGAGCGGGTCCGTGAGGCCGTGGCGGAATTATCCCGACGAGAAATGACCGAACTGATGTAGGTGACATCATCGCAAATTGCGATACACTTGCACAAATCGTGGCCACTGAGTCCCCATACAACATTACTATTAAAGTACGCTTGAATTGTCTGATCACCCCCCCGAAAACAACGATTTGCCTGACGATTCGCCGTCGCTAGATCAGGCTGCCATCGCGAAAAAATACTCGCCTCGCGGCAACCCCATGGAAACCCCAAGTCGGGCGATCCGTCCGCACGGCATTGAAGACGCCCGCAAACTTGCCACCGAGGCGGCCCGAGTTGCCATCGAGAACAACGGTCAAGATGTGTTGGTGCTTGACATCAGCGGCCAATCGGCGGAGTTTGATTTCTTTGTGATTTCCACCGGCACCAGTCGTCGGCAACTCCACGCGATCAGCGAACAGATCGACGACGCCTTAGAAAAAGGCATGGGCGACCATCGCATGGGTATCGAAGGCTACCAAGAAAGCAGTTGGATCGTACTGGATTACGGCAGCCTCGTCGTGCACTTGTTCGATGAAGAGACCCGCGAGTATTACGATTTAGAATCATTGTGGGCCGATGGGATTGTCGTGCCGCTTGAAGATCTTGGCTTGACGCCCAACGATCGAACTCGCCCGTAACAAATGTGGGATAGGCTTCCAGCCCGTCAGTGGTGAAATGACAGGCTGGAAGCCTATCCCACTTCTCTTTTGTTTAACGGTCAGCCAGAGGCGTACTCTTGCGTCGGAAAGTACGCCTGCGGCTAACTGTTAAACGACTTAGTCAACAGCCCGCTAACGCCATCGGCTCACCAAGAATTCAATCGCCTCTCTAAACCACCTCCATGAATCTCACCTCTCTGCTGCAACAGCAATTTCACGACGCACTGACCACACTCACCGACGATCCAGCTCAGTACGCAGGCATGATTCGAGGGACTACAGACCCCAAATTCGGCGACTATCAATCCAATGCCTGCATGCCTCTGGGTAAACAACTCAGAAAACTGCCACGAGAAATCGCCGCCACGCTTGTCGAATCCTTGAACCTTTCGACGATTTGTGAACAGCCTGAGATTGCTGGGCCAGGATTCATCAATCTCAAACTGCGAGATTCGTTTTTATCACAAACGATTTTCGACATGCTTCACAATGAGCGAGCAGGTGTGGCGGTCACCAATGATCCAGAAAAAATCGTTATTGATTACTCTGGCCCTAACGTTGCCAAGCCGATGCACGTAGGTCACATTCGTAGCACCGTGATCGGTGCCGCGATCGCGAACCTGTGCCGCTTTGTCGGTCATAACGTCGTCACTGACAACCACCTGGGAGACTGGGGCACTCAATTCGGGATCATCATTTATGGCTACAAGCATTTCGGTGATCCCGCTGTCGTGGCCGCAAATCCTGTTCCTGAACTGGCCAACCTATATCGACTGACGAACCAGTTGATTGAATACCAGAAAGCAAAGAAATCGCTGACGGGATTAGCAGTCAAACTCCAGGAGGCTGAGACCGCTGCCAAAACAGAAGCTTTGGCAGTGACGTCGATTGCCAGTGACGCGAAAACAACTGAGAAAGACTTAAAGAAAGCTCAGAAGTCTGCTGATGCTGCCGTTCGCCGAATCGACTCCATCGCCACCGAGATCGAAGCAGCCCGCGAGAAAATCGCCGCCATTGAGAACGCCCCCAAACTCGCGGCACTCGCGCGCGAGCACGCCGATGTTCCTGCCGCAGTCTTGCGTGAGACCGTGAAATTACACGAGGGTGATGCTGAAAATTTGGCCTTATGGGAAGAATTTCTCCCGCATTGCAAAGATGAAATCAACCGAATTTACAAGCGACTGGGAGTGACATTTGATCACGTGTTGGGTGAAAGCTTCTATCACGATCGCTTGCCGGGGGTGGTGGCCACGCTTGATCGTCTGGGTTTAACAACGAAAAGTGACGGGGCCGTTTGCGTGTTTTTAGATGGGTTTGATAGCCCCATGATTATTCAGAAACGCGATGGTGCCTATTTGTATGCCACTACCGACCTGGCAACCTTGCAATATCGCCACGAAGTTTTTGGCGCTGAAAAGATTCTATATGTGGTCGATGCCCGTCAGAGCGAGCATTTCGAGAAGTTTTTTGCGATGGCAGGGCCATTAGGCATGCAAGACATCACGCTCGTCCATGTCGCGTTCGGTACCGTTTTAGGCAAAGACGGACGCCCCATGAAGACTCGAAGTGGCTCGCTGATTGGTTTAGAGAGCCTACTCGATGATGCCGTCGCGGGTGCCAAAGCCGTCGTATGCAACCCCAGTCGCTTAGAATTAATGGATCCCCCCATGTCGACCGACGAACAAAATCAGATTGCTGAGACGGTTGGCATTGGTGCCATTAAATATGCGGATTTATCTCATCATCGCAGCACGGATTATCGTTTTGATGTTGAAAAAATGGTGGCGTTAGAGGGAAATACGGCGACCTATATGCAATATTCTTACTCGCGAACTCAGGGCATTCTCCGCCGCGTCGCGGACGAACAGAAGATTGCCGACATGGAATCATGGTTTCTAGAGAACATTACCGCTGATCAATTGCAGTTCAGCGATCCTGCTGAACGAGCCTTAGCAATTGCGCTGATTCGGTTTGAAGAAGCGATTGAGGGAGCCATCACAGCCTACGCACCCAATCAATTGTGCGATTATTTGTATGAGACAGCAAAAGCCTACAGCACTTTCAATGAAGCGTGCCGAGTGTTAGGAAATGCAGATCCCGTCGTTTTGAAAACGCGATTAGCGCTTGTTGTTATGTCTGGACGTATCATCCGCCAAGGTTTAGAGCTGCTCGGCATTGGTGTTTGCAATCGGATGTAAGTGTATGTGACGTGCAATATCAGCACTTGTCTTTCCATTTGGCAATTGACAAAACTTTCGCATTGCCTATTTTATCTATTGTGTCTCCCATACCTAAGGTTTGACGTTGCCTAACACGATTGCTAGGCACAGAGGACCTGGAACTCAAACGATAGAAAAAAACATGGCCAAAAAGAAGAAGAGCGGCGTGAACAAGTCCAAGGCAATCCGCGATTATTATGATGCCAATCCTGCTGCGATGCCCGCAGAAGTAGCGGAAGCGATGAAAGCTCAAGGAATCGATGTGACTGCTGCGTTCGTCAGCACTGTCAAGTCTAATTCTAAAAAGACGGGCACGCCCGGTCGTCGTGGTCGCCCAGTCGGTTCGACATCCAAGAAAGCGGTCCAGAAAAAGAAAGTTGCTCAGACGAGCACGCGTGCCGCTAGTGGAACAAACAAGAGCGGCAACGAAGTGTCGCTGGACGCCTTGATCAACGCAAAGAAATTAGTCGACGAGATGGGCGGCGTGGAAAATGCCCGCAGCGCGCTGAGCGTACTCGAACAATTGATGTAAGCTCTACATCATTAACCCGGCGATGGCTCCCGTCATGCAACACGCGAGCAACCCGCCAAACATGGCCCGCAAACCGAGTTGTGCTAACTCGGCTTTGCGGCGCGGTGCCAATCCGCCTACGCCACCGACTTGGATGCCAATCGCGGCAAAATTGCTGAATCCCGCCAAGGCGTACGTCAAGATGTCCGCACTTCGCTCACTTAACGGCGGTGTCTTGGATTTCATCATCTCACCGAGTTGTTGAAAAGCAACGAACTCATTGGCGACCGTTTTCAAACCGATCAGCCGCCCGGCGACGAGACATTCATCCGTCGGAATACCGAGCAGCCAGGCAATCGGCCAACCGAGATACCCCAAGATCACACCGAGTGTGATCACGGCCTCGTTGGCATCGGTCACCCAGCCAACGGATCGGCAGAGAGTCGCCAGGATCGTGTCGACGAGTGCCAACAGAGCTAAGAACGCGATCAGCATCGCGGCCACATTCAGTGCGAGCTTCATGCCTTCACTGGCACCTTCAACAGCGGCACCGATTAAGTTTGTGTTCTCGCGATCCAGTTCAGCAACCTGCGGGATCTCGTCGGTCGTGACGTCGGCCTGAACGAGCGTGTCATCCTCGGGAACCATGACTTTCGCGATCAACAATGCCGCCGGCGCACTGATCACGGACGCCGTCAGTAAGTGACTGATGTCGATACCCATGCCCGCGTAAGCACCGAGCAAACCACCTGTCACGGTCGCAAACCCGCCCGTCATCATCGCACACAATTCGCTACGGGTCATGTGATTGAGATAGGGCCGAATGACCAACGGGGCTTCGGTATGTCCAACAAAGACGTTGGCGGCAGCAGCGAGCGTTTCCGGGCCGCTTGTGCGGAGCGTCCATCTCATCACCCACGCCATCACGCCGACGATTCGTTGCATCAGCCCGAGGTGATAAAGAACGCTCATCAGCGACGAAAAAAAGATCACGGTCGGCAATACACCGAACGCGAACGTGGCCAACAGTGAACTGCCCAGTGGCGGATCGGTGGCGCCTGCTGAGAACAGGAAACCACTGCCCACATCCACATTGCTCATCACCGCTTGAAAACCATCACCGATTTTCATGAATAGCCATTGCCCCGGCCCCGTCCGCAGCACGAAGTAAGCGAGCGTGAATTGCAGAAGCAATCCGCCGACGACCACGCGGAATGGGAAGCATCGTCGGTTGGTGCTGATCGCCCACGCCACGGCAATAAATACCACGATGCCCAATAGGCAAGTTCCACGAGATGTTAGATCGTTCACGGCGGTCCTGTGCTTTCTGAGGAAGAGGAGGGTGTTATGATACGGCCGCCCCGTTTCAGTTTCGCGCCTTTCGATCACTCTCGTATGTCTGACGCACCCAAGATTACCAAGCGTCCGCTCCACGCCAAAGCTGTCCGACGTCGTTTGGTGCAGCGTCCCGAGCAACCTGGCGTTCGGCAGACAATGTACGATATCATCTTTGAAGCCGACACGCAGGCAGGGCGTGCGTTTGACATCGGATTGTTAATCGCGATTATCGCCAGCATTGTGTTGGTTTCGATCGAAACATTACCGCAATATCACATCCACGTTGCCAGCAGCGCAACAGCCAATGCCATTATTACTGAAATCCGCCTCCCGTTATGGTTGACGGCTGGCGAATGGTTTTTGACGGTCATATTCACGGTTGAATATATTGCGAGGTTGAGTTGCGTGCGGCATCCAATGCGGTACGCGTGGAGTTTTTGGGGCATCGTGGATTTACTCAGCATCCTGCCAAGTTATCTCGTTTTTTTTGGAGCCTCAACTCGCTCCTTCGCGATCCTACGCAGCATTCGCTTACTGCGAGTGTTTCGCGTGCTAAAACTATGGCGAATGATGAGCCAAGCGGATGAGTTGGCTGATGCGGTGTGGCATAGCCGCGACAAAATCGTTGTGTTCTTATCCGTTGTTTTGGTTGCCGTCACCATCAGTGGTGCGTTGATGTATCACATTGAAACAGTGCTAGCGAGTGCAGAGGATGCCAAAAGCAGCGACTTTACTTCGATTCCCCAATCCATGTATTGGGCGATTGTGACGATGACGACGGTGGGATACGGAGACGTTGTTCCTCACACCACGTTTGGTAAAATCATCTCGGCAGCTTTGATTCTGCTTGGCTATAGTTTGATTATCGTGCCGACTGGTTTTGTGAGTGCCGAGCTATCGAAACTCGATAGCCAGGAACCGCTTGATAATCACGCCTGCCCCAATTGCTTGATGTCTGAGCACCGCAGCGACGCGGACTATTGTTATCGCTGCGGGACACATTTGGAAAACCTCGGCGGTGCGCGGATACTAAACGACAGCCCAGTCAACACGTAGCTACAATAGCCCGTGGTCGTGCGGTCACGCTCAAGTCTTCTGATCTCTTTATTCTCATAACTTATTCATTCGATGCCAATTGCAGTAAAATGCGGCTGTGGTAAACAGCTCAACGTGAAGGACGAACTGGCTGGCAAGGCGATTAAATGCCCTGGCTGTGGCAGCGTCATCAAAGTCGTTGCCGGTGGTGCAAAAAGCCAACCGTCTGCCCCACGACCTACTGCTGCCCCCCGCCCCGCCCCCCGCCCCGCCCCGCGTCCTGCCGCGAGTCCCAGT
>JBGSMN010000445.1:0-22545 GCA_041740155.1 Rhodopirellula sp.
GGGATAGTCTTCCAGCCTGTCGACTAAGCGATGACAGGCTGGAAGACTATCCCACTCAACCCGAACCCTTCAACATATGAGTCGATTCTGATGAGTCAGAGCGGAGTGATCACATTCAAAGGCAACCCGATGACGTTGGCCGGCAGCGATCTATTGATCGGCCAAGCCGCACCGGATTTCAAATTGCATTACGCCCACGAAGGATTGAAAGTACTGACGTTAGCGGATGTCAAAGGCAAACCGACGATCCTATCGATCGTGCCCAGCCTAGACACGCCGACGTGTGCCACGCAAACCAAAACGTTTAATGAAAAACTCGGTGCGATGGGTGACAAGATCAACGCGGTCACCGTCAGCCGTGATTTGCCGTTTGCCCAAGCTCGTTTTTGCGGTGCCGAAAAAGTTTCGATGCGAACAGCGAGCGATTACCAAACGCATGAGTTTGGCGAAGCTTACGGCGTGGAAATCGAAGAGCTGAAACTGCTCAGTCGCGCTGTCGTCGTGCTCGATGCAGATGGCAAGGTGGTTTACAAGCAAGTCGTTCCGGAAGTCACGCAAGAACCGGATTATGACAAAGCCCTGCAAGCACTGACCGACTTGGTCGGCTAAATGCTGATTGATCGACTACGCAGCAGCGCCATTCTGATTTTGGTCGTGGTGGCGCTGCTGTATTCTGATGCGAACTATGGAATCTCCGGTGCAGCCGGATTGTTTCTCGTTCCGTTGCTACTGTTCTTTGCTCTAGGCACAGCTTGGGATTGCTGCGGGTTGTTGCAACGAGCGGGTTTTCCGATGCATCACGGCGTGACACTGTTCGCGACTGGGATGGTCAGTGCAGCACCGTGCGTTGTTTTGATTTGGAACGCACTCGCGGCGATGTTTCCTAGCTTGATCGCCCGTTACCCAATCGATTGTCCGATCGGGATGATGGGCTGGATCACGGTCGCAGGATGTCTCGCCGCCGTCATCTTTTTTCTCGATGAGATGAAGGACTACACACTCGGTTCCGACCCTTCGGGCGTGCTGCGTCGATTGGTGGCGGGTCTGTTTGTGGCGATGTATGTCGGATTGCCGATGAGTCTATTGATCATGATCCGCGGACTGGGCAGCGATCACATGTCCGACTTACCTACGTCGTCGAACACGTGGGGTTTAGCGGCATTGTTGACGATGATCATTGTGACCAAGAGCACTGATGCGGGTGCCTACTTTACCGGCAAAGCGATCGGGCGACATAAGCTGATCCCGCGATTGAGTCCGGGCAAAACGGTCGAAGGATCGCTCGGCGGACTTGTTGTGTCGACGTTGGTAGCGGCGGTTTGTTTGAAATTTTTGTTCCCTGTGGTGACGTCGACGAATCACCCGCCGCTCTGGTTGGCGTTTGTACTCGGCCCCTCATTGGGGATCGCGGGGATGGTCGGTGATTTGGCGGAATCACTGGTGAAACGGGCGTGTGGCGCGAAAGATTCTGGAAACCTTTTGCCTGGTTTGGGGGGGGTGTGGGATGTGACGGATAGCCTGATTTTCGCAGCTTTGCCAGCTTTTCTGTGTTTTGCGGCAGTGGCATGACGGGCCGAAGCGAGTTACGGTAAAATCGAGGATTGGTAGTTTGTGATTGAACGAAAACACGCCGACTCGGTTAGAATCTCGTCAACCAATTTTTTACTTTTGTGAGAACCTACCCATCAACGTTCTACTCCCATCGTTCATTGTTCTGTCTGTTCCGACGATTCTGTCCATCATTCCTGTTCAGTGAAGCCCGCCATGCACGAAGCCACGCTCTCTACGGCGGGCCCCGATGAAGTGTTGATGTTGTTTGGTCCTCGCGATCAACACGTCCGCAAACTTCGCCGCCTCTTTGGTGTTGATATCACTCATCGCGATGGACGCGTCCGCGTCGCTGGTGAAGAGGCCCAAGTCACTGCTGCGCAGCGCACGTTAGAAAAACTCCGCGTGATCGGGCGAAGCAAAAGCGGCTTGTCGATCGGCGATGTCGAGACTGCAGCTGCTGAAGAAGGAGCCGTGATCGAAAACGGCCAACCGGCGCGACCGAGTCGCGAAGCGATCAACATCCAGTACGCTGGTCGCACGATCACGCCCCGCACGCCAGGCCAAGCGAAATACGTTGAAGCGATCCGTGCTCATGATTTAACGTTTGCCACCGGCCCCGCAGGTTGCGGCAAAACGTACCTCGCCGTTGCCACGGCCGTGGAAGCGTACAAGGCGGGTGATGTTCGCAAGATCGTGCTCGTTCGTCCCGCCGTCGAAGCTGGTGAGAGTCTCGGTTTTTTGCCGGGTGATCTGCGTGCGAAGTTGAACCCCTATCTGCGTCCGTTGATGGACGCGCTCGGCGAGATGGTCGATTACGATCAAGCGCGCGGGATGATGGAACAAGATCTGATCGAGATCGTGCCGCTGGCCTACATGCGTGGTCGGACGCTCAATGATGCGTTCATCATTCTCGACGAAGCCCAGAACACGACTGTCGCGCAGATGAAAATGTTTCTGACGCGGATGGGCGAGCGAAGCAAAATGGTCGTCAGTGGTGACGCCACACAGTTAGACTTGCCGCGCGGTGTGCGCAGTGGTTTACGTGACGCGTTGTACCGACTTAACAGGATCAACGGGATCGCAATCATTCGGTTAGGCACCAGCGACATTGTTCGGCATCGCTTGGTCCAAAAGATTGTCGAAGCCTACGAAGCAACGCAGCGGATCGAGGAACTTGGCGACGTCCTGCATGTAGATGATGGTGTCGACCTCCAGCCATGAGCCTACTGAAAGGAAGATCATGAGCAATGCGAAGACTCAGCGTGCCGGCAAGCAACGCATCGAATCACTAGGCATTCCCAAGCCCAAATGGGTGATGTGGTGGGACAAGAGCGACAAGAGTAACCTCGCGATCCGTTTTGGAATCGCGATCATTGCGGCTGTGGCCGTGTTGGCGTTGTGTCGAACGTGGCAACCCGCGTTCTCATATCGGATGGGGGCGATTCCTGCTCGCGATCTCGTCACACGGGTCACTTTTCAGGTACCCGATCGAGTCGCAACGGACGATCAACGCGAACGAAAACGACGCGAAGTGCTCACGCTCTATCGCAATAATCCGAAACCGCTCGATCAACTGCGGGCGGCATTGAAAAACCAATTGCTCAAGATTCTGGAAAAGTCATCTTTCGAGCAATTTGAAGATGACGAACACGCGGCTCTGGCGAGTTTTTATGAGGGCAGTGAAACGGCGGCTGATAACGAATCGCCAGCCGAGCGATTCGCGTTATTAAAACGTGTGTTCGTTAACGACCCTGAACTTGACACACTCGTTCAAGTCGTCGAGGACTCGATGGTGCCGCTGCATAAGAATGGCGTGCTGCAAACACCCAAGCATTCGCCCGAGCAGGGATCGCAGCGAATGATTCGTGTGTTTCAAGGTGACCAAGCTGACGAGGCGGTGCCCGTTGAGCTCAGCAAAGTCCGGATCGCAGAATCGATCGGCACCTTGGAAACGGCGCTGCGAGAACGGTTCCGCACCAGTTATCCAGGCGAGGAAGGTGAAGTGGCGGCCAAGATGATCGTGAAGTGGCTGCGTGATCAATTGCCCAAATACGAAACATTGAATTACGACGATGAGCTCAGCCAACAGGCTCGCGAGGAAGCTGCCGATGCAGTCGAAACGGTGCAGATGACGTTCTATGCCGGTCAATCAAAACTCGCCGACGCCGCTAAACCTTTATCGACACGTGAACTCGAACTCCTGCGCAGTGAGTGGTCAACGCTCACGGAGGGCATGCAGCTCACCGATCGGATCGCCCGCGTAGCTGCGTTTGCTGGCATGATCATCGCATTGTATTTGCTATGCGGTTCATACATATGGTTCGTTGACGATCGAACGCTGGTAACCGACCACACTCGACTGATTAAACTGTTGCTGTTGCTTGTGACCACGATTGTGCTGAGCTACTACGCCTCGCGTGATGCTTGGCGAGCCGAACTGATCCCATTGGTTTTGACATCGATCACAGCGGCGGTGGTTTATGGTCGTGATCTGGCGTTGCTCTTGATGGCGGCGGTTTGCATGAGCGTCACGTTGTTGCTCGGTGCCGATTTGTCGAATCTCGTGGTGATGGCGGCGGCCTGTACTTCGTGCGCGCTCTTGACGGGCCGCATTCGTAGCCGCACGCACTTCTTCACGGTCGGAGTGTTATCGGCTGTGATCACGATTTTGACGACGATTGGTGTCGGGATTGTCACCGGACAAACGTTGTCGTCGAGCAGCCCTGGTGACGCTCTCGAACCGATGCTAATGGGCGGGCCGTTGCAGCGCGTTTTGTCAGGGCTCATTGCTGAAGCCAGTTGGGCGGGATTGTGCATCATGATTTCCGCGTTAACGATGACGGCGCTGTTGCCGTTTGTCGAAAAAGGGTTTGGTGTGCAGACGGATTTGTCATTATTAGAACTCGGCGACGCCAGCCACGCGTTGTTGCGTCGTTTGGCACAGCGTGCACCGGGGACTTACAATCACTCGATCAACGTCGCTTCCATTGCTGAATCCGCTGCCGATGCGATCGGTGCGAACGGTTTGCTGGTCCGTGTCGGTGCGTATTTCCACGATATCGGCAAAATGTTTAAGCCCGAATATTTTATCGAGAACCAAAGTGCGGGGATCAATCAACACGATTCGTTGCAACCGGCAATGAGCACGCTAGTGATCATCGCACACGTCAAAGACGGAGCGGACTTGGCCCGCAATCACCACTTGCCGGCACCGATCATTGATTTCATTCTGCAACACCACGGCACGACATTGGTCGAGTATTTTTATCGCGAAGCGGCTCGGAGAAGCGAGGAAGACCCGAACCGAGAATCCGTCAGCGACAAAGATTTCCGCTACCCTGGTCCCAAGCCGCAAACTCTCGAAGCCGCCGTGTTGATGTTGGCCGATACAGTTGAGAGTGCATCGCGGACACTCGTTGATCCCACGCCTGCGCGGATCTCGAACCTCGTCGATTCGATTGCGCAAAAAAAGGTCGCCGATGGTCAGTTCGATGAATGTGGGTTAACTTTCTCGCAACTTCACCGCGTCCGTCAAAGTTTGGTCAAATCGTTGACGGCGATTTATCACGCCCGCGTCAAGTATCCCGGACAGCAGTCCGCATGAGCCAAATAGAGATCACAATCGACCCGTCGGTGCGTGATTTGATCAGCGAACACACGACATCCAAGTTTCCGATCGATGATGGTGCGATCGAACTAGCTGTGCGGTCTGCTGCTTCGCTCGCCGACTGCACCGATTGCCGGATCGGTGTTCGTGTTACCGATGACCCGTCGATTCATCAGATCAATCGTCAGTTTTTGGCGCACGATTACCCCACCGACGTGATCAGTTTTCCATATGAGCTAGCTCCACCAATCGTCGAAGGCGAACTGGTCGTCAGTCTCGACACGGCGATTGCATCGGCAGCCGAGGCTGGATGGACGGTGGCTGAGGAACTGTTGCTGTACGTCGTCCATGGCACGTTACACTTGGTCGGCTACGATGATACGTCCGCAGAACTCAGCAGCGAAATGCGAGCAGCAGAAGCGGAAGCAATGCGTCGGCTTAATCATCCCTTATCACTTTTTAATCAATGAATGATCTTCCCTTCTGGGCTGCTGTTGCCTGGACGATTTGTGGTTTTATTCTCGGTAGTATCGGCGGTTTAGGCGTCGAGTTGATCGACGGATTCGCGGGTCGATCGTTCGAGGTTTATTGCCGCGTTAAGAAGAACCGCGAGCGATTCGGTTCCGTGCTTGATCATCAAGACGCCGCGATGGTGGGCAGTGAATACTTGCGGATGATCGGTACAGTGATGTTCCTGATGTTCGGAACGATCACGGTTGTTGATCACTACGGCGAAGATTTCTACGTCCTCGTCTTGTGGGCGATCGCGGCTTGTGTGCTGATGATGCTCACAAACCTATGGCTGCCCAAAGCCGTCACGCGATTCACGTCCTCACCGTTGTTGTATTACACCTGGCCGTTTTGGTTTGTGCTTTCGATCGCGATGCGACCGTTGCAAGCGCCTGGCGAAGTACTCGAAATCATGACTCGGCGATTGGCCGGTAAATTGGAAACCGAAGACGAAGACGAAGAGCAACTTGAAGACGAGATTCGCACGATCGTTGCCGCAGGGACTCGCGAAGGTTATTTCGGTCCAGGGGTGCGCGAGATGATTCAAGGAGTGATGGAGCTGCACGAAGACACCGTTGGTCATATCATGACGCCTCGTGGCGACGTGGAAGCGATTGACGCAACGAATTCGTGGCGAGAAGCGATTGCCAAGATCGTCGCCAGTGGTCGGACGAGGTATCCGGTCTACGAAAACACGATCGACGACGTGGTCGGCATCTTGTTCGTCAAAGACCTGTTGCCTTTTCTGGTCTCGGATGGTTTACCTGATCAACCGATTGTGGAGCTATGCCGTCGACCCTGGACGGTGCCAAAGGACCGTAGCGTCGAAGCGCTGTTGCGAGAGTTTTTGCACAACCGTTCACACATGGCGATTGTTGTCGACGAGTTTGGGCAAACCGCTGGCGTCGTCACGATCGAAGACGCATTAGAAGAAATCGTCGGTGAGATTGTCGACGAATCTGACGAAGAGGAAGAGTACGAAATTCGCATCATCGACGACGACACCATCGAAGTCGACGGGCGTGTGATGATCGACGATATCAATGAACTCGTCCATTGGAACATCCCCGAGAGCGAGGATTATGAAACGATCGCTGGCTGGGTTTTGTATAACACCGGCGCGATCCCAGATCCTGGCCATCAACTCACGCTCGGAGATCTGCGGATTGAGATCCTGAGGGCAACGAATCGCAAGATCGAAACGATGCAGTTGCGTCGTGGGGCAGCGCGTTAGAGCGTGCTCACGCAGCGAAACTCGTCGCGAGTTTCGGTTTCCTTCGCTACGCCGCGAATGTCTTGACGTTCGTTCGCCACATCAAGAGATTTATCGGCCCAGCCACGGCATCGCATCCGCACCGATGCGGTTGCGGACAGGCGCAGGCAATGGATTTTGATAGTCCGGCGGTCGAGCGCCGAGATCCTTTGGTGCGATGTCATCGAGCGGGAAAGGGTCGTGGATGACCGCGTTGGCCTGCTGTTGGTTCATCGTGCCAGCAGGTGGGAACAACGAGCGACCGCGGCATCCAGCCGACGATATTGCGAGCAACAGAAATGAAGCGATCCCCAAATGAAATATGGTGCGCATGGGATCTTCTTTACCATCGAGAGGAGGAGGTTTTTCATGGGAGAGGGAGTCATCTTTATTTCGGAAAATAGACGGGCCAGTCGTCAATGCAAACAACGTGTCCACCACGATCCGAGTAGCCAACGTTCGGGTTAAAACACGTAGGCGATTGGTTTGGTTTGCAGTGAAATCTAAAATGAGAGATACCTCAACCAATTGCGCACCCGTTGCCCTGGCACATAGGCGACCGGTTGTCCCCATAAACCTTGCCCGACCTGAATGGGATACGTTTCCTGACCAAACGTCACCAGACTACCAGCAGGTGCGGCTGTTGCAGGTGCTACCATACCACCGGCCACCGGTACAGCTTGGTAAGGTGGCATGACCGCGGGAGTGGCAATCTCTGCTGGCGGCGGTGTATATGGACCCGCGTAGGACATCGGTTCAACACCACAACCACACGCGTCACCATACGGACTCCGCGCCGCATACGGACTCGCCGGAGTGATCAAGCGACAATCGCTCATTGTCGAGAAACCACCGTTGGATAGCTGCGGTGGAGCCATCGGCTGGTAGTCGGCCATCGGCGATACTGGAACAGGATTCAGATTCGGTGCGTTCTGATAACTCGGCACGTTGGCAGGTAGATTGTTTGGTAACGTGCGCGGCGCGTTGCTCATGCTCGGTGGTGTCGTGAGTGGTGGCATTGTCGATGGTGCCGGTTGCAAGTTCGGCGTCGTTGTCATCGGTGAGGTTCCCAGTGGATCGAACCCTTGCGGCGCGCGCGGTTGCAATTGCGGTGGCGTATTCAACGGCGGTGCCGTGAATTGATTCGGCATCGGCGTCGTCATGTTCGGCGGAGCCATGTCACCCGGTGGTAGCGCGAAACCACCAGATTGCATCGCCACCTGTCGCACGTTGCCGTAGGTGCTTGAACGGTTGTTGGCAGGTGAGACGTTTTCACGATAACCGGTCTGAGTGTACTGCCCCGGTGCCGAGTAACGATCCACGGCACTCTCGCTACCGATTGGACGAAACGGCAACCCTGCGGTTTGGGCGGACACCGATTGCGTGCCCAGCGGACTGGAGTCGACACAACTCAACACGTAGAACATGGTCGTGAATAGCAGGACTTGAAACAGTCCGAGTGAATCCTTCGTTTTCTTTCGCATTGTATGCTCCTTCATTCGCAGTTCCGTCGTCTGCGTCTCATCCCGACGATGATCCGTGTGCTGTCTACAGTTTCGTGTGTCCATCAAAAGTCAAGGTTGCGTTTTTGTGAAGATTGTTTCACGATCTGTGAAACTGATTTGCGAATGAAGCAGCAATGGTGGCAGTGCGCCGCACCGAGCGTTATCATTTCCAGCGGTGCAATCGCAAGCTGAAAAAAATCGTTTTCCGAAACTGAATCGCATTAGCTCGTTAAACAAAACCTAAGAAATCTGATGAAACAAGTTTTCGTTCTCGACCATCCCTTGGTCGCTCACCATTTAACAACCCTCCGTCGTCGTGAAACTCGGCCCAGTGACTTCCGGGCGTGCGTGGCGCGACTGGCGATGTTAATCGGGGTCCATGCGACTGAAGACATTCCGCTCATGGAAATTCCGATTACCACCCCGATCACCGAAACCACGGGTGCCCAACTTGATGCCGACATCGCAATCGTCCCGGTCTTGCGCGCTGGACTTGGGATGGTCGATCCGTTGCTGGAATTGATCCCTGACGCGTCCGTTTGGCACCTGGGTTTGTATCGCAATGAAGAGACCGCTGAACCCGTCGGTTATTACGACAAACTACCCCACGGCAACGCTGCCGATGTCGCTCTGGTACTCGATCCGATGTTGGCGACCGGTGGCAGCATCGATATGGTCGTTCGCCGTTTGCAACGTTGGGGCGTATCCGACATTCGCGTGCTCAGCATCATCGCGGCGCAGCCCGGCATCGATCGGGTCGCGCAAGATTTTCCCGACGTGAAGATCTATGTTGCGGCCGTTGATCCAGCGCTCAATGATCACGCCTTTATCGTGCCCGGTCTGGGCGACGCGGGTGACCGAATTTTCGATACGCCGCAGTCTGCAAGCGTCGCCAACGAGGAAGCGGTTATCGACGACTTAGTAGTCGATGGACATGTCGAGTAATGACATTGCCTGAGCCGGACGTGTCGATTCATGATCAACGCCTCGCCAACGTGCTGGCCGAGATGACGGATCGGATCTGTAGTGGTGAGCCAGCGGATTTAGAATCGGCGTGCCGCGAGTATCCTGAACTCGCCGCCGATCTGAGGCATTTGTGGGGCGCGGTCTTAGTCACCGATACCGCTGGTGCTGTTCGTGATGAAGTGCCTGGCAAACGCATCCCCGTGCCAACGGTGATCGGCGATTACGAGTTGCTCGAAGAAGTCGGACGCGGTGGGATGGGAGTTGTGTTTCGCGCGCGACAACGCTCACTCGATCGCGAAGTCGCCGTCAAGATGATCTTGCGCGGTCGCTTGGCTAGCGATGCGGACATGCAGCGGTTCTTGGCCGAGGCCGCCGCGACCGCTTCGCTGCAACATGTCGGCATCGTGCCGGTGTATGAAGTAGGCAATATTGACGGTCGACCTTTCTTCAGCATGAAGTTCATCGAAGGCGAGACGCTTGCTCAAAAAGTCGCTGCCGGGCCGATGAACGCGCGCGAGGCATGCGAGCTGGTCATCGCTGTGGCCGAAGCCGTTGGTGTGGCGCATGCGGCTGGCATTCTGCATCGTGATATCAAACCGAGCAATATCCTGTTCGGACGCGATGGGCATCCGATGTTGACTGATTTCGGGTTAGCCAAACACATGAGCGCGGGAGCCAAGATGGATCTAACGCGTAGCGGTATGTTGGTCGGCACGCCTGCGTACATGTCGCCCGAGCAGGCGGGCGGACGACGTCAAGATGTCGGTGTTGCCAGTGATGTGTACTCACTCGGCTGTGTGTTGTATTACGCGTTGACAGGTCGCGCACCGTTCGTGGGTGAGTCACCTGTTGAGCTGGTGATGATGGTGATCGAGCAAGACCCGACGCCACCGCGCACGCTGCGTCCTGGACTTGATCGCGATTTAGAAATGATCGTGACGCGTTGTTTGCAAAAACCCGCAGACTTGCGGTATCCCAACACGGCAGCGTTGATCAGCGATTTGCGTGCTTACTTGTCGGATGAACGCGTCTCGGCGCGGAGCGGTCATTTCAATCAAGTCGTCGCGCGGATGTTTCGCGAAACGCATCATGCCGCTGTACTTGAGAACTGGGGTCTGCTGTGGATGTGGCATTCCCTAGTGCTGTTGATCGCCAGCCTGTTGACGTGGCAGATGGCGTTGTTTGGTGTGGAACGACGGGAAATCTACATCGCCGTGTGGGTCGTCGGCTTGGGAGCCTGGGCGGCAGTGTTCTGGAAACTGCGGCAACGGATGGGACCGGTGACGTTTATCGAACGGCAGGTCGCGCATGTTTGGGGGGCCAGCATGGTGGGGATCGCGATGTTATTTCCGCTGGAATGGTGGTTGGAGTTGGAAGTGTTGAGTCTAGCACCGCTGCTAGGCGTGATCACGTCGATGGTGTTTATCATCAAGGCCGGAATGCTCTCGGGTGCATTCTATTTCCAAGCGATCGCATTGCTCATCGCGGCCGTGGCGATGGCGATCTTGCCCCGCCAAGCCCACTTGATTTTCGGGCTGGTGGCAGGCGGGTGTTTTTTCTTTCCAGGGCTGAAGTACAAGCGACAGCGGGGCGTAAATTCCTAGTCGTTGTTCTGATTGAGCGTCGGTTGGCGAAACCGGATCGCTCGACTAGGATTTGCACCTTGCCGCTGAATCGTTCCTCAAGAAAAAACTCACTAAACCCGTGCCTGACTCACTTGCTCCGCTCGACCGACTCATGTCCACGCTCGCTCAACGGGCGGCGGATCGGCCCGCTGATTCGTACACTACCAAACTGCTCGATGGCGGCCCGCCAGCGATCGGGGCGAAGATTCGTGAGGAAGCCGAAGAGCTGATCGAAGCCGCGGGTGAGAGTGGCGATGCGGGACGCCAACACGCCGTCTATGAAGCGGGTGATTTGATTTATCACACACTCGTGTTATTGGCTTGGCGAGGGATCTCACTCGATGAAGTCGCGACGGAATTAGCTCGTCGCGAAGGTACCTCGGGATTGGCCGAGAAAGCATCCCGGAAACCAGGGGCCTCCCAATGAGAAACATTTCCATCGACCTAAACTTGTACAAAGGACTTTGTCTTGATCTCTGATTCTCACCTGCGACTGGGCATCCCCAGCAAGGGTCGCCTGAGCGAACTGGCAACTGATTTATTGACACAAGCGGGATTGCGTTTTCGTCGTCAAGATCGTGGTCTGTTTGCCCGCGTCAGCGGCATGAACGTGGACCTCGTTTTCCTCCGTACCGATGATATCCCCACGCTCTGCGCCGAGGGTGCCATCGACATGGGAATCACCGGCAGCGACTTGATCGAAGAGGCTGGTGTGTCGATCGAGCAACGCATGAAATTCGGCGTCGGTCGATGCCGACTCGCGTTCTGTGTACCAGACGATGCCCCGATCCAATCGGCGGCGGAACTCGATGGCAAGCGTATCGCGACGAGCTTCCCGCATGTCACGCGGCGCTATCTGTCCAAACGCAATGCCGCTGCGCATCTGGTATCGTTGGCTGGCAGCGTCGAGGCCATGATCCAGCTCGGTGTTGCTGATGCGATCGTTGACCTGGTGGAAACCGGCAGCACGTTGGCCGCCAACCGCTTGCGAATTTTGGAAGAGATCGGACAGTACGAAACCGTCTTGATCGAGAACAATTCACGTCGTCATGCTGATACCGCAGATCGGTTAGTACAACGGCTTGAAGGTGTGGTGATTGCTCGCGACTATTCGCTGATGGAATACAACATCCCGCGATCGAAACTGGCCGCTGCCCAGAAACTCACGCCTGGTTTCAATTCACCAACGATCAACTCGCTCGAAGACGCGGATTGGTGCAGTGTGCAAGTGATGGTCCGCCGCAACCAAGTCGTCGATGTGATGGATCAGCTCAAAGCAATCGGTGCGAGCGCCGTGTTCGAGATGACGCTCAACAACTGTCGTTTGTAGCTCCGCACCCCATAGTAGCAGGCACAATCCCTTGTGCCGTTCGTCGCTCGATCGCTTCGATCGGCGGCGAGCGCGTACTGCAAGCACCGAGCGCCTCAAAATCGAAGCGATTTTATCGGCGTGAGGCGTACGGCACAGAGGACTGTGCCTGCTACTTTGGCTCGTCTTCGTCGAGCCACTCCAACGTAAATTCATCGTCCTCGTTGCCCGCAGGTGTCTCGAAACGCATTTCGCCGGTGAGTGGATCGGGTGTGAGTTGTAAGTTTTCGTCGTCAGGCGAAAATGAAGTGTCACCGCGGAGTTGTTCAATCTGAGGAGCATCGTCAGCCTGCACATCATCGTCATCACCCGTGAGATCACCGACATCCAGTGGCATATCGTCCAGGATGGTTGCGATACTATTCGCATCATGAATCGGCTCCGCACTCGGGTCGAGCAATTCCACATCGTCCAAGTCAAGCTCGCCAATCTCGTCGTCCATCGGTAATGGATCGAAGTGCGCGGCGACATCGGCAACAGAATCTTCAGCTTGGTCGGTCACGTCGTCAACAAAATCGCTCGCCGACTCCGTTGATTCGGATATCATTTCATTGACTGATCGCACGACCTCGTCCGCTTCAGGAATATCCAGCATAGGCATTGTCGGATCGGGACCGATGACATCCGGAACATCCAACTCCGGCAACTCCAGTTCAGGAGCTTCCTCCTCTGGCATATCCAACTCCGGTGACTCGAATTCAGGCACATCCGCCTCGGGCTGTCCAAGTGCATGAGCAGCCATGCCAGCGGCGGCGACGCCTATGCCACCAACTGCTGTGTCCCATAGTGAGGAATCTTCTTCATTTGATTCTTCTGTGATCTCCGCTTTCGGTTTATTCGATACATGGACCGGTGGCTGAATCACCGTGGCAGCCGCGTCGCTGTCGATCACGGTGGCGTGGTCGTCGTCGAATTCATCGTAAGGTTCGCCCAGGTCTGCTTCGTGGTCATACTCCGGTGCAGACACGCGTCCATCAATCAGCGTGTCGAAACTCGTGAGTTCGTCATCGGCGAGTGCCAACTGCGCATCGTCAATCAACTCATCAACATCGTCGTTAACTTCGGGTTCGATTTCCTCACTGATCGCGGACATCACGCCCAGGTTGTCAATCTCGTCGACCGCGTCCACTTCATCAATCGCGTCCGCCAACAAACCCACCGAGGCAATGCCCGCCAACGCATCAACTTCAAACTCCGCAGCATGCTCAGACGCCCTTCGCGGAAATATTTCTTCGGTGTTGTCTTTCAATACGGCCCGGCCTAACTCCACGGCGCGGTCGATGCTCCAACCACGATCGCGAACAAACTGATCGGCCAACACACCCGATAGCAATTTGCGATACATGTCAAACTTCGGCCACACAAATTCCAACTTATACGCGTCGCTGTAGTAGCCAATCAATTTGTTTTGTGGGACCGCCTCCAAGCGAGCGGCCAAATCATGCGTGATCGTTGATGGCGTGTTGCTATACCACCAATGACCGTTGGGGATCACGTTGGGAAAAATCCATGCGTAGCTGACGAGTTCTTGGTTGGTAACACTTGCGAGTACCGAGACTGGAAACTTCACATCTGGAAACGCATTGAATAGTTCGCGATACTGGATCAACGACACTCGCGAATCAAATAGGTCTTGGCCTTGGTAAACACCGCTTGGATAAACCTTACGGTTCACTCCAATCATCAAATCAAACGGCAACCCAAACTCATCGCACAATTCGGCAAGCGTCCAGAACACACGCCGCGACAGTGCATCACGGTGACTGGCGTCGGTCATCAAGCCATTTTTCAGCACCGCATCGAGCGCCGTTTTGGCTCGTCCATCAGGCACACGCGTAGGCGTGAACGAGGGCGGGATCGAAATCGCACAAGCTCGCGCTCCGCGACCGACGAAATGCTCGAACAACGCTCGCAGACTGCTCCGCAAACTCGCTAGCGAACCGTCAAGCGAAACTCCGGTGCAGGCTGCCAATCGTTCGCGTACACGGCTGTCGGCGAGATGGAAAACTAGATCGTCAGTTCGCAGACACGGGATGTAGCGATCTGTATCGAAGCCTTCGAGATCGTCATCAAAATCGTTCGTTAAGAACACCGCTTCGATGTTCGATTGGTCGAGCACCATATCCGGCCACTGTGCCGACGACATGATCGACTCACTTCGATCGTAGAGGTCTTCCCAGTTATTCAAATGCAAACGATCATCGTCAAAGCCAAAGAAGGTTCTACAGATGTCGATCAACCAACTGTACTGGACCGTGTTCTCCAACGGACTGAGTCCGAGGACGAGTCGTTCGACCAATTCCTTCGGCCCGATCGACTTGTCTTCGATCCGCGACTTAGGCATGCCAGCGGAGTGAGCCAATTCGGTGTAATAGTGATAGCCGAGCAGGTCGGCGAGCGTGGTCGAAGCGGGTGAATGTGGATTGATGTGAGTATGCGGGTCGGTCAATCGCAGTGACGTCAACTCACGATAGATATCAGCTCGTGCGGTTCCAGGTTGGCTGAAGATGTCAGACATGTCAGATTTCAATCACGCAGGATGTTTTCAGGGGTTAAGACTTCCCTGATAAGATAATCGCTCAGCGTGTGAGATTCGACGCCGCAAGTCGCCGTGAATCCAAAAATTGTAACTGTTGATGCAACATCGCCACCGAAGGCATCACGTCTGCCGATTTTCCGCTGATTTTGCCCCCCAGAGTTAACCGCTCGGGCTGAGCCGATTGCATCGCCGCATCGACGGCACGCAGTGGATTGGCGAAAATCGCCTTGATTTCCATCGGTCGACCGTTCAAAAAATCCAGTCGCATACTACTGTCGTAGGGCACCATCGTCTCGGTATGGTTCATTGTCTTTTCAATCGCCGATTCGTCGACCTTAACGCCACACATCGCGGCCCCTCGGTGAACCTCGCGGATGATCTTGTCCGCCAGTTCTCTCGCGGGGGGTGAGCCCATGATTTGATCCGTCGACGCGTCAAGTGCCACGGATAGGCCATTGAAGGGGATGTTCCACATCAATTTTCGCCATCGAGCCTCCGCCAGATCATCGGTCCACTGGGCGTCGATGCCCGAATCGATCATGTCCGTCCGAATCTGTTGCCCGATTGCATTTGCGTGCTCAGCCATCTCGGGGCGCACCTGTGTCGGTTGATAGATACCGAACACAATTCGTCCATAATCGAGATGTCGAATATGCCCCGGGCCGACCTTGTTACTACAGAGAAAGCAGCACCCGCCTAGCACGCCATGGTCGGGCACCGACGCGGCTGAGTCGGCTTCCACGTCGAGTCCATTTTGCAGCGACAACACCACGCCGGTTTGATTCAGCAAACCAGGCAAGATGTTCGGCAGCAATGAGTTATTGGTCGACTTCAGCGCCACGATGACCACGTCACAACGCGGCATGTCGGCAGCATTGGCATAAATGTTGGGATTCGTAATCACAAAATCGCCACGCACCGAATCAATCCGCAATCCACACTTGGCGACGTGCGGTAAGTCGGAATGCAATAGAAAATGAACGTCGTGACCAGCGTGAGCAAGCATGCCGCCGTACAGGCCGCCGACCGCTCCACTGCCAACGATCGCGTATCTCATGATGAATTCCTCGCTGACGTGTCGGATGATAAAAAGTGGGATAGGCTTCCAGCCTGTCAACGCACTATCGACAGGCTGGAAGCCTATCCCACTTATGAAACTCGACTCTTATTTTCTACACAGTTCTTACTTCAGCACCGGACAGACATCGAACCATTCACGTTTTTGATCGAACATCCATTGGCTTGTTTCCGGTGGCCCCCACAGTCCTGTTTCATAGACGAGCAGCGGTGGCGCGGCAGGGCTTTTCCAAGCTTCGAGGATTGGATCAATAATGCCCCATGCCAATTCGACTTCATCACCACGAGCAAACAAACTCGCGTCACCTTGTACAGCGTCAAGCAACAACCGCTGGTACGCGTCGGGCATCGCATCGCCACCGATCGAATCTTGGAAATTGAAATCCAGATGACTCGTACGTGTCTTCATGCCTGCATCAGGTACCTTCGTTTCAAAGTGCAGTTGAATGCCTTCAGCCGGTTGGACTTGGATCACGAGTCGGTTGCCCAGTCGCGCTTGCGAGCGACTGCCGAACAACAGATGCGGCACGTCTTTGAACTGGATCACGATTTGAGTCGTGCGGCATGACATTCCTTTGCCGCTGCGCAGATAAAACGGCACGCCCTGCCAACGCCAATTGTCACAGTACAATTTCAAGGCCGCATAGGTTGCTGTTTGACTGCCCTCCGGCACGCCTTCTTCTTGCAAGTAACCTGCGTACTGACCACGCACCGTCTGCGCCGCGAAATCACCACCCGTCATCTTGCGAACCGCGTGCAGGACTTTCACTTTCTCGTCCCGAACCATCGCCGCATCGTAACGCGTCGGCGGTTCCATCGCGGTAATCATCATCAGTTGCAAAATATGGTTTTGGAACATGTCCCGCAGGATGCCGCTTGTGTCGTAATAACCCGCCCGCCGACCGATGACGACCTCTTCAGCGACCGTGATTTGGATGTGGTCGACAAAGTTGCGGTTCCATAGCGGCTCGAAAATGCTGTTGGCAAACCGCAACGCGAAAATGTTCTGCACCGTTTCTTTGCCGAGGTAGTGGTCGATCCGATAAATTTGGTCTTCGTTGAACACTGTGTGGATGGATTTATTGAGCGACTTGGCCGTCGCCAGATCCGTGCCGAACGGTTTCTCGATGATCACTCGGCGCGTGCCGTTCTCTTCGGTGGCTAAACCTGCGGCCCCGAGTTGTTCGATCGCAGTGTTGTAGAGCTGGGGCATCGTCGAAAGATAATAGACACGACCGGTTTTTTGTCCGTCTTCGATCTTGTTAAGAAAGGCTGCTAATGCGTCGAACGATTCGCCGTCCTTGATGTCCCCGACTTGGTAGTAGATGTTTGGTGCAAACGTCTCCCACTTGGCCGTGTCAAACGCCTTGCCGACATATTTGGCCGTGGTCTTTCGCAGGCTGGTCCGCCACTGCTCGTGCTCGAAAGGGCTACGCGAAACGCCCACGATCCGGGTCTTGGGTGGCAGCCGACCTTTGGCGTGCATTTGGTAGATGGCTGGGATCAGTTTGCGGCTGGTTAAGTCGCCACTGGCACCAAAGATCACGATCGTGTTGGACATGAGTATCGTCTGAGCGGAAGCAAGGAAGTAAACGAGTAGTGTAGCGGAAGTCGTCAAGACTTTTGTCAAGGCAGTCGTAGCGGGCTGTTGGTCTAGTCGTTTAACAGTTAGCCGCAGGCGTACGTTCCGATGTATGAGTACGCCTCTGGCTGACTGTTAAACAAAAGCGAACGATCGCACACCGAAACTCTTGGCGAATTCCACTACGGGAGTGGGCTACTTTTTGATTTTGACTTTCGTCATCGTCACCTGAGGTCCCGGACGGCGGCCTCGGCGGTTACCTGATTCCAGCGGTGTGAACCGCGGGTTGGCGGCTTGCAGCAACTTCGTCAGGCAGTAGGCGTTGATGCTCAGTTCCAGTTCTTCGGCCTCTCGGATCGTGGCCTCGTGCATGCTGCGAGGCATGCGAACCGTGATCACACGCGACGGCTCGTGAGCATTGTTACCCGAATCATCTTGGCTGCGGATCGCGGTCACCATTTCCAGCAACTCAGCAAACTCAACGGTCGTCTCAAAATAACGTCGTGCCTCTTTCGTATCAAAAATCTGATCGACAATTCCGCCTGGAGCTAGCATCGTGCGGTAGAACACCACCCAACTGCCAGTCATCGCGAACGCCTCCTCGGCCAGTCGAAGAACCTGGGATCCGCGTCGCTCGATCGGCAAGTCCGCTTCGATCGGCGACAATTGCAGCGACTCGCCACCAGCCGCTTCGAGTGTCGTGGGCAGCACAGTCGAACCTTTCGCGCTACCCGCCTTGACCGCCGCGACCACGTCACTGGCATACACCGCAGGCCCGCTCGGTTTGGCTGTCCGCCGTTTCGTCTTAGCCGCTGTCTTGCGAGTCGCGGTCGCACGACTCCCCGTCCCTCTCGATCCCGTCTTCTTGGTGCCAACGAGAGTCTCGTCGCCAGCCTTCTTGGCCGAGCTTCGTGAAGTCGATTTCTTGCGAGTCGCGTTGGTGTTCGAGTTTGAAGCGTGAACGGAATTAAGTTCGGCGGGCTTGCCCGAGGCAGCTTTGGATGTCATTTCGATTCCAGGATGCGGGATGCAATATCGCGTCGGCGACCACAGCGTGACTCCGTTGCGTTCAATGCGTGCATCCTGGGAACGCGGGCAAACGCATCGGCGTAAACATTGCTAGCATTGGCACTTACATCGCAGGCAGCGACCTGCCTGTTTTTCGCGCAGCCCACTACTCAGCGGGGAAATCGCGGCCTGCTTCATTTTTGGGCAGGGTTAAACGACGCGTTCGCCAAGTGTCCACTTCAGCGCCAAGGGTAAGAATTCCAGGAAATTGTTGAGCCGATCGCGTTCGCATGAAGGCCGGTTGATCGTCGCAGCGAACGTCACTGGCTCCTTGGCTCACTCCCACTGTTGACCCATCTGCTTTATGCTTCCGCTCTCATTTTGACATGCCGTTCTATTTCTTCTGTTGAGCAAGCTTGATGCGTTTTCGTGATGTGGTGTTGGCTGGGATCGGGGTGACCGTTCCATCAGAAGTCTGGTCGAGCGACATGATCGAACAACGACTCGAACCTCTGTACTCGCGACTGCGGTTACCTGAAGGGCGACTGGCGCTGATGAGCGGAATCGACGAGCGGCGGGTGTGGCCAGCCGGGACGATGCCCAGCGGCCCGAGTATCCGCAGTGGCGGCGCGGCGATCGAGGCCGCTGGAATCGGTCGGGACGACGTCGGGGCATTGATCCACGCGAGTGTCTGTCGCGATTTCCTTGAACCCGCCACCGCCTCTCGCGTCCACCACGAAATGGGCCTGCGGCGGGACTGCTGGGTCTACGATGTTTCCAATGCGTGCTTGGGCGTGCTCAACGGTGCGGTCCAAATTGCCGGGATGATCGCTGCGGGCATGATCCGCGCGGGCGTTGTGGTCGGCACCGAAAACAGCCGCCCGCTGCTCGAAGCGACAATCGATTCGCTCAACGCCGACGAGTCGCTGACCCGCAAAAGTGTCAAGTCTGCGTTCGCGTCCTTGACGATTGGTTCGGGCAGTTGCGCTTGGCTGGTTTGCCATCGCGACCTTTGCCCGGACGCCACGCCGATCGAGTTTGCAATTGCCGAGGCCAATACCGCGTTCAACGATCTGTGTCGCAGCAACCAAGACACTGCTGGGGCGGACATGCGTCCGTTGATGGATACGGATTCCGAAGCCTTGATGGCCGAAGGCATCGCGACTGGCGTTGCGGCGCTGAATCGGTTGCTGGCCGAGTCCGGCTGGGATCGCGCGTCGCTGACTCGAACGGTTTGCCATCAAGTCGGCACGCGACATCGTGCGGCGATGCTAGAGGCAATGGGCCTGCGACTCGAATACGACTCTGTCACCTTCCCAGTACTGGGCAACACCGGCTCGGTGGCGCTGCCGCTGAGTGTCGCGGCGGCGATCGAGCGAGGTGAGCTGGCCGCGGGCGATCGAACAGCGCTACTGGGTATCGGCTCAGGGATCAATAGCGTGATGATCGCATCGACATGGGGGCACACCCGTGTACGAGGTGACTGGGCCGGATTGCTCAGGTAAACACCACATTCGTTTAACAGTTAGCTGCAGGCGTACTCTTACGTCGGAAAGTACGCCTACGGCTGACTGTCAAACAAACGAGAAGTGAGGCTGATCTAACTCAACAGCCCGCTAGCCACGATTCCCTCGCAACTTGGGGGCGGACGGCGGCGCGGGGAGGTGATAGGATGACAGCGTTCACTCTAACCCAATTCAACCCAACTCATCTTAACGGAGTATCCTCGTGCAACACCTCTGCAAACAAATCGCTTGGGTCGCCAGTGCGATCCTGCTGCTGCTGTGGCAGTGGGCACATCACCGCACCGCATCGGCGCAAGAAGTCGCTGACGCACCCGCCACGCAGAAAGTCGTTGTGAAGGAAACCACGACCCATGTCGACCCTAACGAGAAAGCTGAAGCCGAAGAACTCTATGTTCGCATCTCACGGGACGAAAAAGAAAAGCCGCTCGCACTGCAAACCGCGACCGTTCGTTTTGTTGGCAAGCCGAACACCAAATACGTGGGCAAAACCGTCGACCTCGTCGGTGTCGTGCATATCGGCCAAGACGAATATTATGCATCGCTAAAGGAACAACTCGCCGCCTACGACAAAGTCCTTTACGAACTGGTGGCTCCCGATGGCACGCGCATTCGCCCCGAAGATCTTCAAAAACGACGCTCGGTATTAGCGTCGGTGCAGTCGGGCATGAAAGACATGCTCAACCTGGAATACCAACTCGAAAAGATCGACTACATGGCAGAAAACTTTCGCCATGCCGACATGAGTCCTGACGAGTTCGTCGACGACCTCGAACGACGCGGTGACAGCGTTTGGAAAATGCTGGCCCGGATGATGGGCGCGGGAATGGCAACCCAGGCTAAAGGTGGAGACGCAGGGTTGTTGATGGCGTTGTTCAGCAAAGATCGCTCGATGATGATGAAACGCGCGATGGCGTCACAGTTGCTCGATATCGAAATGGTCACCGCTGGCATGGACGACGCCAACGGTGAGAACACATTGATCAAAGGCCGTAACAAAAAAGCGTTTGAGATTCTCACCAAGGAACTCGACGCGGGCAGCGACTCGGTCGCCGTGTTCTATGGTGCGGGTCACTTGCCAGACATGGCGGAGCGATTGGAGAGCGAGTTTGAAATGGAAGAACAGGACACGAGCTGGCTCGACGCCTGGGATCTCACTCGCAATTGAACGGATATCTCAACGAGTTAACGTTGCGATTGGCGATCGGTGCCGCGTCGCTAGATGAGCCGATTCGCCAGTCACACGCGGGATGGTTGCGCGCTCGTCAGCAACCCGATGGCGGGTTCGCTGGTCGTGAAGGCGAGAGTGATCCGTACTACACCGCATTCGCACTGCGCGGGTTGTGGATCCTCGGCGAGCTGGATGCGACCGTTGCAAAACCAGCCGCGAGTTTTTTGCAGCAACGATTGACACGGCGAGACAGCGTGATTGATTTGATCTCGCTGATCTTCGGCGCAGCGATTCTAGAAATGGCCGCTGGCGAAGTCGTGATCGCCGATGAAGATACGACGTGGCGAGCGAACGTGGCCAGCATGTTCGCGTCGCTCCGCTGTGATGATGGCGGTTTTGCCAAAACGCCCGAGGGTCGCGCTGGTAGCACGTACCAATCATTCTTGTGTGTGTTGTGTCATGAGTTGATGGAAGTGCCCGTTCCAGATGTTGATGGGTTAACGCGATTCTTAAATTCGCAGCGACATATCGAAGGCGGCTATTTAGAAATCCGCGCCGCGAAACGGGCTGGCGTGAACCCCACCGCCGCCGCGATTGGAACACTGAAAACGCTCGGTCGACTCGACATAGAAAGGGAAGCGGACACGATCGAGTTCTTGCTCGAGATGCAAAGTGATGAGGGCGGCTTGACCGCGAACACTCGCATCCCCTTTGCTGATCTGCTGAGCAGTTTCACCGGCCTGACAACGTTGATTGATCTGAATGCCGCCGAGCGATTGTCGTTGCCGCGATTGATCAAGTATGCGGAGTCTATGCAGGCCAATGACGAGCAGAAGGCCGGCGGTTTTGTGGGGTTTGCACTCGATCAAACCCCAGATGTTGAGTACACGTTCTACGGCTTAGCGACGCTGGCGTTAGCGGCACACACTTCCGCTCCTAGCTAAACCCAACGCCGTCCGCCCCCACCACTCGATCGCTTCGATCGGTGGCGAGCCGGTTTCAACTCAATCACTCCCACGCCTCAAACTCGAAGCGATTTTATCGGCAGAGGCGAACGGCACAGAGGACAGTGCCTACTCTATTCAAGCCCAAAGCAGCAGGCACAATCCCTCGTGCCGTCCGCCCCGCCCCAAATACGATCACTCACAAACATGCGCTTCTTGTTTACAAGATTTTGCTTGCATTTCGATCCCGAATCGGAAACACTGAGACCGAACTGAATTAGCCGTTTGGGCGATAGCCCCGGTTAAGTGGCAACCG
>JBGSMN010000003.1:0-67168 GCA_041740155.1 Rhodopirellula sp.
GCCCGCCGTTTGGCTGATGCAGCCCGAGCTTTAGCCGAACAATTGCAACAACAGCAAGCGGAACTGCGTTTGCATCAGTTAGAACTTGCCGCCCGCGCCGCTGTGATCTTGGACATCGGCAAAGCCACCGATGGCAACGAAAAAATGGATCGGCTGATGGCCGACGCCACACTGGCGACCGGTACCGAAGCGGCTGCGATCTATCTACTTGATGAAGACACCGAACGACTCGCCACTCGATTCGTGTTCGGCATGTCACCTTTGAAACGACTGGGTACTTCACGACCACTGCGTGGTGCTCGTGGTGATTTAGAAACAATGATCCAAGGCGTCGTGGCGATGGAAGAACTACGCTCTGGTCCGATTGATCAGTACTGCTCGCCCGAACCTTACGCGTCCGCGATCTGTGTCTGTTTGGGTAGCACAGATCTGCCAATCGGCACGATGTGGTTGTTCAGCGACAAGGCCCAGTCCTACGGAAATCACGCCACTGCTGCAGCGAGACTCGCCGCAGCCAATGTTTGTTACACATTAGCCACCCTGGGCGACCGCGAACCGTTACCCGCCTCGCCAACACTTCGCGTATCTGCCGATCAATCAATAGCAACAGATCTCGTCGACGTGGAGTTGGAGCGTCTATTGGAATTGGAGTTCAACGACGTCGGTGACGACATTGACGATGAAATTCTCGCCGATCATTTCGTGGAAGCGATGGATCCGTTTCCATTGCGAACCGTGCAAACGATCACCAAAGCTCCCGCTTCGATCAGCGACTGGACCAACCAGATCTCCGATTGGCAACACGACACATTGCCAATCGGTTCGCGATTGGCACCCCATTGGTTAGTAGATGGGATGGTAGAATCACCGTTGGCGGTCGCTCAAAGTTGGCATCACTGGGATGTATTGCCTGATGGTGTGATTGCACTGGCGATGTGTCAATTTGGAACCGCTTGGCACGCAACCGGTAATCTCACCAACCTGCTCGATGCAACGATCGCGCGAGCGGCGCTGCAATCACACGTTTGTTATCGACATCGCCCGCAAGACATCGTGACTCGTGTGCTGCATACGATGATGCAAATCCGCGATGGAGCGATCGACGACACGGGACGACCGAACCTGTCGATGTTCTACGCTCACATAGAACCGGACACTGGCCGCGCAGTGATGTCGTCGATCGGCTCGTGGTCGAGTTTGATCGTGTCCAAATATGGATATCGTCCATTGAACACGGGCCGTAATGACGCTGGCACTGGTGGTGAATTTCTCGGCGAGCAATCCGTGATGAATCAAGAAACCACGCTGCTCGATGGAGAAGTACTACTGCTCGCGGGAGCCGATTGGATGGGCATTGGTGATGGTGCGAGCGTGACTGACATGCCGCATCAACACCAGCTTCAATCTGCGCAACATCGGATCGGTGCTTCGCTCAAACAAGCGATGGTCGAAGACGAACGCAGCCCGTTATCGGCTCTACGCCGATTGATGGCAAGCACGCCGATGACGCGTGAGCGAAGTGCCATTTCACTGCTGCACGAAAGCGTTCGCTAGTTGTGTAACCCGCACTCAGTTTTTTGAAATCCACTCCAACGGCCTGACCGTTCGTCTTCACCAAGAGTCACACTGCGTGTGCAAGGTTGGCAACCGATACTCGGATAACCCGCATCGTGCAGCGGGTTGTACGGGATCTTTTCAGCGCTGATCAAACCCCACACGAGTTGCTTGGTCCAGTTCGCCAGGGGGCTGATCTTGACCAGTTGAAACTTGCGGTCCCAACCCACGATCGGAGCTTTCGCGCGATCAGGACTCTGGTCGCGGCGGATCGCACTGGCCCAAGCGTGCCAGCCCCGAGCGGACTCGTGCAACACACGCAATTTCCGTTCAAAGCAGCAACGATTCGGATCCGTCAAATAAACCGGTCCTCCGTTCTGCTTTTCAAACTCGACAACCGATAGCTGTGGATACTTAAACTCCACCGTGATTCCATAACGTTCGATGATTTGCTCGCGCAGCTCCAACGTTTCGGCGAATTGATAGCCAGTTTCTAAATTGAATACAGGTGTCTCCGGAGCAATCTCAGCGAGCATGTGAATGATCGCCATACCCTCGGGGCCAAACGCCGTCGCCATCGTGAACTTGGGCGCGAATCGGTCCACTGCCCATTTCAAAATTGCTTGCGGGGTTTCGTTCTCTAACGCGTCACTTTCACGCTTCAGCTCCGCCAGAAATTCAGGCGTCGGCTCCAGCGGCGGATCGGCTACCCGCGCACCGCCCACCAGCGGAATGCCTTGCTCATCCAGTCCCATCGCCTGCCGGGCTGCTGCCGCAGCGCCAGCGGATTCAGCGGTCGAGAGCTGTTTCGAGGAGTCAGAATCATGGGTCACGATGGTGATGCTCGGGCAGCGAGAAAATAAACAGGTTTCGCGAAAGAATGAATTGATTCAAAAAAACAGATTAGGCAAAATATTACGGGTGTCCGCTTCAGCATACACCTAAGAATACAAACCTGACCTCCCAGGTCAAGTATCTCCATCGGCTGGCAGATCGGACAGCTTGAGCGGGATTATCGGACAACGTAAGGCCTGACTGAGCGCCAGCGGAATACGGGGCAGGCAATTTTTCCGCTCAACGCCAATTGGGGGCAATCGTCGTTGGCCGAAACAGACTAAGATAACAATCGTTCGTACTATCTCCACAGACCAAGTTTTTGACCATGTATCAACGCCTCGGCTTGACCGTTGTTTGCCTTTTCGCCACGAGCCAGTTGGCGAGCTGTTGGGCTGGCAGAATCCAAGTTTCAGGCGGTGGCCAGGTAACCGGTGAAGTGACGCGATCGGTCAAACCCGATGGCTCAACCGCTCACGCCGTAGTGCGAATCGACGACGACCTGTCAATCGCGGTCGCTGGCGCACATGTCCGCCGCGCCGTCGAAGACGAAGGTTTGGAAGAGTATCGCCAACGTGCGGCCGCCGTCGGCGAAGATGCCGAAGCCCACTTTCAACTCGCCCGCTGGTGTAAAGCAAAAACGCTGCTCGCGCAACAACATTTCCATCTGACTCGCGCCATCGACATCGACCCCGATCACAAGTACGCGCGCGGAGCCTTGGGATACGTCTTGCATCCGACGCAAAAAGGCTGGATCAGTTTCGAGAAACTTCGTCGTGATCAAGGCTTGGTCAAAGACGGCAAAGGACAATGGGTGCTACCTGAGGTCCTGGCCTCACGAACCATCACGGACGAAAATGACAAACAAGCAAAACTGTGGATTCGCCAACTCCGCCGCTTGCACAGCATCGCCGCGCGAGGAGACGCTGCATCTGCCGACGCCCTCGCCGAAATCCAAGCGATCGACGATCAACTGGCAACACTCGCGATCGCCTCGGAACTCTTGCGATCTCGAAACTCAAAAATTGATATCCGAAATTTGCGTCTCGTCTATGTGCGGTTGCTTGGCAAGCTCAAGAACAACGACGCCGTCAGAACGCTGGCCGAGGTCGGCGTGAACGAACCCGATGCATTGATACGAGAAGAGGCACTGCGTCAGCTCACCGAGTACGGTGCATCTTCGGCCGTGGCGAGTTACCTGCCGATGTTAAAGTCCAATTCGGCCGCCGAAGTCGATCGTGCCGCTCGTGCGCTCATGTTTTTTCCCAATCCAGAACTTGCATTTGCCTATGTCAACGCACTCGTCACCGAACAGAAAAGTCGCACACAGATCGGTAGTGGCGGCACCGACGCCAGTTTCGGAAATAATGGTGTTTCAGGATTGAGCCAAGGTTCCAAAGTTGTCGAACGCACGACCGCCGTGCGCCATCCCGATGTCTTGCGTTTGTTGCAAACCATTGCACCGGGCGAAAACTACGGCTATGACCAGGCTGCTTGGCGGAACCACTTCGCCTCACTGCGAAACCCACCCCGATCGGACCTTCGTCGCGATCCATGAGCGAGCCAACTGCTGACCGACTCGTGTGGTCTCGCCGTGACATCGAACAACGACTCGGGTTTCGAGGCAGCCGGTTCACGCGTGTCAATGGTGTCCTCAGTTTCTTGATCGCATCGGCGATGACGATTGCCTGCTATGCATCAATCATGGCCATCGGTTCCAACCCGTTCACCGATATGTTCACCGAGCGTGGCTTCACGCCGTACGTGATCGTGTTCTTTTCAATGTGGTCACTCGTGATCTTATTGATCAAACTCAGCAAACTCGGTTTGCAATGCCAAGCCCTCACTCTGGAACTGTTGCCCGACGAAACCGGCTTCACGCTCTCCGTGGCAACCGTCGATCGGGTTGTTGACCGGCTGTTTGAACTGAGCGACGATCCAAAGAGCTTTGTGCTACTCAACCGCGTTCATATCGCGTTATCAAACCTGCGCAATCTCGGCCGGGTGACAGATGTCGGCGAAATCCTCCGCAGCCAAGCGGAGCATGACGAGTCGACAATGGAAACCAGCTACAACGCCATCCGCGGACTCGTGTGGGCGATCCCGATTCTCGGCTTCATCGGCACAGTGTCCGGGCTGTCCGGTGCGATCGGTGGATTCGGTCGCGTACTCAGCGAAACGGATGACCCGTCACAATTAATCGAAGCTCTCAAAGGCGTCACCGGCGGACTTGCCACCGCGTTTGAAACCACGCTCGTCGCTTTGGTCGCGGCGTTAGCGGTGCAGATGTTGATGACGTTTGTTAAAAAACGCGAAGAAGAGTTTCTCGATGAATGTGCCGAGCATTGTCAACGCGTGATCGTCAACCGCTTGCGCATCAATCAACTCGAATCGGCTCGCTAGGTTGAGGACACTGCCATGGGCCGTCGCCGCAACGACAACGCACTGAGCCTGTTCGCGTTCCAGGACATCATCACCGGTGTTGCGGGCGTGATGTTGTTTATCCTGCTATTGCTCGTCGTGCAACTCGCCATCCCGGCAGCCCAAAAGATTCAAGAGAAGCAGGCTGACGCACCCTTATTCCCCGTCGCCGCCCGCGAAGATGTCGAGCGACTTGAAGAGTTACGAGCGGAACTCGCCGAACTTCGACAAAAAACGGAAGATCTCTTGCAAGTCCAAACAATGCGGCCGGGCGCGACCCTCGATGAACTGAAACGGAAACTCGACTCGCTGAATCAACAACAACAAACATTGGTTGACGAAATCCGCAGTCTCCGTGAAAAAATACAATCGCCGCAATCGCGGGCAGCGTCGGAGCAAATCGCTCGTAGTGTCGAACAGTTGCAACGTGAGCTGGGTGACGTGAAAGCAGAAATCGAACAGCTTGCTGATGGCGATTTTATCTCGTTTCAATCGGCTGCAAACATGCCCGACGTGTGGTTGATCGACGTGCGAAACGAGTCGGCCGAGTTTTTGCGACTGCAAAATCCAACCGAGATCGAGCGGGTTGAGTTTGATGCCGACATCTCCGCAGCACGGCTCGCCACTCAACTTACGCGTGAACTCAAACTCAAGAATGCGGGAACCTCGGTGGTGGTGCTTTTACGTCCGTCCGCTGCCGGTCGCGGCTCGGAACTATTGATGCAAATGCAAGCTGCAGGTTATCGCGTGGCGCTCGAACTACTCAACTCCGAAACACAGATTATGCAATCAACGGAGGCCTCACGATGAGGCGCAAGCGACGCGGTGCCGCTGACGACAACGACTCCTTGGACTTACTCCTTGATACCGTCTCGAACGTGTTCGGAGGTGTGATGTTCTTGACTTTGCTCGCGGCATTGTTGATCCTCTCACGTGGGGCAGCGAATGTGTCGCCGGAAGCCATTCCGCCATCGCCGCCCGCTGACGGGCCACCCGTCGATGATCGCATCGTGCAGATGGAATTGAACCAGCTCAACAGCGCAGTGGAGACTCAAAAGCGAGTTTTAGAGAACATGCCCGTTCGCGAAGGCGACCTTGATAAACTCGTGGCCATTCGCAACCTCACCGAAATCACTGATGAATTGACCGCCGAGGTTCGCTCGACAGAGCAGAACCGCGACCGGCTCGCGAAACAAATCTCTGCACAAGAGAAACGTGACGCAGAGATGCAAGCGGCGGCGAAAGATTTCGCTGAGAAACTCGCTGCCCAGCGTGAGAGTCTCGCAAAAGCCGAACAAGTCGGTCGCCGCAGTGTCGCGTTTCGCCCATTGGAAATGTCCAGCACGACCGAAGCGATCTTGGTGTTGCGATACGGCAAGGTGTATGTTTTCCAAAACTCAGCGATGAGTACCAGCTACAATCGCGAAGAGTTTTTTGCGATCGGCACCTCAGACGGGCTAACCTCGATCACGCCAAAGCCCCATCGCGGTGTGGCGGTGACTGCTGAATCGGCAGCAACGATCACGGCCAATTTGCGTCGCAACTATCCACCGCACGCGTTTCACATCACGATCGCAGTGTGGGACGATTCATTCGGTGAGTTCAACCCCTTGTGCGATGCCTTGCAAAGTGTCGGTTATCGCTACCGCACCATCCCCTGTGATGACAAGGCAAAACTGAGTTTTGGATCAGTCGCTTCATGGGTACAGTAGGTAAAAACGTTTGATCATGAAGAGTCGACGGAGCTAGCTTCGGGTATCTACGCTCGATCTGAATCGACGATCAATCCCCGCCTACGAACAAATATCGCCAACTCGTATCCTGATCGCTCGCATGCGGCGAAAAAGATTCCGATCATCAACATAAATGTCAGCATTCCTAGCGCGTCTACCCACAGTGGAGAACGATAGATGCTGATTCCTGGCGATGCGGACATGCACAGAGAAAGCAACTCTGTCAACACTCGGGGCATCACGATCGTGACAACAAGCGCCCCCAACCACAGCATCCGTTTACGTTGAACTCGTTGCGCCGCAACCAAGTAGGCGATGACAATCGGCACGATCACCATGACCAAAGAACTAACGCACACAGCAATCAGAAACACTGCATCCGAATCCGTGTCTGTCATGAACTGCTCCAAGATCTCAAGCTGCTTAAAGAACGCGATAATAGTCGCGGTCAACAAAACGGTGAGACCAAGCCCCTGCAAACTCCACGAGGTCTGCTTTGGTAGTTGCGATGCCAGTGGTATTTTCTCGTCGACACATTGGCGATGCACGAGATACAGTCGCACCCAAACGTTGCAGATCCGCATAATCAGCAACATGCTGATCAAATACAAAACGGATGCAGCTATTCCGGACACGACCTCACCAAAATCGTCTGTGACGTAAACAAATTCGCTATGCGGCGGAAGATGCTCCAACATTCGCATGAAACCCGCGTAGGCTACCGACATGACAGCAAAGAGAACCCATTGTTGTTGATTCGGCCAGCGACATTGAAACCAGACCAACAACCCGACTGCGCCAACCTCGGCAGCGTAATTGTAGACGTTATCGAGGGCGCGATTGATTGATAATAGCCACGAAGTTGCGCTCGTTCCCCAACTGCTATCCAACCTTGCCGACACAACATGATTTAGAAATCCCAGGCCGAGGACCAAGACCATCCAGCACAGCATCCAGCGACCGATCGGTGTCGTGTAAATCTGTTTGAATCGCTCAACCCGCCAACGCTCACCGACTTCACGGAGTTGCTGAGGCAGCGTTTGCGGAAACGGGTCGTCACTCATCGAGATTCCAAACTCTGTGTCGGATGGGAAATGGATATCGCCTACATACATTTCTTTGCCCGTTGAAGATCATGCAATCTTGATCGCAACGCAATCCGGCATAGCGCACTTCATTTCGATTGCTTCGTTGACACATATCGTGCATCCCGTTGTTCCATCGAGCGAACTCTTGGTCTCCTTCGACCGAAGGGTGCACCAAAGGCAAAATATAGTTTTTTGGGTCCCTCCAGCGTTTCAGTAAATTCGTGCAGGCTGCGGGATTTTTTAGGTATGGGGGTGGTGTCCGAGTGACGTCATTCAAAACGGCTATGATGCCTGCGGCAAGCAACGTCTACCTCCAGCCAGAGACAACATTCGTTGCACCCAGACCGCGCTATCCCCGCCAAGCCAGCGTCCCTGCAGAACTTGCTTCCGTTTCTCTCGGCAACTCTGAGGTCACCAATATGGGCCGCTCGAACCAATCGTTCGGACAGCACCGCGATCCAACAAACTCCACCATCATTGGGTTTTTCATGGAAATGGCCGATAGACCACATTTTTAAGCGTGACTCCAGCGGCCAATGAGCTTGGTTGGAGACTGCTGGGCGTTCAACGTCAATATAGCGTGCTAGCGCATCGCTTTCGGTTTTGTTGGCGATGACACCCCGAGCAGGAAGTTGCCCGGTAGCTCGGAGAAAAACTCTGTCCCCAAGCCGCTTACATGTCACTCGTCGCCTGCGACGAAGGGTTCATTCACCACGTTTCTGGCGGCTCTTGCAGAAGGAGCTTGCCAACACACGCCGCGATCAGGGCGACGGAACACAATGCTGCGACCGGAATCCGAATCTTGTTGTTAAATTGCCGCAGCGGAAAGTCGATGATGACGACGATCGTGGGGAGAAACAACGCGACCGCATACAACCACATCGGGTATTCTTCCCATGTATAAAACCTGGACGTGGTCACCGTGGTTGCGATCAATCCGGCGACCGGTAAAGTGACCGCAGCCGACAACACAGCGATCACCGGTCCGTTGATCTGGTCCGATTCGTTGTTCTGGACAGGCCCTTTGGCCTGAGCTGGCTCACGGAACGCTGCCCAACTTGCAGCGAGCAAAACTCCGGCGGTGGCGGCTAAACCGGCGAGTATCCATTCCGCTGGCGCGGCGTAGTTGAGCGATGCCAAAAGAAACGCGGGTCCGATTCCCGCAATCATCACGAGCAGCGACCACACCTTGGCACCCGAACGAATCAATCCGTCCAGTGAGAACGTATTGCACATGACCGAAGCGACAATCAACGCGGACCATGGTCGATGCAAATTCATCGAATCTTGCCAAGCTTCACCGTGGGGGAGCACGACATAAGCAAGCAGGGATGCGAACACCGCTGCGGCTACCATGCGGACCGCCGCAATGGATTGATCGCCAACGATCGATGGAACCGCTGCTAACAACAGCAACGGCCATAACGCGGTTTGCCATGCTTCGACACCCTGCAGACGTTGTGCCCAGCCAATCTCAGCGGTGATCCATTGACGACCCGCCAAGGCGATCAACATTCCCATCCACCATCCCAGTCCAACGATTATCCCGCCGATGCCGCTGGTTAAAAGCGGCATTGCGGTCTCATTGATACCGACTCGTCGTCCGATCAGCCGCTGGCTCAACAACGCGGCAACACATGCCACCAACATTGGCAATACGACACACCACAAAACGATTTCGGTGGTTAATGACAACAGACCAACCTAGGGCTTGAACACGAGCGTCGCGTTGATGTCGACGATGGCATCCACTTTGCCTTCGCCGTAAGTCATTCCCCACTTGGTCCGGTCGATCTTGAATTCCGCCTTGAGGTTGCAGATTCCATTCTCAACTTTGCAAACGATCGGGACCTGAACTTCATTGGTCTTACCCAGCATGGTCAGATTCCCCGTCACCACACCAGCGTTGGGCGTATCCGTCGCAGTCATCTTCGTCGATTCGAACTTGATTTTGGGATACTTACGAACATCGAAGAAGTCAGGGTTCTTCAGGTGGTTTGTTAACTTGGGATTGTCCGACCACAGGCTTGTCGTGTCGATCTCGATCACTAAGGTTCCGTCGGCGAGACTTTCGGGCGACAGTTTGGCTTCGGCGGAAAATTCCTTGAATCCGCCTTCGTGACTACCGTCCGGCTTGCGCCCGACAAAATTGATTTTGGACGCTTTCGCATCCAACTCTGCCGCCGAAAGCGGCGGCGTTCCAGACAGGGTGAATTGAGAGACCATTAGCAAAGCTAGGGTCAACGTCGTGATAGCTGCACGCATGGGAGGTAGATTCCAGAGGAAGGGTTTTGAATATTGAACTCGATACCATCACAATCATAGCATAGGTGGCAAGCAAGCACGATCTCGGGCCGCACCACATACTCAGATGTATCCCGAGAATCGCAATCAGCCCTTATCGCTAGGCATTGCGTGAACAACAACTGACCGATTTAAAAAGTGGGATAGGCTTCCAGCCTGTCAAAACGGCAATGACAGGCTGGAAGCCTATCCCACTTGTTATTCCCGCGATGCTAACACCCGCGTCCGCCTTTGATCAACAAAGATGACACGCCGGTGTCGGTCGCCGGTGCGCACAAGCGATTTCTTGAAACCTGCTTCGATCCACCGTCTCGATTATTCCTTTGAGCTTTCATGAGCCCCATGCCCTGCTGCACCATGCCCTGCAGCACCATGGCCGTGCTGCAAATGCGCGGGTAGTTGAAAGCCGCCTGCTTCCACAAAGGCGTGGAGGTCCATGATCTCCTCTTTGGTCAGCACATCCAACAGGCCGTTGGGCATGGGGGAAATCTTGGAGGCAGCTTGTTCTTCAATATCGGACTTCGAAATTGTCGTTAGCGTATTGGGAGTGAGCAGGTTAGTCGCGACTTGAAATGCTTTCTCATCTTCTTTCACAATCACTCCAGTAATCACGCGTCCTTCATCGGTAAGAAATTGATAGCTTTGGAACTTCTCGTGAATCTTGCTCGAAGGCTCAATCATCTGCTGCAATAGTTCCATGCCTTTCAGCTTCTTGACCGATTCTGCCAGATCGGGTCCCAGGTTCACGCCATGTCCTGCCACGACATGGCATTGATTGCAGCGTGCTTTTACAAAGGCAGTCATCCCGCGCGTGAGAGTCGCATCATCGTCTGCGTGCGGATGTTTGCCAAAGTCCTTGAAGTCGGACATGGTCCATTCTTGAATCACTTTTGGAACTGCAGCCGCTAACAAGGCCGCCGCACCGGCCTCATTTTCGGCCACAATCATCACGCCATTCATCACCACCCAATGCCCTGGAAAGGTACAGACATAGGGATAAATCCCAGGCTCTGTTGGAGCCTTAAATCGCAATACATGAATGAGCGAAGCCCGCGTTGGCCCAATCATGGGCGAAGCATGCAAGATCAAGTCCCGTTTCTGCGGCGGGATAAAATCAGAATTTGCATTCCGCGGATCTTTGGCCAACTCGTTGGCTGCCATTCCCACTTCGGCCAAAGCATCGGGCTTTACAAACACCAGGTTGTGATCGGTCGCATCGGGATTGGTGAAGACTACTTTCACCGGTTGCCCAGGCTGCACTGCAAAATCCTTCAATGTGAATAACATCCGCTCCGGCATACAGCCAATCTTCACGACTTTCAAATTGACTTGGCTATCGAACTGCGCTTCACTTGCCGTCGGCGGTGGTTCTTTCACCACGCTCACCCGTGCTGCTTCTTTCAAAATTTTGGCAATGTTAAATCGAGGATTTCCTTCCCAATGAACCCGCATGGTGTGCGAGGCTAGAGCGCAATTGACCGCATAAGCCAGTGCTCCTTCATGCGGCTGTTTCAGAATATCCAACAGCGTTAAGAACGCAGATTTGGTGCCGATGTAAGTGGCGGCAATTGCGGCTTCCATCCGAACAATCCCGTTGGCATCGTTAGCAGATGTACTCAACAACGCGTCCGCGTCATTGAGCAGTGGATGCCAATAACGCAACTGCTGCGTCGCAGCAGCGCGGGCGTGATGGTCATCACAGGCGAGCAGTTCCCGCAACAGGGCGGTTGCAATCCCGAAGTTACTAGGAGGCTGGCTGTTGGGAGTGGGCAACATGTCTACCAAACCGATCCAGCGATAAGTCCACAAGGCCTCGATTTGATGATGCCGATAGCGAGGATCGGCCGAAGCGAGCTTGCTGACCCAAGCATTCAGTGCCACTTGCACTTCGCTCGCATCACGCTCACGCAACTCACGTTTGGACCAATAACGAATGCGATATTCCGGTCGCTTTAGATTTTCAAGCAGTTGGGTAATGGATGCGTCAGCAATCTTAGGTACATCGGCCAGCGGAATATCCTTTGCGGTGATGCGCCAAATGCGTCCCGAATGTCGATCGCGCCGCTCATCGCGCAGCGAATACTGTGCATGCCCTTTGATCGGGTTGTACCAATCGCAAACATACATGGCCCCGCGCGGACCGTATTGCAGATCGACTGGAATAAAACTGAGGTTCGTTGAGAACAGCAAGTCGCTCACATATTCTTCGCTGTAACCAAATTCTCCTTCGACCCACTTCAAGATTTCGACGCGATTGGTGGGCTTGTACCGAACTTTGATGAAATGCCCTTGCAGTTCCTGTGGGAACGTGGCGAAGTCGACAAACTCATGCCCGCAGACGCCGGAATAAGCCTGCAGCTCCTTCGCCACTGGATGCTGTTGTGGGTAAGGCGGATCGAGCGAATGAAACGCAGCAGCATAGACCGGATGGCTTGCCATGTGCTGCCCCCAATCATCAAACGTCACTCCCCAGGGATTGGTACTGGGATAGCTGCCGAAGCTGATCAGCCGCTGTGTGCGTGGTTCGAAACGAAACCAGCCACTGTTTTGTTGACGCACCGGCCCATACGGCGTTTCCACTTGCGAATGATGAAAGATCGATTCTCGGAAGATCAAATCGCCATCGGGGGTCCAGGTGAAGTCGTGCAGCGCGTGGTGGGAATCTTCGGTTCCAAAGCCTGATAATACAGTGCGGTGGACATCTGCTTTACCATCTCCGTCGGTATCTTTTAAGAACGACAAGCAGGGTTGTTCAGAAACATAAACGCCACCATCTCCGAACTCAAACGACAACGGAATATCCAAGTCATCGGCAAAGACACTCGATTTGTCTGCTTTGCCATCGCCGTCGGTGTCTTCCAAAATCACGAGTTTGTCATTGGGCTTGTTCCCAGGATAAACGTGGGGGTAGGTCGTGGAACAACTGACCCATAACCGCCCCTTGGCATCCCATCGCATCTGAATCGGGTTGACGATGTCGGGAAACTGTTCTTCTCCTGCAAACAGATTCACTTCAAATCGCGGATCAATTTGAAACGCTTTCAATTCATCGGCTGCACTCATCCATTCGTTCGCTCCACGGCTTTGTTTCGCCAGCGGCAGTGGCGGGACATTGGAATCATCGATCTGCGCTGGAACTTCTTTCCCTTGAGCCAGATCCCAGATTCGTTGGTCCCGATTGGCCACCATTTGGTCGAAGTTCCGCATCGCGGGGAGAAAGTCTAGATAACCATACTCCTTGCTGCGACCGCCCGTGTAGTAGAACGTGTTGAGCGGACGAAAGCGGCGAAAGTACTGCGTGTTTTTGTCGACGATGACTTGGGTGATTGCTTCAATTGACGCCGGCGGCTCTTTGCCAAAGGTTTTTTCAAACAGGACTTCCGAAAAGACGAGATCACCGGATTGATTCAAATGCACGCCATTGATGGTAAGATCGGTTCCTGGGCTGCGCATTGCTTCGGCCGTGGCAGGGAAGACGTTGGCAAAGCCCACATTCTGCTGACGGGCGACCTCTTCCATCACGACAACGTACTGTTCGATACGCATGTTGTTGAGATCGGCTGCGAGAATGTCCGCGATGTTCTCGTTGGCTATGGGGGAAACGAGGATAATCTGCGGAGCCGTCTTACCGTTGAAGGCCTTCGATTTCAAACTTGCCAAGTAGGTAGTCAGTTTTTTGCGAAAGTCTACCAAGCCCGCAGCACTGGCGAATGATTCGTTGAAACCAAACGCAGCAAAGATGACATCAGCCTGCTCATGCACCAAGTGTTGTTCGGTATCGGCGAAGTTATCAGGGCGAGGCTGTACGTCAATCGCATCGGCAGACCAGGCTAAATGACGCACCTTGAGTTGCATGTCAGGAAAGGCTTGCTGCAGCATCGCTTCAAATTGTCCGAATTGGCCCGAACGCTCCAGGAGTGTATTGCCGATCAATGCAATGTGGTCGCCAGGTTTCAGTTGCAGCGGCAGAGTCGTTGCTTCCGGAGCTATGTCCTTCGCCCGCGGTGCCGTCTTTTCATAGATGGCGAACTTCGAGAAATCTTCTGTGGTGACTGAAGGAGGATTTTCTACACGAGTATTCTTCGCGTCCGTGGGTTTCGCAGGTTTGGCACCTCTCACTGGTTTGCCAGGTTTTTGCTGCCGTTCTTGTTTGGCAGTCGTCGCTGCCTCTGTTTGTTTTCCCTTCGCTGCCATTGGCGCTGCAGATTCAGCGGCGTGGTCGGGCAGGATCGGTGATTCCCAAAGAGCAAGTTCCGCAGGTTTCACTCCTTTGCGATGGCCACCAAAACGGAACGTGGTAGGTTGATACGGCCCGACAAAATCAATGGCGAGATCAGGCTTAATCATTGCTTCCAATCCCAAGCCCCACAGACACGCATTGACCAGCATCCGCCGGTAGTCATCATTCAAGATGTCTTCCGAAGCTCCGTAAGTAGTACTGAAAACACGTCCTTCTTTTCCTGCTGTGTTGCGATAGGTGCGAACCCACGCACCGGGGCAAGGCATTTTATCTTCAGCAGCGGGCGAATCTTCAGTCATGCCATTAAGTGGCTGGGCCAATGCCAAGATGGTGCTGTCCTCCAGCGGTGCCGTCCAATAGCCTCCGGACTGTACCCAAGGTTTGCGCACTCCGGTTAACACCGGATGCTCCTGCACCGCTGGGACCAAATCAAGCCGCGTGCTCATCTTATGGTTTTTGCCATAGTGTCCGGCCCAGGTTTCTCCCAAAATCTGCCGACCAAAACCTTTCTCAAATTCTTTGCTGGGATAGTTGTAATCGAACCTGGCAAATTCAGAGTCTTTGGGAATTTTGAAGGCATGAGTGGACGTGCGCAAGCCAACCACTGGTCCACCGCGGTCCAGATAATCCACGATTGGCTGCATCTGTTCCTTAGGAAAATTTTGGAAGCGCAGAAAGACAACCATCAGATCGGCAGTTTTCAAAGCTTCCGTACCAGGCATGAAACTGGAGCCTGCCGCGATTTCGCCGGTCTTCGGATCGAGCGAAAAAAGCACGGTGCATTTGCAACCATGCTGCTTGGCTAGGATGCGCGCCAGGGCAGGCAATGTTTCTTCGGACCGATATTCAGAGTCACCGGCCAAGAAGACAATATGTTTCCCTTTGCCGATGCCTGCGTCTCCTTCATAAATGAGCGATTGGGCGTGGAGCAATGCTGCAAACAAACACAAAAAACAAGCCAACAAGATGCGTTGCATGGGCGGTAACAGAAGAAAAAAGGAGAGAATTACCTGATTTGACCGACGGGATTGGACTTAAACCCCGAGCGGATGATTCTACTTGGCTGGCGTTTGTAATGCACCTCTGTTGTAGGGCAATACGTCATTTCGAAATAGTAAATGCGATCAAGCTACATTGTCTCATTTGGAAGTACCTAGCCCATTGAAACTCACTCGGTCGGTTCGAAACGGTAGCCGACGTCGCGGATCGTGTGGATGAATTGTGGGCGACTGGGTTCGCCCTCTAACTTCGAACGCAGCGTGGCGACACAGCGGTCGACACTTCGCGTGGTGACGATCAACGCGCGTCCCCAAACGTGATCCAAAATGCTGCTACGTGTCAGTGCACGGTGCGGATGCGAAACAAAGAATTCCAGCAACAAGAACTCCTTCGTGGTTAACGCGATCGTCTGACCGTCGCGGACCAAAGTGCGAGCACCACGATCGAATCGGACTTCGCCGATTGCGATCGAATCATGCATCATGCTGGTTCGTGGACGAACCAACCGCTTCGCTCTCGCTAGCAGTTCAAGGATACCGAACGGTTTCGTCATGTAGTCATCGGCACCCAATTCCAAGCCACGAACGATATCTTCTTCTTGGCCTTTCGCTGTCAACATCAAGATCGGCAGCTCCAATTGTGCCTTACGCACACGTCGGCACAAATCGTATCCGTTCAAGTTTGGGAGCATGATGTCCAGTAGCAACAACTGGGGCGGATGCGTTAGCACTTGAGCCAACCCGAATTGCCCATCCGTCGCGGTCTCGACTACGAATCCCGCACTGCGGAAATTGTCGCTCAGACCACGAAGCAGCGCGGGGTCGTCCTCGATAATCAAAACGCGTGGCTGGCTCGTCATACGGTCACCTTCATTTTTGCTTAGGCGTCAACTGCGATGCAGCCTGTGGAAGGCACAATGTGAATCGGCTGCCTTGGCCCGGTTCGCTCTCGACATGAACGCTGCCGCCGTGCGACATCACGATCGCCTTCACAATACTGAGCCCCAGTCCGCATCCGCCCCGAGTTCGCGAGACGCGTTGATCGACTTGATAGAATCGGTCGAATGCACGATCAATTTCGCGTGCAGTCATTCCAATACCGTTGTCTCGCACGGTTAGTCTCACTTGCTGGTTACCAACTTCCGTGGTCATTGAAATTTGCCTGGGCTCCTGGCTGTACTTCCAAGCATTCTCCAAAAGGTTAACGATGGCAGTGACCAACGAATCCAGTTCACCGGAAACCGTGACGTCGGGCACGTCGCCGACTTGCAAGGATTCATCGTCAATTCCCGTGTGCTCGCGGAAGACCTTCGCAGCTTGATCCACCAAGTCGCTGATAGGGATCCATTGAAAATTCAAAACCGCCTTGCCTTGATCCACTCGTGAAAAAGTGAGGAAATTCTCAATCAACCGCGTCAACCTCGCATTCTCGTGACTGATTAACTGCAGGTACTCGCGAGTTCGTTTCGCGTCGTGTTGATGCTCATGGTCCTGATCGACAGCGAGCAATGTATCGACCAAAAGGCGAGTTGACGCCAGTGGCGTTTTCAGTTCATGCGAGACCGTGGCGACCAAGTCGTTTTTTAATTGAGCCAACCACAGACGCTGCCGTAGCGCGGACGCGAGCATCCAAGCCAACACGCAAGTCACCGCGATGACCAACAGTCCGATCCAAAGATGAACGGCCCGCCTTTGCTCGGACACTTCGTCGTACAGATTGCCATCAGTCATCGTCAGTCCCAATCGCCACCGGCCTAAGTCGTCTCCGAATGCCATGTCCATCAAAGCATTAGAAGGCTCAAACGGTGAGGTCACATCCAATGCGACTCCGCGAGGCAGCGGCGATCCATCGGCCAATCGCAACAGCGTGTTGCGGAGCGTTTCGGTGCGATACAGTTCGATCATCCGGCCGCCCAAAGACGTTCGTGCCCAGACATCCGGTAAACTCGTGGGCTGCAATCGCGAATCCGTTTTAACTATGTCCTTCGTCGCTGCTGCCTGCGCCGCCAAGGATTCGGCGTCGTGAGTTGGCCAATCGTTGGGCATGTCGCTGGACCGCGGCAACTGGCTCATCAAAAACCGACGTTGTGCCGAAGTCATTGTCACATCGTCATAGTTCCCCAATCGCTGATACAACGAATGATGCACCTCGACCCAAGCTGAAGTTTGCGGCGCAAGAAGTTCCAGCAATCGCAACTCAGCCGCGGCAGCAAACGATCGGCCATCAACATCACACAAGTCAGCGAGCTGCCGCTGCGTTTGCAAAACTTTGATCGCTGTCGCGGCGTCGTTGGACTTCAAAAGGCACCTTACCTGGGCTTGCCGTGACCGCGCACGCCGCACGGCGTTGTCGCTCTGCTGGGCCAGATCAGCATAGGCGTTGGCGGCGGCAGAGATTCTTTCGTCCGTGAACTCCGATTTCACTGCTTCAAGCCAAAGCGGATGCGTAATCTCCATACGTTGTGGTGCGGAACTCGAAGGGTCAGGGTAGACAATGTTTCCTTGTCCGTCCGTGATCAGCACACTGTCAAGATTCCCGCAAGTAACAAATTCTGCGAACCATTGTGCGGGAGACTTCCCGTCAAGTTTATCAGGTGATTCTTTGCTTGCCCAACCGTTTCGCACTGCTTGGACAGCAGCTTCCAATTGAATCTGGTACGCCTCTCGCAATCGTTGATTTGACGCCAGTCGTTCGTTGCGAACCGCCTCGCGCATCATCCACACCACTCCAGCTGACGGCACAAGTACCGTCAACAGCAGCAACAGGATCGGCCACGCGAGGCGTTCACTTTTTGGCATCCGGTGTTCCTATTTGACTTTCATGCTATCGACAATCGATTGAAACTCCGTCGCCAGATTTTGAAAATCTTCCGCTTCGGCCATGTATCCGATATTAACTGCCGTTGAAGTACCAAACACGCAGACCCGCCGTCCTTTCATTTTCCGGTTGCCGTCGACGAACTCAATTTCCGCAACGGCAGCGTCGTTGCCTGCAATCTTGATCGCTTGGACGCCATCTTTTCCAACGGTGAAGCCCTGCATCCGCGTCTTGTATTCATCCAAGGCATGCTGCATCCATTCAGCCGGTGAACTGTGCTCTGACTTGATTGACTGTAACGATCCCGCTTCGATACGGGTGTCACCGATGCATTTGGGATCGATCAGGTACAACTTCTTTGTTTTGCTCGCGCTGGGATTCGATGGCGAGTAGGTAAACCAACCGGCGGGAACGGAAGCCGTTACTCCCTCAAAGTCCAACGTGGTCGCGTCACGGTTTTGCGGTTGACCGGCTCGAATTAAATCTGCAGATACTCCGCCGGCTTCAAACCGAACGATGTAACGATGGTTGTCGTTTGAGATCCAGAACGTTTGCCCGATTGCTAGTTGCATTCGAAAGCACTCGAATTTGCCTGCCGGAACTTCGATCGATTCGATCTTGGTGACTTCCAGTCCCAATGCAACTTCAGTTGTTCCGAGAGTTGAAACAACGGCTACTTCGCTCTTGTACCCTTCCGCCAACGGAAGTCGACGAAATACTTGCGACCCTTGTTCGTTGTCCCAAATCGTGCCGTCGAGTTTCAATTTTGTGGGTTCGCCCTTGCCGACTATTTGAATTGTCACTTCGTCGTTGTTGTACTCGGCCTTCGCGGTGCCCAGCAATGTGTGTGACCACGTGCTTTGAATGGGCGCGAACGTTTTTGAATCGGCGAACACTTGGCTGCGGTGCTTTTGAGCATTGACCGTCACGACTTGCCAAGTGTTGCACTCCCACGCTGGCTTTCCCTTCAACTCGCTCTTGGACACTCGCCAAATCTGCGTGCCGATTCCCAAGCCGTTTTGCAGCTTCATTTCGTACTGCATTTCGTCGCCATCGCCCCAGGGAACGGGAAGCAGTTCGGGAACACCGGGCAACCGACGCTTAGCTTGCGTGACAAACTCAGTCGCTGTCGGGAAATTGTCGATGACCGCCTGAAACGCTTTGGCGGCGCTGTCTTTCTTGCCTTGCTTTTCGTAGCAGACACCGATTCGATACTGAGCTTCGGCGGCAGCTCGGGCGGACTCGTTTGCCTGTGCGATGACTTTCTCATAGACTTCGATGGCCGCATCCAAATCGCCCACGGTTTCTTCAGTGTAGATGCCTTTTTCGAGCATCTCGGTCGCGGTCGCGGCGGTCACTTGTGCTGAACCGACGACGATCGTAAGGACGATCATGGCCAGAGATGACCATCGCCTCGTGATAGGAGGTGTTTTTCGCATGAGTGTGTTCCTATGCTTGTGGATGAAAATACTGTGAACTTGACGTGTGTTAGAATAGAAAGCGAATGTTACCGCTGTGTTACCCCGCCAGATATTTCTTGGCGAATTTTGAAAATGATCCACTTCTCCGCTCGATCGATCCCTGAACCGTCAGCCACGCACAACACGGACCCGCCAGTCAAACTCGCTCGCGGGCGTGGTAAAGCGTATTGGCGGGCATACTTCCTACGAATATCGAAACGCTCAAGATTTCTTGATACAAAAACTGATGTAATGAGCGCGATTGATCATGCTTGACAAAAATTCGTGCCGTTCGCCAAACAGAGTTCATCGGGAGCGAGGGCCTTGTTCTGACTTGCGGGTGGATCTCGTCGCGCGGTTCACTTTACAACTACTCGCCGCTTGGGTCGTGATGACGATGACACATGAGATCGGTCACTTGGTCGGCGGTTGGTGTGGTGGTGCGAAGCTGACGAATGTTGACTTGGTACCTTGGCGATTACCGTATTCGCTGCACAATCCCGATCCGATGCCTCGACTAACGTTATGGGGTAGCCCGATTCTTGGCGTGCTGTTGCCCCTGACGGTCGCAGCGCTAACGAGACATCGCGTTGCGTGGTTCATTGCCGATTTTTGCTTGATCGCCAACGGCGCGTATCTGGCGCTCGCCTGGATCACTGGCGACCGCTATCTTGACACATCGCGAATGCTCGACGCAGGCATCAGTCCCTTCGCGATTGTCGCTTACTGTGCGGTGACGATCAGCATTGGTTACGTTCGATTTCGAGCTGATTGTATTGACGTGCTGAAGGCGTAAGGTAGCTTCGCCGCTAAATGTAGCGGAAGTCGTCAAGACGTTCGGACCGCCGCAGGATCGAACGAAACACTTGACGAGTTCCGCTACGATGAGAGCGCGGCAGGATTGAACGAAACGCGGCGATAACGGATGCAGGTCAATTGCGTGTTGGAAAATTGTCCAATCACTACACTTTGCGGCACTAGACCTTGCGAATAAAATCCGCTGCGTAGCTGCGTACTTCGCTGCCGTTGAGCACGTGTACCATCCGCAATTGCTGGACTTCCTGGTCGCTGAACGAAGTCAGCGGCACGTGTACCAACTGTTTCTTAAAACGACGCGCTAAGCGTCGCCAGCCGGCACCCGGCGGCAGACCGCTCATCAAGGCAATCTGTCGACAACGCGAGTGCAAACAGGCCGCCGCGATCAATCGCTCTTCTAACGTAGCGGTGAAATTCAATCGGCGGTCTTGCCAAATATCGGGAATCGGGACAGGTGGATACAAAAACATCGCACCACCATACGTCCCCAATCCAATCCCCGGCCCGACCATCTCTTTGGAAAAATCACTGGCAAAGAACGCGAGCGTTGATTCCCATTGATGCTCAGCAAACCAAGTCGTGCGCCAGGGATAATTGCGTGGGTCGGCGGGCGAATCGAACAGCATCAAACACGCGTCGAGCTTGCCACGACTCGGTGGGATCACGCGGACATAGATCTGTTTCTCGTACCAATGACGCAGTGTATCCCGAATGTCGATGCCGTCCTTCACACTGGTCGTGAACTTTTCAGTCCGCGCCAAATCTTGACCCATGATCGCTTGGGCACGTTCGCACACCCGGTTGCGCAACATCTCAATGCGATCGTCTTCGGGCGGATAACTGCACTGCGAGTACGGATTCCAGTTGTACTCCCAGCGGTGCTTTTCGTCGGTCGTCGGTCGTCGTTGTAGCGATAGTGATTGCCAAACCAACGGCGGTCCCGGCAATCGGCTGACCAACGAGACGATCTCTCCGTCAGAAAACCGGCCTTGATCAATGCCGAGTGTGATCATGGCCGAGCCATCGGCCGAGGAACCATTTACCGACCAGGGAAATTCCGACTGATGTTCGCTTTTGTCGTGCTCATGCTCCGACGCATCGGTGAACACATCATTGCCCTCCCAACTCGATGAAGATGCCGTCGCAGGTGCGTCGTCGAGTTGTTCATGCAGCGGCAGGTGTGACGAATCGACGTCTGACGGTGGAGTTTGTTCGGCACCGAGATCGTCCACGGACTCGCGGTCGATGATGTATCGATTGGCGGTCTCAGCGACATGCAATGCGTATTGATCGCCGAGGATTTGTTGACAAGCCGTGACGATTGTGACCATGTCGGGAGTCATGCGGCGGTGCATGAGCGAAAGGTTACGGACGTATTGCAAACATTTCGAGAGCAGCAGCGGCGTGACACGCCGCGCCCGGTTGCCAAATTCCTCCAAATAGCTCTGTTTGGCCGCGATCAATAATTCTTTCACACCGTCGATTTGCAAGTTCTCGTCGTCTTCAAGCTGCGCACGGGCACGTTCGTAAAGCGCTGTGATGAATGGCAACTCACCGAACAAAAACAGCAGTGTCTTCGGATCAACGGAGTAGGTCTGTGGCGGTTCCACGTGATCGTGTTCAAAAGTATCGAGCGATCGACCGGCACCCCGCTTGAGCAGCGTGTGAGCTTCCCGAATCCACGGCCAATCGAGCACGCTTGTGACCAATAAAATCTGATTGTATCGCTCGCGAAGTTCCATCAAGCGAGCAGCCATGTACGACATTCGATCGCGAGTTTGCTCGTCGCTCGGTCGCGGAATGCTAGGCAACACTGCCGCAGCAAACGTTTCGCACTTCACATGCCGCACGGCGTATGGGTCCGGCATCACCGTCGAGAATGGTTGAAAATGATTGGTTTCCAAATCGATGTATTCGCGCGGGATGTGCTCGCCCATCGCCGCCCGGATCGCCATGATCACGCCCTGGCAGGGGTCAATCGGCACATAGCTCGTCGGCCCTTCGTCGCTCTCATCGTCATCATCAAATCCCTCCGCCTCATCATCGTCATAGCTGCCACGGAAATCGTGCTCGGCATCGTACGTCGATTCGTAGCTCGATATCGGTCGTTGGATCACGATCGATGGCGTCGGCAATTCCAATACGGCTTGCTCAACACACTCCCGAAACGACTCGGGCAGCGAAACGGCCACGCAATCAAAGTGATGTTCAAGTAGAAACCGACGCGTCAACCATGCGAACTGACCACTGCCGTGGATGATCGGCAGAATCGTCGTGCGTTGATCAAGTCGCAGCAACGTGGGGACGTCGGTTTTTCCAGACATCATGTGCTCAAACTAGGTTCAGCCAAATCGGCAGAGGCAATCACTTCGGTCACTTCGCTGCACAAATACCGACTCGCCACTGATTCGATCGCGGTGAGATCCACTCGGCGATAGGCATCGAGTAACTCGTCAGTCGACAAGTACTCGCGGCAACACAACCAATGATTGCCTAGACCGAATAGACGTTGCGATGGTCGTTCCGAACCCATGATCACACCCGCGACTGTGCGATTGATCATTTGATCGAGTTCCGATTGCTCGGCTCCTTTGCGAACGACAAACTCAATCGCTTCGTTCATCAAGCGAATGTTGGCATCCATCTCATCAGGCGTGCAAACGAGGTAACTGAACAGAGCACCCGTGTCCGCGTATTCTTGCGGGAACAACGTCGCCACTTCGGCACGGCCCGTATCGATCAAGTCCCAAAACAAACGACTTCCTCCGTCATCACCGATGATCGACGCGAGCAACCGCATCGCGAAACGATCAGGTGACACCATCGACGGAGCACCCGACAAGGTCACTCGGTAGGCCTGAGTCGCATCGGGGATGTTCAGTCGTGAGTTCAACTGCACGCCGACAGGCAATTGTTTCGGATCATCGGCGGCAGGCGGTGCGGGCAATGGCAAATCGTTCCACTTTTCCGTAACCTTGATCGCTTGGGCAACGAGATCGTCGAAGTCAACATTCCCTGATGCGGCCAACACCATATTCCCAGGTCGATACTTGGTCGCGAAATAGTCTCGCATCGTATCGACGTGCATCGTCTCGATTGACTCGGTCGTGCCGAGCACGCGGCGACCGAGTCCACGGGGGCCGTAGCAACATTCCATCACGCGTTCAAACGCACCAAAGGGCGGTTGGTCTTCGTACTTGGCGATCTCTTCCAAGATGACCTGACGCTCCATCGCAAAATCGTCTTCGTCGAGTTTGGGACGCATCATGTCTGAGAGCAGATCGACCATCCGTCGTTGATACTTGGGTAGCACGGCGGCGTAGTAGACCGTTTGCTCTTCGCTGGTGTAGGCGTTGCTCTGGCCACCGAGTTCATCGAGTTCACGATTGACGTCGGCTGCGCTGCGGCTCGCCGTGCCTTTGAACATCATGTGTTCGAGAAAATGACTCAGCCCAGATTGAACATCGGTTTCATCACGAGCACCGGCGCGAACAAAATAACCAATTGCCGCAGAGTATCCTCGGTTGTCGATGTCCGCGACGACCTGCAATCCATTGTCGAGCGTGACGTTGCGAAATTCACTCATGACTTTTCTCCTGTTGTCGCGGCTGACTCGTCCCACACGCTGCCACCGGCGAGTGGTTCGGATCCGATCGTGACGATCCGAATCGTTTGAGGCGAGTTGGCTGTAAAGTATTGTTTGATTTGGTCGAGTGTGATCGACTCGATGATCGCTTCGAGTTCTTCGGTCGGCATCACGCGGCCAAGTTGAAATTGATCCGAAGCGATCGAACCAGCCCGCGAGCCAGCGGATTCTTGTTCCATGATCAGACTGGATTCGATTCGCACTTTCCAACGCTGCAGTTCGCCTTCCTGCAAATCGTCACAAAGGTTTTTAATCTCCGCCAACGTCAAATCGAGAGTTTGTTGAGCACGTTGGGGCGTCGTGCCGGCGTAACCGAACACCGCACCGGTGGCGGGGATCGCGTTGCCCGCCGCATCGCAACTGGCGGAGATCGTATGAGCACTCGCCCAAACGCTATAGCACAGTCCGTGTTTTTCTCGCACACGATCAAACAACCGGCTGCTCATGCCATCGCTCAGGATGCCCAGGCCAGCTCGCATGACAAAATACTCGGGGTGACCGTAGGGGATATTGTCGTATGCGAATCCGATGTGCGTTTGACTGCTGGGTAGTTCGATATGCTCGTGCCCGTCGATCGGCTCAGGTGTAGGCAAGCCATGCCAAGTCCCGGTTTTCCAATCGGCAAAGGCGGCGTCTATGACGTCGTCAAGTGCGGCTTCGTCAAAGTTGCCGGCCAGTGCCAGAATGCTGCCGCCGGCATGGTAATGCGTTGTATAAAATTCGCGCACATCAACCATCGTCAGCAATGCCAGACTGAGTTCGCTGGCGATTCCGCTGCGGCCCAACGCGACTCCGTATTGTCGCTCGCGAAGTCGCCGCATCAACCGCTGAGTCGGTTCATCTTCGTTGGCTAGCATCTCTTGACGCATCATCAATTTCGCATCTTCAAACTGATCAATGGGCAAATGCGGTCGGCGAACGAGATCAGCAAGAAGCCCGAGCGATGGACCGAGTGATTGAGCGGGCATCGAAGCGGAAAAACCCGTGATGCTGGTCGACGCGGAACCGGAAGAGTCGATACCGAGGTTATCTTCGGCGGCTACGAACTCGCGGCTGTTGTAGTTGCCTGCTCCCCGTTGCAGCATTTCCACGGTCAGCGATGCGAGACCGCAACGAGAGTTGGGGTCGAACTTAGCGTGGTCACCGGTGATCTCAGCGGAAATACCGCCGGGCATCCAAAGCGTGTAAGCAGCCGTGCGGAGCCAAGGCATCGGTTGGGTGAGCACGGTCATGCCATTGGCAAGCCGGCGGGTACGAACAGGCGGGTTGGCGGTGGTGGTGTCGAGGGAGGACAGTGGGGTGGCTCCGGGTAGAAGGTTAGTTCGTGTCGCGCTAACGTCACAGGTATAGCGGAGTTCTCGTTTCAAATCACCTCCCACAACTTCGATGAGGGAGGTTCATCATTCATTAGTTGCTAGTGACTAGTGACTAGCGACTAGCGACTGGCGACTAGCGACTAGCGACTAGTTGCTACAGCGAAATTGAAACCAATTCCACCATGCGCACTCGTCCGATCAAGGTGTGGCTGCTCGCGTCGTCAACGTGAATATCCAGCAACTGGCCAGCTTGGCGGCGGCTACCATCGAACACCACGATCCGGTCACAATGAGTGCGGCCTGTCATCTGCACAGCGACCGCGTCGGCATCGCTGCGGTCCTTTTTACTCGGTCCTTCGACGAGTACCTGGACTGTCGTGCCAATCAGTTTTTCATTGTCTTCACGAGCGATCGCGTCTTGGACAGCCAGCAGTTCGTTGTTGCGCGCCGCTTTCACTTCCCGTGGCACGTCGTCTTCGAGTCGCTCGGCCGCTTTTGTGCCGCCCCGAACACTGTACTGGAAAATAAAACTGTTCTTAAAACGGCAACGTTCGATCAACTTCACCGACTTCTGGAAATCTTCATCTGTTTCACCACAGAAGCCCACGATGAAATCGCTGCTAACAGCAGCCTCGGGCAAGAGCCGTTCGATTCGCTCGAACATCTCCATATACTCGCTGATCGTATAGCCACGCTTCATCCGCTTGAGCACCTCGTCGCTGCCACTTTGGGCGGGCACGTGCAAGTACGGCGAACACTTCGGCAGATCACGCACCGTCGTCAACAACCGCTCCGTCATGTCTTTGGGATAATTCGTAACAAATTTCAAACGCTCAATGCCGTCGATTTCGTGCAATTGTTCTAGCAACGCGGCCAAGTCCGTGTCACCGTTGTCGCCGCGATGCCGGTAGCTGTTGACCGTTTGTCCGAGCAACGTGATCTCACGACAACCCTGCTCGGCGAGAATGCGGGCCTCGGACAAAATTTCAGCAGGCGAGCGACCTTGCTCTGGTCCACGTGTGTTGGGCACGACGCAGTAAGTACAAAACTTGTCACATCCAATCTGGATCCGCAGGTAAGCTTGAAATGGCGTCGGACGCATTGACGGATCACGCAGCGGATCGAAGGTCTCGTGCGAACGAGCGACGACCGCCTGTTTGCCATCGGTGCGCGACAATGACACTGCCATTTGGCGACCTTGGCCAGCGTCGATATTGCTGATCAATTGTGGCAGCGTGTGCAATTGGCCAGGGCCAACGACCATGTCCACGAACGGTGCACGACGAAAAATCACAGCTTGGTCCTTTTGGGCCATGCAGCCCAAGACACCGATTTTCTTGTCTGGATGGCGGGCTTTCGTGTCACGGAGTTTGCCCAACGCGCTGTAGGTTTTCTCTTCGGCTTGCTCGCGGATGCTGCACGTGTTGTAGAGCAACAGATCGGCTTCGTCAGGCGTATCGACGACGGTGTAGCCGTGCCGTTTCAAATCGGCAACGACCATCTCGCTGTCAAGCACATTCATTTGGCAGCCGACAGTTTTGATGTAAACAGTTTTCGTCATAGAGTGGAATCTTCCGTCGGAGGAGCTGGGTCAGGCGGCATGTTCGCGTCGTTGTGTTTTTTGACGTGATCGCGAAGGATTTGTGTCAATCGGGTTTGGCGTCGTCCCATTGCCGACAGGATCAACCACGCCGCGACGGCACCACCGACCAACCATAACCAATTGATGGATGTGAACAGGCCATCGGCGAGCAGCCCTCTGCTGAGTTTGCAGAGATACTCGTAAGAGTGATGGCTGGCGGAAATGAGTGGTTCGGCGAATCCGTTCATGCCTCTAAGATAACCGCCCAGGGTAGGTTTCCGAAAGGCTAGCCCGTCAGTACCGTCCGCAGCAGTTGACAGGTTTTCGCCTGAATCCCCACCGCGTTACTCTCGCGCGGACCGGCCACGTTCAAAATCACCGGGCGAATATCGCTGAGCCAGCGTGAAATTCTCGCCGCAGCCGCCTTGGGATCACTTATGGAGACGCTGAGCGACGGTTTGCCGATTTCGCGGCAGATTCGTTGGGTCAAACGTGTCCCGCCCGTCACCCGGCCACGATACAGGATCAATGTCGCGTCGGAATCCCGCACATTTTTCTCCGTTCGATCCGGATAATGATCCGAAGCCAATTCGGAGAGTTGGTACTGCTCCGGCACCCGCCCATCTTCCGCACGTCGCCCAGCCGGACACCACCCGCCGTGGTCGATCCCGAGCGCCATGGCGGCATCGAGGGCGCCCCGATCCACACCCGTCTGGCCGCCCGAGACAATGCGTCCAGGCACAAACCGTTGGGGCGGCGGATCGGAGTCGGTGAAGAGTAAGGATGAAGGCATGTGGCGGAGTATAGCGGAATGTGGCAAAGCAGAACCGTAGCGGAAATCGTCAAGATCTTCGTTCCATACATCAGCGAAAGGCGAAACTCTTGACGAGTTCCGCTACGATTGTGAAAACGAAACTCTTGAAGAGTTCCGCTATGCTAGGGCGGCTAAACCACGCGGCAATCCGTCTCACAGCTTGACTTTCGCTGCTATCGCCGCGAAAACATGTGCCATGAATAATTCTATCCGCACGATCGTAAACTTGACGCTCTGGGGACTTGGCCTGGCTTGCTTTGCTGCCGTGCCCAGTTTCGCGGAGACGGGTGGTCGTCGATTTGATCATTCCGATAGCGACAAACGCTATCTGCACCACATCATTCTTTACGATATCAATAACCAAAAAATTTCGCCGGAATCGGATCAACCGTACTCGCCTCAAAACACTTGCGGTCGTTGCCATGATTACGAAACGATTTCTCACGGCTGGCATTTTAACGCGTTTCGCAACGACGCCGCTGGCAATGGACGCCCCGGCGAACCCTGGATTTGGACGGACGAACGCACCGGCACGCAACTCCCTTTGAGTTATCGCGATTGGCCAGGCCGATTCAATCCCGCGTCGATCGGGTTGAGTGAATTAGAAATGACACGGCACTTCGGTGGCCGATTGCCCGGTGGAGGCACAGGCGCGAAAGAAGATCGCGATTCCGCGCCTAAGAAACCAATTACTGCATCGGAGTCGGACGCCGACGCGTCTACCGAGCCGTCACGATGGGCATTGACGGGCGATCTCGAAGTCGACTGCATGGTCTGTCACGCAGTTTCCGGAGCGTACGATTTTGAACTTCGCCGCGACACGATCGCTGCAGAGAATTTCGCCTGGGCACCGACTACGGCCTTGCGACTGGGCGATATCGCTGGCTCAGTCGCAAAGATCAAGGACGGTTCCGATCCCGAGGATGAGGCGACCAAGTCCAAACTACCCAAGGTGACTTACAACGCTAACCGTTTCAATACTGATGGCACCGTATTCATGGACCTCGTCCGGCAGGTCGAAAACAACGCGTGTTATCAATGCCATAGTCAACGCAGCGTCACGTTACACGATGGAACCGTTGGTGGGCTCGACGAGCAATGGGTTCATGATCAAGACGTTCACATCCGCGCAGGAATGAATTGCACCGATTGTCATCGCAACGGCATCGACCACCAAATCACGCGAGGGTTTGAAGGCGAGATCCAGTCGACTGCGGCTGCCGACATGGCCACGCTGAGTTGTGTCGGTTGTCACTTGGGGACCGATTTTTATCTCGATGAAGATGCGGCCGAAGCATCTTTAACACAACGCGAGATTGCCAATCGCCCCGGTCGACTGGGAGCACCGCTACCGCATCATGTCGGTTTGCCACCGATCCATTTTGAAAAGCTGACTTGCACGGCTTGCCATAGCGGCCCGATCCCCAAGCAAACCGCCGCAGGGTTGATGACCTCGCTCGCTCACGGGCTGGGCGAGAAAGCTCATCGCAACGGTAGTGAATTGCCTTCGATCCGTGGCCCGTTGTTCGTGCCCTGGGACATGTCGCACGACCAAGGCAACGTTCGCACAACGGTCGCCCGTGGCATCTGGCCCGCGTTTTGGGGAGAGCTGCGTGATGGTGTCGTGACGCCACTGTCGCCCGAGAAAGTCTACACGGCGACACGGAAATCCCTGCGCGTCCGGCGTGGGTTCATCGAAGAAATCTCGCGTCCCGAACTGTCCTCGAAAGAACTTGCCGATGTACTCGGTCCTGAGCGAGCCAAGATCGAAGTCAACGAATACACCGAGGAGGAACGCAGCAAAATAGCGGCTAAGCAATTGGAATCGGGGTTTGCGATGTTCGACGAGAAAGTCTCTGCGTCCCTGGAGGCGATTCAAAGCGAACTTGGTGTCGAATCGGCGGTTTATGTTTCCTCGGGAACTGTGTACGGTTTGGCCGAGAAAAACACGCAAGAAGGCGACGAGAAAAACGCTGCCGAAGTCACCGAACCCGCCGGTAAGCTCCGTGAGATCAGTGTCAAGAATGCGGATGCGGTCGACCTGTTGCCCTGGCCGCTGGCACATAACGTCCGGCCTGCCGGTTGGTCACTGGGTGCGACGGGTTGTTTGGAATGTCATGCCGATGACGGTTTGATTTTTGCCTCGACGGTGACTCCCGTTGGCCCATCGCCCAAAGCGGTCGCTCCGCTGACGATGGCTAGTTTGCAAGGCATCGCGGACGCCGATCGTTTGTTGTGGAATCAATTGTTCACGGGCCGTAGTACTTTCAAAGTATTGATCGCTACCTCATTGACCACGCTAGCCGGTTTGATGCTGATAGGCTTGTTCTCGATCGGTCGCGGCAAGCCGACGCGGGACGAGACGTTGACCTCCGGAGGAGCGAGTTGATGTGGAAAATCATTCGACGATTGTGCCTCGCTCTGCTCGTGATTGAAATTGCGGTGCTCGTCGGCACGTCACTGCCGACATGGTGGGGCGGTCACCTCGGTGGTTATCGGCTGCTCGCTCACATGATCGCCAGCGGCGTGGTGGTTGTGCTGTTGCCGGTGTATGGGATTCTCCGGTGGACAGATTGGTTAAACAAACCTGCCGTTTCGCGAGCGTCTGGCATCACGTTTTGGTTGCTGATCGTGTGTGGTTTTTTGACGATCGCCAGTATGTTTGCCTGCATGTTGCCATCGACGTCGACCACGTGGATGCGAACCCTGATTGATTTCCACGGCTGGATCGGTTCGACGATGGCGGTTGTCACGGTCGCCCATCTTTGGCAATTGCGTCTCGCTCGATGAGTTCCACGGATCCCGCGCACGACCTGGCCGCTGACGACGACGGGCAACTGCGGCTAGCCAGGTATTGCATCGGCATCGACTTGGGCACAACGAATTGTGTGCTGGCGTTCGTCGATACGGAAGCCGAGCGTCGCAGGGTTGAAATTTTCTTAGTGCCACAATGGGTTGATTTAGGCACACTTGAATCACGGTCCACGTTGCCCTCGTTTCATTATACGTTGACGCCGAGCGAGACCGCAGCCGCAGCGGCCGCGAAAGACAACCGCAAGCTTGCTCGCTATCTCGTCGAACCTTTGACCGCTCGCGTCGGCGAGTACGCCCGCATGGCGGGTTCGGCTCATCCAGGCCGCTTGATCGCCTCGGCAAAGAGTTGGTTATCACATGAAGGTGTCGATCGCACAGCTGCGTTGTTGCCGTGGCATGGTGAGGAGGATGTTGACAAACAATCACCGATGTCCGCTTCGGGGGCGTATCTCGCTCATCTCCGCGCCGCCTGGGATGACGCGCATCCTGACTACCCGATGTCAGCCCAGGATGTCGTGATCACACTGCCCGCGTCGTTTGACGAAGTCGCGCGGGAATTGACCGTTGCTGCAGCAGTGACAGCCGGTTTGCCACGGATTCAATTGATCGAAGAACCGCAAGCGGCCTTTTACGCGTGGTTGGACCGACACGGCGATGATTGGATGCAACGGGTGCGCGTCGGACAACTCATCTTGGTTTGCGATATTGGCGGTGGGACCACGGATCTCACCTTGATTCGTGTGCGCGCGGCAAAACTCAGTGCGAGCGGCGGTCAGGGTAATGCGGATGTGAACATGGACGGTGCTGCGGTTCAGTTTCACCGGGTCGCCGTCGGCAAACACTTGATCCTCGGCGGCGATAACTTAGATCTCGCCATCGCCAAAACGGTTGAGTCACAACTGGATTCGCCGTTGCCAGCCCGGCGCTGGCAACAGCTCGTGGCGGCTTCGCGGGGCGTAAAAGAGTTGATGCTATCACACGGGCGACCGACGGAAACGACGATTCATCTTTCCGGTACTGGTTCGTCGCTGATCGGTGATTCGATCTCGCTGAAAGTCACTGCCGAGCAGACGGACCAAGTTTTACTAGACGGGTTCTTTCCTGATGTGCCGCTGGACGTTGAAGTCATCGGCGGGCAAAGTGGTTTTCAAGAACTCGGTTTGCCGTACGCAGCTGATCCCGCCATCACCAAACATCTCGCGGAGTTCTTGCGGACGCACCGTGAAACGGGATTGGATGAATCCGGCGTTGATTCAGATCGCGTGGATCTGGTGTTGTTCAACGGTGGCGTGTTGCGTTCGGAGTCGATTCAGGCACGCTTGATTGCTAATTTGAAAAGCTGGTTTGCAGACCAAGATTCCACTTGGCAGCCGGAAACATTGCATTCTCCAAGGTTGGATCTGGCCGTCGCTCAAGGCGCTGCCTACTACGCGCTGGTGCGGCGGGGCGAAGGCGTGCAGATTGCCGCGAACTTGGCTCGAACCTACTTCATGCAGATTTCGCAATCGCCACCGCAAGCGGTTTGCGTCATTCCCGCAGATGCTCAGGCGGGGCAGACGTACCGCATTGACTCGTTGCCAATGGAACTGCGAGTCGGTGTGCCGGTGAGTTTTCCGCTGTGGTCCAGCAGCACGCGATTGGCCGATCGACCAGGTGACGTGGTACCCATCGACGCCAAGGAAATGTCACCGCTGCCACCGATTCACACAGCGCTCACCGATCGACGTCGTCGCGATCAAGCGACGATGCAGATCGTGATTGAAACACAATTGTCCGAGATTGGCACGATCGGTGTGTACTGCGTCGCCATAAGTGATAGCGAGCACACGCGCGCGAAACGTTGGAAGCTCGAATTCGATATCCGTGCTACCCTGGAAACCGATCGCGAGGCGCACCAGGGACTTGGCGAAGCGTCAGGCATCGTTGATGAGGAAACTCGCCAAGCCAGCCAGGTGGATATTGAAGCGGTGTTCGTCCACGCTGCCGAGAAACCTGCCATGTTGATCAAGCGATTGCAATCAACGCTGGTGCTTCGTCGCGACGATTGGCCACCGGTGTTGTTGCGCGGGATTTGGGAATCGTTGATCGCGGTCGAGGCCCAGCGGCGACGATCACCCGCTCATGAATCACGCTGGCTCAATCTGCTCGGCTATTCACTTCGACCTGGTTTCGGTGTGGCCGTTGACGATTGGCGAACGAGTCAAACGTGGCGATTGCTGTTTGGAAAGATCGCTCACGACGATCCGCAAACGCGAGTCGAGTCCTTGATCTTGTGGCGACGAATCGCAGGCGGATTAACGTCCGGTCAACAATCACAGCTCGCCAGCGTGTTGCGGAAATCGCTAATCTCAGGCGGCTTGCGAGTCGAATCCGCCGAAACTTTGGAGGCTTGGCGATTGGCGGGATCGCTGGAGCGGTTGCCGATCCAGGACAAACTCGACTTTACGCGGGCGGCTCTTGTGCAGCTTGAACGCAAGAAAGCCCAGCCATTATTCCCCGCCCTGTTATGGGCGATCGGTCGCATGGCGACGCGTTTACCCGCACACGGGCCGATGAACTTCGTGATCGGTGCTCGTGACGCTACGGACATCGTCCGCCGCGTGATCGGATCGCCTGCGTTGCAAGTATCTGCACCGGAGAAAGTCAAGGAGCCATTGCTGGCTTTGCAAATCGACGCGGCTGCCGCGTTGGCACTAACTCAAATCGCTCGACGCTGTCACGATCGTTTTCGCGATCTCGACGACGATTGCCGAGAGCGTGTCCAACAAGAGCTACGCAACCTTGCTGCACCAGAACATTTCAGACGAATTGTCGCCGAAGGCGGCCAATTTGACCATGAAGAGCAAGCAGCGATCTTCGGTGAGTCGTTACCGCTGGGGATTGAGCTAAGGTAGCAGGCACACTCCCGTGTGCCTGCTACTATGGGCGAACGGCACACGGGAGTGTCCCTGCTACTTTGGGGGCAACCGCACAGAGGACTGTGCTTATGAGCTGGTTTCGGTAGAGTAGTAGTTGAACTCGATTTCCTCCATAAATCTGCTGAGAATTGCTGCCGTGTCGATCTCCATTATGCGTCGTTTTACCTTTTGTGCAGGCCACCGTTTGGTCGGCCACGAAGGAAAATGCCAAAATTTGCACGGACATAATTATGTGCTCGAAGTTTACGTGACCGGCCGAGAACAGGATGCGATCGGACGGATTCTCGATTTCAAGCAACTCAAAACTCGCGTCAAAACTTGGATCGACGAAAACTGGGACCACACCTTCATCTTGTGGGACCAAGATCAAAACGGGCTGGACGCGATCCGCCTCTCGCAGCCGCACCGCATCTATGAAATGGATAGCAACCCCACGGCTGAGAATATGGCCAAACATTTCCTCGAGGAAATCTGTCCGCGAGTACTCAGCGATAGCGGAGCGACGGCGTTTAAAGTCCGGTTGTGGGAAAGCGAAGAGACCTATGCTGAGGTGTCACTGAGCTAACCATGAATGATTCAACATCATCGCACCTGCCTTCACCAATCGACAGCGAATCTGACATCGCCACAGTGCCGGTGCCCGGCATCACGGATCGGCCATGGGAGCGTTTAGAACAGCTCGCTGACGCGGGTGATGCCGAACCGCTCGCCGAGTATCTGGACAGTTTGTCGGTCGGTGATCAAGCGCTCGCGCTGAGCCGCACCGATGAGGCGCACCATCAGCTTGTGATGCGGACGCTGCCTGTCGGGGATGCCGCCGAACTGCTACGGCACTTGAGCGAAAGCCAAGCGGCAGAGATCGTTGAATCATTGCCTGCCAATGAGGCGGCTTTAATCGTTCACGAGATGCCCAGCGATGAACAGGCCGACTTGTTGGGAGACTTGGACGAGGAGCAAGCTGCGGCGATTCTCAATGCATTGCCGACGGACGAGGCCGACGCGGTCCGCGAACTGGCAGCGTACAGTGACGACGTTGCGGGCGGTTTGCTCGTGCGTGAAATCTTACGGTTTGATCGTTCGACGACTGTTGCCGAAGTTTTGCAGTCGTTATCGGATAATGCCGATGAATTTCGCGATTACGATGTTCAGTACGCGTACCTGACGGATGAACACAATCGCTTGGTGGGTGTGCTGCCGATGCGAAGTCTATTGTTCGCGCGACGTCGTGATCCGGTCGCGGACATCATGATCGCTGAGCCATTGTCACTACTGGATTCGACGCCGCTCGATGATCTGATTGATTTCTTTGACGCGCATCACTTTCTCGGTGTTCCCGTCGTCGATGGCGAAGGGAAATTGCTCGGCGTGGTTCACCGCAATGCCGTGGATTACGAAGCAACGCGGGCAGCCGAAAGTGATTTCCTGAAGAGCCAGGGGATCATTGGCGGTGAAGAATTGCGAACCATGCCGGTAATGCAACGGGCCGGTCGTCGGCTGAGTTGGTTGAGCATCAACATTGTGCTGAACATCGGCGCTGCTGGTGTGATCGCGATCTACCAAGACACGTTGGCGCAGGTGATCGCATTGGCGGTGTTCTTGCCGATCATTAGCGACATGAGCGGCTGTAGCGGCAACCAAGCCGTCGCGGTCAGCATGCGCGAGTTGTCGCTCGGATTGGTCCGGCCCAACGAAATGTTTCGGGTATGGATGAAAGAAGCCGCCGTGGGGTTGATCAATGGAGCGGCCTTGGGTGTCCTGGTGGCCATCGTGGCGGTCGTGTGGGACGGTAACCCGTATCTCGGTCTCGTCGTGGGCGTTGCGTTGTTTGTTAACACCTTAGTCGCGGTGTCGATCGGTGGCACTGTACCGCTGCTACTGAAGCGATTCGGTTTCGATCCAGCGGTTGCAAGCGGCCCGTTATTAACAACGGTGACAGACATGTGCGGTTTCTTCCTAGTGCTCGGCATGGCCACATTGATGCTCGAGCGATTGGTGAATTGATCCAGCGATTCAGATCGATTAGCCACGCGAAAGTCGAAGCGTCCCTCCATGACACTTCATATTGGTGTTTTATTCATGTGCCAATAGCAATCGCACCGCAACGCTGACTTCGTTTACAATGCTTCTTCCCGTCTTTCTTCTTTACTTCGGAGTGCAGTGACTCGTCACCGCCTTCTTTTTCATGCAACATTTTTCAGCATGAGAAGATGAACACCTACTGCTAGAATGTTTGGAAAGAGAAAGCTCCGACAAGTCGAAGCAATCTAAAGACGCCGACCACTCCCGCCTATCAATCCCTGTCTATGTTCAGTCGCACATTCACACTCCGTCTATTCGCGTCGCTGTATTGGCTTTCCGCACTTTCTATATTGCCGATCAACCTTCACGCTGAAGGGCTCGGTCCGCGCGAAGAATTCTTTGAGCAACAGATCCGTCCGCTGCTGATCGCTAAATGCCAATCTTGCCACGATGCCTCGCTGCAGGAGTCCGAATTGCGACTGGATTCACTCGATGGAGTTCTGCAAGGTGGCGTATCAGGACCGGCGGCGATTGCCGGTGAACCAGGCGAAAGCCGACTGATTCATGCCGTCTTGGGAACCAACGGTGCTGAACGCATGCCGCCTGAAGAACCGCTCGACGAGCATGAGATTCTGCTCCTTCGTCGGTGGGTCAAGATGGGACTGCCGTGGACACCCGAAGATCAGCCGACTCCCGCTTTAGGCGATCAAAACGCGATCAACGTGATAGCGAAAAAACACTGGGCCTTCCAGCCGATTGCGATACCGACTCCGCCCACCGTTCAAACGGGGAATCACACGCGTGGTCTTAACCTCTCCGCGTGGCAGAACAATCCGATCGACGCGTTTATCCTCCATCGGCTAGCGAAGGCGAACCTCGCTCCCAACCCACCTGCCAAGCGGGCTGAAATCCTGCGCCGATTATCGTTTGATCTCATCGGTTTGCCGCCCACCTTCGCCGAGACGCAATCGTTCATCGATGATACGCGTGACGATCTGACGGTGATTGAAGATACCGTCGATCGTCTGCTCGCCAGTGAACATCATGGCGAACGCTGGTCTCGGTATTGGCTCGACCTTGCCCGCTACGCTGACACTCGCGATTGGCAGGCGCAAGCAGAACTTCGCTACCCCTACGCATATACCTACCGCGACTACGTGATCGCCAGTCTGAACGCCGACAAACCTTATGATCAATTTGTCAATGAACAGATTGCGGCCGATTTCTTTCACAAACAGCCCGATGCACCGGAGTTAGCAGCTCTCGGATTTTTGACTATTGGACCACAATTCCGCAATGATCGTTTGGAACAGGCAGCGGACAAAATCGACGTGATCGGTCGCGGGCTGATGGGCATAACGATCTCGTGCGCCCGCTGTCATGATCACAAGTACGATCCGATTCCGATCGAAGATTACTACTCGCTGTACGGCGTGTTCGCAAGTTGCTCGATACCGGAAACGTTTCCAGTGATCAAGACCGCCGCGACATCCGTCGATGCCGAGGTGCTCGCTGATTTTCAACGCCGCCTTAGTGAAAAACAGCAGGTGCTGCTGAGTTACAAGCAAGATCTGCGGCGCGATGCGATTGCGGATCTACAACAGCGGCTACCGATTTATCTCGACGCGTTCGTCGTCATGGGACTGGAGCAGAAGCAAGAGATTCGCGGAGTCAAGAGCCAGTTCAAGATCATCGAAACCGCCATGACCCCGTTTAATCAATCACTATTGCAGCGTCTTCAGCGAAAAACGGACCGCAACCATCCCGTATTGCGACCGTGGCACGATGCTCTTTCGCTCGACGAAAAACAGTTCCAACAACAACGCGAGAAGCTACTAGCGACTTGGAAATCTGCTCCCGAACTTAACCCTGTGGTTCTTCGGGAACTCGCTGAGGCATCACCCCAAAATCGGAAAGACGTTGTTGCCATTTATGCACATTTGTTCAATCGTGTGTTGGCGCAGTGGCGGGCAACGATCGAGAAAAACCCCGAGGCTGACGCGATGCTTCCGCAGCCCCACGACGAAGCGATCCGATTGACCTTGATGGACGACGGCGGTTTGCTGGATTTAGACATCGAAGACGTTGCGAACGCCTCGCGATTGTTAGGTTTGGGTCGCAAAAAACTCGGTGACCTCGACAAAGAGATCACCGAAGTCGAGGCCACTCACCCCGGCGCACCGTCGCGAGCAATGACGCTAGTCGATAACGACAAACCAATCACGCCATTTGTCCTTCTACGAGGTGAACAGGCTCGCAAAGGCGATCGGGTCGATCGTCAATTCATCAGCATTCTATCACCCGAACCACGCAAACCGTTTGTCGACGGCAGCGGTCGACGTGAGCTAGCCGAAGCGATCACGAGTCCGACCAATTCACTGACATCACGTGTGCTCGTCAACCGCGTGTGGTCGAAATACTTTGGCAAAGGTTTAGTCGAGTCGCTCGACGATTTTGGGTTACGCAGCGAGCCGCCGAGTCATCCGGAATTACTCGACTATCTCGCCAGCGAATTCATGCGAAACGGATGGTCGCTGAAATGGCTGCACAAATTGATTGTAACTAGCCAAACGTATGCCCAGTCTAGCGGTCGGCGAGAGTCAGCGATGAGCGTTGATCCGGATAACCGATTGCTGTGGCGACAAAACCGTCGTCGACTCGATTTTGAAGCGATGCGAGATTCAATCCTCTGTGCCGCCGGAAATCTCGATACCACCGTCGGCGGCAAATCCGTAAAGTTGAGTGAGAGACCGTTCACCACTCGGCGAAGTGTGTATGCCTACATCGATCGGATTGAACTCGATCCAATCCTGCGCACGTTTGATTTCGCTTCACCCAGTGCATCGGCGGCATCACGACCCGAAACGACGATCCCCCAACAAGCCTTGTTTGGAATGAATCATCCGTTCGTGGCTGAGCAAGCCACACGGATTGCCGCGTCTGCACAACATACCGATTCCGATCAGGCGATCAAGCATGTTTATCAACAGGTGTTCTCGCGAAATCCGCGAAACGATGAAGTACGCATTGCGAATTCATTCTTGGAATCGTCCCGTTCGCAAACCGGCAATCTCGACGGATCGGTTTGGCAATATGGCTATGGACCACACGCCAAATTTGATGCCCACTTCACGCTTGAGAAGTCGTTTCAGGCGTTGATGTATTGGACGGGCAAGTTCTATCAAGCTTCGGCGGAATTTCCTGATCCGGTGCTTGGGCATTTGCGATTGACCGATAGCGGAGCGCACACTGGCCGCGATAACGATCATAGCGTGATTCGTCGCTGGATCACACCTGATGATGGCATCGTCAATGTCAACGGAAATTTGAAACACAGTCGCGAGAATGGCGATGGCGTGATCGCGGTCGTGCGCAGCGGCAGCGTTTATGAAACGTTTGAAGCCTACCGCAGCGAAGCGAAAACGTTGGTCAAACGAATCGAAGTCAAACAGGGCGACGTGATCGACTTGATCGTCGCGCCCGGCGCGACGGCAACTTCAGACTCCCACACTTGGGTGACTTATGTTCGGGGCGTGGGCGGCAACCTGCTTGACCAGGAGTGGCGCAGTAGCATGGGTTTCAGCGCACCACCTCCACCCGCATTGACGCCACTCGCTCAACTCGCCCAAGCCTTATTATTGACTAATGAATTTCTCTATTTGGACTGAATCCATGCAACTTCCAATCGATTGGAATCGTCGACGTTTGCTGCAACGCAGTGGGTTTGGTTTGGGGATGCTCGCGCTGGCGGGAGTGCTGCGTGACGAAGATTCGCTCATCAACGTTGCGGCAGCGGATACGCTCAGCGGCAAACCGGGATTGTCGCAGGCCGCTCGCGCGCCGCATTTTCCGGGGACCGCCAAACGTGTGATCCATTTGTTTGCCAACGGTGGCCCAAGTCAGATTGATACGTTTGATCCAAAACCTGCGCTTCAGAGATTGGCGGGAAAATCGATTGACCCGAAGCTGGCGAAAGATCGTCGCTTGGGCGGGGTGGCTCATCCCTCGAAATTCAAGTTCGCTAAACATGGCCAATCGGGACTGGAGATTAGCGAACTGTTTCCGAAGCTGTCGGCTCATGCTGACAAATTGTGTGTGATTCGTTCCATGGTGACTGATGTGCCCAATCACGAACCGGGTTTGATGATGATGAATTGCGGCGACATTGTGCGAGCGCGACCCAGCGTCGGGTCGTGGGCGTTGTATGGTCTCGGCACTGAGAATCAAAGTTTGCCGGGATATGTCGTGATGTGCCCGAATGGGTTGCCCACTGCGGCCACGGCGAATTGGCGGAGCGCGTTCTTGCCGGGCATCTTTCAGGGCACACATGTTGACACTCAATTCACGGACGTCGAAGAACTGATTGCCAACGTTGAGAATAAATTCATGTTGCATCATCAACAGGAACAGCAACTTTCGTTGATCCAACAACTCAATCGTCAACACCTCGCCTCGCGACCCGACGACGAACAGCTCACCACTCGGATTGAATCGTTGGAGTTGGCTTTTCGGATGCAAGGCGAAGCCCAGGAAGCGTTCGATTTAACCGGCGAAACCCAAACGACTCGCGACATGTATGGTGACACGCTGCAAGGCCGCCAAATGTTGATCGCACGTCGCTTAAGTGAACGCGGCGTGCGTTATGTGCAGGTCTACCACGGTGCCGGTCAACCATGGGATTCTCACGCCGCAATCGACAAGAATCATCCACGTTTGGCGGGCGAATGCGATGGTCCGATTGCCGCTTTGCTGACCGATTTAGATCAACGCGGCATGCTCAATGATACGCTCGTGATCTGGGGTGGTGAGATGGGCCGCACACCGACTGTCCAGTTGCCGGTCACCGAGAACCCTGGCCGTGACCATCATGACGACGGGTTTTCGATCTGGATGGCAGGTGGCGGTGTGAAAGGCGGATTGGCGTACGGGGCGACAGACGAAGTGGGTTTAAAGGCCGTTGAAAATCGTGTGCATGTACATGACTTACACGCAACGATGCTGCACCTGCTCGGTTTCGATCACACGCAACTCACCTACCGTTACGCTGGCCGAGATTTCCGGCTGACGGATATTCACGGAAACGTGGTACACGACATCATTGCGTAGATTGATTGTCAAATATCACGACGCAATTTTGAAACTCTCGTACGTGAATGTGTAAACATGAGGGGTCCCCAACCTCTATACTAGAACAGGATTAGAAACTCTCTTGCGACGTGTGCTGATGATTCGATTTCATAGATTGCTAACTACCATTGCGGTTTTCACTTGTATCCTGGATTGCGTTCCGGCTTCGGCAGAGGAGGTGTCATTCAGTCGAGACATTCGCCCTCTGCTATCAGCGAGATGTTTTGCCTGTCACGGTCCAGATGAACAATCCCGCGAGGCTGGACTGCGGCTTGACCAGGCGGACGGTCCCGAAGGCGCGATTGGTTTTGTGATTGAACCAGGCAGCGTAGAGGACAGCGAGTTGTGGAACCGGATCACCACCGATGATCCCGACATACAGATGCCTCCACCCGATTCGCACCTCAAACCACTCTCCGAGAAAGAACGCTCGCTGATCCGGCAATGGATCGAAGCCGACGCACCATACGAAAATTTTTGGGCGTTCACACCGGCTGTCGCACCCACGGTCCCAACGCCGCAAAACACGCAGTGGAGCGATCAACCGATCGACGCCTTCGTGTTGCGAAAAATTGAATCGCAAAACCTCACACCCGCTGATCCAGCGGAGCCGCGCACGTTGCTCCGCCGGGTCACCTACGACCTTACAGGGCTACCACCAACTCGTGATGAAATTCGCGAGTTTTTAGCCGAGTATGCACAATCGTCAGAACAAGCTTACCGTGATTGCGTCGATCGCTTGATCAGTCGACCGCAATATGGCGAACACATGTCGCGTTATTGGCTCGACCTCGTTCGCTTTGCTGACACGAATGGAATGCACAAGGATTTCTATCGTAATCACGTGGCCTATCGCGACTGGGTGATTCGTTCGTTCAACGACAACCTGCCCTACGACGACTTCGTTCGCTACCAACTTGCTGGTGATTTATTTCCACAACCCACCGACGATCAGTTCATCGCCTCAGGATTCAATCGATTGCATTTGATCATTGATCGTGGGACGGCGCTGCCTGAAGAGAGCCGATTCAAAAACGGACTTGATCGCGTCACCGCCGTTAGCACCGCATTCTTGGGACTGACCGCGCAGTGTGCACAATGCCACGATCACAAGTTTGATCCAATCACTCAAAAGGAGTTTTACTCGCTATACGCATTCTTCGATAATCTTGATGCAGAACCAGAGACCGAACGGGGGCCCAAACGTGGTTTGCAAGCTCCATTCATGGCGTTCCCCACCGCCCAGCAAAAAGTTGAACTCGCAAAACTGAATGAGCAAATCGCGAGCGTTCAACAACAACTCAAGGACGCAGGCGACACCGATGAGAACGCGAAGAAACTCCTTGATCAAGAATTGAAATCGTTGCAACAACAACGAGACCAGGTTGACAGCAACGTGACCTACGCAATGGTGATGCGAGAACGCAGCGAGATTGAACCGACGCATGTTCGCAACCGCGGTCTCTATGATTCGTTGGGGGAGGAAGTCGAGCGGACCACTCCAGCGTTCTTGCCACAGCTAAAGAAATCTGGCGACGTCGCCACACGCATGGATTTGGCTGAGTGGTTCGTTGCTCCCGAGAATCCGCTCACCGCGCGGGTTGCCGTCAATCGTTTCTGGCAACAGCTCTTCGGTACAGGTTTAGTGAAAACATCTGAAGATTTGGGTAACCAAGGCGAGGTGCCCAGTCACCCAGAATTGCTTGATTATTTGACAGTGTCCTTCGTCGGCTCAGGCTGGGATATCAAATCACTCGTCAAGAAAATTGTACTTTCAAAAACCTACCGACAAGCCTCAACGATCACGCCCGATCTACTCGAACTGGACCCAGGCAATCGGTTGCTTGCCCGTGGTGCTCGCTATCGTCTTGATGCGGAGGTGATTCGCGATACCATTCTCGCCACCAGTGGTCTGCTCAACGATGAATTATACGGCCCGAGCGTGAAGCCGCCCCAACCACCGGGGTTGTGGGAAGCCGTTTCCATGATTGGCGAAGTTTATCGGCCTGACAAAGGCGACGCGATCTACCGACGCAGTATGTACACGTTCTGGAAACGCGCCATGCCACCGCCACAAATGACGATCCTCAACGCACCGATCCGTGACGCCTGTATCGCGCGGCGGGAACGCACCAATACTCCCCTGCAAGCGTTGCTGTTGCTAAACGAGCCGGAATACATGAAAGCCGCTGGGCAATTGGCTGCGAAGACGCTCGCTCAACCCGCAGACGAGCGGATCGCGTTTGCCTGGGAAACCGTCACTTCGCGGTTGCCCGACGATCAAGAACGCGAAGTGATTGCGTCGTTGCTCGCTGATCTAACGAAAAAGTATGCGATGTCGCCAGACTTGGCGAATCAAATTTGTGATGGGTCCGAACTTGACTCTGCACCGGAGAGAGCGGAGCACGCGGCTTGGACGATCGTCGCTAACACTCTGTACAACCTTGACATTACCAAGACGAAGGATTGAATCATGAACCCATCATTTGATTTTGATATGCTGCAAGGCCGCCGACAGTTCCTCACGAACTCGGGTATGGGTTTAGGCACCGCTGCGCTTGCATCGTTGATATCGCGGTCAGCGATCGGACGCGATCTTTCGAGCAGCGGCTCACCCGACGTGCCACGAGGGTGTCATCATGCTCCCAAGGCCAAGCGGGTGATTTTTCTATTCATGGCGGGTGCCCCCAGCCAGATTGATTTGTTTGATTATAAACCCGATTTGCACAAGCATTTCAAGGAGGAACTGCCTGTCTCGGTCAGCCAAGGGCAACGTGTCACGGCGATGACCAAAGGCAAAACACAGTTGATTGCACCGACGAAATTCAAGTTCGCTCAAACGGGCGAGTCGGGGATGTACATGAGCGAATTGTTGCCGCATCTGTCCTCGCAAGTCGACAAGTTGTGCTTTATCGACTCGATGCACACCGACGCGATCAACCATGACCCTGGCAAGACATCGTTCTGCACCGGTTCGGAGATTCCTGGTAAACCGAGCATGGGCGCGTGGCTGAGTTACGGGCTGGGCACGCTCAACAAAGACCTGCCTGACTATGTCGTCATGCCCTCTGCATTTTGGGGCGGCAAAGTGAACGTGCAGGCGTTGTATTCGCGATTGTGGGGCAGTGGCTTTTTGCCATCGAAACATCAAGGCACCAGCTTCCAAACCGCTGGCGACCCAGTCTTGTTTCTGTCAAATCCTAAAGGTGTCGATGCGACCGTAAGGCGGCGAATGCTCGATAGTCTCGGTGTGCTTAATCAAAAACACTTTAGTGAAATCGGCGACCCAGAGATTCAAACGACGATCGCGCAACAAGAGATGGCTTTTCGGATGCAAACGTCCGTGCCCGAGTTGACAGACATCTCTGACGAATCACCGGAAACGCTAGCGATGTACGGACCCGACATCGACAAACCTGGATCGTACGCGCGGAATTGTTTGCTGGCGCGGCGGATGGCTGAACGCGACGTGCGATTCATTCAGCTCTTCCATCGTGGTTGGGATCATCACAGCAAACTGCCCAATAACCTACAAGCCCAATGTCTCGATGTGGATCAACCAACCAGTGCGTTACTTACCGATTTGAAGCAGCGCGGCCTGCTCGATGATACGTTGGTTGTCTTCGCGGGCGAGTTCGGACGTACGATCTACTGCCAAGGCAATCTGACCCACGACGATTATGGCCGCGACCACCATCCTCGCTGTTTCACTGCCTGGTTGGCGGGCGGTGGAGTTCAAGGCGGCATGCGGTATGGCAAGACGGACGAGTTCAGCTACAACGTGGTCGAGAATCCTGTCCATGTTCGCGACCTACACGCGACCATGTTGCACCTATTAGGAATCGACCACGAACGATTGACATATTCCTTTCAAGGTTTGGAACAACGCCTCACCGGCGTGCTGACAACGCGAGTGGTTAAAGAAATCATTGCCTAATTCAGCTCACAACAGCTTGGAGTGCTCCGACTCGTCGGAGTTTTCCGTTTCAAGCAACTTTGCAATTCTCCCCAACTCCATCACCTATTAGAAACTCAACCTCTCCCAAAGAATCGGATACAATCACATGAAATGAATGCGGCCACACGTCTCCACAATCGCTATCACCAAGGAACTGAATCTTGATTTCACGCCGTGACCTTCTCGCAGCGCTCGCCGTTTCCACTGCCGTCTACCCGATCGCAGGCACGCTCGGACAATCTGCGGACGCACGAGAACCGATCGTGCGGAGCGGCCCGCCTCGGTTCACGGTCGGGCTGGCCGCCTACTCGCTTCGGCAATATTTTGGTTATTCACGCGGTAAAAAACAGAACGTCGCTGAAGGCGGTGCTGAGATCGATATGTTCGATTTCCTGGATTACTGCGTTGCCGAGAAATTTGATGCAGCGGAATTGACCAGCTATTTCTTCCCGCCTGATGCGGATGACGCGTATTTCCGTTCTGTTCGTCAAGCCGCGTTTGTGCGTGGAATGACCATCTCCGGTACAGCGATTGGCAACAATTTCACGATCGGCCAAGGTGCCAAATTAGATGCCGAAATCGCGGCGGCGAAAAAGTGGATCGATCACGCTGCTATCTTAGGTGCTCCGCATATCCGCGTGTTCGCAGGCACCGGCCACGACCTCGCCAAAGATCCCGTGCGGATGGACGAAGCGATCGCTGCGCTCGCTGAGTGTGCCGATCACGCCGCTGAGAAAGGAATTTTCTTGGGCGTGGAAAATCATGGCAATTTGACGGCCGCTCAGATGCTCGAAATCATGCAGCGGGTCGAGAACCCCTGGGTCGGAATCAATCTCGATACCGGCAATTTCCTCAGCGACGATCCCTATGCAGACTTGGTCGCGTGCGCTCCCTACGCGGTCAACGTGCAGGTGAAAGTCAGCATGAAAACTCCTGCGGGCAAACCATACCCCGCTGATCTCGCCCGCGTTGGCAAAATCTTGCGAGATTCCAATTACCAAGGTTTTGTGATCTTGGAATTTGAAGACGACTCTCCGTATGAGCATATCCCCCAGGCTCACGTCGAGTTACGTGACGCACTCAGAATTTGAGTGCCCGCCAAACGTTCTAGTTTCCCGCTCTCCCGCAAGCAGTTTGCGGGAGGTGAATCAATTGTTTCTTTCACAAACCAACTTGGAATCGTTCAAAGCGAGGTTGGTCAGCGTCGACGGGTAGCCAGCGTTCATGCACGCCCGATTTCATCGCTGTGATTGCGATGCCTATGATGAAACATAGCAATCCAGTCGCCAGCGGCAGATTAGTTTCGCGATGCATTCCAGCAGCGTAGAAGTGTTCAACACCGATAGTCAGCAAACAAACGACTTGCACACCGCAGACGTACAACCATGCCCACCGGCGAGTGATCCACATGTACGCCAATGACACGATCGCCATCGACGCTAGCGCCAACACCACGCGATTATCGCTGACATGACTCAAGTACCAAAAAACCATTGCGCCCGCACCGATCGTAAGCGCCGCCGCCGACGCATATCGCAACCATTCTGCAAACGCGGTATTGAACAAGCAACCAATAGTCATGAAGGAGGCAATGAGAAAACTGCTACTGGCAAGATAGCTTGTTGTCGGATCCACCAGCGTTGGACCGGCCATCGCTATCGCGACGCTCGCCATCGATGCAAACGCGAACCAACGCACGTCGCTATGCCACTGAGCGATTGCCAGTAGCAGGTAAAACAATGCCGCCAACATCACAAACACATACGGTTGAAAACCCGTTTCGACCAATGCCGTCGGCACATCCGCAAAGAAACCAACACTCAGCAGCGATCCAACCAACGCATGTTCGCTGTGTCGGACACCGCGCAGCCAGGTATATGCGTAGAACGTGACGAGAACGATCAAAGCCAACGTTGTCGCTGAACCAGCCGCGTATTGCAGATCTTGTCGGATGGGTAGCGATGTCATTCCATTTCGACTCAGCCCGCATAACAGCAACATGGGAGCCGCAAACAATGCCGCCGTTGACCATTTCGGTAGCCTCCGATGCACGTCATGTTCGACTGCCAAGATCAACAGCGCGGCGAACATCGGCATCAACAGAAACGGTTCAAATCCGAGTGTCTCGCCAATGAATCCGAATGACATCCAAATCGCGTGCGTGCGGATGCCTGCAAGTACGATCAAGATCACAAACAAACTCAGCGGATACAGCGGCCATCGCCAAGGAGTGCCATTGTGTCTCACCGAACTGCGTCCCCGTTTCACTACGGGAATCAAAAACAACATCGCTGCCGCGAATAAGCACGAAAAGATGACTGACCCCCAGTTCGCGATGCTCTCGTGTCGTTCAGCAACGGCCCGTCCCAAGCCCACCGGGGTGGCAAAGAACACGAACAACATCGCGTAATAACTCGCCCGATACCAGAATGGCAACACGATCCGGCAAGCTCTTAGAACAAACTCTGTGGCGATGAAACTGCCGAGCAGCCCGGCGATGGCGATCGACAGGGCGGTTGTCGGATCAATTAGGCACAGTTCGTCGAGCGACGTCGACAGCGCGACGAGACTGATTGTCACGACCAGCAGAATCGAACGTCCATCGTCCCAGACTTTACCCAATCGGATCACGCCGATGGCGGTGAGCACCATCAAGAGCGTGTATAGCCCGATCCCACCAGCCAGAAATACGCTGCGCGATACCAGATCACCTTGGGATACGGTCGCGATCTGCAACCCGTAAATCACCAGAAAACAACTCAGCAGATAGAAAGGATTCTGCGTGTAAAGAAAACGCCCAAGACGGCGGACACCCGAAGTGCTGTCCATGACCCAACTCCTCAAAAGAGATAAAACGGACGCGGACCCAGGCGATCGATTCGCCAGAATCAGCGAAAACAAAAAATCGGCTTATGCGTTGTTTTTATTCTTTATTGCAAGATAAGGTTACATGAAGCAACCTTACGGAGTGTCTCGTTCAAGATCAAGGGAATTTTGAACATTTTCTGAATTGCCGAACAGCGGCTGCGAAAATTTTCAAGACTTTCGACCTCTCAGCTTCAGCCAGGGCAGGTGTTGTTTTTCGCTCAGGACTCGGCTTGACGCACTGCCTGTGTCGCATTGTCGATTTCGCGCGCTGAGCCTTCTTGCATAATAGACTCCAGATGCCGTTTGGCATCCAACAATTTCCCTTCCGCTAATTTATAGGTCCTCCTGCAACTTAGCGCGTATCGACCCTACCTGTTGTCTCAGCATTGCAGTTCGCTGCTTGGCGATTTCATGTTTGAGGTTGGATTGTTGAAACTCGTCCTGAGTCGTCGCACCTTCACTCTTGAGCTCGGTCATAGTATCCAGCTCAACTTTGGCGGACGTTTCGACGAGCATCGCATCACCGAGTTGCCCGATCATCGAGAACATCGCCTGCAGGCTGGCCAACGATGTTGGCTCGCTATCGAACGTGCGTGGTGGTGACTGTATTGTTCCCAACGTCTCGGATGGTACTGGACCCTTGTTAATATCAAGGGCGTCGACAGGAATTGGGATAGGATATCGAGGGTACGCGCTGGGCTGAACCATTGGAGCTGTGCTGACATCCCAGTCCAGAGGATTTGCTTTGCCGAGGAGTTGGTCGATTCGCCGGTTGATGATCAGTTCTCGATTCTCGCTCCGCTGTTCGTGTTTCACTTTAAGATCAGCAATGCGTTTCTCGATTGCAGCAATCTCCTCAGCCTGCTGCTAATGCTTCTTGTCGAACTCGCTTTCGAGTAATTCATGCAGTTCTTGCTGTTTTTTTTTGACAGCATCCTTATCGGTGTCGGTCACCTCCAACCCGCGCAGTTCGGCGATGATCTGATAGACCTTCGGTTCGTGCCGCGATTGGCCATAAGCAGGAATTTGCTCGGTGACCCACCGAGTTGTTTGGACAGGCACCTGCCGAGTCTTGGTAACATTTTTAAGAGTGACTTCGCCCGTACTCCGGTCGGTGACTGGTTCGGAAGTTGTGTAGGTTTGGTCCACATAGGTTGTTTCCACGACGGGCCGCATCACCGTATTGGGATTTGTGTTCGGTGCAAACGGATCGGCGTAGCTCAACGGTGACGTTTGCTGCTTTTGTGTTGGTGACATGGTTGATGGATAGTAAGGAGTCGGATTGCGACTCGCCTCGATTGCTTGTTGTCGTGCCCTCTCGACCTTGTCACTGGGCATTTCGAGAACTTGGGCATGCGTTGACGGGGCAGACGCGCACATCCAACCCACAACTGTGAGCACTGGCACCCCCATTGATGACAGAAAAACCAACCATGCCAATTTGCTGGTGCGAGATTGGACGGGCTGCGGTAGGGTTCCGATTGATTGGTTATCTGTCAATTCGATTCTCCGAGGAATGGGTTTCCGAGCTGTTGGGTGAGTTCGTCGAGTGAACGCCAATCAGAATCTTGCATCGAAAATAAAAAGTTTTCGATTCTTCTCGTCGAGATTCATTTAGATGAATCGTCTATCCTATCCTCTGCGAAGAACTTCGTCATGCAAGTCGTCGCTCGGAACAACCTGCCTCTCATTGAGCCTCCCCACAACTAGAGAACAACCATGCTCTTCCGATTACTTCTCTTTGCGATTGCATCCTCCGCTTGCCTGATAGCTCCCGCTACAGCCGCTGAACGACCCAACGTGGTACTCGTTTTCATTGACGACATGGGCTGGGGAGATTTCTCCTGTTTTGGAAACACCGAGGCTGCCACACCAAACATTGACGCACTCGCCGCAGAAGGCATTCGATTTGAGCAGTTCTACGTCAACTCACCGATCTGCTCCCCATCTCGTGTGGCGATTTCGACCGGCCAATATCCACAGCGGCACCGGATCACTTCGTTTCTCAACAATCGCCGCAACAATCATGAACGCGGGGTCGCCAATTGGCTTACCCCTGATGCTCCGATGCTTGCTCGGATGTTGCACGATTCGGGTTACGCGACGGGGCACTGCGGTAAATGGCACATGGGTGGACAGCGTGACGTCGACGAGGCGCCACCGATTTCCGACTATGGTTTCGACACTTCGCTGACCAATTTTGAAGGCATGGGTGCGAAACTGTTGCCCTTGACCGAAGTGCCTAAGAAAGATGGAGGTATTAAGAAAGGTCGCATCTGGGAAGATGCCGTGCGTTTGGGGGAACCTGTCACGTGGATGCTGCGATCGAAGATCACGGGCGGGTTCACCGACAAAGCGATCGAATTGATTGATCAAGCGCAAGCAGCGAACAAACCGTTCTACATCAACGTCTGGCCCGACGATGTTCATAGTCCGTTCTTCCCATCGCTGGAAGGCTGGAAAGAAGGCAAACGCGCGATCTATTTATCCGTACTGGAAGAAATGGACGCACAGCTCGCGAGATTATTCAAACGCATTCAGAGCGATGAAAAACTACGCGACAATACACTTATTTTGATCTGTTCAGACAACGGTCCCGAACCGGGTGCCGGATCGGCGGGACCATTTCGAGGCAACAAAGCCACGCTCTACGAAGGTGGCATTCGCTCACCCTTGATCGTGTGGGGCAATGGCATGATCCCAGCGGACGCGCGAGGCACCGTCAACGACACATCCGTGTTCTCCGCGATCGACATGGTGCCATCGCTACTACACCTCGCGCAGGTCGACGCTCCGGAAAAGGTCGAGTTCGATGGTGAGGATTTGCATGAAGTGCTGACTGGAAAGTCGCAATCATCGCGTGAGGCTCCACTCTTCTTTCGCCGCCCACCCGATCGCAAAAACTTTGCCAAGTATCAACAACTGCCCGACTTGGCCGTTCGCGATGAGCAGTGGAAACTACTCTGTGATTACGATGGCGGTCGAGCCGAACTTTACGATTTGAGCAGCGATCCTAGCGAATCGAAAAACGTCGCCGACGACAACTCAGAAGTCACCAAACGGCTGGTCGCGGCGATCTTGGACTGGAATCAAAACATTCCCAAAGATGCTGGCGACCCAAGTTACGAAAGTCCGTGACGCAACTTCCAGACATTTAGATAGCCAACGACGTCATACTGAATTGAACCTCAAGAGAACTCGAAACACAATGAAACGCCTTCTTTCACTTTTCCTCGTCGTCTGCATGACGATTTCACTTGACGAACGATCCGTCGCCGCTGAATCGCCAGCCAAGATTCCGTTGTGGACCGATGGTGCGCCAGGCTCAGTAGCGAGGATGCATGAACCTGAGAAGTTAGATGGAACGAACGTTACGAATGTGCATCATCCGTCCATCACGCCCTATTTACCTGCCACAGGTAAGTCCACGGGCACGGCCGTTTTGATTGCACCTGGAGGCGGTCATCAGAAGCTCTGTCTGGGGCACGAAGGTGACTCGCTTGCTCAGTGGTTTGCCGAGCATGGCATTGCGGCCTTTGTACTGCGATATCGACTTTGCAAAGAACCCGATTCACCATACACGTTGGAAGGCGATGCGATGGACGATACACGTCGCGCGATACGGATGATGCGTGCGAACGCCGAGGTCTGGAAGATCAATCCGAATCGAATCGGAATCGTCGGCTTTTCTGCGGGCGGCGAATTAGCGGCATATGCAGCAATGCATCCAGAGGCGGGTGATCCGCAGCACAGCGATCCAATCGAGCGAGTGACCAGCCGGCCCGATTTTCAGGGGCTGATTTATCCTGGTAAGTCTGGCACCTTCACGGTCGAAGCTGGCATGCCGCCTGCTTTCATCGCGTTTGGCTTTCACGACCGCGAAGATATTTCGATCGGCATGGCCAAAGTTTACTTGCAGTACAAACAGGCTGGTGTGCCATGCGAGATGCATGTCTACAGTAACGCGGGTCACGGTTTCGGCTTTCGCACGGACTCGACCAACGCAGCTGGTGATTGGCCGCAGCGGTTTTGTGATTGGTTGGTCGACACAAAACTGCTAAATCGAGACAGTAGTGATTGAGAACTTGATGAATCGCGTCTGGCTGCTAACACATCGGGTGAAAACCTTTCGTGTGAAATGAGCCGACGGCGTTGACTCGGACGCCATGTTCTATTGCCAGTTCAGCAAGCGCCTTGGTCATTCCAAGAACGGCTGATTTTGACCTCGAATACGGGAGCAGATATGCCGATGGGTTGAACCCTTGGATTGAAGCTGTATTGATGATACTGACTCCGACCGGTAGGTGTTCCATTGCCGCTCGCGATAGCCAGAATGCCGCGTAAACATTCGTTTTAAAGATGCGATCGAAAACTTCAGTCGAAAAGCTCAACTGCGTTGGCGATCTGTCGTCTCGCTGAGGATGTAGCGTGGTCGCCCCTTCACCTCCTCGTAAATCCGAGAAACGTAAGTGCCCAGAATTCCCAGTGAGAACATCATCATGCTGGCGATGACAAGCTGAAGCAGGATTACCGTTGTGAAGCCTTCAACTGCTTGCCCAGAAAACCACGCGTTCATTGTGAACATCCCGAGTGCGACCGCGAAAACGAAAAACAGCACGCCCATCCAGGTAACCAATTGCAAGGGCAGCGACGAGTAAGCCGTAATACCCGTGAGCGCGAGCTTAATCAATTCGAGTTGCGACCAATGCGCTTGCCCGCCAACTCGATCAGGAACCACGAATGGCAGCTTGATTCGACGAAACCCCAGCCACGCATTCATACCCCGAAAGAACACGTTACGTTCTGGCATGCTCGCCCACGCGTCGAGCACCTTTCGGTCCATTAACTTAAAATCAGACGCATCTTGCAGATCGATGTGACACATCCAACGGTGGAGCACACCGAAGACACTCGCACCTAATTTAGATGTCCAAGTTTCCGTCCCGCGGTGCTCTTTCACCGCTTCGACAATTTCATAACCTTCAGCTTCCCAATACCGGATCATCTCAGCGAGCATCTCCGGTGGGTGCTGAAGATCGGCGTCCATGACTACGATCGCTTGGCCATGAGCGTGTTCGAGGCCTGCGGTCATGGCTAGTTCTTTTCCAAAACGGCGACTGAGTTTGAAGCCACGGATGCGACCGGGCGCGGGATCAAATTCGTCAATCACCTGCCATGTGTGATCGGTTGATCCGTCGTCGATGACCAACAATTCAAAGTCACCGTTTAAGAACGACAATTGCTCGACAATTGTATGAAGTGTCTGCTCAAGATGACTGCCCTCATTCAAACAGGGCAAGATGATAGACAACTTAGGTGCAGTAAGATTCATGCCGTTTCGGCTGTCGGTTTGCGTAAAACGGCTACCAAGATTGAACCGGGAAAAACACTTCCCGTTTCAATCGCATTGACTTTATCGGCCAATCGCCAACTAAGCGGAGCGAGCCAGGGAGCGACGAAACAGGTCGTTGCCAATTGTTCAACAATGAAACCTGAAGCGGTCGCCAAATCACTTAGTTTTCTTCGATGATACTTCGCGACGTGTTGGTCATCAATGAGTTGTGGAACCAACTTCAGTGTATCGAGAGTCCATTCGATCACTGGCCACAGGCTGTGGTAATTGGGCGTTGTCAAGAACACGGCACCGCCCGGTCGCAACGTGCGATGGAAGTTCGAGAGCATTTGATGTCCTTGGTCTACATAGATGTGCTCAAGAACTTCCAGGCAGTAAAGTTTGTCGACGGGGCGATCGGTCTGAAAAAGTTCGTCGACCAACCCTTGATGGAAACTGAGATTCTCTTTGCGAAAGGTCTCGCTAGCGAATGTGATGGCGTCACGACTCCCATCGACTCCCCAAACCGTCGCACCGCTTGCGGCTAAAAAATCGGAGATCACGCCCGAGCCGCACCCAACGTCGAGGATAAAGTCGGTGGGTTGTGGGGCTAGATAACGCTCAATGATCACTCGTTTATTCGCGTGCCAAAAACGTTGCACTGGGTTGCCCTTGGTGACCGCATCGTACTGATAACTGCCAGGGATTTTCGCGATGTCCCCCGTGCGTTGTTGTTTCGCAATATGATCATTCGTCGTTCGCGTCATGCCGGTCGTTTCATCGGTGAGACAATGTGGTGTGCGGTCGTTATCATAGCGTGCCTTGTTGACGAAACCATTCCCTCGCACCCGCAAAGTTTTCAGAATGCAGATTGACCATGACACGCCAAGATTTTGGTTATTGGTCCGCGTGACGATTTCGATCGCGGTCGCGCTGTTGATCGGGAGTGCACTTGCGACGGGATGGGACCGAGATGGAGGTCGAGATTGGGATTATTTTCAAGCCGATTTGCTTTCGGCCCGCCAATCAATTCTCGATAACGGTGAATTACCTTTTTGGATGCCGCATCGCTCTGGGGGGCACGATGCCTTTGCCGATCCACAGTCAGCTTGGTTTTCACCGTTTGGATTGTTGGTCTTAATCTTTGACTTTCCCATCGGTGCTCGACTGTTCCTGATCGGATGCGGTTGTTTTGGTGCGTTGGGAGCGATACAGCTCGGCAGAGAGCTCAAACTATCGTCTTGGGCGTGTGTGTTGATGTTAGTGATCTTGTATCTTTCCATGCCGATGGGGCTGTACGCGGCAGGAGGTATTCCAAATTTCAGTCTTGGCTTGGCCATCTTGCCCTGGTTGGTGCTGTTGGTCCAGCGTAGCACGCCTTGGTCGACGCTCGTTGCCGGGTTGCTCCTGGCGATCGCACTTTACAGCGGTGACCCAAATCACTTTGTTTGGCACAGTGTTTTTCTAGCATTGTTCGGTATGGCACTCTCTGTGCTACGTCAATCTTGGAAACCGTTTGCCATGGTATTGATGAGCGGGGCTTCAACCGTCGTGTTTGCATTGCCTAAGATGCTACCAATGTGGTTGTTGTCGAAAGCTCAGCCACGGTTGGTGGGCATTGATGGGCCGGGCGGCAACACGCTACGGTTAACATACCACGCGTTTCTGCATCCATTCCCACCTTACATGGAACGTCCTCAAGGAGAGTTTGTTTGTTTGCTTCAATCAGGCGAGTTGGTTTCATACAACTTCATGGATCAGCGACTCGTCTCGCAGATTGTGCCTGGCACGATCTGCGATTGGGTTAACTTCGGTTGTTATATTGGCTGGTTGACGGTGTTATTGGTGGTCATTGGAATCGTCACACTGCTACTGCCGATCGTTCGCCGAGGCACATCAGGCCAAGCATCTCGCCGCCAACAAAAGTCCACTGAAGAGTCACTCGGTGTCTCTGCAATCAGCCTTGTCCAGCGACCTGTGCTCTCGTTAATTCTGGCACTTGCGTTTGCCAGCATGATCTTCTATTTGCTTTCTTTAGGCACGCATCTGACTCCGAGTCTGTGGGTGATGCTGCACCACTTTCCTGTCTTTTCGTCGATGAAAAACCCCGATCGATTGCTCGTTTACCTGCTCCTTCCGCTATCGCTTCTCGCATCGATCGGGTTGGATGGCTTGATCGCCTTGGCACGCGATAGGTTGGATCAACAAATGATCAAAACGCTTGCGATCGTGCTTATCTCGCTAGTTTTTCTTGATGTTCATTTGCCGTCGCGAAACCTTTATGGAGTTGCCTTCTGCGAACCACCGTTGATGTTGCCGACGACTTCGCCGGATTGTTTTCAACACGAATGGGATGGGCGTGAGTACACAACCACACTTTATGCCGCACCGGTCACTCCCGCGGTACGAGCGAAGAAAGGGTTGGTCAATGGCTACACGATTTATAACGCGGACACAAATGTCGTTCCCTGTTCATCCGACGCGCACCGATCGGAGGTTGATTCGCCCGACGACCAATCCGCCATCGCAGAGAACATCGAGTTCACCGCTCGATCCATTCGCTTTTCCTACCGCGCCGACAAACCGACTGAGTTTGTAGTCAATCAGAATTGGTATCAAGGTTGGGAGGTCGTCGAACCAACAACGGCCGAGGTCTTGGCGAGCGCTGACGGACGCATCGCGGTGAAGGTTCCCAAAAGTCCGACTGTGGCAGGTCAAAACGTGGTGCGGCTAAAATACACGCCTCCAGGATTGTACCGAAGTCTCCTGTGCTTCGGATTCGCACTTCCGATCTGGCTTATCTGCGTTAGTGTTCTGCATCGTCGATTAAGTACCTCACCCGCCACAACCTCCGCAGCCTCCACATCCACCACAGCCTCCACATCCACTGCATCCACCACCGCTTGAGTCGCTGCTTTGTCTTCCGATCGTGGGCAGCAGGGCGGTTAGATCGTGGAACTCAGCAGCGGGCAAGACACTCGCTCCAAACAACGCGACGGGCATCGCGATCTCTGCTGCCGTGCAGTGTTGCAAGCCGACGGTTTGCCGCTCCGGTTTGGCATTGTCGGTAAGCTGCTTCACCAACAGCTTGCCCTGCTTAGTTAATGTTGAAGAAAGCCCATTGATCAGGAACGAAAATAAAGCTGTCACACTCATGATAATCACGACGTAGCCAGCATCCTGGCCACGGAAAAACGCTTGCATGGTTCTCAGGACACCGATGGCGATTACGACGATGATTAGCCCGACTGCGGTTTTAGAAAACACGGTTGTTTTTTGCCGAAGGCCAAGCTCGGCAAGTTCTTCAGCGATACGCTCGTAATGCGACTTCACAGCCGTCATCACGCCCGATGCCGATTTGTGAATGGCAATCGATCCGTACACATCACGCAGCAACTGAGGTTCTGGCGGACATTCACCTTGAACTTGGATCGTTGCTGTTCTCCACCATCGCTTGCTGATCGTGATTTTCTTGTCCGCATACAACTGGGCCATGGCCACGTGAGCCAATCTCGCTCCGCCACCGATCAGCACCGCGATCTGCTGCGGCGACATTTCTGCCGCTTCGACAGGCTTCGTTAGCACCGTGCCTGGGTGAACATCAGTCGAAAACAAACGAATGGCCAACGTGAAGGCCAATGTACTGACAGCAAGCACAACGTAGAAAATCAGAAAGACCTCGCCTCCCAAATGAAACGGTGGCACTGGCCATCCGCCTGCGCCCTGGCAACCGGGCACGACCAATAAAAACAACATCATGGCAATGGCGATGATGGCCATGACGGCTCTGCTCCGTGGGATCACCCAGGAGCGTCCGGTATTGATCCAACGCCAATCGCCTGCGTGTGCGAAGCGTTCTTTCACAGATGGCCAAACATCGGTTGGGGCTGGTTGTCCAAACAGTTTTTCGTAACTCGCGAGTGTCTCGGCGTACCAGTCGCGGTACTTCAGTCCCTCGTGCGTCCCGCCGCTCGTCGGTTCATGATGCAGTGGCTGCCCGAGCACTTCAGGGCAGAAGCGTTCCCAGTAAGATCGTGAATACGTGAGGTGCAGGTGCCAGGCTTGATCGACATGCTCAGATGGTGTGACCGGATGTCCTGCCGCAATCGCCAGCACGCAGAACCGTTTGTACTCCCACGTCACTCGTCGGGCATACGCCACTGTCCAACCATTCTCGCGAGCCAAGCGGGCTTCAAACGATAATGTTTTTTCGCCTGGATCAATCTCAAAATCTTCCGCCCGTCGGATCAGTTCGCTTACAGATTCCATCACAGAGTCCTGAGAAGTCGCAACGCAGAATTCAGACACGTATTGTAGACAGGCCCGAGTCGCTCACAAAATAGGCGCACTTTTGCTGCGACCAGTTTCCCGTCAGCGACGATGAAAATTTCATCGCGCGACTCGTTTCCGTGATGCCAATCACTGCATTCTCAGGGAAAATCGAACGAAAACGGCTGTGGCACGGGCTTTGCAAAGTAAAAGTATAAGTGGTGGACGAGGCAACGAGTCCACAGTGACGGGACTCGTTGCCTCGTCGAAGACGTTAATCACTCAACAAAAGACATGTTTTAATGCAAACCCGTCGTCCTGGATTCACTCTCGTCGAATTACTCGTTGTGATCGCGATCATCGGAGTCTTAGTGGGGCTGTTGTTGCCAGCCGTGCAAGCTGCTCGTGAAGCGGCTCGTCGGATGCAATGTTCCAATCATCTCAAACAGATTGCGTTGGCCAGCCACAACTACGAGAGCGCGTTTCAGAAATTCCCGCCTTCGGCTGTTTTGGATTTGAGTGTTACCAGCACGGCCAACAACGGATCGTGGGGTGTGCATGGCCGCATCTTGCCGCAACTGGAACAGTCCAACTTATCTGAACGAGTTGACTTGTCGCTTGCCTGGGATAACCAGCAATCGATACATGAGGTTAAGGTGCCTACGTTCGCTTGCCCCAGTGACCCAGGAACGGACCAAGTACGCGTCTTTAGCGATAGTCGACCATCGCTGTATCCAACCTCTTACGGGTTCAATCTTGGAACTTGGTTTGTCTACGATCCAACATCTCGCCGGGGCGGCGAGGGCATGTTCTATCCGAATTCATTTTTGGGGTTTCGCGACTGTCTCGACGGAACATCGAATACCTTGCTAATCGCAGAAGTGAAAGCGTGGACGCCATACACTCGCAATGGCGGACCCATCACGACGACCATCCCCACCACGCAGGCCGAAGCGGAAGCGATGGTTGCCAGCGGACCGGATTTCAAAGATACCGGGCATACCGAATGGCCTGACGGACGTGTTCATCACACTGGATTCACAACAACGCTATCGCCTAACACGAAAGTTCACTATACGACGGGCGGGCGAACCTACGAAGAGATGGATTACAATTCTTGGCAAGAAGGCAAAAATGGTGTCGCTGGTCAACCGACCTATGCGATGATCACCTCTCGCAGCCATCACACTGGGCTGGTTCAGGTCGCGTTGCTCGATGGATCGGTGCGGAGTGTCACGGACTCGGTTGACTTGACGGTATGGCGAAACGTGGGAACTCGCAGTGGTCACGAAGTCATCACGCAAGATTGGTGATCCCCGAGCAGTATCTGAAAACTGCGATTCGCCAGACCGCCCAACCAGAAGTTGCTCAGACGCCGTGATATAAACTGTTCAGGCGTCGGTCAGTGGCGGATTGCGAAACCACGCAAACGTCTTGCAAGACGGGAGCACACCGATCATCCTGATGTCTCGAACTGGAGTCTTCGTCCGAAGAATCACTCCATGGCCGCTCTGCACCACGAGACGTAAGACGATGAATCCAATCACCACGTCATTGACCTTCTGGCTACTGGTCTCTAGCGCGGTCTCTGTCGCTGGCGATGCGGCACTTCCGGGTAGCCATCCGCTGACCCAATCGCAGTCGGGCGCGGTGCTGATTTCGGAGCTACGATGCGGTGCCTGTCACGCTGGCGTTGCACCGAGTTCGATTCCCGAGAGAACAGCTCCGGACTTGACGGAAGCTGGTGGCCGGATCTCACCGGCGTTTTTAAAGCAGTTTCTGGCCGCCCCAGCCATCGCCCACCCGGGCACCACGATGCCAGATCTGTTTGCGTCGAAAACGCAAGCCCAACGGGAACAAATCGCTAACGCGTTGACACATTTTCTTGTTGCCCAATCCAAAGTTGTCTTCCAATCGAATGCACCGGAGATTGCAGATGCCGAAACCGGCAAAACGCTCTATCACACCGTTGGCTGTGTTGCCTGTCACGGGCCACAGGACGCCGATGCGGCCCTGGCGACATTGCCCACACGCAACGAGTTTCTTGATGATGAAGAACTTGCAGAAGAAAATGAAACGAAGATAGAGCCAGTCCAACCGATCGCAATCCCGATTGGGCATGTTGCAAAAAAGTACAGCGTTCAATCGCTCGGTGAGTTCTTGTTCCAACCGCTACATGTCCGCAGCTCAGGTCGGATGCCAGACATGAAACTGACCCGCGACGAGGCATTGGCGATTGCCAATTATCTGGTCGGCGAACAACAGCATGCCGCAGCGATTGTTCCTGAAGCGGAGCTTGTCTCGCAAGGCGGTCAGTACTTTCGTGAACTGAACTGTGCCGCCTGTCACGGTGTGGCTGACATTCAAGCGGCAGCTCTAATTGGATCGTTGCAAGACGCGAATTTGGATCAAGGTTGCTTGTCAGACAACAGCCAACACAGCCCGCGCTTCCATCTGGACGATGCACAGAGAATCGCGATCCAAGCATCACTGCGAGAACCAGCCGTAGCCGATTCGGATACACTCATTGTAGCCAAAACATTGACCGCATTTCATTGCACGGCGTGTCATGTCAGGGATGATTTCGGCGGCGTCGCAGATGCCTACAATCTGTTCTTCACCGCTGTCGAGCAGAACCTCGGTGATGATGGCCGTATCCCGCCACCGCTGACCTTGGTCGGGGCCAAACTGCGGCCTGAGTGGATGAAGAAAGTGTTGTTTGATAGTGAAAGCGTTCGGCATTACATGGCCACGCGGATGCCTCAATATGGCACTGCCAATCTGCATCATCTGCCTGATGTCTTGTCTCGGCTCGATGTCCTGGACAGCCCGGAAATGAACATTCCGAAATCTGAAAACCGCAACCAAGCTGAAAATGAGCGGGAAAAAATGGTGCGTGCGGCGGGTCGTGAGTTACTGGGTGACAAAGGCGTGAACTGTGTTGCCTGTCACCAATTCAATGGGAAAGCGGCGATGGCGAACCAGGGCATCGACCTGATGACCAGCTTTCAACGTCTGCAACCGAATTGGTTCAACAGGTATCTGCGAGACCCCGGTGCGTTTCGCCCACGCACGGTGATGCCCACCGCTTGGCCGGACGGAGTTGCTTCGTTTACGTCGATTCTTGACGGGGACACAGACCAACAGATCGAAGCGATTTGGTATTACCTTTCGCTGGGCACGTCGGCTGCCGATCCGTCAGGAGTCCGCTCGGTCAATACGAAGCTAACCGTCGGTAATCACGCCGAGACGTATCGCGGACGCAGCCGAGTGGCGGGTTTCCGAGGCATCGCAGTCGGATTGCCTGAGCGGCTGAATTACGCGTTCAACGCTGAAACAGGAACACTTTCGGCGATTTGGCGAGATGAATTCGTGAACGTGAACTGGAGTGGTCAAGGTGCTGGAGATTTCAATCCTGCTGGCCCAGCGATAACGCTCGCCCAAGATGTTTCCTTCGCACGACTCGCCGATGGCGACGCTCCGTGGCCACTGATGCCTGTGATGACGAAAGAGGCACCCATCAATCCTGATCCGTTGTATCCGAAAAATCTGGGTTATCAATTTCGTGGCTATGAATTCGACGAAAACTTTGTTCCCACGTTGCTTTATCGCTTCGGCGAGATTGAAATCCAAGATCGCTCGGTGGTAACTGGATCGGATGATCAACAAGCGTTATCGCGTTCTCTGCAATTGGCTTCACCAGTCCCTCAAACAGTTTGGTTTCGAGCACTCACGGGCGACGTGGTCCAAGAGAGCGAGCGGGTATTCAGCAGCGGCAAAGTGCGACTGACGATTCCCGCAACGCAGTTCAATCTGCGACGAATGGACGACGAATCGCAGCAGTCTGAATTATTGTTGCAATTGAAACTTCCTCAAGGCAAATCGAACCTGGAGTTCATCTATGAACCAATCAAGTAACTGTCGCCTGACAATCGTTTGCCTGTTGTTTTCGATGACCGCGTTGGTGTCAGCCGATGTATGCGCGGAGGAAGTCGGCCAACGTTGGGGGACGGAGCAACGCGAGCGTGAGTTCTACAACATCGTCAACATCCCCATCCCAGCCGAGACCGTGATTGAAGCGGGCGCGTTTGCCATGCTACCGGATGGACGGATGGCGGTTGGTACGCGGCGTGGTGAGATTTATTTGATTGACGGTGTGGACGCTGCCAAACCCAATCCAACTTTTCATCGATTCGCATCGGGCTTGGACGAGATTTTTGGCTTGGTTTGGCATGACAATGCGTTTCGTGTCACCCAGAGTTGTGAGCTAACACGAGTCAGCGACTCCAATGGCGACGGTGTTGCCGATCGTTTTGAAACCATCTCGGATGCGTGGGGATACGCCAACTATCACGAATACGCCTTTGGTTCAGGACTGGACTCCGAGGGAAACCAATACGTGGCACTCGGTTTATCCGCATCATACTATTCCAACGCGCTCAATCGCGGGTTCATCATGAAGGTCGCAGCGGATGGATCAACAACCGCGTTCGCCAGCGGTTTGCGTAGTCCTGGTGGGATCGGGACAGATGAGCACGACGCGTTGTTTTACATCGAGAGTCAGGGACCATGGAATTGTTCGTGCAGTTTGAAAGCGGTGTCGCAGAATAGTTTTCACGGTCATCCGGCCAGTTTTCACTGGTACGATCAATCACCTGAACTGGGACCGCGTCCCGAGACACCGAAATCAGGGACGCGGATCGTGACGGAGAAAGAACGTGTCAAACAACTCGTGCCCTACGCGGTCGTCTTTCCATACATCCGTATGGGACGCTCGATCACAGCATTTGATGTGAATCAGACGCAAGGAAAATTTGGCCCCTTTGAAAACCAGATGTTTCTGGGAGATTTCACCCAATCGATTGTGATGCGGGCCACGACTGAACAGGTTAAAGGAGTTTGGCAGGGAGCTTGTTATCCGTTTCGCGAGGGACTCTCGACCGGAATTTTGGATATTGAATTCACACCGGGAGGTAAGTTGTTGTGTGGAGGAACGAATCGCGGTTGGCCGGTTCGCGGCATCAAACCGTTTGCTCTTGAGCGATTGGAGTGGACGGGCAAGATACCGTTTGAGATCAACCGCATCACGATCCAGCCTGATGGTTTTCAAGTCACCTTTACAAAACCTGTCGATTCCGCCACCGGGAATCTGCCAGAGTCCTACGTGGTCTCGGCATTCACGCACCCCTATCACGCGGGTTACGGAGGTCCAGAAATTGAGCAACACAATGCCGATGTGAGTGCCGTGACGCTGGCCGACGACGGCATGTCCGCGACACTGACACTCGAAAAACTCAGGCAAGGATTTGTTTATGAACTCGATCTGGAAAGTCTTCGTTCACGTGACGGCGAAAAACTACTGCATCGAAACGCGTTCTACACCGTCAACGAAATCCCAGTTCGCTAAATCGGTTGATCATTTGACAAACCACTAACGCAGCTTCAGCACATCAAGTTGGTCAAACTTACCCGACGACATGCTGGCTCCACCGAGCACCACTAATTCGTTATCGCCAATAGGAAGCAGCCGATGGAAGAAGCGATCACGTTTGAGTTTCGCAATCACTTCCCATTTGGAACCGTCTTCGCTGAGCCTTTGCAACAGCCCGCTATAGGTGGCAGCATACAAACGTCCCGAGACGGCGAAGGCCGCACTGCCGAAACCATCCATCGGTTGCCCGTTTAATTCGGGGCCAGCGGTCCACTGGTTGGACTTTGGATCATAGACATCAACGCGAGTGGACGGGCCGCCTTCGGCACCCATGCCACCGATCGCATAGATTTTTCCACCGTGTGCAGCTACTGATAACGCGCGGCGCTGAAACGGTGGTGGCGAGAGGGCGACCCAGGTAGGGGAATCGGCGGACGGATCAAGCCGATAGGCAGTCTTTAACCACTGTGATTCGGCATCTCCGGCAATCGTCCAACCACCAACCACATAGATTTGACCATCTAAGACGGCGGCATCGAACGAGGAACGTGGCTCCGGCAAAGCGGGCATGTCAGACCATTGCTTTGAAGTTGGATCGTATGCGGCGACGCGATCTTGCGTCCAAAGGTCATGCTCTTCACCGACTTCATTCTTGGCCGTGAAGCCGCCGAGTTGATAAAGTTTGCCCCCAGTCGAAACCATCGCCAAACCTTGTAGTCGCGGTCCATTGCCCATCGATTGCCACTCAGAAGGCTGGTTCAGCGGCAGACGCCACAACGTGCTGGCTTGCGATTCGTTGTCGTACTGATGAGCCTCACCCGTGTGCCCGCCGTAAAGATAGATTGCGTCCTGACACACCGCCGCTCCGAAACTGGTCACGGTTTCGGGGATAGGAGGATACGTGCCTTCGATTTCATCAACCAAACCATCTGGTACGGAGATCGGCGCGGACTTACTTTCAGGCATGGTGGGCGTTTCCAATGTTGTGAGTGACGACGAGGTCTCTTGCGGATTGCTGAAGGTGGCCGTCAAGTAATGCGTTTGACCAGCAATTTTGGTTCCGCTCTCATCGGTCGATGGTTCTACCTTGTGGCCGACCATGATGGCACCCATGCCTGGCTCGATTTGCGAATCATTGAAAGACACGCGACCCGAATCGTCGGTCGTCGCAGTAGCCTCTTCGTGACCGTCTACACAAAACAATTTGACTTCGACACCGGCCAACGGGCTGCCATGCCAATACACTGTGCCAGTGATGCCAGAGTCGGTATCAATCAACTCGGTATGCAGTGGAGTTGAGGTGTGGTTGGATTGTTCGGTGCTGGGATCGATGGTCGGCAATTTTCCAACAAAGTGCTGGACGCTGTAAATCAGCTCCGTGCCGTGGTAGTTGCCATAAACAATCGTTGCAGACAATTCGGCGGGTGCGTCCACTTGAGCTTCGGATTGCAATCCCACGAAATCATCTGACTCGATGGGTTTCATTGTAAGCGGTTTTCCGTCGCGGGCAATGATTTGAGCAGCCGCGATGGACGCAGGCATCGCATAGGTGCGATCATCCAGCGACTCACCGAAGTGTAGCTTGGCGCGTCCAGAGGAATCCGTCGTGAGCCAAGGGAAGTGAGCCGATGCGGTCCCACAGAGGCAGGAAAGCAGACTGACGGTTAAAAGGATGTTGAGGTATTTCATTGTTTCCGTAGATGCGTAAGGGGAAATTCAATCAGTAACAAGTGTTTGCTTATCGTGTTTTTAAATCAAAATCATGCTCGTTCATTACCTCCGGTTCAATCAAAACCTGCAACGTCGAACCAGCGGCAAATTTTTCGGGAACAGGATACGACTGCGGATGCAGCCTGCGACGTGGATCCTTGTTCCTTTCGTTTAACTCCGCTTCCATTTGCTCACGACTCTCCGGGATATCGAGCAAGCGAACCATTGCCTTGCCGACGGCCGGTCCGTCGGCCGCGTCAATGACATAGTGTCCCTCACGGATTGTCGCATAAACCGCTCGGATGCGATTGCTCGGTGGCACTGGATCGCTTTCAAAAACAATCTCAATGCCATCAAGTGGTTTGCCATCGAGTAACACGGTACCCGAAACGGCGGCTCGCGGCAGGTCTTCGGGCATGGGCGAATAACAGCCTACCGAGAGCAACCCGACGATCGCAATCGGCATGGACGCAATGATACGGTAACCGTTCACCACGCACCGTCCAGCACTTCGTGATCAGCGATCGAACCGGTATTTCGCCACAGACTCAGATCCACCGACTCGGTGACAAACCGAACACTGCCATCGGCCAAACCGATGTTCACGCCCCCGGTGTGGTTACTGCGGCCACTGAACCAACCAAACGCCGATTGAGCTAAATCGGGATGCGAGGGATTGGGTGGAATGTACGTGCTAAAGGTGCTCGCGTACGCTTTGCCCGACAGCCAAGAGTAACCGCGATAGCCGAACCAACCGAACACGGCACCTCGCGTTTCTGCTTCCACGTCCGGATTTTCCAATTCAGGAAACCGGTGAATCCAAGCGACGGCATCACGGTTCTGCATCGGAGCGGATGAGAGATCTGATCCGCCACCCATCAGTGTTTCGGTAAACACCGTCGTGTGACTCGTTCCGTCCAGGATATCGCGGAAAGCAGTACGAGAGTCATAGTAGAACAACCCATCCGTTTTTCGGTCCGCCAGCGGCAGCAGATTCCAGTTGTCATCGCGTCCCGATCCGGTGCACGTGACCATATTCGTGCCGTGGTAAAACTGCCCTGCGGTACTATCGCAGTCGTATGCGGAGAACCGATCATCAGCATTCTCGCTGGGACAGCGGAACATCGCCACCGACGTTTGAGCCGCCTGCAAGTTGCCTGGATGAATCGACTGGATCGCCCCTGGACCATGTCCAATCGACGTATAGATGGGACTTTCAAAATCAATAAGCTCTTGCAGATTGGCCTGCTCGGCGTAGGGCAAGATCTGGGCCAAGACAGAAAAGGCGTTGGTCGAATCGCGTCCGATACCAGGGAACCGTTGAAATGTCGAATGGTAGTTGTGCAGCGCCAAACCGCACTGCTTCATGTTGTTTTGGCAACTCATCCGGCGAGACGCCTCGCGGGCTGATTGAACGGCCGGTAACAACAAGCCCACCAACACGCCGATAATGGCGATCACGACCAATAGCTCGATGAGCGTGAACGCACCTCGCTTTAATTTGGTTGGCATGCCGCTCGGGATGTGTGGCCGAATGACGGATGGTTTTTGAAAGAAACGCTTCGGTATGGACGCGCGGACAGACAGACTGAACATTGGGATCTCTTTAGCAAGGGGCACACGTGAAAGTTAGACCAGTCCGGGAAAACGTTTCCGCGGACCAAGATCGAGCGTGGCTGGCTATTAAGATGTACGGCAGTTTAGACCCGCCGAACTTTTCGCTTGCTGCGTCGTCGATAACCACATCGCTTATTGCGACTGGTTCTCAGTGAGTGTTACTGGTGACGATGATGATTGCAATACCTACCGCGAAAAAAAAACAGCAGTTCCGTTAACGTCACCAATTTAAGAATTAGTCGGCAAGACAGACGCGAGTACACATAGCATCGCTTTGAGCGTTTCTTCATTGATGTGATGTTCGATGCCTTCGCTGCCCTGCGTTTACCTGTCGTGGTCAGCGGAAACGTTTGGTAGGTCTGGATCTCCACCAAGCCATCGCGTTGCAATCGGCCGAGTGTGTTGTTGATCATCGCGTGCGTTGATGAGTTTTTGACATCATTGAGATTGCCCTCTAGCATCGGTGTGGGAAAGAGTACCGTGATATACTTACGTGTTCTTCGTCACCCACCAATTGTCTTCAACAACTACCAACCGCGTTTTGAACGTGCCGGGTTAGCTCATTCCTTCCTATGTCCGAGAGATATCATGAATCCTCCTCAATCGCATGATCGACGACTTTTCTTACATGCGAGCGTGACAATTGCCGCCTCCCTGCTGACTCGCACCACCACGGCGCAATCGCCCGCCACTGACGAGCAGAGCAAGTCCGCTGATCAAAAAGTTCGCATCGCTGTCATCGGAGCGAACAGCCGTGGCACCGCGCTGCTCAAAGGCTTCAATGCCAATCCGAATGCGGAAGTCGTTGCGATTTGTGATGTTGATTCCGACGTGTTGCAGCGAACGGCCGCCTTGATTGCCCCTGCGAGCGGTGACCAGCCGAATGCCTATTCGGATCTGCGTCAAGTATTGGACCGCACTGACATTGATGCGATCGTCGTCGCCACACCGAATCACTGGCACGCTCCCGCGACGATCTTGGGCTGCGCCGCCGGCAAGCACGTGTACGTCGAAAAGCCCTGCAGCCAGACTGCGGAAGAAGGTGTTTGGGCAGTCGAAGCGGCGCGCAAGCATGACCGAATCGTGATGATGGGATCACAGCGACGCAGTTGGCCTGCCATCATCGCCGCCATGGAACTGGTTCACTCCGGTCGGATTGGTAAAGTCCCCTACGCACGAACGTGGTACAACAATCGTCGCCAATCCATCGGCGTGGGTAAGCAGGTTCCTGCTCCTGCGAGACTCGACTGGGATCTGTGGCAAGGTCCTGCCCCACGGCGTCCTTATGTTGACAACGTCGTTCACTACAACTGGCATTGGCATTGGCACTGGGGCAATGGAGAGCTCGGCAATAATGGCATCCATGTACTCGATCTAGCAAGATGGGGGATGCAAGTCAAATACCCAACGCGTGTCACCGCTGGCGGCGGGAAATACCGTCATGAGGATGACCAACAAACGCCTGATACGACGATGGTCAC
>JBGSMN010000010.1:0-2773 GCA_041740155.1 Rhodopirellula sp.
CGTTGGATCAACGAGTGCTCAAACAGCATCGGGGTGATACGATGCACCGTGGGTGCTTCAAGCCGTCTTGCCAGATCGTCCATGTCGATGCTGCGTTCAAACAATCCGATCGCGGATTCAATTTTACGTGGTGAATGTTCGCCAATTTCGGCTCGCACGTTAGAAGCCTGAGTTGCCGCTGTGAACGTGTCCACGTTCGTGCAAAGAATGGGCAGTCCCGACGCCGGTGTGACCATTCGGCGAACCGCAAGCGGTGGTAGTAAGCCGCCGGTCAGCACGATGCCCGCCGGTGCGGGACTGCCAGCATGTAGCGCCGCCAGCGCACAGCCAACGATGATGTCACTGCGATCGCCGGGTGTGATCACTAAACTGCCCGCCTGCATCCGTTCCAAGAAATCCGGCAACTGCATCGCGGCAACTTTCAATCGCGAGACTTCGCGATCAAACGTTGACTCGTCACCTCCCAGTACTCTGGCCCCGAGTCCGACTTGAATTTCACGAACCGTCGGCTGCCGCAATAAAGGCTCTTCGGGCAACATGTAAATCGGTCCCGACGCATTCAATCCAGCCGCGTTGTAGGCATCGTTGAGAGTTTGGCGTTGTTCCACCGCGACCTGGTTGACGACTGTGGCCAGCAATTGTCCGCCATGATCGGTGATCGCGTCGTTGCCAATGCGAATCGACTGCACGCTGTCTTCAGGGGAATGTTTCGCCGCCGAGTAGACGGACATGATCGCGCAACCGAGATTGACGGCAATGTCGGCGTTAAGTTCAAACTCAATTTCGTTGGCGAGCCCCTGAAAACTCGTGCCTTCAACGACGGCGAAGTCTGCGGATGCTTGCAGCAACTTGAATTTCTGTTGAATGCGTTGAATGAGCGCGTCATAGCGATCTTCGGCGAGCATTTGCCGAGCTTCTTTTCGCGTCGCACCATACATTTGCTCGGGGGACGCTGAGAGCTTGTAACGCGATCGCATCAAACGGATGCTTTGATCCTCGTCAGCACGATCACGCACCACGGGCCGAAAGAATACGACGCGGCCAAATCGTCGCACCGCAAGCTCCATCACCCCCAATGCAATCATCCGCTTCCCTGTCGCATTCTCGTTGGTGGCGATGTAAAGGCTGTCAGGCATTGTGTGTCAAAGGTTGAAGATTTTGTTGGTTGGCAGTCGTCGGATCTCACTGTTTACCACGCAGGTCCAAAGTAGAGAAATGCGTGAGCATCATCGCTCTTGCCAGTCTAGCGTTGTTTTGAGAAACTGCTCGTCCACAGATGGGGCAGGCAATCAAGGATGACAACGACGAATGTTCGCAATACCCGCTCTTTGGAAGCGATTGTTTTTTGTTTGGCTAGCCGCCTTCTCCCTCAGTCTTCAGTCGATCACGTTCGCTGATTTGATTGCCGTATCGGGGGCACATGGCCCAGGCAGCACACGAGTTGAATCCATACTCTATCGCGTCAATGAAACGACCGGCATCGCGACGAAAATTGGCAACGGCACCGGTGTAAATCACCTTTCAGGGCTGGCAATCCACCCCGTTACCGGCGTGCTCTATGCAATTGACAATGTGGATTTTGTGGGGGGAAGTTTGTACACAATCGACCTGACGACTGGGCTCGCATCGGTAATCGGGGCCACCCAGGCAACGATATCCGACATTAGCTTTCGACCCAACGGAACACTCTACGGTTGGCTAGAACTCGGCAGTTTGACCGCGTTCTCCGGTTCGAACGATCTACTAGTTACGATTGACACGGCATCCGCCGCCGTTACCCCCGTCAGCACGATCCCGCTTGGCAGCAGCCGAACGGGATTGGCTTTCGCGAGCGACGATACGCTGTACCTGAAGTCAGGCGGACAAGAAAAGCTACGGCAGCTCAATCCAAACGACGGTGCAGTTATCGGAGAGATTGTCACGAGTATCAATCCAATTAGCACGCTTGCGATTGGCAGCAACGGGCAAGGATTCACTGTTGTCAGTTACTCGCCAAACGGTTCGTCGCTGGAATCCATTGATTTGCAAACAGGAGCGTTGACCCAGATCGCCTTCTTCACCGATCCCAATGATCTGGATGGAAACGGCAATCCAAACCCAATTAGCATTCGAGCCTTGGCCTACGTACAAGCCGTTCCTGAACCGTCGACATTCATTTTGGTCGCAATTGCGGGTGGTGTTTGGATCGTCAATCAACAACGCAAGCGGCGATCGCTATCCCAAGTTGATCGTCGAACGACCTGAACCAAATGTGTCGGTCTCATGACCTTGGCGCTGCAACATCGTCGTGAACAAATCGCACAGCGGGCGATTGTTTTGTTGGTCGTAGGCGATGTGTTGACCGTGACGAAAGCCACCGCCAGCCAGCAAGATCGGTAGATTCCGCCAATCGTGACTGTTCGCGTTACCAAGGTTGCTGCCCAGCATGATGGACGTGTGATCGAGCAACCGCCCACCCGATTCATCTTTCGCTGACAACTTGCCTACCAATTCGCCGAACGCCTTCAGCTGAGCCAATTCCACGCGTTGCAATTGCTTGATCTTGCCCTCGTCTTGGCCATGATGCGAAAGACTGTGGTGATCGGTGTCAACACCATCGACCAACGGCACATCGTTGCGGCATTGAACACTCATCGTCAGTACGCGAGTCGAGTCGGTTTGCAAAATCAGTGGAACCAAATCGAGCATCAACGTCATCCGCCCGATCAAGTCAGCGGCGTTTTCGATGTCGGTTGGTTGCTTGGCCTCGACGGATGGTTTGGGACGAACCACC
>JBGSMN010000078.1:0-2783 GCA_041740155.1 Rhodopirellula sp.
GTTGTCCCTTCTTGGCTCGGCACCAATTTCCTTTACGGGAAACTGATTGATGATCGCCGTAAACCATTGCCTTGACCTAGCTTTGTGTAAACCCTGAAACTAGGTGACTTCATGGCTATTCACTCGACGCCTCTCTCTCGACGATCGTTCTCAATCTGGTTAACTACGAGCGGTTTAGCCGTGGCTGGTTCGCGGCATGTGCTTGCGCAAGACTCGGCAGAATCTATCCATGCCGCTGATTGGCGTTCATCGGAACAAACGAAGTTGATTAATGGACAGCCTCCTTTGGGCGCTGAATCTTTTGGTCAAGTATCGTTAGAACGACGATCCCAGGACGGACGACCACCCAGTGAATGGCTACGCAGTATGGATGCGGATGAGCTACGTGCTTGGTTAGCGGACGTCGAAGTGCCTGAGGCAGGGGTTTCTGGCATGACGTTCTGGACTCACTTGACTCGCGATCACATGTTCCGACCCTTGCTCATCAAAGGCTTGACGGAAGCGGAGCAGGCGAAATTACACGCGGCCACTCATTTCGGCTATTGAACAATTAGGCCCGCTCGAACGCGTGCTCTACGACGCCGCACTTCGCGTTCACGGCACTTGGAGAGCCGCCTTGACCGCCGCCGGCATCAACCTCGCCAACGTCTCACGCCGTCGTCCCGAAAACTTTTACCGTGAAACCATGATCCTCTGGCTCCGCAATCGCCAAGCCGCCGGTCACCCGATGACTTGCACCCAAGTCTGCCTAGAGCACCGAGACAGCGATCGAATCGGTAGCTCCTTTTTCGGTCGCGTTAAAAACGATTGCTTCATTGCTACACCGGCGTGAGCGGGGTTGCGGTCGTTTTCTCCGACAATGACGACTACACTCGATGCGGGAATAAACCTCGGGGAAGTTGATCGAGATGGTGATACAGGATTACGCTGTTGCCGCTTGGAGGTTCGCAAACGGACTGGATCGCCACCGGCAAATCCCAAAACTGGTCCGAGAAAAGCGAGATCGAACCGTCTATGGACGACACACCATCCATTCGTTCGGCATGGTCAACTTCCACTTTTCGTAGCTGCACCAATGGCTCAGGCCGCGGGTCGTGGTTTTGGGGACGGAGCCCTGGGTTGCCAACCATGGTGCGGCCGTTCGCGTTCAATTGTTCGGCTTGCGCGAGCGTCAATTGGAATGCAAAGAACTCACCGCAGTAACAATAAACCATGTATGACATCATCGACTTGGTAAGCCCACATCCGACGATGAACGAGCAGCCAACCCCAAGCCGCAGAGCATCCTCAAGATGCTTCAAAAAATCTCGACGCACGTCCGCCGACCGGCAATTTGCATGGACCCAGGTTTGGGCAAGGTCTCGTGGGATCATGTGCCTTCATCCGAGAAGATTGGGTCGATTGACGTCGATCAAAGAAGTGGCGATTTGGGTCGTTTCCCATTCGGTGAACGTTACCCCTATTTCTACCACACGGCACCCAGACGATGGCAATCGATAGAGAGAACCGTCCCCACGTCGCATTTGATTACGGACGCAAATGGAATTTTGGTCGATCCAAACCACGACTACGGTGAATGCTCACGATGGGCATGCGGACAACCGATGCAACATCGCCGCAGAACCGAAACGCTAAGGTTTCGTATCCTGCCACGATACTTTCGCCTTTGCTTGCGACTTTCTAAATAGCGACCTGCGATCCCACATCCTTGCCGCGAAGCCGAATTCGGCTGTGACGTTGACGATGACCAGTTTGCTGAAGTGACCTTTGCTCTCGATGGTTACGCAACGTTTTGTATTTTCGGGCGTCATGGTTTTGACTTCGATGAAGTCGTTGCCCAAACGACCATCGGAACCTTGCGCCCTCGGCTTATGTCGTTTGAGCCCGAACGCCAGCTCGGCAAAGATTTCACCCAGTTCGCCAAACAAAGGAAGATAACGGCCTGTAACGGTTTTGTAGTCTTTGGCGATGGCTACCAATTCGTCAAAAATCGCGAACAACTCGACATTCGTTTTGCGAAACTTTTTCTTGCTGCTTCGGGTGTATACGAATTGTGCAGTCCATTGCTGGCCTATCGAAGTCACCCCATCTGGACTGGTTACGCACTTCGGCGATTCCTTGGCCGCTGGGGGACATTGTTTTGCCATCGCACAAACCCTACGACCGACGGAAACGAATCAAGAATGAGGCTGCTGCAAAAACTTAGCTCGCAAATCCGAACGGGGGAGTCGTGCAGCCCACTCGTGGCTTCGCAACCGCCAAGCCGCCGGTCGTCCAGTACGCACATGGAAATCGGCCTAGAGGTTCGTCCGCTCGTTTCCCTACGCCGCCCTCCGGTACGACAACAAGTGCCCACCCAGTTCGCTGTCGCAGACGACCATTCCCTTTGAAAACTTGTTCAGCACCGTGGGTGACTCGTGTCATTCGGCACTTCAAAAGGGGCCACTTATCGGCGCTTCAAAAAGGACCAGCGAACGCATGTATAGGTTAGTGTTGTGAAATGGTCCGCTTTTGACTGCCTACCGACAGGTTCCGAAAGTACCTTTAGATCGTCTGAAAATAGAGAAATGGTTTGTCTGCGAGGCAGGTCAAATGGCATAATGCGATTACTGACTTGTCATTGAATCACGCTCAGGAGCGTCCTCGGTGAAGAATTGGACCTACAGCCTTGGTGTGTTGGCGATCTACATCGCCACCTTCTTGTTTTGGCAGCAATTCCCGTCACGAGTGAGTTTTTTACTCGGTGGCTTTGTTTCAGCGGCTGTCATGCTTGGCGGAATGCT
>JBGSMN010000108.1:0-37807 GCA_041740155.1 Rhodopirellula sp.
TCTCGTTTTCCGAATTGGCTCTTGCGGTTCTACTGCTTGCCCGAGGACAAAACCGGGCCAGCTCAATCCCAAAACAAGCGCCATCGTCAATGTTAAAAACATGATCTCGAACCTTCGGCACATGACAAGCTCCTTTAATAACGTGAAAGTTATGCGATTGGATTTCCGGTGTGCAAAATTGGGAGTTTCGGGATCATACCATTTTTTGGCGATTGGCAGACAATGAAGGAAATCAGAGTCCGTTTACCACTGGGCTAATTTGTTACTCTGTGTTAACCCGAATTATTCACAAATAACGATTTCGAGATGGATACGGCCTGTGGGCGACGAGTCGCGTAGTGACGTTTGATTTTAACACAGATTCTTCCTCGCGGCGCGTAGTTCCCCCCACCCCCAGTGCGTCATTCGTAGCGATGGGTTGCGTCATCTGCGTAGTACTTCGCACAGATGTGCGTGAGCGGGCGGAGGCATCCATGGTCGCGGCGACGGAGTCGGCAATCCTTGATGATCGGGCCACCCACTTTCAAAATGAACAGCTGGAACCGCGTCAAATCCCAGCAACCACCGACCGCATCTTCCAACTCGTTACGACAAATCGAACTGAGGTTGAACGACGGCAAGCCCAGCAGCATCGTTGCTTCGTTTGCCTTGAATGGCTGCGATGACAAGTGCGCACCGATCGCTGCGTTGAAATCGGCCAAGCGATCTTCAAATGTACCGCGCGGTCGATAGTGCGCAAGCAACGCCTCGGCGCTGCGATGATCTTCGTGCCAATTAGTGACCACGAAAAAGTATCGCGGCAGCAGCTCCAATTGGTCCGATTGTGGATCGGGCCTGTCGACGACAACAAGAATCAACCGCTGTGAATGTTTCCATGAATCTGTATGGTAGTCACCAAGCTCAACGGTGTATTTGTAACCGCCTTCGGGCGGCCGTCCTACGGGACGAAACAGATGCTCCACAGCAAGGGCGTCCAAACGTGAATTTCCTTTTTATCGCCCTTCAAATCGCAAGTTCTGATCCGTCATGCAGTCCATCACACTGCCGATCCTATAGCCTGCGTCGATCCGGTAGTCGACGTTCATGGCAAGCTTCGCAGCCTGCTTTTGAACGTTGTCAATAAAGCGATTGACGCCGTCTACGGTGTGAACTTGTCCCTGACGCAAGGTGGCGTGGATGAATCCATTCCCCAAGCGTTTGCCACTTCGCCCGCTGGCGTAATCACCGCCCACGGTAGGTTGCACCTTTCTGCTTGCCTTGGATTTCGATGGGGAAGCTATTGATGTCGATGGTTGCCCGACGAACAGCCCGTCCGCCGTGTGTCGTTTTGATGTGTCGTTCGATCGAGTTTGCAAGTCCCTTTCGAACCGCTTCTAGATTGCCAGGCGTGGCCGTGAGGATGCTAATCAATCTTGACTGTGTGGGTTGGCTTTCCAGCCGCTCGTTGATGACGTTTTCGCCCGGTCGATCCCAAACCGCGAGGCGGAAGGCTGAGTCATCAACATTCTGAGCGATGGTCGCGAGCAATCCGAGTCGATGATCGGTGGTTTGAACCTTGATTGAACGGTTGAAATCTGGTTCAAACAGTTTACTCTTGCTTTCAACCATTGCGTGATCCTCGTGGCGGTTTTGAAGTCCTTGAACGCTATGAATCACGCGATGGGTCTCTAAAAAGCAAACGGCTTTGGTGAATAATTCGGGCTTTATATCGCCCGTTTCCCCTGCCTTTGGTCGATCGTGTTGAACTCGATTCTTCCTTCGGCACCGCTATCGCACGAACAGCAGCAGCCAGCGCGATTGCACTGTACCGATTGGGTAACTTCCGGAGCTTGTGGATCTAGAAATCTTGAGGTCGCTCGCCTTTTTTCAACCATTGGCTCCAAAGAACTTGCCAGCGAGATGTTCGCTGGATTAAAACTAGCTAATCATTCGCGCCGCAACTTTTCATCGGAGTAACAGCAATGAGACATGCCATCGCGGATGTCAATTTTAATTTTCCGAATGGACACGAGCCTTTTGAATCGCTCTTTGGCGATGGGGGCCGCCAGGTCGAACAAACCACCGTCCACCTGGCTTTCCTCTGGGTGATATTGATGTGGCGAAAGTTTGCCGCGATGACGACCATCCTTCTGGTGGTCTCTGGGATGCTGATGTGTGTTGCCTCACCGGTCCAGGCCGATCCGCAGGGTGCTCGCGAGAAGTTCGCCGTCGGGGATAACGTGCATTTCGAACTGGACGGCTTTGCCCACCAGGGTCGTGTGCTCGGTTACAGCGACGAGTTCCAGATGTACCGCGTTGAATACTCTGAACCGATCATCAACCCCGAGCCAAATGCCTCAAACGCCCCGCCGAAAAAGGCGGTGCGGTATATCGCCGGCGCCCACCTCGCCAAGCCGGGGCAAACGGCTCCCAGGGTTGAAGACTTAACACCACTTCTGAAGCCCACGGTGCCAAAACCTGAGGAGCTACAATTGCCGACCGAACTGGCAGTGGGTGACCAAGTGGAAGTGAGCTTTTTGGGAACTAGGTCGGTTGGCCAAGTGGTCTACGCCAACCTTCTTTTCGATGTGGTGGAAGTGGAGTTGACGCTGCTTGGCAAGAAACAAGTCCAGAAGTTCAAACGGCACGAAGTGACTAAGATAAAATTCCGGCCCGGCGGCGAGGACGCGTCGCTCGTGCGAACGGTCATTAACGAAACCGATCCACAAATCACAATCGGCCGTATCGACTTCAGCGATGATGATCGTCACGTGGCAGTACAAATGTCGGACAGAATCATCCAGCTGCATAACGTCGCGGACGGCGCGAAAACCGAAAGCCTCAAACGCTGGGAGTTCAACGAGGAAGTAGGAGATGACACGATCATCAATGGACTCTACGTGGGACACGGGTACGCTTGCAAGAGTGAAGAGTTGGTGGTGGTCAGCGAGAAAACCATCCAAATGCTCCTTATTGGCGAGGTTGATCAAACGCTCATCGCGGCAAACACTTTTTTCGATCTCGCCCGCGAATTCCAGGCCTTCGCTATCAGTCCCGACGGCTACAAGATCGCCGTCGCCTCTCGGCGGATGGTTGGCATCGGCGAGTGGAAAGATCTGCAGATCGAAATCTTTGATCTCAATGCCAATGGTCCACCGGTGGAAGCCGATCGTGTGCAGTTGAAAAACCTGCAGATAATCAACGGGCAGGTGAACGCAATGGCGTATTCGCCAGACGGCAAGAGCCTGGCGATCAACGGCATTGTGCATGGGACGACAGGCGAACAGAACATGGTCGAGATTTGGCCCGTCGGTGAGGGTCGCCGCTTCACGCTAGATGCCGATGGCGGTCTGTTGGCGTTCTCGCCGGATGGCAAGTTTTTGGTGACGGGACGGGTGATTCGGGAACGGCGGAGCTACGAGGATTTGCAAGCTGGCAAGGGTGTGGGACGGGTTGTGACACTCAACACGCCCCTTATGCCGAGCGCTGCGGTCTACGACCCAAAGGGTAAATGGATCGCGACGGGTGGCGCCGACCAGCGGCTCGCTTTCTGGGATCCGGCCACCGGCGAGAAGCTGGCCTGTGTCCGCGCGGACGATCGTTCCCTTGTCTCCCTCGCTGTGTCGCACGACGGAGCAACAATTGCCACGACCGCTGCCTACACGGATCGCGAAGACAGCGAGGCTAGGCTCTGGGACGTCGCCGCCATTCTGAAGGCAGCGCCCAATGAATAAGCACTCGTCGCGACGCCGCACGCATTGGATGCCTGCGAGTTCGGGCTCGTTTGGGGCCAGTCATCGCTCCAGTCACGGCAGAACTGCGGGCAAATCGCCAGTGAGGTCCGCCAGATCCTGGCTTTTGATTTGCCAGCCAATCAGTGACCGTTCAAAAGGCTGAGGCCGCTCAGCTCCCCACGCCGATCCCCAGGGACAGAATTCAATCGCGAGAAACGAAAACGGTACCAAATCAAAGATTCGATATGAACGATCATGATTCACAAAGTACGCTCGAAGATGCTCGGCAGATTCTGCGCCAGCTTGTATTGGAGTATCGCTCGATTCCCCTCATTTTGGTCGATCGTGTTCAACCTCAACGCTGCCCGATAGTTATCAGTCAGTTTGCCGTCTGGTTGCTCGACACTTCGATAGACACAATGCGTTTCGATTGGCAGCGCGAGTTACACGCAAAGCTTCGAGAATTGCACCTTCAGCGAATCAATGGTGAATCGACTGAACTGGAATCATGGAACTCGACGCATGCGGATTCACTGGCCGGATCGAAACTCTGGCCTCCCGAATGGTTGTCCGCGTCCTGTTTTCCCTCGGCACCGCCAATCGCCCGAACAGCAGCGGCCATCGCGATCGCGCAGTATCGGTTGCAGCGAGAAACAAGAAAAAACACGCCACGAGTGAACTACCGCAACGTCCAAGCGGAAACGCTGCGATGTCTTCTTTCCAGTCACACACGAATTACGGAGGTGGCGGCGTTGCAATCAATCTCTGCCACCGAAATGGGTCCGCATGACAACTTGGCTGTTCCCGTTTTGATCGATTCTGCAGGTGTCCCCATGAATCGTTAGGAACGCCATGATTTAGATGTTGCCTCAGTCAACCCGGCTTCAAGCCATGCGTCCCGACATTCACCCGGTGGTTCGGAAGTTCTGGGACGATTGTCATTGCTTGCCTTACCTGCGGAGCGTACCTAGGGCTGCGAGTGGGGCCTAACGGTCATTACGGGCGTCCGATCAACTTGCCGCCGCTTCTTGATTGCCGATGAATTTGGGAGCAGCATCGACACTAGGCCAAGCAACTAAAAGCGACCAGTTCTCAGCCGCAGCTTTGGTTCTGATCGTGATGCCGTGAGTGCCACAATATCGGGACTTTCGACGTTGGCAATCTCCTCGGTCACCGCCAGCGACTTGTTGGCATCTACGGACGCGGCGTAAGCTAGATTTGCGTTCTGAACGATTTCACTCGCAAACTCCATCGACGACATTGCGCGGTCAATCAACACCTGCCTCTCCAAAGCCTCGTCGATTCGATCGCTGCGAGCCAATACTGTCGCTAGATTGCTCTGAGTCACGGCCGGTTGGCACTCGATCGACTGATCGGTTACCCACAGCGTTCCATCCACTGACGCAAGATCATGCGGTTTATCCATCAATTAGATGCCGTCCAATTCGGACAGGTTCACTCGCAATAACGCTTCCGACTTTGTGAGATCATTGTCGATCAGTGTGGCGACCTTCGAATTGTTACATTCAATCAATTGCAGACGCAGCGGCACGGAGTCAGGCCACGGCCATCGCATCAAATTCGTTGAAAGTATTCGCACGAGGGTTGCCGGAGTCCATAGCATGGGCGAAAGATAGCAGGCGATGGATTCGCCAGTTTTCAAAACTTTGAATGGATTTGACTCATGCTTCAGCCCGCTGTCCGCAAGTTTCACGATTGTTTTCAGCATGTCGAAGACCCGCGTGTTACAGGACGCTGCGATCACTCATTGCACTCGATTTTATTTCTCGTCGTCAGCGCTGTGATTGCCAATGCCGATGGCCCTGTAGAGATTGAGGAGTTTGGAATTGAGAAACAGGATTGGCTTGAGCAATTCATCGATCTGGAACACGGCATTCCGTCGCACGACACAATCGGACGAGTCCTTTCGCTAATTAAGCCGATTCAATTTCAGCAGGCTCTCATCGAGTGGATGAACCAACTTCGCAACGACTACCGCAGCGATGGTACTACATTCATTCAAATCGATGGCAAGACCTCATGTGGTTCCTACACTAATGAAACCAAGAGTGATGCCCTGCATATCGTGGATGCGTGGGCCTCGCAGCATGGGCTTGCTTTGGGGCAGGTTGCTGTCGATGCGAAGACCAACGAAATCCGAATCATACCTGAATTACTTCAAATGCTTGATCTTCGCGACGCGATCGTCACTATCGACGCGATGGGCTGCCAGAAAGCGATTGCCAGGCAAATCATCGAAGCAGGCGGCGACTACATTTTCGCAGTCAAAGACAATCACCCTAAGTTGTACGAAGCCCTTCAAGACTACTACCTTAAAAGTCACGAACTGGGACTCACCGAATCGGGCATTCGCTCGAAGATTGATCGCGCCAAGACACGTGGCCGTAACGAGGAAAGGTTTTATGCGGTTGGTGAGATTCCGACGACTATGCGTAAACTTGCAAATCAATGGCCTGGAGCAAAGAGCATCGGGCAAGCGATAACAACGATCGAACGAAACGGCAAAATGAGTAGTGAAGTGAAATACTTCCTAAGCAGTCGTCCAGCTCGCGTCGGCGCGTTCGCCAAGTCGGTGCGCAGTCACTGGTCCATCGAGAGCATGCATTGGGTTTTAGATGTTGTGTTCCACGAAGACGAAAGTCGCATCCGGACCGGCAACGCCATTGAGAACATGAGCTTCACCCGCCGATTCGCCATTACCCTTCTAAAGCAGGACGCCTCAAAAGCAAGTTTGAAGAGCAAGCGGAAAAAAGCGGAATGGAACACCGACTTTCTCGAAAAAATCCTGTTTGGAGTGACCGTTCGATGCGATGGCCGTGGGAGTCAGGTTGCTGTTTCAACGCATCCTGCAGCGTTGTTTCAACGTCGTGAAGACTGGATACCGCCCAGATCGCGAGGTTGGCCTGCTCTTCGGGTCGATCAGCAACATCACCGATAAGACGCAATCGCTTCCTCATAAGTTGTTTCGGCTCGCTCCGATTCTCCGAGCGACGCATAGGTCACTCGCCATTGCCTTCACAAAAACTTGCCAACGATCGTCAAACAGTTTCCGCGCCGCTCGGCTGCTGATCGAAGTCGCATCGCGCAAACGGACTCGATTGTTTGCACCTTCCAACAGGTCAATGAGTATTTCGCATATCGATGCAGTGCTGCCAGAACGCAAATATCCGGCGGACTGTGCCGACGAGACCGCATCCACCACCGGTTGCAGTGCAGACTTGGTCCATTCTGCTAAGCGTTCGCGTAGGTCAGGCGAAACGACAGCTTCGGCGCTGACCAAAAGATAGAACGCGGAGTAATCGCGTGACGTACCGAACTCGAAGTACCGAAGTGCCATTTGGTGGAGCGATTCAAATTCGTCGGTCGCTTTCGCACCTACCGAAGTCAACTCGACACGAAACGCATCAATGTCTCGCTCGACGACCGCGTCGAGCAATTGTGCCTTGCTGGAATAGCGGCGGTAGATCGTGTGCTTGGAAACACCGAGTGTCCCGGCAAGTTCGTCGATCGAGCTGTTGGCGATCCCTTTTTGGCTAAAAAGTCTGCGAGCCGCATCGAGGACGCGAACATCAATCGCCGCCGCTTCGACTTTCGTTGGTCGGCCAAGTGCCTTGCGTTTTGCCATAGCATACTGTTTCATTTTCCTGTCGCTTAAAAATAGCACGGTGCCGTTGCATTATTGACGGGGGATGCTATAAAAGCACTGTAGCGTGCTATTAAAAGTTATTCAAGAGTCGAAGCGATGTCGAAAATCACATTGACGCAAGTCAGTTGGTCCACACCGGACGGTCACAATCTGTTTCGCAACCTTGATCTGAGTGTGAGTCGTGAGCGAATTGGACTGGTCGGAAGAAATGGCGTCGGCAAGTCGTCGCTACTAAAACTCATCAACTCTCAATCGCAGTCCAATCGACTGGGCTCTCAAACAGCCGCACCGTCGTAACGTTCGATGCCGTTACCGCTGGCTATGACCCGAGCATGCCCATCATTCGCGACATGTCTTTTTCCCTGATCGGCCCCGAGCGTGTCACCCTTGTGGGGCCCAACGGGTCCGGCAAGACCACCGTCTTTCGACTGCTTGAAGGTCAGCTGACACCACTGCATGGAACCGTCTCCGTCCGAGTCAACATGGCGGTCTTGGACCAACAAGCAAGCTTCCTCGTTCCGACACTCTCAATCCTCGAAAACTTCAAATTGCGCAACCCAACATCAAATGAGAACCTGTGTCGTCGCACGTTAGCCAATTTTCTATTCAAGTCAGATGCCGCCCTTCAAACGGTGGGTACACTCCGCGGCAGCCAGATACTGCGCGCCGGGCTAGTATGTGTACTCGGAGGTCCCGAGCCAGCATCGCTGTTGATCCTCGACGAACCCACCAACCATCTCGACATCGACTCCATCGAAGCCATCGAACGAGCACTCAACTCCTACAACGGCGCGTTAATAATCGCCTCCCACGACGAACTGTTCCTCAACAACGTCAAAGCAACCCGACGGATCGATTTGAGAAGCCAGCGGTAACTTTGCGAAAATCGTGCTGGCAGAAAATCACCTTTAGCCTCGCCGACATTTTGTTGCGAAAGCTGATCCCCAGGCAAATTCCTGCGGACTGCGGTAGGTCGTATCAGGACTCTGGATTGAAGAAAATCTCGCGGACTTCTTGTGCGCAGCGACATGCCTTGGCGAACCGGGCGGCCCACGCGAGCGATTCATCGCGGGTGGGCACCTCGATGATTGCTAACCCGCCGAGCACTGCTTTCGTCTCTGGCAAAGGACCGTCGGTAACAGTGCCGTCGGAAGCGACGATGCTCGACCGCTGACGTAGAATACCACCGCCGAAGATCCACACTCCAGCAGCCTTGGCATCTCGGACCACAGCGTGTGCCATTTCGCTGACACCGGGTAGTTCCTCCTGCGGAATGTGGTCCATCGAACCATCGTCGAACGAAATCAGAAATCGCGGCATTGTGATCCTCTTTGTTTGTCAGGCTGTGTTTCAGACGAATGTCGAACGGGAAAGGCGAAGGTAGTCGCTCTTTCGATGCGCGACTATTGTTCATCGGGTATGGAATGTTCGACCAATTGAGCAAGCTGCAACAGCGACTCTTGCCAACCGAGATAGCACATGTCTGCCGGAATAAACTCGGGAAGTCCTTCGTGCAAAATCTCCAATTCGGTGCCGCAACTCAATGACTTGAAAGTAATCGTCTTCGTCATGTCAGCGGCCCAGGCGGGATCATCGAACCTGTCGCCCATGCGGATTCGCTCGCCGGGCACCAGTTCTATAAAGGTGCTTTCAAACGCGTGCTGGTGTCCACTTTCAAAGTTCGTAAACGACATGTGATAACCCCCACCCACTTGAGCATCGATCCGATCAATGCTTCCCAGAAAGCCATACGGCGGCAGCCAACGGCATAAGGCGTCGCGATCGACAAATGCTTTGTAGACACGCTCGATTGGAGCACGCAGCACGCGGTGGAGCCGGACGATAGTGGATGAATTAGTCATGCGCGTTGCGCCTTAATGAGCTGAGGTTGTTTCTAATTGGTCGAACGAGACGCTTACAGATCGACATCGTCCGCAACTTTTTTACTTTTTACTTCTCAGGTCATGGAACATCGCAATCCAATCATTCCGATCAAGTCGCCAGAATTGTCGATCCTCCGTGGCCACCTGCCTAAAGGCGCCACGTTCGGCCAGACGTGCCGCAACGGTGTTGCTCATGGCAGTATCGGCAGTGAGCGCTGTTAGTCGCAATTCTGAGAATGCCCAGTTGATCAACGCGATTGAGATTTCCGACGCGAACCGGTACTTACCCCAATATGAGCGAGCAAGCTCAATTCCAAAATCGGCTTCGTCCGTCGCACCACTGTCTCTCCGAACTCCGCAACTGCCGATCAACCGCATAGAATCAGCCGAATGACAAACCGCAAACTGATAATTAAGACGCGGATTTTCAGATTGCCATGTCATGAATTTCTGAAATACCGATCGCGAGTGCTCCTCACCAAGTTCCTTGGCCGAGTAATGAACTGCAAAGTCTGAGTCAGTTTGATAGTCAATGAATTCAACTTCATCCGTCTTTAGGTACTCTCGCAGAACAAATCTTTCGGTAACGATCAACATGCAACGTTTTCCTGTCTTTATGGGCAATCGCGACTTGCCTCAAGCGAAATAGCATTGCTTTGTGTCAATCTGGCTGTAGCTTCAAGACGCTGCAAAATCAGCTCCGCTCGATTCTGATAGAATTTAAGTTTGAATCGCTGCCTCGATGGCTGCGATGTCAATCTTTTTCATCGTCATCATCGCATCGAATGCACGCTTGGCTGCGGCACGGTCTGTACCTGTGAACGCTTTCGTTAGAACGGTTGGCGTGATCTGCCAGTTGATTCCCCAGCGGTCTTTGCACCAACCGCACTGACTTTCCTGGCCGCCATTTTCGACGATCGCGTTCCAATAGCGGTCTGTTTCCGTTTGGTCGTGGGTGGCGACTTGAAACGAGAACGACCAGTTGTGCTCGACACCGGGTCCACCATTGAGCCCAATGCAGGGGATGCCCATCACAGTAAACTCGACGGTCAAAACGTCGCCTTCTTTGCTGGATGGATTGTCGCTTGGTGCGCGATGCATCGCGTTAACCGTAGAGCTCGGAAACGTCTCGGCGTAAAACTTCGCCGCTTCCACGGCGTCGCGGTCGTACCAAAGACAGATAGTGTTCTTTGCTGGATTCATCTCTCTCGATTTCCTTTGCGTGAAGCTGCTAATCGGGGCAAGTGCCACTAATCAACTGTTCTCATACATCGCCACGAATCGGCGTTGCATTTCTTCGTGCGAAACTTCCTCAATTTTCGAACCGAGATACCATACATGACCAAACGGGTCGATGACTTTGGACGAACGTTCGCCATGGAATTGATCGGCAGGCTTGATTCTGCCCAGACGCAGCGGACGAACGAGCGACCCGAACACGTGCCGCGACGATCGTCGGAACACTTCTTCAATGGTTTGTCCAACGGATTGATTCATGGGTCAGCGTTAAAGCAAAACTCGTCATGCGGTGCGCAAGATTTTTTCCATTTTTCGGCCCTTCGCCAATTCATCGACTAACTTGTCCAAATATCGAACTCGTTGGGTGAGTGGATTTTCAATTTCTTCCACTCGATAGCCGCAGATGACGCCAGTAATGAGGCTTGCATTCGGGTTCAGTTTCGCACGCTCGAAGAATTGTTCAAACGTTGCGTTGCACTCGATTTGCTTCTCAAGATTCTTCGGCGTGAACCCCGTCAGCCACTCAATCACTTGATGCAACTCCTCTCTCGTTCTGCCTTTCTTCTCAACTTTGGTAATATATAGCGGATACACGGAAGCGAACGTCATGGCCGCAAATCGTGCATCGTGATCGCTTGTTTTCTTCATCTTTCTTCCACCAGCATGGACTCGCCAAACGAGCTTCTCACAGACATCTTCCACAAAGTGAAGGTCTAGTTTAACATGCAACGTAAATGTTGCACAATGGCACATGCCGAAGGATAAAATTTCAATGGGCAAAAGCACCAGCGATCGGATCGAGAAGCAGATCGAAATCAAGGCGAGCTTGTCGCGAGTCTGGCGGGCGGTCACGGACTATCGCGAGTTTGGCGAGTGGTTTCGTGTCAATTTGGAAGGTCCTTTCATCGTTGGGGAAGTCGCACGCGGCCAAATCACGTACCCTGGATACGAACACGTGACGATGGAAGTGATCGTTGAAGCGATCGAGCCCGAACACAGATTCGCGTTCTTGTGGCGACCCTACGCGATAGATCTCACAGTCGACTATTCAGCCGAACCACGGACGCTCGTTGAGTTCGCGCTCGAAACAACTTCCACTGGCACGTTAGTGCGGGTCGTGGAATCCGGTTTCGATAGCATTCCCGCTCATCGCCGCGACGAAGCATTCCGCATGAACGACGGTGGCTGGGCCGCACAGGTGAGGAATGTTCAAAACCATGTCCAAGCAAACCCTTAAACGCCCGAGCAAAACGGCCACGCGCCGCAATGCGAAGATGTTCGCAGCGTTGGGGGATGAAACACGGCTGCAGCTATTGGTTAAGCTCGGAACTCGCGAGCCGCAATCGATCAAGCAATTGACGATGGACTTGCCAGTCACACGGCAAGCGGTGACGAGACATTTGCGTGTGCTCGAAGCAGCGAAGTTCGTCACGCAAGAAACGCACGGTCGCGAACGTCGCTTTGTCGCTCGCCAAGCCGGACTCGACGAAGCCCATCACGCACTCAAAGTAGTCGCTCAACAATGGGACGATGCGCTTCAAAGATTGAAACAATTCATCGAGGACTAACTTACTTGGATTTGCTTCACTGAACCATCGAACGAGTCTCGGGCATGAAGCCCGAGGCGAAACGGGATCGTCCGTCCACCTTTTCGCCCAATTGCGGCGTTTGCAAATAAAGCGTTATCGCTAATCGACCTTTGCAATTGACCAGTGAGTGAGCTTCTCTGGATTCAAGCACATGTAGACGCCTCGGACGCCATCCTCGACGCGCACCGACGCGACGTGCACGACCTTTCCGTCTAATGTAAACACGACACCGGGATCTCCGTTCACGACGGCTGGATGCATGTCGTAATCCCGACGCTTGAAGTGAAAGACTTTAGCGAGGAAACGAGCAATGCGGTTGCGTCCGCGAATCACCACACGCGCCGCCGTCACCTTGCCGCCGCCATCGGAATGCACTTCGACATCTTCCGTCAAAAATTGTTCGACGAGCTTGGCATCGCCGGCCCGGCAGGCGGCGACGAACTGCTCAGCCAGCTCAAATGCTTTCTCGCGCGGCGGGCGAAAACGCGGCGCACCTTCCGTCAAATGTTCTTTGGCGCGGCTGACAATTTTTCGCACATAGGTTTCTGATTTCTCCAAAACCTCCGCTATGTCGCAATACTCATAGTCGAAGACCGACCGCAGCACGAATGCCGCCCGCTCCATCGGCGACAGACGCTCGAGCATGATCAGAAAACCCAAGCTCAGCGACTCTTGCAAGTGCGCGTCATGCATAGCCGCAGAGGAATCAATGGGTTCGGGAACCCAAGGTCCGATGTACGACTCACGACGACGGTCGGCACGCAACATGTCGATGCAGCGCCGAGTGGTCGTTCGGATTAGAAATCCTTCTGGCGACGTGACGTCGTGGGCCGTATGCAACCGCAGAAACGCATCTTGGACCGCGTCCTCGGCGTCGACGACGCTGCCCAGAATGCGATAGGCGACGGACATCATTCGTGGACGTAGTTCTTCGGCGTAATCAAGCGTGCCGCAACCTGTTTCATCTACAAACGAAATAGCCATTGACCTTCTCCTTAACGCCGCCTCAGTTTTCTGAAATTACCTGACACAGTTATTTAAGCGTTTCGACCGGAACCGCGATCTCATTAACGTTGTGTGGATGCAGCACCACGGCAATCAAACGCGTTTTTCCGGTTGCTGACGGATTTCTCGAAACACGGTGCAAGCATCCCGTCGGTTCATAAAATGTCTCGCCAGCTTGATACAACTTGGTGGGCTTGTCATCGATCCCCAGTTCGTATTCACCTTCAAGTACGTAGACGAATCCCGGACCCGGGTGACGGTGCGCCAGACCGCTCTCGCCCGGACCAATCGTCACTTCCACCATTGTCGCTTTTGCCTGATTGCCGTCAAGCTTTTCTTGGATGTCCTGGATCGAAAGGACTCGTACTTTCTCCCCATCTTCGTGAGGATGTCCCGCAATCGCAAAGCCAATTCCCACGGCAAATGCGACTACCCCAAATACTGGTAAACGGTTCATTGTTTTCTCTTTTGCGGTCCAGATAGCGATGAGCGGCGGAGTGCCGAACGTCTCACCAACAAGGACGTTCGCGGCGGTGAATTTGTGACATCTGGGGCAGGATTTTTTTCGACATTCGGAGTCAGAAAGAATTTCTGGCCCTTGTCACAAATGGGATCTCTCCCGCGTCCTTGGTGCAGATGACTGCGAGCTGCCTTGGTTCAGTTCGCCATACCAAGTTACCTCAACAAAAACGATTGGAGACCCAAAATGGTTACGACCACAGACAAGGCCAACACCGAGGCCTATCGCGCCATGCTTGGCGTGGAAAATTATTTCACGCAATGCAGCATCGAAAAACCGTTACGCGAGCTGATCAAGCTTCGCGTCTCGCAAATCAATGGCTGTGCCTACTGTATCGACATGCACTGGAAAGATGCGCGAGCGGATGGCGAAACGGAGCAGCGACTCTACGGCTTACCGGCATTGCGAGAAAGTCCGTACTACAGCGAACGTGAACAAGTCGGCCTTCGGCTGGCGGAAGAATTGACACGGGTCGCCGATCGATGTGTCCCAGATGACGTCATTGAACTGGCTCGTGAACAGTTCAATCCACAAGAACTTTCCGACCTCGCTTGGATCGTCGCCGCGATCAACGCCTGGAATCGAGTCAACATCGCCTTGAGGACGGTCCCAGGAGACTATCAGCCGCCTCGAGCGGCTCGCTGAACGTCCCCTCATTCACTTTGAACTTTCAACACGCCGAAATACTGGCAACAAACAAAAAGGTTAAACAATGAAGATTCTCATTATCGGTGGAAGTGGTTTGATCGGCTCGAAACTCGTCGCCATCCTTCGCGATCGCGGCCACGATGTCATCGCAGCTTCACCGTCGTCGGGCGTCAACACGCTAACCGGCGACGGACTCAGTGAAGCGATGCAGGGCGTCCAAGTAGTCGTTGACGTGGCAAACTCGCCATCGTTTGAAGACAACGCCGTCATGCACTTCTTCGAAACGTCGGGACGGAACTTGCTCGCCGCTGAAGCCGACTCCGGAGTGCTTCATCACGTCGCTTTATCAGTTGTTGGTACTGAACGATTGCAGTCGAGCGGTTATTTCCGCGCTAAGTTAGTGCAGGAGAAATTGATCAAGGAGTCGCAGATTCCTTTCACGATCGTTCGCGCCACTCAGTTCTTCGAGTTCGTCGGCGCTATTGCGGACTCCGGCACGGAAGGCAATTCAGTGCGTCTACCGCCCGCCATGATGCAGCCAATCGTCTCCGATGATGTCGCCGCCGCACTTGCCGATGTCGCCATCGAAGAGCCGCTCATGGGAACCATCGATCTGGCTGGCCCTGAACTGATTCGTATGGACGATCTCGTGCGCAGCTATTTGCTCGCCCACCTGGACAGCCGCCAAGTCAAGACCGACTCGCAAGCCCGCTACTTCGGAATCGACGTGAACGATCAAAGCCTCACCCCCGGCAAATCTCCGCGTCTCGGTTCAACCCGTTTCAAAGACTGGCTCAACCACGCAGTGGTTTAGCAGGGGCGACGACAAGTTTTGGGACTCGCAAGGAATCCAACTGGCGAGTCTCCGGTACACCAAGTTGAGAACGATCGCGCTGTGGTCGTCTTGCCTTGGATCTTGATTACGAAAATGTGAATCGTTCGACGGTGCGTGCTAGCTTGAGTTTGTCGCTGACTGAAGTCTCGGCCAGGCTGGTGAATTCGACCGTGGATAGTTTGTTTGACGAGAGGAGATCGATATGAGTTTAGTAGATGATTTTGACGCAGGCACAGCGGCGACGGGCGAGTTAGTTCCGTCGCGTTACGCGCTTCGGATAGGCGAGATTGAAGTGTTGGTGGTTAGCGATGGAGTGCTGCCACTACCAACTGCCATGTTGGCCCACAATGCCGACCCAGCGGTTCGAGCAGCATGGCTCGACGACATGTTTCTGCCGCCTGACGCATTCGATTGGCCGCTGAACGTAGTCGTGGTGCGGTGTGATGGAAAGACGATACTCATCGACGCGGGGCTGGGATTGGATCCCGATTTGCACTTACCCCGTGCAGGGCAGCTGATCATGCGACTAGAGTCCGCCGGAATTGACCTGGCATCTGTCACCGACGTGGTACTTACCCACATGCACATGGACCATATTGGCGGATTGCTCGTCGACGGAGTGAAGGAACGTCTGCGGCCAGACCTGCGGATCCATGTGGCGACCGCCGAGGTCAAATTCTGGGAGTCGCCCGATTTCTCCCGCGCCGACATGCCGCCGGGGTTCCCTGACGCGCTAAGGTCAGCTGCCAAGCGATTCCGACATGAATACGAGAGCCACTTGCAACTATTTGATGACGAACACGAAGTGGCGACGGGCGTGGTCGTGTCTCGGACCGGCGGACACACGCCGGGACACAGCGTGGTACGCATTGCATCCGGCGGCGACCGACTGACGTTCGCCGGCGACGCTGTGTTTCCGGTTGGGTTCGAACATCCAGACTGGCAAAACGGCTTCGAGCACGACCCAGAGGAGGCGGCCCGGGTTCGCATCCAGCTTATGCAGGAGATTGCGGCCAACGGCGAACGACTGGTGGCCACTCACCTGCCGTTCCCATCGATTGGGCGCGTAGGCATAACTTAAAAAAAGTTCACTACACTGTCGATTTCGTGCCTCCACATTCGACAAATGAATAACACCAGGTAGCCGCTACAACGGTTCTCCCGTTAGACGATCCAATGATGTGAGCAACTTTTACAAAATGCGACCCCTTCGGTATTCCATCAACGTCACCTTGGATGGGTGCTGCAATCATCGTGCGGGCTCGACGGACGAAGAATTGCATCGTTACTGGGCCGAGAACTTGGCGCGGGCCGATGCCCTAATCTTCGGACGGGTTACTTACGATATGATGGAATCAGCTTGGCGGCCGTCAGCAACGGGAGTGATGCCTGATTGGATGTTACCCTTCGCCCAGACGATCGACACCAAGAAGAAGTAAGTCGTGCTCGAGCCATCGTCAAAGTTGCCATTTCATGACCCGCGCAATGAGTTCCATAGGAAAATTTATTTTCGGGTTGGGTGCCGAAAAACGGCTCCCTACGCGTCGGCTGGTGAGTGACGCGGTCCGGAAACCTAGCTGACGGATGAATGGCAACCATCAGCAATGAAGATTTGAGAATCGGCGATCATCAATCTTTAATCACTCGTGGTCGTGACCTTCGTGGTCATGGTCGTGTGCGATCGTTCCTCGGAACGATTTGCCGTTGATCGTTAGGACGAGTTTCGGTTCAGTTCCTTCTTCATCCAGGTGCTCGCCGAGTTCGGCGTCGGTCGAAATAAAGCGTGATGACTTGCCTTGCGGATCGTTTGCGTCAGGTGAAGCGGCCAGCTTGAATTGTTCTGGCTTGCCGTCATGTTTGACGTTGATCGTAATCACGGTCGATTCGATCGGGATTTGCTCCGTCGCGGCTGCGTTGAGTACGTAGATTGTCACCGAGCCTGTGTCTTCGTCGTGAACGAGTTCGGCGTGGTATTCCTCGTTGCCAAGCTCGATCAATCCGCCGTGGTGCGGTCCTTCGGTGGGATGTGCGTGGCCGGCGTGATCGTCATGGTCGTCAACGGTGGCCGGAGGTGGCGACGTCTCAACGCCAGTTCCAGCATTGGTTCCCCCGTCTTTGCAGCCAACGAGGCCGAAGGTCATGGAAACAAGCGCGAGCGTGAAGAGTTCTGTAGTGCGTTTCATTGGATTTTTCCTGGATGGAGTTGGTTGATTTGAGATTTCTAGTGAACGTGTTTCGCTTCGAAGCCCGTTTTTGCGAGCCACTGTTCCCACGTTGTGGCAACTCGATGTGAACCGACTTCGATGTGCTTCCACTGCGAACAACGGAAACTCAAGTCGGCGTGGCCGGAATGTTGTGTGCTATTCAATTCGCAGCCGAGTCCTTTTAGCATTGCTGTCAGCTCTGCGAGTTGATCTTGGTTTTCAAGGTGCAGCGTTTTCCACTCGGTCACGCGGTAGTTGACCTCTTCGACTTGGCCGGCCGCGTGACTGTGTCCAGCGTGATCGTGTGCCGCATGGTCGTGACCTTCATGCCCTGCGAGAGTGTCGCCGCCGTGGTCGTCCGCGTGACCGTGCAAGGTCTCGAAGCCAGCTTTCGTGAGCCATGATTCCCACTGGTGAGCCAGTTGGTCGTTATCGACTTCCATGCTCTTCCATTTCGGCGAACGATAAACCACATCGGTGTGTCCACCGTGGCTGCTCATCTTGGCTTCACAGCCGAGTTTTTGTACGGCAGCAAGATGCTGTTGTGCCTTGGCGGAATCATCGAAGTGCATCTCTTTCCACTCGGGTAAGCAGAATGCGATCGACTCTTCGGCACGGGCAACAGTGCCAACTGACGCGAGTGCGACGAAGCACAGTAGTTTTGAAATTTGTTTCAACATCAAACTTTCCTTTATGGGAAATGATCCGTTCGCTTCCTGTCTTAGGTCGCTGGTTCGGAATGGAACTGGGAGGTCTCCGTCGTCCGTGACGGCGAAGCGGTCATTCGTTGGTGAAATTCCTCGTCTTCGGGTTCTTCAAACAGAGGAATGTCGGTCTTGGATTCGTTGACAACTCGTTCTGCCGATTTCAGTCCCATCAGCCAGAACAAGGCTGGGTGAACAAAGAAGTCGAGTAGCGTCGAGCTAATCAGCCCGCCGAGGATCACGGTTGCGACTGGATACAGGATTTCCTTGCCGGGTTCGCCCGCCGCCATGACCAGCGGGACCAAGCCGATGCCGGAAGTGAGTGCAGTCATCAGCACGGGGGCGAGACGTTCCAGCCCCGCACGCACGATCATCTCCTTCGTCCAGTCCTCGCCTTCGTGCTGCACAAGATGCAGATAATGGTTCAGCAATAGGATGCCGTTGCGTGATGCGATCCCCGCCAGCGAAATGAATCCGACCATTGCGGCAACGGTCAGCGTTTGCCCGGTGATGACCAATGCGGCCACCGAGCCAATGAACGCCATCGGCAAAGCCATCATTACCTGCAGGGAGAGATTGACGCTGCGGAACATGGTGTAGAGCACCAAGAACACACCGACGAGCGAGACGGCAAACAGAATGCCGATAACTCGCGAGGCCGACTGTTGGCTTTCAAACTGACCGCTGTATTGAACGAAGTAACCCGGCGGCAGAGATTCGACGATCGGCTGGACCTTCGTTTGAATGTCTTGCACCACATCGACCACACCGCGATCGGACACATTGCATTGCAACACGATCCGCCGCCGAACGTCTTCGCGGTTGATCGTGTTTGGCCCACCGGACTCGTAGATTTTGGCGACCGATTCCAGTGGCAGCTTACCTCCATCGGCGAGATCGATCGTCAGGCGACGCAGCGTTTGCAGGTTCTCGCGATAGTCTTCATCCAGACGCAGCATCAAATCGAAAGTTCGTTGTCCAATCAGAATTTCGGAAACCACTTGTCCGTTCAACGCCGTCTCGATGAACTCATTCACTTCCACCGCACTGAGGCCGTAGAGCAACAACTTGTCGCGATCGAGTTCGATCCGCATTTGAGGAATGATAACTTGCGGTTCAACCAACAAGTCGGTGACGCCGGGCACCGCTCCCATCGCTGCTTCCATTGCCCCCGCTTTGCGACGGAGCAAGTCGAGGTCGTCGCCGTAAATCTTGATGCCGATTTGTGCCTTCACGCCAGAAATCATGTGCGAGATCAAGTGGGCGATTGGTTGTTCAACAGCGGTGACGATGCCGGGAATGTCGGCCATTGCCTCACGAATTTCTTCGAGCTGTTCTTCGCGTGAGCGTGGTGACTCCGGATCGAGTTCCAAGATAAACTCGCTCATGTTGACGCCCTCGGCGTGTTCATCCAACTCGGCGCGACCGGTTCGTCGTACGAAACCTTTGATGTCTTCGATTTGACGCAATCGAGTTTCGACACGACCGGAGATGTCGTTGGAAGTCGCCAGTGAAGTTCCCGGTGGAAGCACGACGTTGAGCTGCACCGCACCCTCGTTGAATGGTGGCAAGAAGTCACGTTCAAGACTCACAAGAAACAGGCCAGCCAAAGCAACCAACACCGCCGTAACGGCGAGATTCAGCCGCGGCACCGTGAGACTGAAGCGGATTACCTTGTCGCCAACCCACTTGATCGCTCGCAAGACGAACCCGTCTTTCTCGTGTTCCTTGAGTTTCTGGTTGCCGAGCAACCAATACGACAGCACAGGAGTGACGGTCAGGGAAACCAGCAGCGACGACAGAATCGAAACGATGTAGGCGACACCGAGCGGTGCGAAAAGACGTCCTTCCATGCCTGATAGTGCGAACAGCGGTAGGAACACGAGGATGACGATCATCGTGCCGAACACGATCGAATTGCGGATTTCGATACTGGCTCGAAACACGACCAACAGCGGATGCTTTGGATTTTCGCTCGCCCGGTTTTCCTTCAATCGGCGATGGATGTTTTCCACATCGACGATCGCGTCATCGACCAGTTCGCCGATCGCCACAGCCAAACCACCCAAGGTCATGGTGTTGATCGACAATCCGAAAATGGAAAACACGATCGCGGTCATCACCAACGAAAGTGGGATCGCCGTCAACGTGATAAAGGTCGTGCGAACATTCATCAAAAACAGGAACAGGATGATGACGACCAGGATGCCGCCATCGCGAAGTGCTTCGGCCACATTCTCAATCGCTCGGTCGATGAACGACTTTTGGGTGTAGAGCGGTTCGATGCGGAGGTCGCTGGGAAGCGAAGGACGCAGGTCGTCGATCGCCGCCATCACATCTTCGGTCACTCGCCGCGTGTCAGCGCCCGGTTGCTTGTTGATGGTAAGAATGACGGCAGGGCCGCCGGAGAACTCACCATCTTCATTCCGCACCCATGCTGAGCTATCACCACGTTTCACCTGCGGTCCTTCGATGACACGAGCAATTTGAGCCAGCGCGATCGGACGTCCTTCTTTCATCGTGACGACGACCTTTTGCAGGTCTTCGATTTTCTGGACGCGACCCAATGCACGAACAAGCAACTCGTTTGGACCTTGTTCGTCTAGGTATCCGCCGGTCGCATTCTCGTTGCTGTTCTGCACTGCTTGCTTGACTTCGTGCAACGAAACACCGAACCGCAGCATCGCATCGGGATCGACCAATACTTGAAACTGCTTGCGTCCGCCGCCCATCGTGAACACTTGCGAAACACCGGGTATCGTCAGCAGCCGTTGCCTAACCACCCAATCACCAAGCGTTCGCAACTCAAGTGGCTCGGTCACACCTTCGTCGCTCCACATTCCCAGCATCAGGATTTGACCCATGATCGAAGAGATCGGTGCGAGCGTTGGCTTGACGCCCTGCGGCATCCGTTCTTGAACGAGTTGCAGTCGTTCGTTGACAATTTGACGGTCGTTGTAGATGTCCGTATTCCATTCGAACTCGACATAGATGACCGAGATACCAACGCCCGACGAACTACGAACCGCTTGCACGCCGTTAGCCCCGTTGACCGCTGTTTCGATCGGAAATGTAATCAGCGTTTCAACTTCTTCCGGTGCCAATCCCGGTGCTTCGGTCATGATGACCACACGCGGACGGTTCAGGTCTGGAAAGACGTCAATCGGAGCCTGTATCGCCTGCCAAGTCCCGTAGCCCACCAGGAACAGAGCAACGGCGATCACGAGTAGACGTTGCTTCAGTGCAAAGCTTATAATTGAATTAAGCATGATATGGCTCCTTAATGGTTATGCCCTGCGTGTGGATCAACTCCACCGCCAGACTTGTTTTTGAGAGCCATTTGCATTTGGTGTGCGCCACGCATGGCGATGACATCGCCAGGGAACAGCGAACCGTCATTGTCGATCACAGCGGAATACTGATCGCGGTACTTCACATGAACAGGCACACGATCGAAGTGACTTCCGTTCTGCTGGAAGACGAAGGTTTCCGCTCCTTCGCTCGCCACCGCCTCAACGGGAACCACGATTTGCTCCGGCATTTCTTCGACCGGCACTCGCAACTGCATCCGCTGACCGGGGACGTAACGCCATTCGACGTAGCGGTTGCCGTCGTTACGACGATCCTTCGCAACTTCGTTTGGAAGCCGAACGTAGAAGTTCAATGTGCGTGATGTGGGATCTACTTGGTTCGCCAAATACGCGATTTCCAAGTCTTCGATCACGCGGGATTGGGAACCTGGTTGTTCTATGATCGCATCGACCTTCCAACCGTTTTGTGAGGCTCCTCGCAGTTGCTGAATGTCTTGCTCGAATGCGAGTCCTTCAATGAACAACTCGTCGTAGTCGGTCAGGATGCAGAGCGTTTCGCCCGCATTGACGGATTGTCCTTTGTGAACGGACAAGTCTTGCAGGATCAGCGGGCCAGTGTGCTGAGAGTCAGTGTGTTGTGGCTTGTCTTGTTGAACGAAACTCGCCTGGACAAATCGCTGGGTCAATCGCAACTCGTCTTCACCGTGACTGTCCACGCTCGGTGTGAAAACCTGTAGCTCACGCAGCAGCCGTCGCTCGCGTTCGATTTGTTTCACTTGGTCGTCCGACAGTCCGTGCAAACGCAATGCTTCCCGCTGGGCACCCAGATTCGCGTTCAGCTTGTCGCGCGAGTATTGCCGCTCCAACAAAACCTTGCCCGCGACCGCACCACTTCTGGTGACTTGCTCCAGACGAGCGATCTCGCGATTCTCGACATCCAGTTCGCCGAGCGTGCGGACGAAGTCGGTTTGTGCGTTGACGAGGTCTTCGTGAGTCAAACGAATCTGAAACAACAGGCTTCCCGGCTCGACCGCTTCGCCTTGCACCGCGTGAACATGCGTGATGACGCCGGTCATTGGTGTGGCGACTTGGACTCGTGAACGACCAGGGCGTTCGACGACGACGGCGGGCACCGTGATGGATCGGCGGAAGGTTTCCAGCTTGATCGGGCGGATCGTTTCCTCCGATAAGCCAATGTTGCGAATCGCCTGCTTTGATAATTCGAGCGAAGTCGCCTCGTCGTGCCCAACATGCGCTGCGTGATCGTGACCGGCATGAGTGTCAGCCTCGCCAGCCGCCTCGCCTTCGTGCGATTCGCTGCCGCCACCTCGGAACGAAACAGCGGTTCGATCAACCCACGCCTTGGTGGCCGGGAACCAATGCTGCCAGGTAAAACCACCGAGGATCACAACGATCAGTGTGGCGACTAACCAAACCCACTTCATGAGGACTTTGGGCATACGGACTTTCATAGTAACGAAAACCAACGGAACAACTGCCGGAGAAACCGATCCACGATTCGGATGCGTGTGGATCAGAGGAAGGTCAACGCGAAGAAGCGACCGCGGTAGATGAACGGCGAATGCCAGACGCATGGATTAGCGCTAGCGGGTTTCGCCAAGAGTGTCGGAGCTGATGCACGAGAATCGAAAATCTTGAAGACTTCCGCATCGGCATGGAGGCACGAACACTCTCATCCAATCACGGATGAGAGCGGACCTTTACAGACGCCAGACTTGCGTCTTGAGGCGGAGAGGCGACTGCACACAGTGCGGATCGGGCGGCGAACCATACTCCGTCTGTAGCGCGAGTAATTCGTGCGACGACAACGACAAGCAATACGTCAACAAGGGTGACCAATCGACGGTCAACATCAACGAAATATCGTTGTCTCGTTGATCGGCAACGATGTTACAGTCAGCTTCGTCGCACGATTCATGCGGTCCATGTGACCCCGAACAAGGTGACTGCGGACAAGGCTGTTCGGAACCAACTTCATTCGCTTCGTCATCAAAGTGCGAAGCCTGGTGACCTTCGTGGGCATGTTCATCGTGATCGTGGGCAGCATCATTAAGACCAACCACGTGCGGAACATCCACCATCACCTTGTCAACATTGTGACTGTGCGTGTGACCCGCGTGAGCGTGATGCACGCAACAACCCAGCAGTGCGTGAAGCACGACGGCGGTCATCGTCGAATAGGTGAGTAGCTTGTGAAACATGGTCGCTTTGAAAATGCCCAGACGATCGGCACAATAGGACGAATCGTCGCAGTATTACTATCGGATTTTGAGGGATGGGTCTACAGTGAAACTACGCAGGGAGGAAAATGCACAAGCTGTACCAATCGCGAATCTGTCGCGAAACATTGGGAAAATTCTCGAAATCCACACTCAACAAATTTTCAATTTGTCATCAATCTGACCGCGACAGTGTCGCTTGTTGCGACAGTTTTCGGTTGCTGGCGGTAGCGACTTTTGACTCAGCGTCAGGCCGCGAAGTCTGTCGTCGCCGCTGTTGTCAACAACCTTATCCAGGGCACCGGTCAGCACAAAACCATCGACGCTGGCGCGAGCCTGGGCGAGCGGACACTCATATGCCCCTTAGAATCCGGGCAGCGCAGTCGCGCCTTCCGACACCATTGCTTTCCGAGCTATGTCTGCCGCAAGGCATTGACGATGGGGACCGTTGCCGCTTGAACTGCTGGGACCAAGCCTGCCACGACACCGGCGATGAGCGAGACAATCGTTCCTGAAATCTCTAAACCCAGCGACGGACGAAACGCAATCGTCGCACCTTCGGCTCCGATGGCAAAGCCGCCCATGCCCAGTGCGAATATCGCAAGTAGCGTGCCACCGATTCCGCCGACGAAACAGAGAATCGTGCTATCGGCTAACACCAATCGCTTTGCTCGTATCGGACGAACGCCGATCGTCTGCAAGACCGCGTATTCCTTAATGCGATCGAGGACGCTCATCACCGTGGTGGTGGTGACGAGCGACAGGACCAAGCCGACACAGGCGTATCCCAGCCAATGAGCAAACCCGATCAGGTCGACAAGGTCGGACAGTGTGCTCGCTTGAAAAGCACCTTTGCGGCGGGTCTTTGTCGCGACTGAACCGGCTCTCAATGTGGCATCAATCTCAGTGGCCACGCGATCGGGATCGGCATCTTGCGTCAACAGAACTTCATGCTGCGTGACCAGTCCCGCCGCATCGAGTACTCGCGTGTATTGTAGAAACGCGAGACTCGTGTAAATCAAGTTTTCCTCATATGGCACCGTCGACTCGAAGATGCCAGCGAGTGCGATGTCGCCAAAGAGTTTTCAGTACCTAAGTTGTCATGAACGAATCGTTTCCAAAAACTTCCCACGGTCGAAAATTATTTGACGTGAAGCAATGCCCGCTACATCGCTGTCGTGCGTGACCATCAACATAGTAATGTCGAGTTCCTTGTTGAGACGTTGTAGCAAGACCTTGACTTGCTCGCTTGTTTCGGTGTCGAGGCTACCCGTTGGCTCATCCGCAACGACTACTTTGGGATGCGCCACAATCGCCCTCGCGATGCCGACGCGTTGCTCTTGTCTGCCAGACAATTGTCGTGGGTAGTGATCGGTTCGATCGCTGAGTTCAACTGCTTCGAGCGCTAATTCAACTCGTTGCCGACGTTGCGTAGCCGACAACTTCAGCAGCAGCGTCGGACGCTTTCATCATCTTTGCGGAAGCTCTTGGAAACGCCGCGAAGTTCTACCAATGCCATTCAATTCATCCCCATCGTTTGATCATCGCCGGTTACATCCACCGGACTGCCTTGTTTCAATTCGCGGGCACTGCTGGCGATCAGTTTGTCCGTCGCGTTAAGTCCCGACTTAATTTCCATTAGCCCACCAGCGTTTGAGCTTCCCACTTCAACAGTTCGCCGCCTGGCAACGTCATCCGTATCCACGATCCAAACAAATGTGCCAGAGTCTCCGGACTGAATGAGTTGGCTTGGAACAAACATGCGTTCGGTTTCGGTGGCGTCTTGCGGACGATTCTCGACGACCGGGGCCAGGAAGGTTGCCGTGACGAGCATTTCAGGGCTGACGTTGACGTAGTTCTTGCAAAAATGCTGTCGCACCCGCATGGTCACTTTCTGCGAGCGCGATGGTATTGCCGGAGACCGCCCCCTTGGCTGATTGTTTTCGTTCCATACTGCTTTCGGTGTAGTCAGCATTCGCCTTCGCTGCGTCAATCAAGTAGGGCAGCTTTGCCAACTCTGTCTTCGCCTTCGCCAGCATGCTCTGAGCATCCGCTAGTTGCACCTTCAAATGCAATGGATTCTCACGTCGAATCTTGGCGGCATCCAACTCGGCACGTGCCCGTATCAATTCACCTTCACGAATGGCAAGCGAGTTTGTCGCCTGCTGCAAATTCAACTCAGCATCAGTCGAAATCAACCGAGCGATCGCTTCACCTTTTTCAAGCCGCTGTCCCTCGACCACCAGCAACTCTTCGATCACGCCTGGTGCGAGGGCTGCGACACTGATGGCAGTGGGACGAGGTTCGATCCAGCCCAGTGATTGGAACAAAGTCGTGCCTGCTTGCTGGATCTCGGCCCGTTTCACTATGACGGGAACGACGGTCACCGATGTTGCCGGCAACAATCGTCTGCCTGCTGCGCTCATCAAGGCCACAAAGCCCAATAGGATACCGATCGGCAACACGTACCGTGACATCCACTTATTGCGTCGTGGCTTAACCGATGTCGTCTCGCTTTGTGGCGAGCGATCGAGCGCCAACTGGCTGAGGGCGAGTGTAGCGTTGGTCATGACTACTTGCCAGGACGCACAAAGATTTTGCTTGCTGCAACCGTCAAGTTCCCTTGGTCATCGCGCCGAGCCTTGCCTTTGACGACCTCGGTTGAAAGCCTTTCACGTTCAGCAGTTCCTTTGCATCACCGGCGACCGGGTTGCCTGATTCGTCGACAACCTTGATCGTGGCGATGTTGTCCTTGACTGCGTCGGTTTCGCAGCAGTAGTCCCACGGTGTCGGGCAGCCTTCATCATCGGCAAAGTAAGGCACCTTCGCATCAACAATCGTGAATGCGGCCAAGCCGTTAACGAACGGCTTACTTGATCCACCGATCAGACCAACCAAGGTGACTTCTTGGCCGTCCTCGGTCTTCTCACGCGCCTGGCCGACCGGCATCGCGCCTGCGGGGTCGCTGTCGGCGACGAACTGCGAATTGGATACTACGCCTCCATTATTCGATGCGCTCGGCACCTCAGACGATCCGCAGCCGACGGCAAGCAACGTCAAGCTCATCAATCCTAAACTCAAAAACAACTTCATTTCATTTCTTCAAAAGAAATAAATTAAACAGCCTTCAAACTTGTTGCGACGTCAGCTCGCAACGCTTTCAGCGCCGGGGGCAACGCGCCCAAGACGCCTAACAACAATCCAACGCCACAACCAATCAAGATTGCGACGCTGTCGATTCGTAACGTAAATGCACCCATCGTAAAACGCACTGCCATGCCGTTTATCATCGTGAGCGCAATCACACCCGACAGTAACGAACCGGCCGCAGCCAGCAAGACACCTTCTTGCACCAAGCTGACCAAGATCGCTCGTCGTCCGTATCCGATCGCTTGCAAAGTCGCGATCTCGCGAATCCGCCCGGCGACTGCGCCGTACATCATGTTCAAACCCGCAAAGATCCCCGCACCGGACACCAGCACCACCACGAACCATGCCAAGAGCCTGACCGGTTTGTAGTGTTGCTGTAACGAAGCGTGGTAGTCCGTTTCACGGATCGCCCGTAGTTCCAGATCAGTTCGTTCCTTACAAAACAATTCAACTTCTGCCGCAGAACTTCCCGGCGACAGCAGCATCGCGACCAAGCTCAAGTCTTGCCGCTTCGTCGTCGTTTGAAAGTCGCCTAGCTTGCACAAAATTTCAGATTCTTAGGCTGCGTCCCCAGCGGCAAAACGGCCACTGATCTTCCAGCTTCGTCCTTCAAACTCGACGCTTTTACCGACCGTCATCGCGTCGTCGGAACTGCCAAGTTTTGCGGCTGCAAGTCTTCCAACAATGACTTCCCCGTCGCCGGGCCAATCGCCCTCGATCAACTTGACGGATCGGCGTACCAGCGGCGCTGCCAAGCTCACTCCACGAACAAGCCCCAAACCGCCGTCGCCCTCTTCGGTCTTCACCCGCGTACCCAAAAACAACTCGGGTGAAACGTGCATGACGCCGAATCGCTTCACCGCTGAATCCAAACTAGCCGTCAACAGCGAAGGGGTCCGCGCGGTGATCGACGAGTTCTCGACATTCTCTTCCGATTTCACGGAATAAACCAAAACGACGTTCTCGTCCCCGCTCACAGCAAGCGACTGCTCCAGTCCACGGATGAATCCCACCACGACGAATACAAACATTACGACCGTCGCTAATGCAACGAGCGTCAATGCCGTCCGCACTGGCCGTCGAGCCAGGTTGCGAACACCGTATTCCCAGGGGAGAAGCATTGGATTGATGATTTCGGAGTGGTAATTGTGGATACGGAAGCGGGAGCTGGGAGAATAGAAGTGAACCTCCCATCTCCCGACTCCCAAATTTTTCTCCCAACTTTCTCCTAAGCCTTCGGCTTAGAAGTGAACGTGCCGTCAGGTGTAACCATTTTCGTCGGCGCTTTGCCGATACTCTCCATGATTTCCCAGACCCCTTTGGGACTCAGCCGAACGCGGTCTTTGGGAATCAACGTGACGGATTTCTTTTCGATGCTGCAGTCGACTCTGGCGATGCCTTTGACACCGTCAAATCGCTTTGTAATCTTCTTCACGCAGCCACCGCACATCTCGCCGACCATCATCACGATGCTAGACTTGTCAGCATCACCCGTTTGCGCGGGCGCGGCGTTAGATAACAAGAGGGCGATCAACATCACACCAGTGACGAAACCAGTTCTTCGGGACAAACTCAACATGCCATGAACTCCTTTTGGAAAGGCATCAACAAACAACATCACTCTCCCGCGCACGATCACCGCGCGCAGCGGCGAATGGCCCACATCCGTGAAGTGTGGTCCGACGCCAATTCGTCGTCTTGAGACGCTATTCATGGACTTCCCGAATCGCGAAAAATTAAAGCAAGCCTTCGCGAAGGTGAAGGGACGCTGCTGGACAGCGACCCAGAACTTCTGCAGAGTTTAGCTAAGAAGCTCGTCGAGAAATACACCGAGATCTGCAGCGAAGGGCGACGTTGGGATGACTAGCGACCCGAAGCATCCTGGATTGCAGCCTTCGAGTCTGCCCGCAGGGACCAACGATGGCGTTCGCCGAAAAAGGAGACTCATGACCTGAAGGAGAGTCTTCACGAATAGCGTTGCTTCCGGTGTATTGAAGCAGTTTCAGCCGAATCACTGGGCTTATCCAACTCAATTCGACACTGGGTATCAATTGGTCAAGCAGTTGTCTCCGTCCGCGGTGATTCAGATCATTCGCAAACCGAAATGAGCTGACCGTAAAAAAAAATGGTAACGACCCTGACGGCCCTACGCTGAGTGCAGTAACTCATGGCGCATCCTGTTTGCGATGCGATGCCATGTCATCCCCCACTTTCTGCGAATGCCACTGATGACTGCAATTCAAACCTGTTCAATCGGCGTATCCCCGTTCGTTTCCGGTCTGCCGACGTCGAACCCCACACCCGAAACTTCAAGCACCCCCTCCCGAAACTTTTTGAGCCTGGAACGGGAAACGCTCGAGCGCTACTTTCCGGGACTGGACTCGGAACTTTGCGAGATACCGTTTTCGGAACTTGAAAGCCCGGCCAATCCTGGTATTTCGCTGTTCAAGCAACGCAAAGGGCCAGCCATGCTGATCCCTAAAGCGTACGGAGGAATGGGGGCGAGTGCCGTGGAATCCTCACGCATGCTGCGTGCCATCGGCACTCGCGCTCCTTCACTGGGAATTGTCTGTACCATGCACAATTTCTCGGTTTCTACGCTGGTCGAATGGGCGATCTTTGGCGAAGAATACGGACAATTGCTGCTCTCGGGTCTCGCTGAAAACGCCATGTATGTGGCGTCTGGATTCGCCGAAGGACGCAGTGGTGCGCGACCGCTCGATATGACCATGCGTGCGCGGCGAGCACCGGGAGGTGGATGGCTTGTCTCGGGCAAGAAAAAACCCTGCACGCTGACACACTCGATGGATTTCTTGTCGTGCGGCCTGATCGCAGAAACCGAACCAGGCGTGTGGCGTCGCGCCGTGGGCTTGATCCCGGCGGACTCCGAGGGCATCGAGCGCCGCCCGTTTTGGAAGTCCGAAATCCTCGCGGGTGCGGAAAGCGATGAAGTCGTTCTCACGGACGCTCATGTTCCGAATGATTTTGTCTTCATTGTCGATGATACCGACGCGCTCAATCCCGTTGAGATCACCGGATATATCTGGTTTCAACTCGCGCTCTCGTCGACCTATTTGGGCGTCGTTAGCGCACTGGTTGAACACGTTCTGAAAGCGGAGAAAGGCAATCCCCAAGAACGTGCTCAGTTGGTCATCCAAGTGGAGAATCAGGCAACCGCACTGGACGGCATCGCTTATGCCCTGCAAGCTCGTGAGGATCATGGTCGACTATTGAACCGCGCCTTGTCGACGCGTTATGCCGCGCAAGGCGTGATCGAACAGGTGGCCATGCGGAGTGTAGAACTCTTGGGTGGCATGTCGTTCATGTCGACACCGGAACATACCTACCGGATGTGCGCTTGCCGCGCAATGGCTTTTCATCCGCCAGGCCGCTTGTTCGCCCTGAACGCCATTGATGAATTCGCGCGTGGCGGTCAACTCGACGTCAGCTAGGTCATATCTCGCAGCAAACCCAACGGTTTGCCTGCTGCTTTTAGTTCTCTTGAAAATCAGTCTCTTAGATTGTGGAGGTTTACGATGTATGATGCCGTGATCGTCGGTGCCAGTCTTGCCGGATGCACCACGGCGATGCGACTTGCCCGAAGTGGCTGGAAAGTGGCGTTGTTGGAGCGTAGTCCCAACGAAGATCACTACAAAAAACTCTGCACACATTTTATCCAGCCGTCTGCGCTCCCTGTCTTAGATGAACTCGGAGTCACCGCTGCCATGGATGCGGCAGGCGGTGTTCGCACCGACATGCGGTTGTGTACGCCTTGGGGTTGGATCAAAGAACCGCAGACCGATCATAAACAACGTGGCATCAACCTGCCTCGGCACGCGCTCGATCCTTTGATCCGATCCATTGCGGCATCGGAGCTTAACATCGAGTTCGTTGCCGGAGCGAATGTCGACCAACTACTCACCGATGCCAACGGCCGAACGCAGGGTGTTGTCGCTCGCGTCCAGGGAACGACTCGGCACTTTCATGCACCACTGGTTGTCGCCGCCGATGGACGAAACTCGACCATCGCAAAGCTGGCTAACATTCCCGTACACAACAGCAACAATACACGATTCAGCTACTTCACGTACTTTGATGGTGGATTGTTAACAGCAGGAGGCAATGCCAATTTCTGGCACTTGGAATCAAAACTTGCCTTCGCCTATGAAAACGGAGATGGAACGTCACTCCTGGGTCTCTTCCTTCCCACGGAGGCTCTTTCGAGTTTCCGCGTCGCTCCCGTAGCGAACTTTTGCTCGTTCTGGGATAGCGTCCCGAACGCGCCCCGGATCGGGTCCGCGCAACCGATTACCGAGATGCGTGGCTATGTTTCTTATCCCAATCAGCTTCGTCTGGCGACCATGCCCGGTTTGGCACTCGTCGGCGATGCGGTCATGTCGATTGATCCCATGTGGGCAGCAGGTCTGTCATTCGCGGTGTCATCAGCAGACCGTTTGGCCACCGCACTGACGCAGACGCGTACAAACGAGTCCACCTGCACCGAACGAAAAATCGACCAAGCGTTGAGCGTGTATCAACGACGCCAAACTCGTGCCACCGCCATGCACTTTCGGCAGATCGCCAGTTTCTCAGGCCGGAATTCCTCGAATTGGTTTGAACGCTTTGTGTTTTCTGCGGCAGTTCATGACTCGCGCGTGGCACAGAACGTCTTCTCGATGACCCGTCGCCAGTCAAGCCCGTTGACACTCGCCTCGCCCTCCAATCTTTGGCGAACCAGTCTCGTTCACCTGAAACAAATGTGTGGTTTCTCCGCTGATAAGTCTGTACCTGAGGCATCGCGCGCTGTTCAGCTCCAAGCTCAATAGCCGGTGGGGCCTGAGTAAGCAATCAACGTTCAAGCAACCGTATCAACACCATCGTAAGAGTATGGCACTCATGACTCAAAAAAATCCGACGGAGCGATCTCCGCAAGTTCCACCGGCATCCAGAACGCTTCACCGTATTTTCAAGCACAGCCCGCGTGACGGGTGGCTCGTCGTGCTGGCCTTAATCCAGTTTATCATTCTGGTATTAGGAACGCTTTCGTTCGGCAAAGTCACCTGGCTGATCAGTCTGCCGTTAGCGATCACGTCCGCAGCGTTGTTGTGTACGAACTACTTTACCATTGCACACAATTTTGTTCACAACCCGTTCTTTCGAAGTGAACGCGCGAACTCCGTATTCAGTTGTTTCAACTCGATGTTGTTAGGTGCTCCTGAATCACTGCATCGCGTCTACCATTTCAATCACCACAAATACGACAACGCGGCGATCGACCCACGGACGGGCTTGCGCGGTGACATCGGTTCGACGTATCGCTTCGGCAACTCAACGGGGACCGAAGAGCCACTGCTGCGTTACGCGATCTTGAGTTTTTTTCGCAACGATATCCCCTTCCTGGTGCGAACGATTTTCAAGAAACGGCATCATCAATTGTTCATTGCCGAATCGCTCTCGCTGCTGGCGATGTTGATCACGTTCGGAGTGCTCAATCCCCATGGATTCTTGGCTTTTTACCTGCCCGTTTGGCTGATAGGCACGATCGGATCACAAGCACAAAATTACCTTGAGCATCACGGTGGAACGCCAGGGGATCGCGAACACAATGCGGTCAGTTGTTACAGCCGCTTCTACAACTGGATTTGGTTCAACAACGGGTACCACCAAGAACATCATTTCCGCCCGCAAGTCCATTGGACGCGGATTGCTGAAGTCACACCAATGCTACCGCCCGAAGAGGAACGCTGCATCGTCAAGGGTGCCCACTGGCTGAATTTTGGTAACCACTCAACCAATCAATCCCCGTCCAAATTGACTCAACCGTCTGAGTTGAAACGTCCCGAAACGTCACTGATAGGAACTTAAAAATGAATCGCGCTCAATTATCCACTTATGTTTGGTCAGCCTACCTATTATCCGCGGGAACCATGATTCTCGTCGCCCCAACGGCGTTGTTTACGTGGATCGGACTACATGATCCAGGTAACAGCATGTGGTTGCGGCTCAGCGGAATGTTGTTAGGCACGCTGGGATATTTCTTTTTGGAAGCCGCTCGCGCCGATAACCGACAGTTCATGCTGTGGGGAGCACGTGCCCGAATGATGCCGCTGCTGTTCTTGACGCTCTTCGTCATCCAGGGTTTGGAGAATCCCTTGGTACTGTCCTGTGGCATCCTCGACGTCTGCACCGGACTCTGGACTCTGCATGCACTGCGAACCGATGCAGCGAGCCAACCAGAAACCGCATCCTGAGCCAGCGGACCTCGCTGGCGGAAAAAACAAGTGGGATAGGCTTCCAGCCTGTCATTTCATTAATGACAGGCTGGAAGCCTATCCCACTTTTGAAACTCGACTCTTACTTCTCTGTAACGCTCTAAGTTCGGGCTTGAATGAACTTCATCGGCACGCCGCCGACGACGGATTGAGCAGGCGTTCCTTTATGAACGAGTGACATGGCCGCAACCGTCGTGAAGTCGCCAACGTCGACACCCACCAAGACGGTGCTTTGCGTTCCGATCAGGCAACCACGGCCGATCCGCACGTGTCCTTTGCGAAATCGATCAGACAGAAATTCATGCGTCAAGATCATCGCATTCATTCCCACAATGGTGTTTTCACCAATCTCAATCAACTCTGGGAAATAGAAATCGAGTGTTACTCCGGAAGCGATCGTGACGTTACGTCCGAGCTTCATGCCCAACATTCTCAGAATCGAACGTTTCAGCGATAAGCTCGGCAAGTGCTTGCAAATTTCGATAACGCCGTAGTTAAACATGATTCTCATTGGCCCGAGCACCGGCCCGTCCAGATCATTTCTGGCCCGATACCAGTAAACCAGAGCGTTGGGTCCACCGGTGATGAATTCCTCAAAAAAGCGTGGTGTTAGCTGAGGTTGAACGCGCGTGGGTGGGGAGATTGCTGGCATGACCGAATTCCAAACAGGACGAGATTTTGATTGGAAAGCGGAGCCGCAGAGGGAATGTGTCAAGCAAAACGGTTAATTCGATGGAAATCGATGTTCATAGCTCGCTCTTCGCTCGCGTCGCTCGAATCTTTCAGCGGGAGGCTGAAATTCAAAACATGTCTCCGCGATGTAACAGATTTCATTGTCGTCCGCTAAGCAGGGCGAACCGCCCCTTCCCCCTTTCAAGGATCTGTTATGAACTTCCTCGTTTCGCGTTCGTTTGCCCTGCTAGGTATCGCATTCGGATTGCTCGTTGTGACGCCCCAGCTCCTCCCGGCTAACGACTTAGATCAAATCGTTGATCGTGCCAGCCATGCCCAGGATTCGTTGGGCAACGTCATTCTGAAAACCAAACTGACGGTTTCTCCGCCATCAGGAACTCCTCGTGAGCATGGCATTGAATTTCGACTGCGTCGTGAAGGCGACGGGGTGCAAAGCTGGATCGGCGTGACCGCACCGGCGTCATTGAAGGGCATGCAGTTTGTCCGCAACCGCACATCGGCTACCGATGACAGCCTGCTTCTGTACATCCCAGCGACGAAGCAAGTCCAGCAAATTCCTGCTGCCGCTCGTGAAAAGAAGTTTCTCAATTCCGACTTCTCGATCGCCGATCTGCAGATCCGCCCTGCCGATTTGGGACAACGCAAAATCGTGGAAGAAACGGATCAGCACTGGATCGTGGCGGCGCGGCCAGCATCACCCAGCATGTACGACTGGGTTGTCTTTACGATCGACAAGAAGGACTTCACCGTGATCCGGGTTTGTTTCTACCAAGCCGGACACAAGATGATCAAAGATCTATTGGTGCGTTCGTTTGCGACGATCGCCGATACACGCTTGGCGACACAGATCGAGATGAAAGATGTCACCAGTGGCTCACGGACCGTGCTTGAGGTTACGAACTTTCAAACCAACGTAGCCGACGCAGACTTACCCGCCCGCACCTTCACAGCCGCGTTCATGCAAGAGCCGAAATAGGCTTCCCACAGTAAACGGAATCAATCAAATACAAATAGGAAATCGGAAAATATCATGTTCTCGGAATCGGTAATTACTAGGTGCGTCGACGTCATCCTGCGTAGAAAGATGGTTTGGCTGCTGCTGATTGCAGTAGCAAGTGTTGGTTTGTTGTTGAGCGTGCCCAAGCTGTTGATCGATGGTTCGATCGAGCGGATCATGCTCAAGGAGGGTCCTGAAAACCGTTTTCACGAACATGCCCGCGATCTGTTCGGTACCGACGAGGTCATTTCGGTCGTGGTCGGCTCCGATGACAGCATTTGGGAGCCCGAAAAGCTTAAACAGTTTCAGCGATTGAGTGAAACGCTCGCGAAATTGGACGGCGTTGTCGAAGTCTTTAGCCTTACCAACTATCGCCTCGTCGATAGCCAATACGGGATGCTGACGACATCGAGCATCACGCAGCGGCTCGCAGAAGGTGCTTCGGTTGACGAACTTCGTGACTTGGCGAATAACGATCCAGCAGTCCGATCCAATCTCGTTTCTCAGGACGGTTTGAATGCAGCGATCAACTTGCGATTGCAACCACAATCAGATGCGAGACTCGGCATGCAACGTGATCTGGTGGCGCAGGTTCGCGAAACTCTGCGGCAAACAGAGGGCAACCAACGTTTTCACGTGGCGGGTTGGCCGGTCGTGAAGGCCGATCTCACGAACTACATGGAACGGGACCTGAGTTTTCTGCTGCCGGTGATGGCTGTCGTGATATCGGTGTTGTTGATGTTGAGTTTCCGGCGCGTCGCTGGCGTGCTCCTTCCGCTCACTGCGATCGGCACGGCACAGATTTGGACGATTGGCGGCATGGTTGTTACCGGTCATGCGATGACTATTGTCACGAATAGTTTGCCAATCATCATCATCGCGATCGGCACCACCTATTGCATCTTTGTCGCATCAGCCATCTTCAAAGGAATCGATTCTGGTAACGACCGGCCAACGGCGGTTCGACACGCACTCCAAGAAACGGGGTTGAGCGTGATCTTATCGGGATTCACCACGATGGTCGGATTTGCTGCGTTAAAAATGAATCACCTCGAGGTGATCAACGAGTTCGGTACGATCGCAGTTTGGGGTGTGATGGCCAGTATGTTGATGGCATTAGTGCTGATGCCCTGTCTCGCTCTAATCATCCCCATTCGTCCCAAAGCTCCGTCGGCCAATCTGCATACTGTCACTTGGGATCGATTTCTCAATGGCATTCTCTCAAACCGGCGGATCATTTGGGTTGGCACGATGCTCGTCGTCGTTATTAGCGGTTTCGCCATCATGCGAATCCGAGTTGATACCGCACCGGTAGGCTGGTTCCCGAGCACCTCGGAAACGCGAGTGGCTGTGGATTATGCCAATCAAAACATGGCTGGGATCACTCCTTACAATGTTCTGCTAGAGTCAGACCAAGCGGGTGCATTTCAAGATCCCGAGATGCTTGTGCGGATCGCTGATCTGCAACGCTGGTTAGAGTCTCAAGCGGGCGTCGACACCACTTTCTCGATCGCGGACGTGAACAAGGTGCTGTTTCGCGCACTCGGTGGCGATGCGTCTTGGTATCGGATTCCCGATGATCGGGCAGGAGTTGAGCAGGTGATGATGCTGGCACGCAGCGAAAATATCGAAGGGTTGGACACGTTGGTTACCGAGGATGGCCGCGCCGCCAATATTCTAGTTCGCTCTTCCATTCTTGGGTCCGAAGCAGGCGTGATTTTTGCTCAAAATGTCGACGAATATCTCGCTCAGCATTTTCCAGACCTTGAGGCCAAAAAGATCACAGGCAACGCACACCTGACCTACCTGACGAACATTCAGTTCACCAGCGGTTTGGCGAGCAGTCTGGCCGTCGGCATGGGTGGCATCTGTCTCGTGATGATGTTGCTGTTCCGCTCGATCAAACTGGGACTACTGGCGATGATTCCTAATGTGATCCCCGTCGCGGTGAACTACGCGATGCTCGGTTTGACCGACATATCGCTCAACGCTGCAACGAGTATCACAGGTTGTATCGCGATTGGTATTGCCGTGGACGACACGATCCACTTCATGGTCACGTATCGTCAAAAGCTCGCTGAATCAAATGATGTGCAGGCCGCAATCCATGAAACGTTCAAAACGGTGGGGCGACCGATGGTGACCACTTCGGCGATCCTCTTTTGCGGTTTCAGTGTGCTGATGCTCTCCAACTTTTTGCCTGTCATCAGTCTGGGCTTGTTGGTCGCGGTGACGATGGTGGTCTGCTTGTTGTGTGACCTGATTTTTCTTCCCGTGTTGCTGACGGCGAAGATTCCCGTTCTGAGCTTACCGCGACCACGTCATGTCATCAGCGCTGTCTCGAAACTAGCGTTCGGAAGAACATAAGCGAGCAGTCTCGTGGGGGCTGGCTTAAGCAAACCGCTGAGCCTTTGGCCCGAAATCCGATAAATACTTACTCCCAGGCGAGAGCCTAGGAGCGAAGATTGATTTCAGTACAGACCGCCAATGGGTAAGCCAACGCGGTCATTATATTGCTTTGCAATTGTCGTCGGCTGCGGACGATCTCGGCGGCCCGAGGCGTTTGGCCAGACATCACGCCAAGAAGCATCTTCAAACCGCAAAGCAATCGACCGAATCCAACACCTCGACAATCGTCGAAACCTAAGAAGTGAATCAGATCCCGCCGTCAACTTTCGGTGCAAACAATAAAACGGCGACGAGTACGATTGCTACATCAGTGATCGCCGCGTTTCATGCCCGCCTGCGGCGATAGTCAACGTTGCGCCCGAGGAGTCACCCACTGTATTGAGGGACACAGCGGCACGGGCGAAACTAGAGGAATTGTTTAAAAACGTGTTCCTCAGCAGCAAGAGTTTGAAAGGCCCAGCGCACGTCAGAATTCGCAAGATATGAGCGAAGACCCTGCCTTTCCTAAAACTCTGTTTTCGCAAACCCAGCAAAAGACGGCATTTGTCTGCTCGTGTCTCCTGATGCCTTGCCGTTCAGATACCCCACTAGCCCTTAAACAAGCGACCGCTTAATCAAAGAATCTTAGAAAACTCGAAAACCCTCGGCGTTTTACGCGTGTATTGGATGTTACTCATCAGTCCATTCACGCACGCAAACGAGGGTTTCGAGTGAACGCTAAACTACGA